>JBBCJI010000048.1:0-23261 GCA_037190845.1 Flavipsychrobacter sp. | reverse complement strand
TGACAGATTTCTGCCCAACGCGCTGCGTTGGGTTCTGTATATGCTGCCCCTGCGGGGCGGTGTTGTTACAGATCCTCAAAATGTAAAAAGTCATCCACGTAAAAAACATGGTAGGCCTGATAACCCCAAAAGGCTGAAAGCTTTGGATACATACAGCCTGGGGCAACGCCCCGGGATATGGGCAAAAAACAATATCACCTGCGCCCTGAAAGGGCAATATAGAATGCAACAACCCTGCCCTCGAAAGGGAGACGATCAGTGCGTTCCGCTTTTCCTGCATAGTGTTTGGCAAGGACAGTATGTGCCATTGTTGATCGGCGGTCAACTGTGTATATGTAATGATCAGCCACTGTAAATGACGCATTTGTACGATTGTGTAATGTTACTTCCGGGGAGGGAATAACGTGGTCGTCTCCCTTTCGGGGGAGAACGTGAGGGGTGTCTGACCATTTAGTGTACGGAAAAATATGATTGTCTCTCTTCGAACAATATGCAAATATGTATGGTATGCTTATCCCGAACTCAGGTTAATACATGTAATATCCCTCTTTCATATACGAAGGGCATTTGTATGTCTTTAACTGTATGGACAGGTTAAAGACGAAATGGAGGTACTGGTCTTTGGTAGTGCTGTTGCCCCGTTGCTTGCCGGCACGACCAAGCGGGCTTTCGGGGCTTGTTTCGAGCGAGCGATCCTGCAGGTAATAACCCGGATTCGGATTTTGTGCATCCGTGGGGAAAAGATGTGATCCTACATATGTGGTGCTTACATCGTCCAGATAATCGGTAAGTGTCAGCCTGTTGGCAATTTCAAATCCGAAATTCATACCAGGCCTGATCCAGTACTTAAACCCGGCGCCAACCGGGAAGCATACACTGAAATTACTATACTGCCGGTCCGTATATCCGGCGTGCTGCCCCTCTGTGCCGATCGTGCGGAGATAATATCGTCTGCCGGCATACAGGGAATAGGGATTATAATAAAACGCTCCGACACCGCCAGTCAGGTATGGGGTAAACCGGCTGCCCAGTTCACCGGTAGAGAAACGGAAAAAATTAAATTCCGCCATGACTGCACCCTCAAATACATCACTCCGGAAATTGAGATTCCGTTTTTTATTGAACGGGTTGTCATTAAACTTATCGTCATAACCGAGCTTTGTATAAGACAGGGAGCCACGTATGGATATATATGGGTTCATATGGTAGCGGCCGAAAACACCACCTGCCGGGCGGATATATTTAAATCCGTAATTATCATTCAGATCGCCGAAATACTGGGACCCGCCCAGAGACAATCCCCATTCATAGGCGCTGTAAAAGGTTTGTGCCTGCACGAAACCAAGAGGTAACAGCAGCCCCAATGCCAAATAGATTATTTTCCGGATACAATTCATCTGTAGAACAACGCCAAATATAGGATTTTATTGTGGTAGTAGAGACGCGATGCGTCGCGTCTCAATAATACAGACGCATCGCGTTTGTACGGATTAATTCCGCCGGTCAATCCCCCAGTACAATTTCTGCCGGATCGTTTTCAGGAAGTTATGCTCGTCGGGGCGCAACAGGGATACAGTGAAATTTTCCCGTTTGACTGCGAGCTGTACCTGACTGGTAATACTTTCCGTGCGGGCATCCAGTGTACAGAGAAATTGCTCTGCACGTCCTTCTATTTCAAAAGAGATCACGCTGTCGTCCGGCACGACGATAGAGCGGGTATTCAGGTTATGTGGCGCTACCGGGGTTATGACAAAGCTCGATGCCTGCGGGAAAACCACGGGACCGCCGCAGCTCAGCGAATAGCCGGTAGATCCGGTAGGCGTACATACGATCAGACCATCAGCAAAATAGGTGTTCAGAAATTCTCCGTTCAGGTACGTATGTATCTTGATCATGGAAGATGAATCCTTCCGGTGCAGGGTAAATTCATTCAATGCAAAAGGCGCTCCGTCAAATAGCGGGATGCTTGAGTCGAGGTGGATCAGTGCTCTTTTTTCAATAGTATAAGATCCGCGGACCAGCGACATTACTGCAGATTCCATTTCTTCTTCGGGTATGGCGGCCAGGAAACCCAGCCTGCCGAGATTAATGCCCACGACCGGAATATTGCTGTTGCCGACAAAACACACAGTGTCCAGCATTGTGCCGTCACCGCCCAGGCTCAGCACCATATCTGTATGTGGCGGGAGATCCTGCTTCCCGGTAAACAGTCGCGGCGTTTTTTCCATTATGATATGGGGTTGCAGTTTTTCGTAGAAGTCGTGGTAAAATACCATATTCAGCTTCTGGTCTTCAAGAAGACGGATGAGCCGCTGCAGGAATGGAATATTTTCTTCCTCGAATGTTCGGTTATAAAGGGCGACAAGCATATTTGATATTAGATGTCAGGCTATTCAGCATTAAAGCATAATGAACAGTCTGTCGGCTGATCAATCAAATTCATCTCAAAGCTAAAAAATATAATGAGACTCTGATCTACATTTCATTTCCCAAGGTGCAATTCAAATCTTCGCACTCGTATTAATTGATAAGCTTGGCTTAAAGAACGATGTCATGCTGACGCAGGAAGCATCCCACATAATTTGTGTCCGTATAGTGCGGGATCCCTCCTGCCATCGGGATGACATAGCGGACAGATTCGTGCGCTCGTCATGACATTCCCGGAGCTTTCTCTGTGCGAAAATTTGAATTGCACCCCATTTCCTATACGGCGTACCCTATGATCGGAGTACTATTTGCCGTTATCAGTTTGTTTTTACCTGTGCGTCGTTCAAAAACGTAATCGAGCCGGCCCAGATTGATGCCCCCGAAGCCAACCTGATTGATGGTTGTGATTTTTCCATCCAGATTGCGGATAGGGTCCGGCTGTGGCATGAAGGTATGGGTATGCCCCCCGATAATAAGGTCAATGTCCCGTGTTTGGGTAGCGAGGACGGTATCCGACACCCGGTTGTTGCTGTATTGATATCCCAGGTGTGATAAACAGATAATGAAGCTGCATTTGTGATCGTGCCGGAGCCTGGCGGCAATTTTGTTGGCCGTCGCAACGGGATCCAGATAGCGCACGCCCCGGTGATACCCCGGGTCTACCAACCCGTCCAGCTCGATGCCCAGCCCGAATACACCAATCCGGATACCCTGTTTCCTGAAGATGGTATATTCTTTTGTTTTTCCTTTCAATACCGTATTGCTGAAATCGTAGTTAGCTATGAGCATCGGAAAGCGGGCAAATTGCAGCATATATAACAGGCCGTCCGGGCCATTGTCAAATTCATGGTTACCCAAAGTGGCGGCATCATATCCCATTCTGCTCATGAGTTCTATTTCCGGCTTTCCGCCAAACAGGTTGAAGTAGGGTGTACCCTGCACGATATCACCCGCATCGAGCAGCAGTACGTTCCGTTGTTCGCGGCGGATATTTTCTATCAGTGCCGCCCGGCGTGCTGCACCTCCAAGCCCTTGGTACCTGCCACCATCCATCGGGAAAGGTTCAATACGGCTGTGCACATCGTTTGTATGGAGAATCGTCAGCCGTACCCGGTCGTCAGCGGCCAGTGCTGCCAGCGGAATACTTCCGATGACCGAAGAAGCCGTAAATGCGCCGGCCCATTTCAGAAAAGTGCGCCTATTGAGCGGTTGTGATGCGTCCATCGGTTTGTGTATGTATGGTTTTTCCCTCCGCTGTCTGACGGCTGACATAATCCATCAGCAGCTCACGCACTTTTTTACCGGAATTCGTACGTTTGAGCGGGTATTCCAGTCCTTTTACCCGGTCGCCACCATTGGCCAGATAATCATAGGTAACCAGGTGATACGTCTTTAAAAGATCAAGGGGAGCGTTCGCAATACGGATATCTTTTGCTTCGCCGCCGCTGATCGTCATCTGTAAGCCTGCCACGGGCTGCCCGCCGGTAGCGGCAATAAATGCTGCCAGTTGCTGTACACTTTCACCGGTAAGCTCCAGTATCACGAGGTCATTTTCAAATGGCATCAGCTCGAAGATATGTCCTATGGTAACCGGCCCCTGTTTTAATTCCCGGCGGAGCCCGCCTTTGGTACCGAACGAAAAATCTGCATCCGGGTATAACCTGCGGCCTTCTGCCAGCAGGGCATCCGCAAAGAAATTTCCCAGCAGGGTTTCCGTTGCGGCGGCTGGTTTCGTCAGGTCTGCATCCGTATAGCCGACAATACGGCTCATTTCGGCATCGAGTTGCTTTTTGTATGGCTGGTAATAAAGTATACTGGATGAATCCGGAGGCAAATCATTATTGATCGCGTATTGCCTGTATTCATTACCCGACGGAACAAAAATCCTGCTACATGAAACAAGCAGCAGGAAGAAAGGGAGGATGTGCCCTGTTGATTTAACGTTGACGGAAAAGCATTGCATATGCCGGATAAAGAAGACCAGTAGTTGTTTCTGCACCCCGGTATGATTTAAATAAAGGTAGTGATGAACTTTTGAATACGAGCAGAATATCATGTGATTTCATGTAAATATAATGTGCGGAATATGTTTAATGTGGCAAATGTGGTGTTCTATGCGCAACATTCAATGAACATAAGGCATGTAAAAAATTTGTCCGGGAAAAAATTCTGTTTACTTTTGCTGCGAATTTTACGGACACATGTTGTTGCGAAAGGTATATAAACGTCATTGCATTCTTGCCGCCTCGGTAAGCGGGCTTGGTATTGTGTAATTTTCGCAATGAAAGATATCAGAAAGGCTTACCGGATCCGGTAAGCCTTTTTTGTCTCCCGGTATTATCCGGATGTAAAACAAAAAGTAATAATTAATATTAAAAATCACAGATGAGCCAATTAAGCCAGTTAGCAGAAACCCTGATCGGTTCGGAGATCGTCAAACTCGGAAATGAGATAAGCGCGCGCGTCCGGCAGGGGGAGAAGATATACAATTACACGATCGGGGATTTTGACCCGGCCGTCTTTCCGATTCCTGAAGAACTCGAGTCTGCTATTATTGAGGCTTACCGCAGTCATTATACCAATTACCCGCCTGCCGATGGTATACTGGAGTTACGTCAGGCGGTTTCCGCGTTTGTAAAAACCAATCAGCATGTAGATTATGAGCCTCAGCAAATCCTGATTGCAGCAGGTGGCCGGCCGTTGATCTATGCGATGTTCCGCGCTGTTGTTAATCCCGGCGACAAGGTCATTTATACGGTTCCCTCATGGAATAATAATCATTATGTGCACATGAACGGAGGAGCACATTGTGTCGTGGAGACAACTCCGGAAAATAACTTTATGCCCACAGCAGCAGACATTGCCCCGCACATTCCGGGAGCGGCGCTGCTTTGTCTCTGTACCCCCCAGAACCCTACAGGCACCACCTTATCCAAAGAAGAGCTGGGACGTATCTGTGGCCTGGTGCTGCAGGAAAATAACAGGCGTGGCCCGGACGAAAAGAAGCTGTACCTGATGTTCGACCAGATGTATGGCACGCTTACTTATGGCAATACCGAACACCATCATCCGGTGGCGCTGCGGCCGGAAATGAAGGAATATACAGTTTCCATTGACGGTATTTCCAAAGCCTTTGCCGCAACGGGTGTCCGGGTAGGCTGGGCCATGGGGCCGGCATATGTGATCGGTAAAATGAAATCCCTGCTCAGCCATATCGGGGCCTGGAGCCCGATGGCGGAACAAAAAGCTACTGCCCTTTTTTTCGGAAACAAGGATGCCGTACAAGATTATACGCTACGCTTTAAGGAAGCGCTGGAAGAGCGGCTGTGGCGTATTTACCGGGGTATCAGCAGTATGAAGGAAAAAGGATTGCCCATTGATGCGATTGAACCGCAGGCAGCTATATACCTCACGCTGAAGCTGGACCTTAAAGGCCGGAAAGCGGGAGGTCGTGTTCTGGAAAACCAGGGAGACGTTACAGCTTACCTGCTTGATGCAGCCAGCTTGGCCATCGTACCCTTTTCTTCTTTTGGAGCGGATAAAAATTCCCCCTGGTACCGGCTCAGCATCGGTACCTGCAGGCTGGAGGGCATTGATGACATGCTCGTCAAACTCGAAGCCGCTTTGTCGGAATTACAATAACCGCTCATTTTCAAACCGACTCATTTTCAAATTCCCCAATTCACTTCATGCAAGTTTACAAATTTGGAGGCGCTTCGATTGCTACTCCCGAAAGAATGAAAGCGCTCTGGCCGATCATATCCGGCGCAACGCAACCCGTCGTCACACTCGTTATTTCCGCACTGGGTAAAACGACTAATGCTCTCGAAGATGTTGTTGCCACAGCCTGTAAGGAAAGCAAGGAGTCTGCGCGCGCACTGGCGGCTCAGTTGGAACAGGAGCACCTTGCTTATGCACAGGAGTTACTGGCCCCGGAGTACTATACTAAAGCGGTGGAAGCACTCAATGTATTGTTTGCCGAATTGCAGTGGGCTATCGATGATGCAGATGTTGCGCGATACGATTATTCCTATGACCAGATCGTGTGTATGGGTGAACTTCTGTCTACCCGTCTGCTATATTTTTACCTGGAGCAGCAGGGGTTCCCTGTTGCCTGGGTTGATGTACGTGATGTCATCCGTACCGATGACACCTATCGCGATGCACGTGTAGACTGGAATTTTTCTCAAATCCGTGCACAGGAGGTGATCGGAAAGGAACTTGCAGCAGGCAAAAATGTGGTGACCCAGGGCTTTATCGGCGCTACGGCTGATAATGCATCTGTAACACTGGGGCGCGAAGGCTCGGATTATACTGCCGCAATGCTGGCTGCAATGCTCAACGGAGATTCGGTAACCATCTGGAAGGATGTGGAAGGCCTGCTGAATGCTGATCCGAAAAAATTCCCGAATACCGTAAAGATCGAAGCGATTACTTATCACGAGGTGATTGAAATGGCATACTATGGTGCGCAGGTGATCCACCCCAAGACCATCAAGCCGTTGCAGAATAACAACATTCCGCTTTATGTAAAATGTTTTCTCAACAAAGAGCTTAAAGGCACGGAGATCCGCAGTGAGGTCAACAGCATTTTTTACCCGCCGCTGATCGTGCTGAAACAGCAGCAGGCACTGCTGCAGGTGACCACAAAAGATTTTTCTTTTATTACCGAGGATAATCTTAGCCGGATCTACAAGATATTCCACGACCTGAAGATCAAGATCAACCTGATCCAGAATGCTGCCATCAGTTTCGTAGCCTGCATAGACGACCGCGAAGAGCAGATTGCAGCGCTGATACAGGAGTTACAGCAGGATTACCGCGTCTTCAGAAATGAGAATGTAAGCCTGCTTACCATACGTCATTATACTCCCGAAATATTGTTTGATCTCACAAAAGGAAAATACATTCTGCTGGAGCAGAAAACAAGACATACGGTGCAGGTAGTGATCAAATAGAGGCGAATCATTATTCGCCCTTAAAAAGTCAATGCCGCCATGAGATCCCGGATCAAGTCCGGGATGACAAAGTGAACAGATTCATAATCAGTACGTTTAGCGGACGTGCCTGACCAGCGACCACTGTGTCATTGCGGCCTTGAGCCGCAATCTCATCCAGCATCCGGGTCTGTGATTGCAAGTTTTTTACTTACAGCTACGAAAGCATTGCAGATTTTTTCGTTCGAATAATCTTGCCCCTACTGTTTTTTCGGCACAGTCCTGAATACAATATCCCACAACACCGAACTTACCCCGAATCCTTTCTCAGGTTCCTTATAATGATGCAGATGATGATTGCGCCAGAGCGCTTTCAGAAATCTTGGCGGAGCAAAGGCATGGATTGCAAAGTGCATGGATCCGTACATCAGGTAGCCGAAGAGAAAACCGGGGAAGAAAGCCAGTGCGCTCCATCCCATCATCAGATACATCAATAAGAAGATAATGCCCGCTACAATTACACTTGGCACAGGGGGCATAAACAATCTTTCCTGATCGCGTGGAAATTCATGGTGTACGCCGTGCATCGTATATACGAATTTCTTGGCTCGCGGACTTTCCACGATCATATGAAACAGGTACCGGTGCATCAGGTATTCGAACAGGCTCCAGAAAAGCGCGCCGCAGGCAAACAGCAACATTTCGCGGCCCACACTCAGCCCTTTGTACGCAGCTCCGTAATAAAGCATGAAAATGATTACCGGGAAATACATGCTATAGATAACCAGAGGGTGTGTCTTGGTCATCATTTCCATGTAATCGCTTTTGAAGAGTCGTGCCTGACCTTTATTTTTGATCTTGTCGAATTCCATAATGCCAGCAATAATATTCAGATAATGACACCTCCGGAGGATTATTCCCTTATTTCTCCGGGAAGATTTTCTTCCACATCATCATCCTGTTCTTTAATCCAGTCCGGTGTTTTACTTTTTTTCACTTTATCCATCCACAAAAGTAATGCCGGGAGCAGTGTCAGGTTCGTGATCATGGCCATTAAAAGGGTCAGTGATGTAAGATAACCCAACGCTTTTGTGCCATCAAAATGGGAAAGTGAAAATACACCAAAACCGGCAATTAAGATCAGGGATGTATAAATAATGCTCTGACCCGTATCCTGGATCGTACGGCGGACAGTGCTGGCAATGTCTTTACGATCCCGGTCCAGCTCTTGCTTGAAGTTTACCAGAAAGCGGATCGTAACATCAATAGTGATCCCCAGGGCAACGCTGAAAACCAATACGGTAGAAGGCTTTATGGGGATGTTAGCCCATCCCATAAACCCGGCAGTGATCATCAGCGGTACAATATTTACCACTACAGACATCAGCAGGATACGCCAGGAACGGAACAGCCCGACCATACAGCCGAATATCATCAGAAAGGCCAGCGCCAGGCTTTCCTGCAGGCTGTTGATAATGAATTTGCTGCCTTCGAGAAATACAATGCTGGTGCCGGTAAAGGTTACGTCATATCTGGCAGTATCGAACAGTTCAAGTGTTTTGGGCCGGATGCTGTCGAGGATTTGTGGCAGGCGTTTTGAGCCTACATCCGCCATATTAATGCTGATGCGGGTCTGCTGCCGGGCACTGTCCATAAAGGTGTTTACCAACTGGTTGAACATGGTGGTTTTGTCGCCGCCCCGGTTGCGCAGATAAGGTTGCAGGAATGCAATATCAAACATATTGGGTACGCTGAAGCTGTTGCTGTCGCCATTGTAATATGCCTGCCGGGCAAATTTGATGCCTGCTGCGATGTTTAGGGAATGACCTATTTCAGGGAATTGTTTCAGATAGGCATCCAGTGCGTCTATTTTTTCCAGTACGGACAGAGAGACAACACCATTTTTTTTCCTGGTGTCAATAAGAATTTCCAGTGGCATCACACCTTTGAAGTTCCGCTCAAAGAATACAAGATCCTGGTATGTTTTATCTGATTTTGGCAGATCGTCTACCACATGACCTACATTTTCGAGGCGCATCATGCCGGCAAACGAGATGATGCAGGTTATGACCGTGACTGCATATATCCATGTGCGGTGACCGAAAACCCAGGTCGTAAGGGTGTTAAGCAACCTTTTCATCCAGCCACTCTCGAGGTAGCTGGTGTGTTTGTCGCCGGGAGGTGGCAGAAAGCTGAACAGGGCAGGTATCAGGATCAGGGAAATGATGAATATCCCCATGATATTTAATCCGGCTACCAGTCCGAACTGTTTCAGTAACAGGCTTTTGGTGAAAAAAAACACACCGAATCCGATCGCTGCTGTCAGGTTGGTAAAGAGGGTCACAATACCCATCCGGTTTACCATACGCAGCAATGATTTGAGTTTATTGCCCGTTTGGTAATATTCGGAGTGGTATTTATTGAGAAAATAAACGCAATTAGGGATGCCGATCACAACGATCAGTGGCGGAATGAGTGCAGTGAGCAACGAGATCTTATATCCCATAATAGCCAGCGTGCCGACCGACCATATTACACTTGTGCCCACAACCAGCATAGATGCCAGCACCACCATAAAGGAGCGGAAGAAGAAGAAAAGGATCACTGCCGTAAGCACAAAAGACAAGATGAGAAATAACTGCATTTCCTCCTGTACCTGTGTGGCCATTTGTGTCCGGATGAGCGGGAGGCCGGAATAACGCATTTCAATGTTATGCTTTTGTCCGAAGGCTTCGCTGTGTGCTATGATCTCTTCTACCAGTCCGGTACGTTTTTCTGAGTTGAGCACTTCTTTATTGACTCTCAGCGCCATCATATAGGCATGCGTTTCCGGGTTGTAAAGCAGACCCCGGTAAAACGGAAGCGAATAGAAGAGACGGCGGAGGCTGTCTGTGTCCGGATTCGTTTCGTCCTGCGGAATGAGTGGTATGGCCTGGAGGCGTCCGGTTGTCGTATCTTTTACCAGATTGATAGCACCCGGTATGCTGAGCACATTTTCTACAGCGGGAATCTGCGCCAGGCGGCGGGTCAGCGTGGTGTAATCGTTAAAAAAAGCAGGTTCAAAGAATTTGTCCGTTTGTACACCGACCACCATCAGATTGCCGTCTTCGCCAAACTGCTGTCGGAAACGCTGGTAGTCCTTATACTTGGGGTTGTCTGTCGGAATTGCATTTGTAAATTCATAACTCAGTTCCACTTTAGTGGCGTACCATCCCATGATGGCAGTTGCTCCAAGGAGCGCCAGCAATAAGGGAATACGAAACTTAATTACAAACGCAGCGATGCGGTGCCATATCATTTGTCAGAAATCTGCGCAAAAGTAGGAAATCCGGTGGACGTAGCCAGTATCAGGTCGTAAGTCATTAGTATCAGGTAATAAGCTGTTATAATTTTGGATGGTTATAATGTGGGAAATGTGTTTTAATGGTTGTAAAACACATTCAACACATTTCCCACATCCAACACATTAAAAAGAAAACCAGCTTAATACTTGCTACTTACGACTTGCTACCATAATAACGTAGTTATTCCACCAGCCCCATCTGTATGGCTGCTTTTACCAGTCCGATCATGTTTTTTGTACCCAGTTTCAGCATCAGGTTCATGCGGTGTGTTTCTATAGTACGGAGGCTTAAAAATAATTTATCAGCGATCTCCTGGCTGGTATACTCTTTGGCAATAAGCTGGAGTATTTCTTTTTCCCGCCGTGTGAGTGAATGTCCGCCTTCGGGGGGAGCGTGCTGTGCTTTTACCATGGTACGCCAGGCGCGTTCGCGCAGGGCCGGCTCCAGATAGGGTTCCCGGTTGTATACCGTTTTTATGGCTTCAATCAGAGTCTCTTCATTCGAGTTTTTCAGGATATATCCGAGTGCTCCCTGATTGAGCATGCTCTTGATATAAAACTGATTATCGAGATTGGTGAGTGCGATGATGCCGATATCCGGGTATTGGTGAGATATAATCCCGGCCAGCTCCAGTCCGTTTTTGTCCGGCATTTGGATGTCCAGCAGTAATATATCCGGTGTGTTTTCTGCCAGACTGGCCAGTAGGTCGCTACCGTTTTCATAAATGCCGGACACTTCAATATCCGCATGATTATTAAGCAGATTCTGCAATCCACGTAATATAAGCGGGTGGTCGTCAGCTATGGCAATACGGATTTTCATGTAAGGGTTCTTTTTCGCGGCGTAAGGTCAATTTCGATGTAAATGGTTGTTCCGCTCTGGACGGCAGCATTGCCGGATTCATCCCCGGTTGATGTTTCAATGGTCATGCGCCCGTTCATATGGTGTATGCGGGAGTGCAGGTTTTTCAAACCGATGCCGGTGGTTTCCCAGTCGGGATTAAACCCGATACCGTTATCTTCCAATACGATGCTCAGCAGGTCGTTATGCAGGCTGATCTGTACAATGGCGTGGGTAGCTTTTGCATGTTTCACTACATTATGGAGCAGCTCCTGGATAATGCGGTATACGGATATAACAATGTCAGCGTCAAGGTGCTCAAAAGATCCGTATATCTGACATTCAATATCCAGATTTTTCCCTTTTTTGATCTGTGCGCAATAGCGGTGGACAGACTCCGGAAGCCCGTTTTGAATAATGCTTTCCGGCATCAGGTTGTGTGCAGCTTCCCGTAATTCGTTCGACATAATATCGAGCATGCTCATCGCTTCCGAAAAGCTTTCTGTGTCTTCGAGGAAACGGAAATTTTTCTGTACGGCCCTGAAGCTCATTTTTACTGCGGCCAGCGTCCCCCCTATTCCGTCATGCAGCTCCCGCGCAAGCCTGCTTCTTTCTTTTTCTTCGCCCTGCATCATCGCTTTCAGCCGTCCGATCTCCTGTTCCTTTGTTAATATTTGTATTTGTTTTTCCTGAAGCCGTTGTCGGTGCCTGTATTTCTGATACAAGCCGGTAAGCAGGAGGATTGTCGTTAAGCTGCCAAGAGCAATACCGCCGATCCATACATTCTTCTTTGTCAGCATCCGTTCCTGTTCCCGTATCAGCAATTGCTTTTCGACCAGTTCCTTGTCTTTTTGTGTGGTACGGTATTTTACTTCGAGCAGGTTAACCGCTGCCGCATTTTCTTTACCGATAATGCTGTCTTTAAGCTTGATATAGGCCTGATGATGCAGAAAAGCCTGCCGGTAATCTTTAGTCTGATGGTACAGGTCAGACAACTGTGCATGTGTCTCGTGTACAAATTCCGGTATGCCGTATGTTTCGGCATTCTGCAGCGCTTGCTTAAGATACCGTTCGGCACGGGGGTAATCTTCTGTATAGATGTATGCGACACCGAGCATGTACAGCGCATTCGTTTCTTTGTAATAAGGGTTGACACTTTTTTTTGACCGGAGCACTTCTTCGAGATAAGGTATTGCTTCTGCAGGCCTGCCCTTTTCTATACGGTTGGCCCCGATATTGATCAGAGCGGTGATCTCGGTCTGCTCTTTGTTATATTTCCGTGCAAACACGAGCGCCTGGTGAAAATAAAAGTATGCACTGTCCGTATTTCCCTGCCGGGAATAAATGACGCCTTTGTTGCTGTAAACAGATGGCAGCATATTATAGGCGCCACTTTGTATATTGGCGATTTCGGCTTTGTTGAGATAATAAAATGCACGATCATTCTGGTAAACCGACATAAGTACGGTTGCCATATTGTTGTAATAGCTGCCCAGGTATTTGGCCGCTGCAGTATCCTGTTCGGCTATAACGACTGCATAGTAATAATATTTGGCCGCTTCTTTATAATCACTCTGGTATGAAAACGCGTTGCCGGCATTATTAAATGCCCGGCTGCTGTTGACAAAGAATTTTTGCGTCTTTCTGCTTTGGATGATTGCCTCAAGACATAATTGCCTGCCCGCGTCATAATTGCCCTCTTCAATTTTCAGAATACCCGAAACAAGCAGAAATTCAAACATCCAGTCGTCATAACCCGGATCTTCTTCTCCACGAGGCATATTTTCCGTTATGATCTTGTAGGCGGCTTTGGGGTTTGTATGTACCAAAGCCCGGACAGAATCCGGAACGCCCGCGATACCGGGAAACCGGACAACCGGGTCTGCAGGTACTTCCTGAGGGGGCGATACACTGCCGGGCGACTGGCCGTTGGTTTGTACCGGGGATACAAGAATCATGCATACGAGTACTCCTGCAAGCGTCCGTAACTGAAATACAGCACGCCAGGATTTTATTATCTCATATAGAATGATATGCTTCATTGAAATATCCGGTAGCAGGGAGATGTTTTATACTTATAAAGATCGTAAAAAAAATAAGTGTTTACCCCGAGTTTTTAATTGAGTGTTTACGGCTATTCCCGGCTGTAAAGATAAAATCATCTTTGTTTATACCTATATACATACGCCTTATGATTTGCGGTTGCGGGGGTATGGTTTTTTAACCGGTTAAAGAAGTGATTTTCTAAAAGTGGTAAGAAGATAAATGTTTCGCGCTATAAATATATATAACCTTGCCCTGTCAGGATGTATATGGTTTTGTCTTTGCCTGCTGCCGGGTCGTGCCGAAGCAAGCCATGCGGCGGGAGCGGAGCTTGTATATGAATGGGTTAGCGGTTCCACGTACCGTTTTTACCTGAAGTTTTACCGGGATTGTGGGGGTATCAGTGAGCCTAATACAATAAGGCTTTGCTACTTCAACAACTGCAGCAATCAGACAGGTCAGGTAGTCATGAACCAGCTTGTTCAGTTGCCTGACGGAAGAGATAACGGGAAGGAAGTACTCCCCGGCTGTCCCGGATATCCTACCGAATGTGACAGCGGATCGTTACCCGGATTCCGGGAATTCTGGTATAGTGCCATGATAACCCTCCCGTCTCAATGTAATTACTGGACTTTTTACACTTCTATAACTGCACGTAATCCAAACGCTAATGTTTCCGGTTCAGTAGTCATGTATGTGGAAGCAACGCTGAATAATCAAAACGTACAGCAGCAATCTTCTCCCTGGTTTTCCAATCCCCCGGTTCCGTATGTATGCATCAATAGCCCTTATACACTCAACAATGGCGCAGTGGATCCTGATAATGATTCCTTAAGCTTTGAGTTTATATATCCCCGTTCCGTAACAGGATCAAGCTGTGTTGGCCGATATAATGCTACCAATCTTGCTTTTCGCGCAGGATACAGTCTTACGGAGCCATTTGCTACCGGTAATACATTTCAGTTTGATCAGCTTTCCGGGCAAATGAGCTTTACACCTGCAATGATCAGTGCCAATACAGTGGCTATGCGGGTAAACAAATGGCGGAACGGTGTACTGCTTGGTACCGTAATGCGTGACATCCAGATACAGGTGGTCTCCTGCAATATTCCACCCCCGACTTTTGATACGGTTTCCGGTTCCTTTTATGGCAGCGTGGTAGTGAATGGTATGGTGGAAGGTTCGGTAAATCAGCCGATAAGTTTTTGCTACGATATTGCCACTACAGCGGTAGACGGTATCCTGGCGGTTTCGGATAATCATTCCGTTGTTGCTCCCGGCTCATCTACATATTACAATGGTATCGGCACAGCATCCGTGCAGGGTTGTTTTAACTGGACCCCTACATGTGCTGACACCGGATTGAAGATATTCACGGTTGCCGTTAAAGATTCTACCTGTAAGCCGCCGGGCATTGCGATCACACAGACGTTTTCGCTGCCGATATATGTGCGGTCCGGTACAGTGATCAACACAAGGAAGGTTACCTGTGCGGGCGTACCGGTAACGCTTAAGTCTACCGGTACCGGTAGTGTAACCTGGTCGGCACTACCTGGAGGGTCACCGGTATCGAGCCTGAGCTGCACCAATTGCGCTGCTCCTGACGCCAGTCCGGAAGTGACAACCGTATATGACGGTATCTCTGATATTGGTGGATGCAGGCATACCGACAGGATTACCGTGGTGGTGGATAACGATGCAAATGAGTTCGTAATAACTCCGGCAAGTCCCCACATTATGTGTGATCCGGATACGCTGCACCTCGAAGTTGATATTCTGGGGCCCAAACCTACGATCAACCTCATGTGTGGTCTGGAAAGTCAGTTACCGGTCACAAAAAACGATACGGTAGAGGCCGTCCCGCCCACGGCAATTGTAATACAAAACATGACTAACCCGAGCAGTACGCCGTTTGGCGGTGGCTTTGCCACTACCTCAAGGCATCAATACCTGTTGCGGGCAAGTGATCTCAGGGCTTCGGGTATGTACTCCGGTACATTGAAGAGCCTGGCATTCCATATTTCATCAACAGGCAGCGGCGCTTTGTACGATAGTATTACCATTTCCCTGGGTTGTACTGACCAGCAGGCGCTTGACCCCGGCGCCGGATTTCTGCTTGGTACAGAACGGGTATACACATCTACCGGACTGCGGGCCATGCTTGCCAGGGGTGGATGGGTAGAATTTGATTTTGACACTTATTATAACTGGGATACCACACAAAACCTGATTGTAGATATCTGTTATACCAATGCAGATACGGTAGCTTCCGTATTTACCCATTTTTTTAATAACAATTACCAGGCTACGTTATACTCATTTGCAAATTCCGGTTCGGCCTGTGGTCAGTCCGGTCTTACAGTGTATAATACTCATGAACTGCCGCTGATGCGTATCGGGTATCATCATGCGCCGGAATATACATTTCCATACAAGTGGGGAGGATCTGTATTTTTCCCCGATGATACAAGCCAGACCACATCCACGTATATTCATGACGTAACACACCTTACTGTTTCTTCTGTAAGCCGCCATGGATGTATAATCACCGATACGCTATCCGTGTATTTCGCAGAGCCGTTTGTCGTGATCACGGATACGTCCGTTTGCTACGGGTCATCCGTGAGGTTGTTTGCAGACAGCGGATCAGATTTCCGGTGGTACGAAAATGGATTTAACCCGGCAACCAGTTTAAGCTGTGATGACTGTGCGACGCCTGTCGCGTCTCCGCTCAAGGATGTAATCTATACTGTAACGGGATTGAATATCTACGGATGCCCGGATACCTTACAAGTGTTCTTGCGGGTGAAGCCGCTACCGGAAACAGAGATCGTCAGCGAAAATCATATGGTACGATATGGAGAAAGTATCCTGCTGCAGGCAATCGGGGCTGAGCGCTATACCTGGATACCCATCCGGGGCTTATCAGCTCCGAACTCCAACATTACGGAAGCCAGACCGGATGAGACCAGAGAATATATAGTAGTCGGAGAAAAGGAGGGCTGTTATGCCAATGATACAATCAGGCTGGTAGTTGATTTTACAAGCAGGGCTTTTATTCCTTCTGCCTTCAGCCCAAATGGCGACGGGAAGAATGATGTGTTCCGCGTAGGTAATATTGATTTTGAAAAAGTTCAGGAATTCCGGGTATTTAACCGTTGGGGAAAAGAAATATTCAGCACCACAGATCCGAAAGAAGGATGGGATGGTACCTGGAATGGTGTGCCCCAGGATGGAGGAGTATACAATTATATGATCCGCCTCGCGTATCCGGATCGTACTGCCCGGTTGTTTACCGGTACAGTGACGTTGGTAAGATGATTATTAAAGTTGGGAAACTATAAAACCATGCCTATGAAAAATAAGTTCATGGCTAACGCCTGGCCACAGATAAAAACCTATCCAATCACCTTTGAAAATACTATGAAAATGAAAAAATGGATCTACTTTACTATTATTTTCTTTTTGACGTCTGTACCATTTACTAAGGCCCAGATGCAGGCGCAGATTGGAAATGGATCAACTGCTGCTTCTACGGCAGGGCCAATTTATCAGAATAGTTCGGACAGTATGAAGTCACGGGTGGTTATTTTGTATACAGAAGAAGAGCTGGCAGAGGCCAATATCTTTCCCGGAGATACCATTAAAGAATTAGCCTGGTTTAAGAATAATGATGCTGTGCTGCAAAACAATGCCACCTGCAAAGTGGAATTTTTCCAGCGGTCGGGACTGGCATTTACAGAATATATCACAGGGCCGATTATACAGGATTATACAGACACTTCGCTGGCTTCCGGAAACGGGTGGGCATATATAGGAACAAATGAATTTTCACCGGGTACAAATAACTGGCCTTCCGCTACCGGCTGGATGCCTTTTACCATAGATCCTTTTGTGTATAATGGAGGAAGTCTTGAGATATTTATTTATACCCTGATTATGCCTGATTATGGAAATATCAGTAATAAGAACATTGTATTCCGGTATTTACGCTCTGCAGACACACGGAGGGTATTGTATTCCGGGCGAGAACTGACACCAGTGCTTGCTTTTACAACGAATGAATACAGAGCAAATATTCTCATTACTTATGCACGGCAGGCTACCAGGGTACGCGTCAATAGAATTACGGAACCTGAATATATCTGCCCCGGAACATATCCTCTAAAGGCTGAGATACAGAATACGGGTAGCACACCTGTGAACAGTATGGAGGTACAATGGACACTTAATGGTATATTGCAAACACCTGTTCAGTGGAATAATACATTGGATACAATAGGAGGGGCCGGGTCTGATAAGGCAATCATAACTTTACATAATAATGTTAGTGTAACGGCTAATTCTCCGGTATCTATTAAAGCATGGGGCGCACTGCCTAACGGCATTTCTGTTCGTGTAATGCCAGGGGATACACTCGGGGATATAATAAGGTCGGGGCTTTCGGGGGCGTATACTGTGGGAGGCGCCAATCCTGATTTTGGTAGCTTTAGTGATGCTGTGAATGCACTCAATAAACATGGCGTCTGCGGACCTGTTGTCATGAATATCCGACCGGGAGATTATGACGGCCAGAATGTTCTTAATAATATACGTGGATCGGATATGCATAGTATTACATTCCGTTCTACAACAGGAAACAGAAATGATGTCCGCATAACAAATGTACAGACAAGTACAGGCGATAATTATGTACTACGGATACAGAATGTCAGTAACCTGACGTTTAAAAATATTACGCTGGAAGCGACGGGCACAACTGCTTTATATACAACCGTACTTGAGCTTTGGGATACAACATCTAATCTCACCATTGATAGCTGCGGGATTAAAGCACGTCAGGCAACAAGTAACTCCAATAGTACAGCGCTTGTATATGCAAGAAGCCGTGGATCAAGCACATTAGGCTATACAGATTATCGCGGTGAAAATCTTGTAATAACCAATTCCCGTTTTGAGGGAGGCGGAAGTGCGTTATATCTGTATGGAACTACCATGTTTAATGCGAATTTTTATCCCGATATCGTTTTTGAGAACAATGTCATTGATACGCCCGGCGCTCAGGGCTTGTACTTATACTATGTGAAAGGAGTAAAGATCAACCACAACCGGATCACGCTCCCGGGGAGCAATTCATCTCCTTCCACACAATACGGGGTGTTTATCCAGAATGGTATAGACGGAGGCGAAATCAACAATAACAGGATGTATATACCGGGCACCACCAGTACGAGCGCAACATCCAACGGAATATACCTGAATACAGTGACCGGAAACAGCCTGCAGCCGTTTGTCATCGCCAATAACGAAATAGCCGCAGCGGGTAATGGCGGATCTTCTGCCAGTGCAGGTTTGTATGGAACAAACGGGTCGCATCTCAGGATCTACAATAATAGCATCAATATTATACGCGGATCGCTGACGAACATGTACGCGGCCTATTTTTCTTACGCTACCACTTCTTATACGAACAATCAGATCTATAATAACGTATTTGTACATAATGCCGGCGGAAGAGCCCTTTTTGCACAGGTTATCGGCAATACGCACTTACTGGATTATAACCTGATATACACCTCCAATCCGGGAGGTACACTTGTACAGCGGACTACTACCCCGGTTTCTTTTACCAGTCTATCTGCCTGGCGGGCGGCCAGCGGATGGGGGTTAAATTCAATATCCTATCGCGCACCGTTCAGAGATAGCGTGGATCTGCGACCCGATCCGGCAGATTCTGCTTCCTGGGCATTGAATGGAAGAGGTATGCATATGCCCGGGAATAACAGGGATATCAACGGAAACGCCCGAAGTGAAACACTACTGCAGGGTGTACCGGACCTCGGCGCACATGAGTTTGTACCTTTATCGCTGCCCCCCATTGCCATCCCAGCTCCCGGTGTTGTAATACCCGGAGACACACAGGTGTTTACCTTCGGGGAAGATACGGTAGCAAGCATCGTATGGAATGGCACAGCAGTACCGGCATCTGTACAGGTGCGGCAATATACCGGAACCGTAGCACCCGGCTTTACCGGTGCGGATTCCATGTACTTTTATACGGATATACAGGCAGCCGGTGCACCCTATGATTACGATGCAGCTATTTATTACAAAAACCCGTGGACAGGTAGTGTGAAATCGGAAGCCGGCATACGCCTCGCTGAAAAACCGGCTACTGATCCATGGGTATTTTATTCTGGTTCGGCCAGCGTAACGGATACGGTCAGGAATATAATATCTTCGGCCGGCCTGACAACTCTTGGGCTGTATACCGGCTTTGGCGAGGGGTGCTCCGGCCAGCCGGCCGCACCTGTAATTGTAACGCCACCACTTACTACAACGCAATGCCCTGGCAGTGTATTCCGGATTGAGGCAAATGATCCGGATATAACATCAGGTATCGTTTATCAATGGCAGCAGGCGCCGAGCAGTGCAGGCCCCTGGGCTAATGTACCGGGTGGTACACAGGGCGCCGGTCTCACCTATGAGACGCCCCCACTGCCCCAGGCTACCTATTATCGTTTGAAATCAACCTGTGCAGCAAGCAGTGATTCCATATTCAGTTCCGCCTATGAAATTCCGATAGTTCCGGCTGCACAGGTTCTGTCCTGGCAGGATGCATCCCGTTGCGGACCCGGAATGCTTACACTGGAAGCTGAAGGGTCAGCCGGAGCTACCATGCATTGGTATGAATCTGCTGCCGGAGGTGTTTTGTTGGATACGGGAAATACATACACTACTTCTGTACTCACAGCGACCGATACGTTTTATGTATCGGCTTCTGCAAATACAAAGATGGAAAGAGTTCCCTCTCCGGAGCCGGATAATGTATTCAACAACCATTCTTCTCATAATGGTCTTATATTCCGTGCCAATAATCATATCACCATCCATACGGTGGATGCCTATATTGTCAATTCGTCTACCAGCGGAACATTAAATGGAACCATAAAAATATACATCCGGGATATGAGTAATAATGTGCTTGACTCAGCGGCATTATACAGTTTTACAGCAACAACAAATCCGACGCTGCATGTTATCCCTGTTGAGATATCCCTCCCTCCTGGTCAGTATAAAATGGTAAGTACAATAACGGGTGGGTACAATGTTGGGCTTATGACGAAGTTTAGTAACACTCCGTTTCCTTATAATTCACCTTCGGGAGCAGTATCTATTCTTATTTCTGCTACCGGAGCAACGGGTTCCTCTAATGATTACAAGTTTTTCTTTAATTGGTCTGTGTCCGTACCATGCGAAAGTCCGCGCCAGCCGGTTATTGCAACACTGGGTGCAGCTCCGGACTTCCAGGTGAGCGCCACACCTGTTGTATGCAACGATGGTATTTCCACGCTTACCGTAATGTCTGTTCCGGCCAATTTCGACTCCGTGACCTGGGCTCCTGTGGCCGGTCTGTATGCCAATGCTGCCGGTACTATACCTTACACCGGCGGTAATGCTGCAACTGTATATGCACGTACCGGTGTTGCCGGTCGCCATACTTTTGTTGCCGCTGCATATAACACCAATACCTCCTGCGGAAACATAGATACGGTGCGTCATTTTGTACAACCGGCGCAGGCAACAGCTACAGCCAATCCTGCTGATATTTGTGTCAATGGCGCCACTACGCTGCGCCTGGACCATGCACCCGATTATGCAACAGGCACCCTGCAATGGCAAAGCGCTCCTGACGGGATCTCGTATACCGATATTTCCGGAGCGTTGTCACCCACGCATTTAACCGGTTTTCTGAATACAACCACTTATTACCGTGCTGTATTGAAGAACAGCGACGGAGTTGCCTGTATCAACGTACCGCTTACCGTTAGGGTGAATCAGGCTGAGGTATTGTCCGCAAATTCCGTCATACGATGCGGTGCGGATTCTGTGACGCTTACTGCAAACGGCTCCCCCGGCTCTGTATTGAAATGGTATAATACAATTTCAGGCGGCAGCTTGCTGGATACAGGTGTCAGCTTTACTACGCCATTCCTGGGCAGCACCACTACGTTTTATGTATCGGCAGAAGCAGGAAAGCGTTCCAATTACATTGGTCGCCAGTATCGTACTACCGCAGGTACGGTCTCAAATTCCAATGATTCGGGGGGGCTTTTCTTTGATGCGTATGTTCCTTTTGTGCTGGATTCGGTGGCGGTATATCCTGTGGGTACGGGAACCGGTACGGTAACTATATTCCTGAATACCGCTAACGGCGCCAGGCTGGATTCAACAACCGTCACAGTGACCGGCACACCGGCGCCTGGTATAAAAACATTTGTACCTGTGCATTTTAATGTGCCTGCCGGTAGTTTGCTGCTGATTGTAAAAAGAACGGGTGGCGGTGTTACCGGTCTTATGAGGGAATCTGTAGCGCCTGCATCTAATGAGATTATATTTCCTTATACAATTGCAGGACTTACCTCTGTGATACGAGGTACAGGCTCTTCGGTAATAACCAAAACTTATCCGTTTTTATATGACTGGAAGGTCTCCCAGCCCTGTGAAAGCTCGCGTACTCCGGTAACTGCAACCATTACACAGCCTCCGCCATTTACTGCGGAAGCTTTGCCGGCCAATATTTGTGTTGGTGATACGACAACCCTTACTGCTACATCCGCCAATACAGAATATGTTTATGAATGGACGCCCGGTGCATATACCGGTAGTAATATACCGGTAGCGCCTGCCAATAACACGGTCTATTATGTAAAAGCGTCTGATAACAGCGGCGGACCCAATGACGGATGTGTGAATTATGACTCCGTTATTGTGTCTGTAAATACGCTGCCACCGGCAACGATAACAAGCGCAGGGAATACTGCTTTCTGTGAAGGAGACAGCGTGTTCCTGTTTGCCAACAGCGGCCCCGGATATTCATTCCAGTGGCAGTTAAACAATACAGATATTACCGGTGCTATTACCTCCTTTATATATGCTAAAGAGGATGGTGCTTATACAGTGAAAGTGACTGATCGGAATACCTGTATGACAATCTCTGATCCGGAAGATATCACAGTACATCCGACACCCGTGCCTGTGATTTCACCCGCGGGTTCAGTAATTACTACAGGCAGCTATAGCTCCTACCAATGGTACCGCAATGGCACGCTGATACCCGGAGCAACAAACCAGCGTCATACGCCGGAAGGAGATGGCAATTATACGGTATTGGTACGGGACAATAATGGTTGCTCCGGTATATCCGATCCCTACAGCTTCAGTGTAAGCGTGCGGAACATCAATGCCCATCCGGATGTACGTATCTACCCTAACCCGGCCAGCTCAACTGTATATATTGAGTCTCCCGTTCCGGTGCAAGTCACGTTAAGCAGTGTGGATGGCAAGGTGGTATTCCATCAGAAAGGGGTACAGCAAATAGATATAAGCAGTCTCAGTGATGCGGTATACATGATCCGTGTTGCAGATCTTGATGGGCAGGTACTTAATCTGTCACGCCTTGTGAAAGCAGCAAAATAGCGATTGTCATTCAAGCCGTTTGTATCGCAAAACAAACCTGCCCTGATTTTCCGGAAAACCAGGGCAGGTTTTTCTGATTTCCTGCGGTGAAAAAATAATTTCCTGCGCAGGAAATTATTTTTTCACCGCAGGAACTTACAGCCCTCTACTGGTGCGGCTTTCGGGAGACGGAAAAAGACGGAATCCCGTC
>JBBCJI010000047.1:0-3406 GCA_037190845.1 Flavipsychrobacter sp. | reverse complement strand
AAATCCGCCATTGGGTCCTTTTGCTGATTGGACAATACCCCTGCGACTAAGATCCTGCAGGATCTTTGCGAGAAAATGTTCAGGAGAGCCTATGCCTGTGGCTATTTCTTTAATTCCAACTCTTCCTCCGGATGCTGTGCGGTGGGCAATGAAAAAGACAGCCCGCATGGCATATTCACATGTTTTTGAGAAAATTCCCATGATTACAAATATAGCCAGTGAACGCTAATATAAAAGAGTTTTTTATCCTTTATTTAGCGCATGCATTACAGGATCGGGATCGCTAAAAAATATATCAATATCTATTTAGAAAGGTTCTAAATAATAAAACTTTCCCTAACTTGCCGGCAGTTTCCCGGGAGGCGCAAACGGAGCCGGCTTTATTTCTCTGCAGAGATAAAGGCAATTGGGTCCTGGGGGAACAGGGGCTTTAAACGAACAAAAAAATAGAAGTAATGGCAAAGGTAACACCTGAATTGTTCCAGGTACTAAACGATCCTAAAGCAGAAGAGGTACTTGCCGGATTATATAAAGAGGCGCTGAGACAATGGAGAGGAATGATACTGCATTTTCTCCCTAAAATATTTAAACTCCTTGGAAAGGGCATTGACTGGAAAACGGAGGACGAATCGTTTTATGACGATAAATATATTCCAATTCTTCCGGCCCAGGGAACGTTTTTGTATATGCAGGCAAGGGCCCTGAATGCAGAGAATATCCTGGAGTTTGGCACTTCATACGGTATATCAACCATCTATCTGGCAAAGGCGGCCAAAGACAATGGAGGCAAAGTGATATCGACAGAATATTTGCCTCACAAGGTCAAAGCGGCCAGAAAAAACATTGATGATGCCGGGTTGACAGAATATGTGGAGATACTGGAAGGTGATGCCAGGGAAACGCTGAAAAACCTGAACATTCAATGGGATATGGTCTTGTTAGACGGCTGGCCCGATCTGGTATTTCCCATTTTTAAGCTCATTGAGCCTGATCTGAAGAAAGGCGCCGTAATAGCGGTAGATGATGTGGAAGGATATAAACCCTCGATGCAGGATTACCTTGATTATGTACGGGATCCGGAAAACGGTTACTTATCGGCAACCATTCGCCCTAATAAAGGGATGGAGTTTACAATAAAGGTTAAGTAAAACTAAAACCCGGATTAAAAATGGTGATGACGGTTAAGATGTTATTTTTATAGGGTCTGTAAAATAAACTGTGTCAACTAATCTTTCCCCGGCCCCGCGGGGCCGGGGAAAGATTAGTTCGATTTTCAATTCAAATCTAGCTTCATTCTCCCCGGAAACCAAATGGCCAGCTTTTGAGCCGTGATAGCCCAATTACTGAGCGGCATCGTCCATTTCTCGCTGATGTTGTTATGGGCCAGGTAGATCAGTTTCAGCAACGCCATGTCGGATGTAAAAGCACCTTTTGTTTTAGTCACTTTGCGCACCTGCCGGTGAAACCCTTCGATGGTATTGGTGGTGTAAATAAGCTTGCGGATCATCTCGTCATACTGGAAATAGGTGGTCAGTTTTGACCAGTTATTGCGCCATGATTCCAGAACTTTTTCATATTTCTTACCCCATTTAGCTTCCAGTTCATCCAGCCGTAATTCGGCAAGGCTAAGCGTCTCCGCTTTGTAAACAGGCTTTAGATCGCGCATGAACTCTTTCTGATCTTTGGAGGCCACGTACTTCAGGCTGTTGCGGATCTGATGCACTACGCAGGTCTGGATCTCTGTCTGCGGGAACACGGTTCCGATAGCCTGCGGGAATCCGTTCAGGTTATCGATACAGGCAATCAGGATATCCTGAACGCCACGGTTCTGCAGATCGGTGAGCACCGACAGCCAGAAGTTAGCGCCTTCGCTTTGAGAGACATACATCCCTAAAAGCTCTTTGCGGCCATGCCGGTTAATGCCCAGGATGTTATAAACGGCGTGCGATACCATCCGGTGATCTTCTTTCACTTTGTAGTGCATCGCATCCATCCAAACAATCGTATAGAGCTCTTCCAATGGCCGCGATTGCCATTCCTTAACCTGCGGAATGATCTTGTCGGTGATGGTCGATAAGGTGGCATGGCTGATCTCCGTATCGTACATATCCTTGATATGTTTGGAGATATCCCGAAGGCTCATTCCTAACCCATACATACCCAGTATCTTCGACTCCAGGCTTTCTGCAAGGATCGTTTCACGCTTACGGATTAGTTCGGGCTCAAAGCTGGCCGTCCGGTCACGCGGAGTATCCACGCTGATCGTGCCCGAGGAGGTCCGTACTTCCTTGCTTGTCTTGCCGTTCTTACGATTGCCGGTACTACGCTCGGCCTGGTCTAAATGACTTTCCAGTTCTGCTTCAAGCGCTGCATCCAGGAACTGCTTCAGCAGCGGTGCAAACGCGCCATCTTTACCGTATAGCGACTTGCCCGAGCGGAGTTGCTCCAGGGCTTTCTTTTTCATTAGCTCGTACTCCCCGAGCGGTTCTTCTTCTTTCATTATAAACTGTGTCTAAGTTAAGCACTCTAACTCTTGACACAGTTTATTTTACAGTCTCGTTGCCGGTTTCTGGTTTCCGGCAGCCAGTTGCCGGTCACCGGACTTGCGAGGTCTATAGCTCACTGTGCGCGTTGACTTTAATGTATGAGATGAGCTTTGGGCCATCGGCTATGAGCTTAGTCTACCTTTCTGTCCGGCCCCTCAAACTTCATCAATGCTGATGCGATCCCCCTTTGAGCCTTGAGCTATGAACTTTAAGCTTTTCCACTTTCCCTTTTCCCTTTTCCACTTTCCATTCTCCTTTCCCTCTCCCATTCCTGCCGTTCCCTCATTCCCCCTTTCCCGTCGCATAATTACGTATTAGCTTGCCGCGATGAACATGCCCGAGGAGTTTCTGCATTTCTTATGGAAGTTCAGGCTTTTTGATCCGGATGGTCTTAAAACAAGCCTGGGGGAGAAGCTGTACATCATTGATCCGGGGGTGCATAACATCCACGCAGGGCCCGATTTCGAAAATGCAATGATCCGGATCGGGAACACTACATGGGCCGGTAATGTGGAGATCCACTTGAGGTCGTCAGACTGGAAGCGTCACCAGCATGAACTTGACCGCGCCTATGACAATGTTATTCTTCATGTGGTGGGCATTCACGATATGCCGGTCACACGTCCCGATCTGACCGAGATACCCGTCCTTGAGCTTCAAGACAGGATCCCCCGGGGCATTGCGGACCGTTACACAGACCTTCTTCAGTCGGCGCATTGGATCCCGTGCGGGCAGCATGCCCGTACGGTCGACGCATTTTATGTCCGGAGCTGGCTGACCCGGGTAGGAATAGAACGCCTGGAACTGAAGTCCGAAGCGGTCAATGAGCTGCTGGTCGAGTTCAAGGGAAGCTGGGACGA
>JBBCJI010000046.1:0-5964 GCA_037190845.1 Flavipsychrobacter sp. | reverse complement strand
ATTGGCCGTAAATGTCGCGTTCGTACCATTATACTCCCAGTCGTACGAAGTTGCCCCCGATACTGCAGGTACAGTGTAGGTCACATTCGATTCTCCCACGCATACTTCCCGCTTGGCAGAAGTGAACCGATCGGGTTGTGCGGGAGCTGTAAGCACCGACGCCAGCCGCCAGAAGTCATTGTATATCCCTGACGCCGGTACGCCGGCAAAGACCCAGAAATTTCCAACGTTATCCTCCCACCCTACAAACGCGGTTTTACCGGCTGGCGTATTTGCCGGCGCCGGTGTAGCCAGTGTACCTGGCACTGCTGCAGGCGTAGCATTCGTATTAGATCCGTCCATCCATGCCCATTCGCGGCTCGTAGTATCGAATTTCCATACATCATTCGGACGATATTCGTTCGTTGCGTGCGTAATTAATGCCCTGCCGCCAAATACCCAAATACCTCCATCCTTGCCGGCAAAAATCCAATGGCCGAATCTGCCGCCGGGCATATTGCCGGTTGCCGACTCCCCTCTTGTTCCATATACTCCGGTCTGGTTGATATTCTTCGAGCCGCCCATGTATGCCCATTCGGCCGTAGCAGGATAAAACTTCCACAGATCATTTAGCTTACCGGCGGTAGCTGTTGATGTAGCATAGCCACTTCCGCCAAACAACCAGACATTTCCTTCAGCGTCTTTGGTTATCCGGGCATCATTGCGTGATCCGGGTAAATTTGCTATTGAAGGCACGCCTGTTTGCCCGTAAGCACCTGCTTCATTGTCTGTTTTGCTGCCTGCAACCCAGGTCCATTCACGGGTAGCGGGATTATATTTCCATAACTCATTCAGAGATGCTTTGGTGCTGTTTTCGCGGGGGCCATGTCCACTAAAGAACCAGAAATTGTTTGCATTATCTGCCCAGGCAAGCATCTGTATCCTGCCCCCCGGACGATTGGCATCAGATGGCATTCCCTTAGTCCCGTACTTACTTATTTCCACTTTAGTGAGTGATCCTCCCATATAAGCCCAGCGATTGGTAGTTATGTTATACCTCCATAAATCATTCAGATAATCACCGGCTCCGGCTCCGCTAAGAACACCATCTCCATTACCTCCAAACAGCCACAGGTTGCCGGCGGTGTCCACCCACGTGGCGCCTGCACTGCGCCCCGCCGGCTGGTAAGCATCGTCCTCCGCACCAATAGCCCCGTAAGTACTGGTCTTATTAATATCTGCTGCATTCCCGTTCATAAATGCCCATTGTTTCAGGGAAACATCGTATTTCCAGAGATCATTCAGATGGCCATTGCCACCGGAGCCAGGAGGAGTACCGACACCTCCGAATACCCAGAAATTACCATCTTTTCCCCGCCAGCACATACCTGCTTGCCTGCCTCCCGGTATGTTGCCGGGAGCAAACATTCCTTTGGTTACAAATACCCCATTCCGGTTGGCAGTAGCATGATCGCCCCCTATCCAGGTCCACTGGGCACTGCTGTCTATCACCTGTGCAAAGCCGTAAAAAGATGACAGCACAAAAAGAGTCAGTATTAATAATAGTTGTTTTCTCATATACCATATTTAGTTTGTAAGTGATTTTTATTTTTTCATTCAGGAATACATCAGAAAGTAGAAGTAGCCGGTTTCTTTCGGAAGCGTTAACGAATCATCAGCCTTACGGATGTTGGGTTTGTATCTGCCAGTCGTGTCTTTTAAAACCGGCAGGGTGCGTACCCTCATATTAGTATATCCGGCAGCATCCGCGAAATACAACGCCAGTAAAAGCAGGAGTCTGGACAATTTTATTTTTCTCATCAATCTCAATTATTATAATCCCGCTCCCGGTGCATCATAATAGATTACCAATACTGACGGTTTCTTTATTCACGATACAAAATTATCCGGGGGACATGTATCGGCCTATTGGAGGAAACACCAGTTTATTATAAAATCCGTGGAAACACCTATTTCCCCGGATAAGGCTATTGTGGTATATTTATGTAGCTGTACAAATGCAGCCTTTCATGTAATGTTTCACTTCTGTAGGGTATCCGGCCATATGAGGATTTTATGTTTTCTGCTGCTGGCGACAAACATTCCCTTTAACAGTTGCGGACAGGAGATGAGACAATCTGTCGTAGTACCGGAAAAAGAAGATCCGGTAAAAATCTACCAGTTGATTCATCGCGGAAGACAAAAAGCACTCACCCATACCGACAGCGCTATCCATATGCTTAAAATTGCCGTTTATAAAAGTGAACAGTTACTGGATCAGCATTTTGTAAATGAGATATCTGCAATGCCGGAAGAAGAACGCCAAACGTTAAAGGAAGGTCGAAGCAGAGTATTGAGGGAAGCATTGATAAGCCTGGGAGCTGCCTATACGGATAAAGGAGATTATAAACATGCAGCAATCTGTTATCAAAGGATGTTTACATACAGTATCAGGAACAATGCAATCATAGATGCCTGTCGCGCATTAAACAATCTTGGGAATACCAGCATGTACCAGGGAGATTATGCACGGTCGGCTCAATATTATTTTTATGCCGCCGAGCTGGCTAAAAGAACTCCGGCTACAGATACATTTATGGCCAATCATCTGGTAAGGATCTATAACAACATGGGGTCTGCTCTGCTGAAGATCCATCAACCGGAGAAGGCACTGCATTATCTTGAAAATGCAGAATCCATGGCTGTAAATATGCAATTCACCAGCCGGCTGCCCAGTATCTTTATCAACAAAGCTACCGTATACGACAATATAGGATCCTCTCAAAAAGCCTGGGACTATAACAACAAAGCTTACATGCTGGCTAAACAGCTGGAATCAACACACACAACCTTCGTATGGCAGGGTCAGTTTATACAAACGCAGTTTGCAGCGCTGAAAGGCATGGGGGACCTGTTGCTGGCCGATCATAAACCCACAGAGTCCATCCCGTACCTGGAAGCGGCACTACGCCTGAGGGAAAATATAAACCCGTACTACACAGCCCTTGTCTTTTACTCCCTGGGCAGCGCCTATCTTTCATTAAAGAATTATCCCCGTGCCGCACATTTTCTGCATGCGGCTCTGGAGAAAGCAACAGCTTCTTCCATTCCCGACTGTATTGCCAATACACACCGGCAGCTGGCCAGATTATACGAACAGACACAAGAGTACCCGCGCTCGCTCCGCCATCTGCAGGCGTTCATGCTCCTGAACGACAGTTTGCTCAATAAAGAAAAAACAGATGCCGTCAGCCTGCTGGATATAAAGTACCGGACTGCTGAAAAAGAAAAAATGCTAACGAAAAACCAGTTGCTCATTAACCAGCAGAAAAGACAACTGGAATATAAAAACATATGGATTGCCGGCATCTCCGCGACAGCCGTATTCCTGACGGTAATTGCCTCCCTGCTGTACAGCCGGAACCGGAATAAGCAGCGCTTTCAAAAAGAGCAGATCCGCAACCTGCAGCAAGAGCAGGAAATTGGCCGGCTGAAGGCATTGATGGAAGGCGAGGAAAAGGAAAGGATACGTATTGCACAGGATCTGCACGATGGTATCGTTGTCCAGTTTTCTGCGGCAAAAATGAGCTTCCGGTCTTTGTCCAACCAGTTTAGGGAACTGGAAAACTCACAAGACTTCCGGCAGGCAATACAACAACTGGACAATGCCACCAGGGATCTGCGCCAGACGGCTCACAATCTGTTGCCTGATGTCCTGCTGGAAGAGGGGCTGGCCGAAGCCGTCTATTATTTCTGTAAAAACCTGAAGCAGAATACCGGTTTGAATATAGATTTTGAATTGTGTGGTGTCGTTCCAAGATTACCTCCGGATTTTGAACTCTCCGTTTACCGTATTATTCAGGAACTGGCACAGAATGTTATCAAACACGCTTCCGCCACCCAGGCGCTGATACAGCTTAATTACCAGAAGCATCTGCACCTACTGGGTATCACCGCTGAAGACAACGGAACCGGTATTCCCGATATCTTCCCTGCTAATAAAAAAGGTATCGGCCTGAAGAATATAAAAGCGAGAGTCAACTCACTGGGCGGACATATAGATATACGCAGCGCTCCGGAAAACGGAACGATTGTATATATTGAGTTTGATCTACGCAATATTTTTAATCCACATACCGCTGCATATGTTAATCAGAGCCACAATAGTTGATAATCATCCCATGACGATTCATGGTGTACAGACCATGCTCGCCCCATACCCGCACATACAGCTCTCCGCCACTTATACATCCGGGAAGGCGCTGCTTGCAGGCCTGGAACGGGAACAACCGGATGTGCTTCTGCTGGACATTATGCTACCCGATACTTCCGGTAAGGAGCTGGCAGAAACCATCAGCGCCAACTGGCCGGGGATACGCATCCTGGCGCTCACCAGCCTCGATGCCCCCAGTCATGTAAAAGGTATGATGCGCAGGGGGTGTACCGGTTACCTGCTTAAAGATACGGACGCCCCCACCCTGGTGTATGCAATCGAGCAGGTGTATGAAGGAAAAGAATTTATTGAACCATCCATCAAAGAACAGATACTCCAGAATGTACTCAGGCTGAAGAAAAATTCTATTGACAATACGCCCAAACTTACCCAACGTGAAAAAGAAGTTCTGACATTGATCGTCCAGGAATATACCAGCCCTGAAATTGCCGATAAGTTGTTCATCAGCCTGCGTACAGTAGAAGCGCACCGGTGCAGCCTGCTCCAGAAGCTGGATGCCAAAAACCTGGTAGCATTGGTGAAGATTGCCATGCAGATGGGACTGGCGGAATGATCAGGGATGAGGAGTGACGGATGAGGGATGAAATCAGGATTATCCGGTCAATATGTACTCAATATATGGCGTCTCTACTGATAACGGTAGCATTTCGTGGTCTTCAGGAAAAACGCCATACAACGCTGAGCCACTGCCGCTCATAGACACATACACCGCACCTTGCCTGTACAACTGCTCCTTTATATCCCTCAGGGCAGGATGCATCTCAAATACAGGTTGCTCAAAATCATTAGCTATAACCTCTTTCCATTGTGCAACTGGAAGGCCTTCCAGTTTTTTCAGATCAAATGGTGCGGGCCGCGGGGTAATCATACGGAATGCAGCAGCCGTTGATACATGAACTTCCGGACAAATCAGACGAATACAATAACCGGACAGATCTGGCGCCACCGGCGTCATGTCCTCACCCCGTCCGGCAGCAAACTGCGGCGTGTTATAAATAAAAAATGGACAATCGCTCCCCAGTTGCAGCGCCAGCGATGCCAGGGCGGACTTATCAAGTCCCAGATCAAAATGATCATTGAGCAGCCGTAGCATAAAGACCCCATCTGCGGATCCACCACCCAATCCGGCGCCCATCGGTATCTTTTTATACAGCCAGATCTCCGTCGGCTTCACTTTATCCGGGTAGCCGGCCTGCAACAACTGATACGCCTTCATTACCAGATTATCCGCTGCGTTTCCATGCACCGGCAGGCCCGCCGCATGGAAAGAAACCTCACCGGATGCAGACGGTACAATCTCCAACGCATCCCGAAGCGGAAGAGGATAAAAAACCGTTTCCAGGTTGTGGTATCCGTCGGCACGGCGACCTGTAACAAACAAACCGATATTGATCTTGCAGTTAGGAAAACAAAGCATATGCAACGTTTAGCAAAGAGACTGTCTAAAAAGGGTAACGACATCATTCCGACGAATAATTCAACGTGCTGAATTTGTATAATACAATGACATGGCGTATGAATCTGTCCACTGTGTCATCCTGAACGCAACGGAGTGGAGTGAAGGATCCCACGTAATGTATGTCCGTATTGTGTGAGATCCTTCGCTCCACGCTACCATTGACGCATTGTTTCAACTTGTTGTTTTTCAATGATCTGAAAATTGAGTGAGCGGGCTCTTTTTTCAAGAGATTTGATCTGTTGCCGACGGATCTGTTCCTCGTATGCTTTGACTCCATGCTCAACAAACTCCA
>JBBCJI010000045.1:0-30348 GCA_037190845.1 Flavipsychrobacter sp. | reverse complement strand
ACGATCTCATTCCGGGAAGAGATGGCAAAGTAAGTAATCTTCTTGTTGATATAGTGTTCCTGCGACCGGAATGTTCCTGTTTTTTTGTTGAGGACAAACAAATGGTCTTTGCTGATGGCCCAGAGGTTTCCGGCATTATCGAAGCTGATCCAGAAAATATCGGCATCGGGCAACAGGATGTTTTTCAGATTGTCATCTTTATATTCAAACAACCCTGCTGAAGTAGCCAGGTAAATCTTATTGTTTTGCTCCAGGATCCTGTATACGATAAAATGCCGGGGGTCCTGCTGTGTATTGATCTTTGTGATCTCGTCATTATGGACGAGATATACACTCCTGTACCTGTTGTCCCATATGAGATACCGCCGGTCGCCGACCGGAGAAAAACGGGTGATCAGTATTTCCGGCGACAGGATGTCCTGCGGTATGGAACGTGCGTGGATGTTGCTGTTTTTGTCTATTTCGAACAGCGTTTGATTATCGGAGCAGGAGGCCAGTACAGACATGCTGTCCGTGCGGCTGAAATACAGGAAACTCATAGCCCCCTTTTGACCGGGTATCGGTATAGTGGTAACGTTTTTCCCGTTGATCCGGCTCAGCCCGTTATCCGTAGCAATCCAGATAAAGCCGTTTTTGTCTTGTGTAATGTCAAAAACAATGGGATGTGCCAGTCCGTCGGCAACAGTAAATTCCTTATAGGGAAAGCTCTGGGAAAAAAGATACAGTGGCAGTAAAAGCAAGACAGGTAGCAATACCCGCCCGGGCCGGATGTAATAGCAGCACAGCATCAACACTCATTATTTAACCTGCTTGTCAGTTTTTTCAGGTCTACCAGCTTACGTTGTGAAACAGGAATGCTGTTTCCGTCAGACAAGACGATGTATGCATCTTTCAGATGATACTCAACAACATGATCCAGGTTTACCAGGTAGGAGACATGCACCCGGAAGAAGTTCATGTCTGATAACAGCTCTTCATATTTTTTTATGGTCCTTGCCACGAGATGTTTATCTCCATTCGTAAAATGAAAATAGGTATAGTTATTATCAGACTGTAAATAGCGGATTTCCGACAGGTTTACCATTTTCAATCCCCAGGTGAATTGTACGGGGATCTTATTCCTGGAAAGGGTTTTCTCAATCAGGTTGCGTACTTCGGCAATACCTTTCTGCATTTCCCGGAGCTGGTTATCTTTTGCGTTTTGCTCCGAGTAGATATTGGATATTTTACTATTGAGGAGCATCAACTCGTCAATGTCAACAGGCTTCATGATATAATCAATACAGTTGAGCTTGAACGCGTGTACTGCATATTTATCATAAGCGGTTACGAATACGATATAGCATTGATGATGTGCGATCTCCCTGGCTACATCCAGCCCGTTCCGGTTGCCCAGGTGTATGTCGAGAAATACAATATCCACATGTTGCCGGTCCAGGAAACGGATGGCTTCTTCTGCGTCAGCAAAGCTCTGCACTATGGATATATCCGGGCAATATTGATTGACCAGCAACTCCAGGTTATCCCTGCTCAGCATTTCATCTTCGACAATGATCCCGGTCAGCATGATAAAGCATATGATTACCCAAATTTAACTTTTATATCAGAAATGCACAGGGATTGAGAGAAAGCGATATGATTTCATTAGAAATCGCCGGGATACGGCAGGTTTCTGATAGCATAGCTGACAGAGGATGTCTAAAAAGATGAACGTCGTCATTGCTTCGCTCCGCTCGCAATGCCGGGTTGCGCTGTAATGATGAAGATGTAATCCCGGACTTGATCCGGGATCGCATTGAATTAATGATAAGGTCTTCATGAAGCATCATATCACTTCATACGATTGCGGCTCGGAGGCCGCAATGACAGCATTGTTTTTTGCCGGCATTGATCAGCGTAAGAGATGCACACTTCCTTTTTGCAGATAAGGCTTTCCCTCAAAGCTGTATTCCAGCATATAGACATAGGTCCCTACCTGGGCGTCTCCTTTGTCATGCGTCCCATTCCAGCCCTGATACTTATCCTGGGTATAAAAAATCCGTTCTCCCCAGCGATTGAAAATACTGAATGAAAAATGTTCGAGCCGGCCAAGATTGCCCACTGCGCGCAATATATCGTTCAATCCGTCGCCATCCGGGGTAAACGCATTCGGCACCCATATATTGCAGAATATCTGGCTGATCATGATAGTATCAGCACCTGTACCACACTTATTGGCTGCAGTCACCACGTAAGTATCGCCATGACGTACTTCCAGGGTCCGGCCTGTACTTCCGTCAGACCACAGGAACGAATCGGCATTTATTGCCCGGGGTATTAATAGTAATGGCGTTTCTTCACAAACAGTCGTATCTGCCCCCAGGGAGACTATGGGTTTGGGATAGTAAGTCAGTATAATACTATCCGATCCGGTACAACGATGCTCTGTGATAACCTGTACGGCATAGCTCCCTGCTACGGTAACGGATATAGCGGGTGTTGTCTCTCCGGTGCTCCAGAGATAACGGCTGCCGGTTCCATATGTCGCATCAAGCACGATCATTTCTTCAGGGCAGATATCACGGTCGCCGCCGAGATCAATTTCAGGCTCCGGCATGGCAACAACTTCAATGGTATCCCGGACAATGCACCCTTCGAGGTTGGCTTCAAGCACGTAAACGCCGGTCTGATATACATGAATATAAGGAGTAAGCTCACCTGTACTCCAGGCATAGGAAGCCCCTGCTATCTCCCCGCCCGTACGCAACGGAAACTGTTCGCATATGATCGTATCCCTGCCTATATAGAGCGAAGGAGTAGGCACTATATGCACATATATGGTATCGCTCCCGGTGCATAAGCCACTTTCAACAACCAGCCAGTACATACCGCTGCGTACTACCTCCATTGCAGTATCCGACAGACCGTTACTCCACAGATAGTGCGTGCCGGGTGGCTGCGGTGATGTGAGTATGAATGGTAGCTCAGTATCACAGAAGGCGGTATCGGGGCCAAGATCCACATGCAATTCGGCATCCACGCCGGCCAGTACGGTATCATAAGACACACAACCGCCCGGGTTCGTTACCCGGAGGATTATTGTGTACTGCCCTCCCGACGCATATACATGCACTACTGAATCACCGGCTCCTGTATTACCGTCTCCGAACCACCAGTCATACTGTGTACCGGGAGTACCCGAAGGGTAGTCTGCTTTAAACGCCAGGGTGGCACAGCTTACCGTATCCACCAGGATACGCGCTTCCGGTGCGGGGAGCGCTTCCACGTTTACGGTATCGCGTATGAGCAAGCATCCCCACTGGTCTGAAAAGGCAGCCGTGATGGCTGTCTGTGAAGGCGGAGTAAATCCGGCCACAGGAGAAAAAGAAGCGGGTGCATTCATGAGGGCAGCCGGTTCCCATGCCACGCTCATACCACAGGAATAATTCACGGCGCTGAGCTGTAAGGAATCGGCGCACATGGACGTATCGGTAGCAGGTACGGCAATATAAGGCAGCGGATCGAGGAAAAGCATTTGTACTTCCTGTGCGTTCAGCGCCCGGCTATACACGCGCAGCTCATCAATAGCCCCGTTGAAGCTCTGGTCGCTGCAGCTGCGCGTATAGCATTCACCGTTACCGATACCCAGCACGGAATTCGCATTGGTATAATCGTGGATGCTGTGTGCTGATGTGGCGGTAGTACGGAGCACCCCGTCTATATACAGGCTGATATCCCACCCGTTGCGGGTAAAGGTATAATGATGCCAGCAGCCATGCGTAAGCGTACCGGTAAACGCATTGTAATTGGTGGCAGGAGGATTTGTCTGCCCCGGCCCCGGCCAGCCTGCCACTTCGGTATTGATGCCGCTATTATTTGCCCTGGTATCAAACGATCCTCCTACATAGCAGCAGGATGAATGATTATTACGCCTTTTCGAAACCACACTTCTGATACCTGAATTTGCAGGAATACGAAACCAGAATGAAATGGTAATGTCTGCCGTGCTGAAATACGTATTAATACCATTGTTAAATTCCACCAGGGTTCCGTCCCCGGGAAATTGCACGGCATCCCCTTTCACGCCGCAGATGGTGGTCAATTGTGTACCGGTACCGCCCAGAGTACCTGAAAACCCATTGCCGCTGGAATCAGCCAGTGTCCCGTTGTCAAAGGTCCAGTGTCCGACCATACCCTGTATTATGCTTTGCGCATGTACGTCGTGCCGAAGCCCTGCCCCACTCAACAACAACCAGAAGAAAGTTATGGCATACCTGTGCACATGATCCATGTAAATGCTATTTAATGCTGTATCCTTTAATAAAAGACTTGCTTAATGTGGCTCCCCGTTGGGTTGTTACCCTGACCAGATAACAACCTGCGGGGATATTGTCTATGGAAAAATAAGCAACTTCATCCCCTGAAACATACTCCTGCCCTGCTATCTGTCGCCCGGTGAGGTCATATACCATTACAGAAGATGGTTTGTCATCTTTTTTTCCTTCCAGCTGTACCAGGATAAATTTATCCGCCGGGTTAGGATATACTTTCAGGCGTATCTCAGGCTGTATCTGTTCTGTCTGAGGAACTGTTAATCCGTTACCTGTAATTTCCAGATAACGGTTGACAGGCGGGTTCCGGACTGTTGTCACCGTTGCCGCTGCATCCGGCCAGTGTACACGTACCGAATCTATCGTCGTACGGTCATCCAGGCCAAATACCAATGCCAGCGGCTGCTGACCCGCACCATTACCACGACCCGCATATACTTCCCGGGTACGTACCAGACTACCCGCATACACTACGATCCTCGCTCCGATGCAATCACGATTGACACCCGACGGCGCTGTCAGCCGTACCGCCGTCCAGCTTTTCGTATGGCCGATATCATTCCGTACCAGATGCAACGTTCTGGGGTGATCATTCTTGCAGAACAGGATATCATCATCGCCGTCCAGGTCGTAATCCACCGCTTCCAGTTGGTGGACATTACGGGCTTCCGGTATCACCAGTCCTAATGCACCGGTAGCGTCGGGGAAAGTATGATCCGGTTGCTGATGAAACACATACAACCGGTCTGTAGCAGGCTGATAATGGCCCTGCGTCATCGCAAGATCTACCAGGCCGTCATTATCTATATCCAGCCATGAGCCGTCATAGTCACCGTTATGTGAAGACATCGGCGGTTTGCGGCTGATCCGGTCAAGCGCCCAGTCGAGCCGGTAATCCGCGGATCCACCTCCGTTGGTCACGATCGTGGAATGTCCTTCCCCGGCATCATTGCCGCCATGCACCAGCGAAAAAAAGAAGTCCATATCCCCGTCATTATCAAAATCCTCGGGCATGCTCCCCCACATACACAGCGTCTGGCCATTGTCTCCGTTCATATACCGTGCGTTATACCCGGTCTGGGTCGCCACATTCGTAAATGTACCATTGCCATTGTTCTTCCAAAGCTGGCCGTTCGTACGGCAATAAGGAGCCGTGGCTATATCCGGCCAGCCATCGTTATTCCAGTCTACTACACAAGATCCGAACATAGGCTCCTGCTGGGTAATCCCCGCCGATACACTCATATTGGTGAACGTGCCGTCGCCGTTGCCTTTCATAAGTATACCTGCACTCCACTGATTCTGGCCATAATCATGGAACCAGCGGGCGATGAACAGATCGAGCTTCCCGTCCTTATCATAATCAAGAAAGGAGAACCCCACCGGATTGATCAGCCCCAACTCACGCAGACCGTTGTCCGGCACAAGGGTAAACCGCCCTGTGCCGTCGCCGAGCAATACCTCGCAGCGATCGCCATGATCCGTATAGCTGCTGAGCGAAGATCCGTAGTAATTTCCACGGACGACATCCACATTCCCGTCATTATTCACGTCTGCCAGCGCAGCAACGGTCGTGCCCAGGCTGAGGCTATTACCCTCTGACGCAGATGGGCTGGCATTGATGCCCGACGTCTCTGTAACGTTCGCAAACATCCGTCCGTTGCTCCCTGAAGAAGACGCGGCAGGGATATTCAGATATACCTGCAGATTATCCTGTGTGCCGATATAAGCCGGCCCCGATATAACTACAACATCGGGGTAATGATCGTTATTGACATCAGATACATAAATCCGCTGGGCGGTCACATCATTCAGTTCTACTTCAGAGGTGGCAAGCGATACCCAATCCGCTTGCTGCGCCGATAAAGGACATATGGCTGCCTGGGAACTCAATAAGAAAAACAAAAAAGAATATTTCATGTTAGTTATGGATTAATCGTACAAGTATCAAGTCGTGAATAATAAGCATCAAGTCATGATTATTAAATCAAACACTCTGATGCCTGCTACTAAAGACCAAGGACTCACTAAATCAAAGCAGCCTGCTTCGGAACAGTGCTCACCTCAGCAGATGAAAATTTCCTTTCTGCAGGTAAGGTCGTCCGTCTATGTTATACTCGAGCATATACACATATGTTCCCAGCAGCGCCGCATTACCTTTCTGCGTGCCGTCCCAGCCCTGGTACTTATCCGTAGTTACAAATACAAGCTGCCCCCAGCGGTTGAAAAGACTCAGCTTGAATCCGTCCATACGCCCGGTGTTACCCAGCACACGGAAGACATCATTGATACCGTCTCCGTTCGGGGTAAATACGTTCGGCAGCCATATGTCGCAGAAGATCTGCCGCACTTCGATCGTATCAGAAGCCATACCGCATTTGTTAACGGCGGTGGCCACATAAGTCCCTCCGTATTGTACCGTTAATGTATAGCCGGTGCGCCCGTCCGACCAGATAACAGAATCCGTGTTGGTATACCACGAAGTAAGCAGCAACGGTGTTTCTTCACACACCACCGTATCTGCTCCGAGGGAGATAACCGGTTCCGGATAGTAAGCCAGCAGTATGGTATCCGATCCCGTACAGCCGTACTCAGACGTTACCTGTATCCAGTAGCGTCCGGCTGATGTTACCGGTATGGAAGGAGTAGTCTCGCCCGTACCCCACACATAGGTATTGTTACCTCCGTCGCTCCCATTCAGTATGATCGTTTGTTCCGGACAAATATCCCCGTCGGGGCCGAGATCTGTTTGCGGGGCCGGCATGGCAATAATATCTATGGTATCAGATACGATACACCCCTCCAGGTTCATTTCAAGCCGGTAGCTGCCGGTAGTGTTCACATAGATAAACGGGGTAGTGGCACCTGTATTCCATGTATAAACCGCCCCCGGCAATTCCATCCCGATCTGTAAAGGGGTTTGCTCACAGATGGTAGTATCGCGGCCTATATACACTTCCGGAGTACGTACCACATGCACATGTATACTGTCGCTGCCGGTACAGCCGTTGCGTTCCACAAAGACCCAGTAGTTTCCGGTGCGGGTCACGCTCATCTGCGTATCCGAAAGGCCGTTGCTCCACAGATAACGGGTGCCGGGAGGCTGCGGAGCGCGAAGGATCACAGGCGTGTCGCGGTCGCAGAGGGCGAGGTCAGGGCCGAGATCTGCAATCAAATCCGGGGTAAGCGTAATCGTTACAGTGTCGCTCCCGGTGCAGCCGTTTATGGTTACTGCCAGCCAGTAGCTGCCCGCCAGACTGGCCTGAATAGAAGGCGTTGTTGCTGCTGTGCTCCACAGGTAAGACGGAGCGCCGGTATAGGGAACTGATGACTGAAGTGTGATCGTATCGGCACAAAAAGAAGTATCCTGTCCAAGGTCTGCAACCGGTCGTTCGAATACAGGCACGTTTAGCGTATCTGATGCGGTACATCCCTGAGCAGAAACGGTTACAATATACATACCAGAATCAGCGACAGACACATTCGGGATGACGGGGTTCGGCTGATTGCTCGAAAAACCGTTCGGGCCGGTCCAGTTGTATGTAGCAGAAACCGTGGTGTCGGTAAACAACGCCATCTCGTCCCCGGTACAGAAATAAGGAGAAAGGGTAGATATAGCTGCCCGGACACCTGCGAAATCGCTGAAATAACCGAAGTTACCTCCGTTCGAACCGGCATCAAGCGCACCCATCTGGAACAGGGAAGAAGTATTCGATATGCGGATCACATTACCCTGGGGATAAGTCGATAATGGGAATTCCACCTGGGCGGCATACCATTGGTTCGCGGTTCCCGATACTGCTGTAAACTGGGCGGCGGTAATAACACCGGCAGCGCCGTTTACCAGAAAATCCCCCTGACCGCCGCTCCGTACCAGGAGGTTGATATACAGGTTTCCATTCAGGGAACGGACATAAGCAATTTCAGAACTGCCTGTGCAATGGATCTGAGGGATCAGAGCCGTACCCTGCTCACAACCCACACCACTTAACTGCCAGAGACATACCGGTTCTGAAGTACGGATGTACGTAGCACCGCCACCTGCACCAATAGCGATCCGGTATGTTTCACCGGCATTAATCGTGGTAAGTACAGGACCTCCGTCGCGGGTAACCGTGGTGCCGTTCCGGATCGCCGTAATAAACAACTGGTCACCGGGACCGTTCATACGCCCGGTCATGGCCACATATTCCGTACCCATCAGGTGTACCGGTACGATCTGATCGCCCCCCGCATCTCCGCAGCCCCCGGTATATGGTCCACCTGGTACGGCAAACAACAGGTCTTCTTTCACGGTAATCGCTACAGGCTTATCAGAAGTAACCCTTGAACCGCCCAACTGGTTTGCAGGCAAGCCGCTTACGGCTGCGGCAGACCAGACCTGGCCTTCATTCAACGTTACCGTAAATGTGCTGCCTGCAGCATGGCCGACAATATCATTGGCAGGTGTGACCGTCACCGTAGTATTGTTTTCTGTTGCCACAATATCGAAAGAGGAATAAGGCGTTGGCGTATACAATCCGGGACGGACATCATTTTCCATCAGGTTCTGAGCCGGTATGATAAAATCAGTACCTAAAGCATTATGCCCCTTCAGCACAAAATATTCGGTATTACACACACATTCCGAACGAAGGTCATAGTAAACGGAAACCGGTGTCGTTGCCGTGATCTTCAATCCATAGTTCAGTGGTGTATTTGGCGGTTTGGTTTCAATCTGGTCAATCCAGGCGGTAAGGTCCACACTTTGCGTACTGTTGGCGGGTATGTTGACAGTTTGTGTGGGCATACCGCCGCCGGCAGGCTGACTGATCGTAACGGTAGCAGCTGAGGCATAAGTAGCAATACGTATGATTACAGGGCGGTCTGCACGCTGGGAAGATCCATATATGTTCATGGTAATCTCCGGTGCTGCAAACCAGAATACAGTGTCTACCTGCGCCCTGGCCTGAATTACGAACAAGACACTTAACAGAGCTGACAGGGCTAATCTATAGTTCTTCATTGCTGTTGCAATTATTTTAGCATGGTGTCGCCGGACCTGACCAGAAGCAGGTGTACGGCGCCTTTGTCATTTTTAATACCGGGTTGCTTTTACCAGTCGTTCATATTTCAGGAGCAGGCCGCCGGGAGTAGCGATACGCAACAGGTAAATACCATCCGGTAATGCACTTATATCCATAGCGCCGGTATACGCCCGGTGATACAACACTTTTCCATCCATACCGCTCAGCGTTACCCATATGTCGCTCCGGGCATTTATATATACCAGGTGGCTCGCCGGATTCGGAAAAACATGAACATCATTCCCCGATACAGTTCCGGGATCAATACTTACATGTTCTGCCACTACTGCTGCAGATGTATTGCTGCAACCGATGGTATCCATAACGGTCACTGTATAGGTTCCGTTTACAGCAGGCTGATAGACAGAATCTGTTGCCCCTGCTACCGGTTGACCGCCCGTGCGCCATTGGTAAGCCGTATAACCCGGGGTAGCATGTAATAACATGCCATCCCAGTCAATAACCGGCATGGGCAGGGAAGATGCAGTTACAGTTACCGGCGGTGTAGTATCGGTACAACCGGTCATACCGGCACGGTTAACTACAACGGTATATACACCCGATGTGGTGATCTCGAGAAAATCCGCTGTGGCCAGCGGTATTGTTGCTGTGCCGTTCTTCCAGATGTAGCTCAGTGCCGTATCCGGGGACACCACATACAGTGTTATTACTCCGCCGGCACAGAAGGCCGTATCCCCCGGTTCAAGGTGCGCCTGCGGGAGGGGATGCACTTTTACAGGTACCGGGCCGGAGCTGTCTTTACAGCTGGCAGCAGTAGTAACAACAACCTTGTATGTCCCCGTTATATAGGCATCATAAACGGAGCCATTGCCCACCACGACACCGGAAGCATTTTTCCATTGGTAGCTGTAGCCGCTGCCTGCGCCGGCTGTCAGCGTAACCGTATCACCTATACAGGTTTCCGCAGGGGAAGCGGGGTGAACAGTTACATGAGGAAGCTGGTTAACGGTCACTGAAATATCTCTTGATCTTGCGGAGGTGCCGCAGGTATTGGAAGCCGTCACGCTCAGGACACCGTTGGTGGCGGTCGTATTGAAATCCACATAAACACCGTTGCCGCTGCCGTTGATGGTAGCTCCCGTACCGGTATAGCTCCAGTTATAGGTAGTGTTTGCTACATTGGGAACCATATACACCACCCCGGTCTGCCCGGCACATACGTTAGCAGATGATGTAGTAAAAGTGCCGGGCTGTGCAGGCAACGGATTGACCGTCACAAGCACAGTTCTTGCCGGGCTGGTGCCGCAACTGCTCGTCGCTGTCACCTCCAGCGTACCATTCGTGGCAGATGTGCTGAAACTCACCGTAACGCTGTTACCGCTGCCATTGATGGTAGCACCCGTACCGCCGGTATAGGTCCAGTTGTAGATAACACCCGGTACATTCGGTACCGTATATGTCACATTGTTCTGCCCCTGGCAAACAACAGCAGCCGATGCCGTAAATCCACCCGGCTGGGACGGTGTTGTTTGTACCACCACTGGTGTAGACCGGTCAGGACTCAGTACACCGGCATTTGTCGCATTGACAATCAGCATGCCGGTGGTGGCACCCGCGCCAAAATTCACCAGTACCGTTGTGTCGTTGCTCCCGCCTGTAAAAGTATTGCCAGCACCGACGCCGTTTATGTTCACCACTGTGCTGCCGGTATACCGCCATTCGTATCCGGTTGCTCCCGTCACTGCATTGATAGTATAACGGATGTCGTTTACAGGAGGATTACATACCGTATCCGTCTTTACGATAAACGGACCCGGTTGCGGCAGAACGGGCTGGCTTGCATATTCATAAGCGCCGATGGTGGGCGCTGTACCCCGGAGACGGCCAAAGATATCTGTCGTGATCCCAAGGTTTGTCCCCGGACGCGCCGTAGCAGGATCTGTGATCTCCGGACTGCCCGGAGCAAACACGGTAGCGCCAAATACCGAGTTTACATTAAACAACGGCTCAGCAGTCTGCCAGGCAGGCAAGCCCGTATGATTCGTGCCCCAGTAAAAACGAGCTGTGCCACCGTTCGCACCGTAATACACATTGTAGTCAAGCGCAGTGAACCCTCCCACTGTATTCGGCGAATTGAACACATTGACATTACTGTTCGTACCTGCCTCGACAATATTATTTACAAACTCATTGCCGACAATGCCCGCGTTGAAATCAACACCTACGCCACCGGCCCCCAGCGCACTGAAGGTATTATGATAGTACCGCACATTCCGGCTCCCGCTCAGATAGGCACACGCATTGCTGGCACCACCTGATATGTAGTTATTGACCGCATAGGATGTACCTAAAGTTACGGGACTCCCCGACTGATTCACTTCAAGTCCGATCCGGTGGCCACAAATAATATAATTGCTACGTACGTTAAACTCCAGCGACTGGTACAATCGCAAGGCGCTGGCAGTACCATTGCCCGTACGAAGGCGGTGAAAACGGGAATTAGTGACGCTTACATTCTTACACCCCCACAGCTCTGCTCCGAAGCTATACTGCAATACAGCTTCACAGCTATCCACAGAAACAGAGTCAACCGGGTTGTCATACCAGTTTGATGTTCCTGATGGCAGCACACCCAGACCAACCGTCCCTCCTTTAAACAGGCATTTGGTAAAGGAGACCTTATGCGCCAGTACCGGGCGGGTGTAGCCATTCCAGGAAGAATTATTCGCAATGAATACTCCGAACCGGGCCGTGGTCAGCGTCGTATCCACAATAAAACGGCAGTTATCAAAAGACAAATACTCTGCACGCACATCATAAGTCCCGCTGCCGTCTCCGGCAAAAATATGGAGTGCGGCACTATTGGCTGTTGCCTGGAAATTCTGGATGGTAATGCCTTTAAAGGATACATATTTCGCGCCCCGCAGGTTCACCGTGCCTTGTGCAATACCGCCGGCCGGAGCGTTAAAGGAAATAATGCAGTTATCAGGTCCGCTGTTGCTCTGAAAGGTGACCGTGGCGCCGGGACCCGTACCAGGAATATTGGTAATGGTAAATGTCTCTGTATAGGTGTTGGGCGATACCGTAAATACCACATGCCCCGATACCCCCTGCGAAGTCAGTGCAGTAACAGCAGCCCCGAAAGATGTATAGTTAGGGGGTGCGGGAAGCCCCGCCGGGTTGATGGTATAATTTCCCGATAACTGTGCTCCGGCTATCAGCGGGAACAAAAAACACAAGAAGAAAAACAGTATTTTATTGTTATTCATAATAAATGTCTTTACATAGATTATACCGCCCTGTTTCAAACCTACATCCTTCTCCTGCCAACTTTTCAGGTCATTTAGATTACGCATGGATTCCCTTAGAAAGCGTAATAATATACCCTCTTTTTACCACATCATATATGATATGCGATGCAGTGATGACACCCCCAAACGGTTGTTGGAGGTGTCATTTAGGCGTATAAACACTGATACAGAACTTTCTTTTTTATCTCCCTGTTTTGGTAAGCCGTTCATGCTTCAGGCATATACCGTCATGAGTAATCCGCAACAGGTAGACACCATCCGGCAAGTGGCTTATATCCAGCTTTTGGGCACTGAGGGTGTGCTGTAACATTTTCCCATCCATACTTAAGATCATCACATCCACATCAACCGGCGCATTTATATATACGGTATGCCCGGCCGGATTGGGATATACCTGCACATGATTCCCCGAAACGGAAAAAGACGTAACACTTACATTATCTGCCTGTATGACCGCCGAAAGGGCACTGCAATTATTGCTGTCGGTAACGGTCACTGTGAAAGATCCGTTTGCAGACGGCTCATAGGTGGAATCCGTCGCTCCCGCGATTGACTGTCCGCCGGTATGCCACTGGTATCCTGTATAACCCGGTGTAGCATGCAACAGCAGGCCATCCCAGTTGACCGATACCACAGGAAGCGGATGCACTGTAACCGTTACCGCTGTACTGCTGTCCATACAGCCGGCTATATGCGTACGACCGGCTACTACACTATAGGCACCACTGGCATTGATCTCCAGAAAATCCGCAGTAGCCTGGGGGATAGTGTTGTTACCGTTTTTCCAGCGGTAATTCAGGCCGGTATCTGTTGTGACCGCATGCAGTGTTATTATTCCGCCTTCGCAAAATGCTGTATCGCCGGGAGTAAGACTAATCTGTGGTACAGGAAGTACTGTTACGGATATCAGGTTGGAGCTGTCTGTGCAGTTAGCCGTTGTGGTTACCACCACCCGGTAATCACCGGTTGTCAGTGCATCATAAGCAATTGCATTACCTACCACTGTGCCGGCCCCGTCTTTCCATTCATAGCTGTAACCTGTACCGCTACCTGCAGTCAGCGTTACCGTATCACCGGCACATATATCCGCCGGAGCGGAAGGGGTGACTGTTACGACAGGAAGCGGATTGACGGTTACCGACTGGGTTCGTGCCGGGCTGGTGCCACAGGAATTGGTGGCAGTCACACCCAAGACACCATTGGTGGCGCCGGCGCTAAAATCTACTGTAACACTGTTGCCGCTGCCGTTGATGGTAGCGCCGGTACCGGTATAGCTCCAGTTGTAAGTCGTATTTGCTACATTAGGGACAGTATATACGACTCCCGTCTGACCGGCACATACATTAGCCGATGAAGCCGTAAAAGCATCCGGCTGTGTGGGCAGGGGATTGACCGTCACGGCTATACTCCTTGCGGTGCTGGCGCCGCAGGTGTTGGAAGCAGTAACCTGCAAGTTGCCATTGGTGGCGCTGGCGCTGAAATCCACGGTGACGGAATTGCCGGAGCCGTTAATAGTCGCACCGGTGCCGGAATAGCTCCAGTTATATGTCACTCCTGCCACATTAGGCACTGTGTACGTCACACCCGACTGCCCCTGGCATACGGTAGCGCTGGAAGTCGTAAAAGCGCCGGGCGGTTGCGGTGTTATGAGTACGACAACCTGTATAGTCTGGCCAGGACCGGTACCACCCGCGTTTTTGGGACGGACGGTCAGGAAACCTGTATTGGCGCTGGCCATAAATTCAATCAGTACCGAAGTATCATCAGGGCCGCCAGTGAATGTAACGCCTGCTCCGGCGCCTGCAATATTCCACCAGCCACCGTTGCTTTCCCATTCATAAGCGGTAGCGCCGGGTACTGAGTTAATGGTATACCGGACCCCTGATTGGGGTGGGTTGCATATCGTATCCGTTTTTACGATAAACGGCCCGGGTTGCCCGGGGGCAGGCGGCAACGGATATTCATAGGCACCGATGGTAGGTGCAGCGGCTCGTGTCTGCCCAAATATATCAGTCGTAATACCCAGATTCGTCCCTGCACGCGCAGTAGCAGGATCCGTGATCTCAGGACTGTTCGCCGCAAACGTCGTCACACCAAACACAGCGTTTATATTGAATGCCGGCACTGCCGTCTTCCATGCATTCAGACCTGTATAGTTCGTACCCCAGTAAAAACGCACATCACCTCCGTTCGCACCATAATACACATTGTAATCAAGCGCCGTAAAACCACCCGCCGTGTTCGGCGAATTGAATACATTCACATTCGTGTTCGTTCCCGCAGTAATAATATTATTCACAAATTCATTTCCCGTAATCGCTCCGTTGAAATCAACACCTACACCTCCGGTCCCTGATGACAGGAACGTGTTGTGATAATACCGTACATTCTTGCTCCCGGTCAGGTATGCAGCCTGGTTTGTAGCGCCGCTGCTGACGATGTAATTGTTTACCACATACGAAGGCGCGAACGTTGCCGGGTTCCCTCCTATATCCAGCCACAGCCCGATACGGTGACCGCAGATGATATAATTATTCCGGACGTCAAATTCCAGAGAATGAAAAAATCGTAACGCACTCGCGCTGCCGTCCCCGGTACGCATCTGGTGGATACGCGAGTTTGTAACACTTACATTCTTGCATCCCCAGAATTCCAGCCCGTAGCTTCGCTGCAGCACGGCCTCGCTGCTGTCAACGGAGATAGAGTCTACGGGGAAGCTGTACCAGTTGGCAGTGCCCGACGGCAATACCCCGATACCATCACTCCCGCCTTTGAACAGACATTTCCTGAACGTTACCTTATGTGCCAGCACCGTGCGACCGGAATAGCCATTCCAGGAATTATTATTGGAAATGAATACCCCATACCTGTTACCTGTCGTATTCGTCGTGTCCACAACAAAATGACAATTATCAAAATTCAGGTACTCCGCACGCACGTCATAGGTCCCGCTACCGTCGCCTGCAAAAATATGCAGCGCTGCGCTATTGGCTGCCTGGATGTTACGCATCGTAATACCCTTGAAAGATACATAACGCGCTCCCTGCAGGTTCACCGTGCCGATTGCGATCGGGGCGGGTGAAGGCAGCGAAGAGTTGTACTCCACCACGCATGAAGCCGGAGAGCCGGCATGCTCGAATGTTATCCGGGCGTTCGGGCCGGAACCGGTAACATTTCCCAGCGCAAAACGTTCCGCATAGATCGCAGGGCTTACTTCAAAAATGACATGACCCGATATACCGAGCGTATGTAGCGCGTCCACGACTGCTCCGAAAGAGGTAAAATTCCGCGTGCCGGAGCCGGAGGGATTTATCGTGTAAATCCCGACCATCGGCGCCGGCGGTATATATTCATAGGCACCGATGGTAGGTGCAGCGGCTCGTGTCTGGCCGAATATATCCGTCGTAATACCCAGATTCGTCCCTGTACGGGCCGTAGCAGGATCCGTGATCTCAGGACTGTTCGCCGCAAATGTCGTCACACCAAACACAGCATTTACATTGAACGCCGGCACTGCTGTCTTCCATGCATTCAGACCCGTATAGTTCGTCCCCCAGTAAAAACGCACATCACCTCCGTTCGCACCATAATACACATTATAGTCCAGAGCAGTAAACCCACCTGCTGTGTTCGGCGAATTGAACACATTCACATTCGTGTTCGTTCCCGCAGTAATAATATTATTCACAAACTCATTTCCCGCGATCGCTCCGTTGAAATCAACACCTACCCCGCCGGCTCCTGATGCCAGGAACGTGTTGTGATAATACCGTACATTCTTGCTCCCCGTCAGGTAGGCTGCCTGGTTTGTGGCGCCGCCAGTGACAATGTAGTTGTTCACCACATACGAAGGCCCGAACGTTGCCGGGTTCCCTCCCACATCCAGCCACATACCGATACGGTGACCACAGATGATGTAATTACCACGGACATTAAACTCCAGCGAATGATTAATACGCACCGCACTGGCGTTCCCGTCCCCGGTACGCATCTGGTGGATACGCGAGTTCGTAACGCTTATATTCTTACACCCCCAGAATTCGAGTCCGTAGCTCCGCTGCTGAACCGCCTCGCTGCTGTCAACGGAGATAGAATCTACGGGGAAGCTGTACCAGTTGGCAGTACCAGACGGCAATACCCCAAGACCGTCGCTCCCACCTTTAAACAAACATTTTTTAAACATCACCTTATGAGCCAGTGTCGTGCGGCCGGAATAGCCTGCCCAGGCGTTATTGTTGGCTATAAGCACCCCGAACCTGTTTGCTGCGGTATTCGTCGTGTCCACAACAAAATGGCAGTTATCGAAATTCAGGTATTCCGCACGCACATCATACGTCCCGCTCCCGTCGCCCGCAAAAATATGCAGCGCTGCGCTGTTGGCTGCCTGGATGTTACGCATCGTGATACCCTTGAACGATACATAACGTGCTCCCCGCAGGTTCACTGTGCCGATTGCGATGCCACCGGCAGCGGTATTAAAGGAGACAATACAGTTTTCCGGCCCACTGCTGCTCTGGAAGGTGACCGTAGCATTTGATCCGGCGCCGGGAATGCTAGTGATGGTGAACGTCTCTGTGTAGGTGCCGGGTGAAACGGTAAACGTCGTGTGCCCCGATACTCCCTGCGTCGTCAGCGCCGAAACCGCCGCAGTAAAAGAAATGAAGTTGGGCGGCGTGGGAGATCCTGCCGGATTGATCGTATAATTTCCCGACAACTGTGCCCAGCCCAGCATAGGAAAAACAAGACCCAGAAAAAGAAAAAGTAATTTTTTGTGCTTCATGATTTATAATTTTTGTTTCGGAACTATGAGCCACATGAAAGTGCAGCAGTACAAGCTGATTCAGGAACAGCAAAAGACCGGTTATTTATAAGCTGTTCATTTTAATTGTACCATTCAAAAGTAAAGGCTACTATATAACGTAAAATAATTAGTTAGATTCCGCGGCAATAACTTAGATTTCGCCGGATTTCATCCGGCTTCCGTATCTCTTAGCAACCGGAAATCCCCGTTCCGTTTTCAACGTATTACTCCCTGCTACCAACCGGGAGAAGAAAGCAATGAGTTACATGTTACTGTTGTCATAAAACGAACACCGGAAAATATCAGGCCGACTTAGAAGCTGCCTAAGAATGGTTTCGAAAAAAGTGTATAATAAAACCATCTCTGGCATCCCCCTCCGGTTATTGCCTATTTATGCTACCCGTTCAGGGCGCATGGAATGTGGGGACATTTCCCGCCCGGGACGATGCCCCGGACTATGTATATCAAAGGCTTTCAGCCTTTTGAGTTATCAGGTATAGCATATTTTCCCGCGGGTGGCCGGAGGAGTCTATAACAACATAGCCCTCAATATTCCGGACTAAAGTGAGCCACCGCCCCGAAGGGCCAGTATATACAGAACCCAATGCACCGCGTTAGGCACAACATGCTCATCACGCCATCTTCGCCCTGAAAGGGCAGCATATACCTGGGCTGTTTTCAATGCTATACATTATGATCTGAAAAAATTTTAAACAGCTTCTTATATTTTATCCGATGTTTTCCATTTCTACTGTTTTTTTATTACCTTTCTGCCTTTCTGTATCATAAATTTGCAGATCAGTTTTTATTGTCTTAATTAATTAAATTGTTTTAAAATGAGTTTTGAAGTAACAGGTAAGTTGCATACCAAGTATGACGCACAACAAGTAAACGAACGCTTCCGTAAACGCGAATTTGTATTGGAACTTTCTGAAGAGATCAATGGGAATGTATATACTAATTACGCCAAAATGCAACTGGTACAAAACAAGTGTGATATACTAGACCGGTTCAACGAAGGAGACCACGTAAAAGTAAGCTTCAACATCAAAGGCAATCGCTGGGAAAAAGATGGGAAAGTCAACTTTATCACGAATCTGGATGCCTGGCGCATAGAAAATGTCGCACCGGGAACGGCTCAGGAAAATGCCGGTTATTCCGGAACTACAGTTCCCAATACCGGCACTGCTCCGCAACAACCCGGCAATACTTTTAATCCTGCCCCCGAAGGCTCGGATGACCTGCCTTTTTAATATCCCTGCCTGATAGCGGGATGCCTTAATTATTTTATGCAGCGCAGGTTTTATACACCCGTATTGTTATTATGGATGCTCATGATCGGCAGCGCCTGTTCCAGGACGCCCGATCATGCGCGTCATATCCCCTCTGATGCACTATTTGTAGTGGGCGTAAATACCCGTGAGCTTGGCCGCGAGATTGCCTGGGATGCGCTGACAGGCAACAAATCGTTTCGTAAGCTCAAAGAACGCAGCCGGCATGCAGCGCCGGCAGAGGCTTTGAGCCAGCTACAACATGCCGGCATAAGGTTTTCCAGCACCACATATATGTACCTGCGTACCGACCGGCGCTATGACAGAGATCTGCAAACAACCCTACTCGTGCCGCTTAGCGATGTATCGCAATGGGAGGCTTACGTAAAACGCATATTCCCCGGAGTACCTGTCCGGCAACGGGAAGGATACCGGGAAATACTCGTTGAAGATGAAGCGGTAGCCGGCTGGAATAACAAGCTGCTCGTGGTTATGAATGTGGTACAAGGCAATACACCTGCTACCCTCCCCGGTTACCCGGCGGTTGTGGATACCCAACAGACAAGCGCCGGGATTGCCGATGTGTTCCTGACATCCCGGAAAAAGGGAATTACAGCAGATAACCGGTTCCGGAAAATGGAACAGGCTGGCCATGACCTGACCCTCTGGGTAAATTATGATGCGGCTATGGCCCATACAATGGGATCCGGCCTTACCGGCATGGCAGCCATGGGCATTGCAGGCGCTTTATGGAGGGGGGCGGTACTGATGACCGGCATTGATTTTGAACGGGGACGTATCAGAGGTAAATTAAAATATTATGTACCGGAAGCCCTGCGGGAAATATACAGTACTTTCGGAGATGCCGGCGTGGACGAAGATATGATGCACCGTGTCTCCCCGCACAATCTTCACTTGCTGGCAGGAGGGCGGATACCTGTTGACGGTATACGGCGGTTGCTTGACCAAACAGGACTGAGCAGCATTGCCGCTTTGGCTTTAATAGGATCCGGCCTTACTACAGACCAGGTATTTCATGCATTTGCAGGAGATGTCATAGTAGCGGTAAATAATTTTAGTCCGGCAGCGGCGGATACCGGATTCCGTGCTGAAATGAACTTCTTATGCGCACTGAAGATCGGCAGGAAAGATGCCTTCGGCAAGCTGGTGTCATTTACCGTTGCCGAAAAGATGCTTATCCCCGCAGGAGAAAACACTTACACGATAAACAATAAAGATATACCTACAGCCGTGTTGATTGTGGATCAAAAATATGCAGTCATATCTAATACGATCACATCTGCACACGACTGGCTGCGGATGAAGGGCGGAAAACAGCAGTTACCGGCAGTTGCCGTAAAAGCAGTATCAGGACACTCCGCCGGCCTGTTTATAGATATGGCGGCAGCAGATGCGAACGTCTACGGTGCAGACGCAGTCATACCGGCAGCGGCAAGCACATTGCTGCGCTACGTCAGCTTCAGCAGCGAACCCTTCAGGGACGGCGCTTATAATGCCCGGATGGAAATAACATTCCGGGAAGAAAAGGAGAACAGCTTACTCCTATTACTGGATTTTATTACGTACAACTGGAACAGGGATGAGTAGTGAGGGATGAATACGGAAATAGCATGGGGACGGATAATCATTCCCCATGAAACTAAGTGATTCAATAATTGCGTATTCCTGATTAATTTTGTAAACTTGACAAAAATAAACACATGAGAAACGTTCATCTCGTATATAGGCTGGCTTTTGTATTGCTCTTTACGATAGCGCTGCAGGGTTGCCGTAAAGAAAACGGCATAGATAATAACAATGTCGTGAAGCGCCCCTACAGCCTCTATTTTGCAGATATGCAGGGCTCGTTGTATAACACAAGCTCAGGAGACAGTTATAACCTGGTCTTTCCGCCGGATGGCTATAACCCGCGGGCAATACTGGTTTCCGGCCCCAATCTGCTTTGGGTAAAACGTAACCTCCACCTGAGCGAAAATAACGGCTCCAACTTTAATCCCGCTGACAGCTCGGTAACACAGCTTGCTCCCTGGCAATCTGTAATACTCAGAGTACCTGCGCATGGCCGGATATATTTGTGTGCCGGCCTCATCTTCGGGCTGAAGATAAGTGAAGACAACGGTAAAACCTGGTTTGTTGACACGCTCTGGAATATATCCGGCGACCCGGCGCTCACACATATTACTTCGCTGGCAGTACTTACTAAAGGCGTACTTTTCGGCTATGATCACATCAGCAGAAAACTGTACAAAAAGGCCGGGAGGGACGAACGCTGGACAGACGTGACTACTAACAACCTGCCAACTACCGGAGAGTTTTATCTTTCCCGCTTCAACGACATATTGCTGCTTACCGACTATACGGGCGCCGAGGGAGTATGGCATAGTGAGGATGAAGGACAAAACTGGGCGCAGTATACCGGGTTGCCATCCGGCAGGTTGCTGGCTACGGTAGCACCTTTCGATAAAATGCTGCTTGTAGGCACAGATTCTATGGGATTATACCAGCTTTCGGGTAATACCTTTACACAATTAAACAGCGGTATGGAATCCAATCCCTCAGTGCGGGGCATTGTTGGGAAAGATAATATTTATAAGAACGGAATTGCCCGGGATTATATATATATATCAACCAATTACGGGATTTACCGGAGCGAAGACGGCGGTGAGAACTGGACCCATTTATTCCCGGGTAACTTTACCGCTATTTATTAACCGTCCGGAGCTGTATCTTCCATAAAATCACTCAGGTCGCGCCGTTGCTTTTTGCTCGGGCGACCTGTTTTGCTTAGCCGCTTACCCGTGTAAAAACTGGCACTCAGCTGCCGGTTCGCATTGCGATCCTCTTCCGATGTAAGATCTGCATAATGCTTCACCGCTTCCTCATACCCGGCGCGGTTATACAGCAGCCCCGTAACTTCGATCGTCCATTTCCGGGAAGGCGTACGGACATCATAGCGGTCGCCCAACGCCACTGTACGCGAGGGCTTAACAGACTTCCCCTGGAGCTTTACCTTCCCTTCGTCGCAGGCAGCAGCAGCCTGTGTACGTGTTTTAAAAATACGGATCGCCCAGAGATATTTATCCAGTCTCAGTTTAGTAGTATTCACGGGGAACGAAAGCATTAATTTGACAATTTGAAAATGCGCCAATTTGAAAATGCCCCTGTTATTGTAAGAAACATGCATTGTCTCATTTTCAAATTAGCTTATCCTCTTGCTTTCGGTAAAATTAACGAATAGGTGTACGCGGAACAAAAAGATACTCCTGAATCATTATTCAATCACGCCACAGACACATATTCCGGAAGCCCATTACCAGAGTAAGCAATAAAGCAGGTATACCGACTGAACGGCATCCTGCTTCACACTTCATCAACATGCTTACAATCAACCGATTCCCGGCTTTACTTTTCCTTTGATCTTATCTATGCCATCAGCACCTTCGTCCAGCACATCAACAATGCGTTTCCGCGCATCGTCGCTCAGTCCTTTTACTTTTCGGCTGACCGTATCCTTCAGTTCGGCAACTCCGTCAATCGCATTACGTGAAGCACGATCCAGTTTATGCTTCCAGTCATTGGCCTTATCCGCTATATCTCCCCGGATAGCCGCACCTTTTTTGGTAGTAAACAACAACCCTACCGCGATACCTGCAGCCGCTAAGGCTACCATTGTTCCTGTTTTCATAATGTTTCTGTTTTTACTGAATAATATTGATTGTACATACTCTTTTTACTCTTTATTAGAATCGTGCCAGCATACTATCACACTTCTATTATTTAAAAAGAGAAAGACAATACATTATCATTATTGTCCGGGGAAAATATCAGGCTATGGTTCCGCTCAATAGCAAGACCCCTGTTTATAAGAATGACCGAAACAATCTACGGATATACATTACAGACGTTCTCCTGAAATTTCCCCGGACAGTAGTGATACATTACCGGATGATTGACAAGGCGTATATTTGCCGTATACCGCACTTGAGTACGGAATAATGGGGCACAAACACCTTGTTTCACACTCCGGTTTACTAATGTTGGTACATTTCCCCAAAATGGAAAGAGGATATATTTATAAATGGATGTATCTTGTACAAACTGATGTGTTCGTCAGAAAAACCGGAGGACTGTTGCCGGGTATGGTTTTTTTAGAGAATTAATCTCACATGCGCAAAGTATTACGGATATCCGGCTGGATTACAGGCAGCATCCTGGTGATTATTCTGTGTGCGCTCATCGTATTACATACGCCGTATGGAAAGGACTTTGTACGCAAACAGGCTTTAAATTTCATCCGGAGCAAACTGGATACAGAGGTCCAGATCGGACGCATTAACTACCTGCTGCCAAAAAGAGTAGAGCTGAATGATGTGCTTGTCAGGGATGAATCCAACGATACACTGCTGGCAGTACGTAAACTACGTATAGATATCAACCCGTTCACGTTGGTGTACGGAAAACTGACCGTACCCGCTGTCACCCTGCAGGGAGTAACCGCGCATGTATACCGTCATGCTCCTGATACCGCATTCAACTTTACCTATATCATCAATGCTTTTGCCGGCGGAGCAGCGGATACCATAGCAGCGACCCAACAACAGGAATCCGACAGCGGATCCTCATCCTCCATGCGTTTCGATATAGGCCGCCTGACGCTTGGCGACATCCACATCCGTTTTGATGATCATACGGGAGGAACCCGGCTTGCCCTCGATCTGGAAGAACTCCTGCTTTCCATGGACAAAACAGACATTGCAAAGCTTGACTTCGGGATAGATCAGCTTAAAATAAAAGGGCTCACCACCAGTTTTATCCAGGATACATCATGGCTCCCTCCGTCGCCGGATACAGGTAGCGCGGCCAGCTTTCAGTTGGCTGCAAATAAGGTCGCATTAGACAAGATCGCTTTCAGCTATTCCGACAAAATCAGCCAGGCAAAATTCGACATCAGCCTGAATCATCTGCTGCTGCAACCCCGAAATATTGACATTGCCGGACAACGTATTGATATCACCCGACTGGTGCTGGATACCACAAGTGTAACCATGCTGGCCGGTATAGCTGACGAGCAGAAGAACCGGGCAGAACCTGAACCGGATGATACCGGAAACACTCAGAACTGGCATATTACAGCCGGAGACATACAACTGGCAGCCATCAGCTTTAAAATGGATGATCCGGCAGCTCCCCTGCAACCGCATGGAATGGATTATAATCATCTCGACATCCGCAACCTGAATCTGCAGGCCGCAAATCTGTATTATATGACAGACAGCATGTCGGGGGATATAAAACACCTCTCCGTACAGGAACGCAGCGGACTGGATCTTCAGGAGCTGCGTACCCGTTTTGCTTATCATTCACGCGGGGCTGTACTCAATAATCTGTACCTGGCAACCGGCGGAACGATCCTGCAGGATCACCTCGAAATCACATACCCTTCCCTGCAGGCACTCCAAACAGATCCCGGTTCCCTGTTCCTGAATGTCAACCTGGAAAAAAGCAAGGTGAGCATCAGCGACATCCTGTTATTTGTTCCTGATCTGAAAAAACAGGATTTCTTTGCACAGCATCAGCACCGGTTGCTACAGCTTGATGCAACGATCAATGGGCATATGAACGATCTCAGTATCCGGAAATTACACCTCGCCGGACTGGATAAAACAGAAGCGATCCTCAGCGGCAGACTGAAAGGGCTGCCGGATGCAGATAAGCTGTCGTACGACCTGGAAATAACACGTATACAATCTGCAAACCGCGATCTCACCCCTCTGTTGCCGGCAAGCCTGCAACAACAGATAAGCCTGCCCGACCTCTTTGGTATCTCCGGCCATATACACGGCACGACACAGGATTACAGCACAGAGCTGGCGCTGATGACCAGTGAAGGAAATGCTTTTCTGAAAGGATACCTGCATATGTCGCCCGGAAAAAACCGGGAGCAATATGATCTGCGACTGAAAGCCGACCGGCTTCACCTCGGTCATATCCTGCGTCAGGATTCGCTCATGGGACGTATATCTGCAGACTTCTCAGTAAAAGGGAGCAGTTTCGATGTCCGGACAATGCAGACGGAGCTCAGAGGAGCTATTCATCTGGCACAGATAAAAGGATACGATTATAACACCATTCACCTGTCTGGCAACATAGATGATGGCACGGGCCAGGTACGCCTGTTATCGGGAGACCCTAATGCCCGGCTTTCGCTTGCGGCAACAGCCGGATTCAACGATACCTTTCCCTCCATTGTTGCAGATCTTATTATTGACAGTATAGACCTGCAAGCTTTACAATTGTCTGCCGGAGCATTCAAAATAAGGACGGATATACATGCAGACGTACCGGTAGCAAACCCCGATTATCCGCAGGCAACCGTAACATTCGACCGCACTATCCTGTTGATAGAGAACCAGCGGCATATTATTGACACCATGTACGTTGTATCAGCTCCCACACCGGACAGTAACCAGCAGATCACTGCTTACCTGGATATATTACAGGCTTCGATCACCGGACATATTCCACTGACAAAGACCGGGGCAGCCATACAGGATCATATCGGCCGGCATTATACACTGAACTCAACAGACAGTACCGGCAAGGCTGACAGCACCGCTCCGCCGGAGCAGTACGATCTTCAATTGACAGCCCATATTGCCGATCGGCCGCTATTGCGTGCCTTATTGCCGGACCTGACAAAACTCGACACCATACACCTGGACGCTGCCATTGATGAGCATAACCTGACACTGAACATGACAGCACCCGAGATCATGTATGGAGCTAACCATATCACAGGCGTCACTGCAAACATCAATGGCCGAGACAGTGCACTTACCTATAAGGTGGGTGTAGAACGGATAGCACAAACCAATTTTGAGCTGGCCAACACGACGGTCGAAGGACAGCTCGCACAAAACGAAATAACGGCAGCGATACATATACGCGATACAGTCGGAGCAGACCAGTTCCGCATTGCAGTAGCCATGCATCAGCAGGATAGCGATCAGATCATATCACTGCAACCCGACCTGCTGATACACTATAAACCCTGGCAGGTAGCCACACCCAACCAGATCGTTCTGGGGAAGGAAGGTTTTTATGTAACAGGATTTGAGATCCGCAATGGCAACAAGCATATCCGGCTCCAAAGCGAAATGCCGGCATACAATGCACCACTTACCGCCTCCGTAGGCAACCTGTCTATTGGTGAAATTACCCGCATAGTCAGCAAAAAAGATACATTGCTCGCCGATGGTACACTGAATGCAAACATTAACCTGCAACAGATGAAGCCGGATATATTGCTAACCGCATCTGTAGATATAAAGGACATGTCAGTCCTGAATACCACTATCGGAGACATCCGGATTGAAGCCACACAGGGTGACGCCGGCGCACTGGATGCAAAAATGACCATACTCGGACAGGGAAATGATATACGACTGGCAGGAGCATATTACCTGCAACCTAATGGTGGTAATGACTTTAATATAGACCTGCATCTGAATGCGATCAACCTGCAGAGCATGGAAGGGCTTGCGATGAATCAGATACGGAATAGCTCCGGATTTCTGAGGGGGAAATTAAACATACAGGGGACCGCCAAACAACCGGTTATAACCGGTGATATACGAACAGATCAGCTTGCTACTACCGTCTCTATGCTCGGTATGCAATACCGGTTTCCCGACGAGCAGATACTATTCCGGAAAAACGAGATCCGGCTGGATGGATTTGACATACTGGACAGTACCGGCAATAAGATCACATTAGACGGCAGTATCGCAACCGGCGATCTTTCCAATATGCAGCTGGCACTGAATGTTCGTGCAAAAAACTTCAAAGCGCTGAGCTCTACCATCCGGGATAACAAATCTTTCTATGGAAGTGTGGTACTGAGCACCAACCTCAATATAAAAGGGCCCGTCAGCGCACCGGATATAGGAGGCAGCATCGGTATCGAACGAGGTACTGCATTCACAGTAGCCCTGCCGGAGTCACAGGTGAAAATCCGGGAGTCCGATGGCATTGTGGAGTTTATTGATGCCAGCGATACATCCGGAACCCATGTGCTTTTACCGGATTCCGACACCGCCGTATCATCTATGCTGGCATTAAATACGGGCGGGGATCTCAATGTCAACATCAGTATTGATTCCGCGGCAGAGTTTCGTGTAATTATTGACCCCGGCACCGGCGACTATCTCCGTGTACGCGGGCTGGCAGCATTGAACGCCGCAATCACTCCGGGCGGCGAGCTTACGCTTACCGGCACATATGAGCTAAGAGAAGGCGCCTACCAGCTCAATTATAATATGATCCGCAGACGCTTTGATATTGCGGCGGGCAGCAGCATTACATTCGCCGGCGATCCGCTTGATGCCAACATGGATATCACAGCTATTTACGAAGCCAACATTGCGCCATACGACCTGGTGGAAAAACAGGTTCCCGATCCTGCACAGCTTAATTTTTACAAACAACGCCTACCCTTTGACGTACAACTGAAAATGAGAGGAGAACTGATGCAACCCTACATCAGCTTTAATATAGATCTGCCCGAAGGAAAAAACTATCGTATGGCGGCCGAAGGTGTAGACCTGGTGCAGGCCAGGCTCAGCCAACTGCGTACAGATACTTCTGAACTGAATAAACAGGTATTTGCCGTACTGATTCTTAACCGGTTTATCGGAGAAGACCCCTTCGCATCGGAAGGCAGTGGTGTATCAACAATGGCCCGGCAAAGTGCCAGCCGCTTTATCTCTGAACAACTAAACCGGTATGCATCCAGCCTCATAAAAGGTGTAGACCTCAGTTTTGACCTGGCCTCAACAGAAGATTATACCACCGGGGAGCGACGAGAGCGAACCGATCTGAGCATCGCTGCGAGTAAGGCATTATTCAATGACCGGCTTACTGTAACGATAGGAAACGACTTCGCCCTGGAGGGGCAACAATCAAATCAGGAAAACACAAGCCTGATCCCCGGCAACCTGGCTGCCGATTACCGCCTCACACCAGACGGCAGATACACCCTCCGTGCATACAGACGCGACCAGAATGAAGGAGTTATGCAGGGATTTATAACGGAAACCGGCATTAATTTTATAACAACACATGATTATAACCGGTTCCGCAATCTGTTTAACCGAAAGCGCCGGCAGCGGGAATGGGTAAACCAAACCAGATATTCAACAGAAACCGAAACAGACAACAAAAAACCATAAACATTATTTCATTAACCTCCGGTACAACAGTATGATGCTAAACCGCCGTATCTTTTTTTTATTATCATGCCTGTGTTTGCTGGCATCATGCAGTAATACTAAACGGCTGTCTGATGGGGAATCACTCTTCCTGGGTGGCACTGTAAACATTACGGATAAAGAAGCATCAAAAAAAGAACGCCGTATACTGAAAGACGACCTGGAAGGAGCCATACGACCTAAACCCAACAGGAAATTGCTGGGCATGCGTTTCAGGCTGTCTATGTATCATCTGGCCGGAGAACCGAAAAAAGAAAAAGGCATCAGAAACTGGCTTCGGAATAAAGTCGGGGAGCCACCCGTAGTCACCAGTGGTTTTGACGAGGCACACAACGAAAAGCTCTTCATCAACATACTCAATAACCGCGGATTCTTTTATCCGGTTGTACAGACAGAAATACAGACTAAAAAGAAAAAGTCGAGCGCATATTTCAGCGTTACCACCGGCCCGCAATACCGGATAAGAACAACAACATTCGTAACTGACTCTTCAAAAATAACCCGCGACATTGCTGCCACAGAAAACAAGACATTACTCAAAGAAGGCACCCCCTACAACCTCGACGTGATCAAGGGAGAACGCGACCGGATAGACCGCATTTTAAAAGAAAAAGGTTATTACTTTTTCAAGCCGGATTATATATTGGTGCAGGCCGACAGCAGTGTAGGCAATCACCAGGTAGATCTGTTCGTAACGCTGAAAGAAAATGAAATGCCGGCTGAAGCCAATAAGATATACACAATACGGGATGTGTTCGTGTATCCGAATTTCCGTTTGAACAGTCCGCGGAACGACACCAATACAGCACACGCAATCATATCGGACGGATATCAGGTCATAGACCGTAGAAAAACGTACCGGCCGGTCGTATTCAGACAGGCCATGCAATTTGGCCCCGGCGATGTATACAACCGTACGGATCACAACATTTCCCTGAACCGTCTGTTGAACCTGGGTACGTTCAAATTTGTCAAGAATCGTTTCGAACCGCTGGATACGCCGGAGCCCATGATGGACGTCTATTATTACCTGACCCCCTTCCCTAAAAAATCTTTACGGTTTGAGGTCGGAGCGCTGACAAAGACAGACAGCCGGGCGGGCTCGCGCGCCAGCATCGCCTGGCGCAACCGCAATGCGTTCCGTGGAGCAGAGCTGTTTCAGATAAAGCTCAGCGGAGGCTTTGAGGCACAGTACGGCGGCCTGGTACGCCAGCCTAACACCTATCATGCCGGTGCAGAAGCCAGCATCGCTGTTCCCAGATTTGTCATCCCCTTTTTCACTATTCCACCCTCCAGTATATTCATGCCGCATACCTACCTGAAAGCCGGCTACATGCTGGAGACCCGGAACCGGCTTTTTCGTATCCACTCCCTGAAAACCTCCTACGGTTTTTCCTGGAAGGAAGACATCCGTAAAGACCATCAGTTTTACCCCATCAATATTACATACGTACGTACGGATACCCTCGGCAGTACCGAAAACCTGAATCTGAATTACGGCAATCTGGTCTTTAACGGACTGATCATCGGGCCAACCTATCAGTTTACCTACAACTCGCAGGTGGGAAGTTCACGCAGAAACAATTTTTATTTTGACGGGCAGGCAGACTTTTCGGGCAGTTATACCGGTATAGGACATAGAGCACAATATGGCGACGTACCGGACCGCCTGTTCGGCCTGCAACTGGCAAAATACCTGAAATTTCAGACTGACTTCCGTTATTACAATAATTTTTCACCGAAGGCTTCCTGGGTAAACCGATTCTTTTTCGGAGTAGGCATGCCTTATGGCCATTCGGTTCAGATGCCCAACGTCAAACAGTTTTTCAGTGGGGGTAACAGTAGTCTGCGTGGCTTTCGCTCGCGGATGATGGGACCCGGTACATTCAATGAATTTTATCTTACCGGCAGGCGTTCCTATATCGAATTACTGGGTGACATAAAACTTGAACTGAATTCCGAACTCCGTACAGATATATATCAGTTCCTGAAAGGAGCGTTCTTCATCGATGCAGGCAATATCTGGCTGTATAATGATCACCCGGATTTCCCGGGAGGTAAGTTCACTACAAATTTTCACAGGGAGCTGGCCGCCAACGCCGGTATAGGTCTGCGGTTCGATTTTAAGATCATCATGTTACGTCTCGATTTTGGCGTACCCATACGGAAACCCTGGCTGCCTGAAGGATCGCGCTGGGTATTCAACAGCATGGATCCGGGAGATCCGCAATGGAGAAAGGAAAATATGATCCTGTATATCGCTCTCGGCTACCCTTTCTGATCAGTTGGCCAGGACAGATGTGTTGGATGTGGTAGATGGGGTGGCCCATCTTCCACC
>JBBCJI010000044.1:0-15399 GCA_037190845.1 Flavipsychrobacter sp. | reverse complement strand
TGTGGATGTAACGTGGGATGGGGTGACTTTACATGCAACTCCGGGTCATAGCAGCTATCAGTGGCACAACAGTGGTCAGGGCATCATAGGCGCTACGGATTCGACTTATGTACCGTCGTCCAACAGCGGGTACAGTGTATCGGTGACGGATGATAATGACTGCAGCACGACTTCTCCGGTATATAATGTAACCGTAGGTGTCGATGATCCGGTATCATTGAGCCGGCAAATAAAGGTATATCCCAACCCCGTAAGCAGATTGGTATATATAGTATCGCCGGTTGCAGTATCAGTGTCGTTGAGCAGCATAGACGGGAAACTGCTGCTGGATGGGAATGATATGAGGCAGATAGACCTGGGTAATTTTTCCGATGGTATCTATATGCTGCGGATAACGGACCAGAATGGCGGATTTATCAGGCATGAAAAATTGATCAAGAGCAGCCGGTAAGTATTCTGTTTTTAAAGCAGGGTATACTGATGACCTATATAACTATTGAGATGAAAAAGAAAACTATAGCCTTTATCAGCATATGCATTCTATTATCGTTTGATGCTCTGGCGCAGGCGCCGCCTATTCAGTGGCAAAAGACATTTGGCGGCAGTGCTGATGAACTTCTTTTTGATATCATCGAAACGGCAGACGGAGGATATATAGCAGTAGGTCGGTCTTCTTCAGGAACTTCGGGCGACAAGACGGAATCCAACCGGGGCGGATCTGATATATGGGTGGTAAAGATGGATGCATTGGGCAATAAGCAGTGGGACAAGACCATCGGTGCTACCTCCAATGATCATCCCGGGAATGTGATACAAACAGCAGACGGTGGTTATATAATCGGCGGATTTGTTTCCGGTGCCGGTGGCGACAGAACAGCGCCGGTGAAAGGCGGTGTTGATTACTGGCTCATAAAACTCAATGCTACCGGTACTGCAATACAATGGCAGGCAGCTTACGGGGGCAGTACAACGAATCAGGGTTACACTTGTGTTGCTGCAAGGAGCGGCGGCTACTATCTGAGCGGCTTTTCCAATTCGGGAGTTTCGGGCGACAAGTCGGAAGCGAGCAAGGGGGCTTTCGATATATGGGTGGTAAAAACAGATGCTTTGGGTAATATGACCTGGAATAAAACGCTGGGTGGTAGCGACTGGGAATCCGCACTCGTTGCTTCCGAAGCATTAGATGGTGGTTATCTCGCCGCAGGATATTCCAGATCCGGTATATCAGGTGATAAAACGGAAAGCAACCGTGGTGGTTCCGGTGATGATTACTGGATCGTAAAAACAGATGCATCAGGGAACCTGCGCTGGAATAAAACCCTGGGCGGCAGCGGTGCAGATCAGCCGTATGCACTGCTGCAGACAGCCGACAGCGGATATATTATCGGAGGTCTTTCCAATTCTCCGGTGTCGGGCGATAAAACAGAAGGGAGCCGTGGCGTTAATGACTTCTGGATCTTAAAACTCGATACGGCACGGAATATTACCTGGCAAAGAACTTTGGGCGGATCGGGAGAAGATCAATTGTTTTCTCTTTTTCAGACAATGGATGGCGGATATATTACAGGCGGCGCTTCAGCTTCCGGTATATCAGGGGAGCGGACAGAAGCATCGAATGGTGGTTTCGATTACTGGATGTTGAAGCTGAATCTTTCCGGAGGGATCCAATGGCAGAAAGCTTTTGGCGGGAGCGGTGATGATTACCTCCGGGTCATCCGGCCAACCAGTGACAGAGGTTATATCCTGGGCGGGTATTCCAATTCCCCGGTATCCGGCGACAAAGCAGAAGGGACCCGTGGCGGTAGTGATTTCTGGATTATCAAACTTGCTCCCTGCGATACTACGGTACAGGTAAATGATTCTTTTTGTATCGGAGACAGCTACCGGTTGCCCGGTGGATCAACAGTGGCGGCTCCCGGAATTTATTATGATACACTGACGAATGTCCGGGGATGTGATAGTGTGGTCATCACCACGCTTGACTATTACACTGATGATATACACATGCGTGCCGCGGGCATCCTGGGGCCGGATACAGTGTTTTGTACAGGAGAATCCCGTGTACTCAATGCTGCCCTTGCCGGCGCTGCCGGTTATGTATGGAGTACCGGCGCTATATCTTCTTCTATAACCGTAATGCAGACGGATGTCTACCGGGTAGAAATCACATCGGTGAACGGATGTGTAGGCAGGGATACAGTTTCAATTACCTTCAACTCTGTTCCGGTAGTAAATTTGGGAATAGATACGGGTATCTGTGATCATGATGTCCCTTTGATCCTGGCCGCTCCACAGCCGCCCGGCACACATTATCTGTGGAGTAATGGCCTGTCGGATACGGCAATGGCGGTAACACGCACCGGTACCTATTGGCTGGAGGCGAGCATTGGCAACTGTAAAGGAAGCGACACGATCCGGATCACGGTGACACCGGCGCCGGATGTGCATATAGGCGCAGATACGATTATCTGTGAGCAGTTCCCGTTGCGTACCGGTACGGAAATATCCGGCGCAGACTACCTGTGGAATACAGGAGCAGCAACACCTTATATCCGCGTGAGCACTACGGGCAACTATCATCTCGAAGTGAATCTTGAAGGCTGTATTGTCCGCGATACGATCCTGGTCACAGCCATGCCGCCGCCAGATATAGATCTGGGTGAGGATGGTGATATCTGCCCCGAAGAAACGATTGTGCTGGATGGAGCGTATGGTTCCGGCAGTACGTATATATGGAATACCGGGTCGACATCAGCGGATATATCCGTTACCGTTCCGGGGCTGTATTGGGTACAGGTCACTTCGGAGCATCAGTGCATCGGCAGCGATAGCATTTTGCTGAGCTATCATCCCAGGCCCACAGTATCGCTGGGCATTGATACAACCGTGTGTGAAGAAACTCCGTTACGTCTGTCGCCCCGGCAGACCAACGCGGAATCCCTGTTATGGCCGGACGGAAGTACGGGTAATACACTGGACATAAAATATGGAGGTACGTATATCGTAACAGGCATCAACAAATGTGGCGCTGTTTCGGATACGATCGAGATAACACAGATATTCTGCGACATCTGGTTGCCGAATGCATTTACACCGAACGGAGACGGTGTGAACGATGTGTTCAGGGTATTGGGTAACACCGGCAGGCTGGAAGGATTCTCACTGGGTGTATATAACCGGTGGGGACAAAGGATATTTCATACCAATGATAAATACCAGGGATGGGATGGAGTCTATAACGGCAGCGGAGCATTGCTGGGCACCTATGTCTATGTGCTGGAATACAATATTGCCGGTAAGCCCTATCTGCAGAAAGGTAATTTTCATCTGTTGCGGTAACGTAGAAGAGACGCGATAAAACAATACCAATTTCATGAACAAAAAAACATATTGCGTAGGTTTATTTGCGGTAATAACTATGGCGGCAGTACATATGTCTGCACAGGATAACACTTGGGCTGAGCTTGCTACGGCAAAAGCGGGGTTGGATACGGGGTTTGCATTTAATGTATATGTTGCGGATATCAATAATGATCATTACCCGGATCTTGTTACGCTGAAGGGCAACTGGGCTATTGGCTCGGAAGATGCATTGCGTGTCTATATGAATGTAAAAGACCCGCAATCTTCCGATCCGTCTGCCCGTCTGTTTACAGATGTTACAGAACTGTCGGGGGTAAATGCGGTACCCGCGCCGATGACGGTAAGCCGGGGTACGATCATGGCAGCATTTGCCGACATCAACAATGACGGGAATGTGGATATAGTGCGCGGACATTATTATCACCGGATGGAGAGCTTTAAGGATAGCGGCGACCGTTGCGAAGTTTTGCTCGGCGACGGAACAGGACAGTTTACATTGGTACCGGACGGCTTTCAGGGATTGGGATTGGTCAATGCTACCGGCTTCAGCTTCCTGGATTACGATAAGGATGGTAATATAGATCTGTTCATTGCTGCATGGTTTAAGGACTATCAGAATAATATCTGGGATCACGGGTACCTGATGAAAGGGAACGGTGACGGTACCTTTACCAATATGTCTGCTCAGGCAGGCATTACGCAGACGGAGCCAATGTATGGCTGTAGTGTTGTGGACTGGAATAATGATGGATGGCCGGACATCGCCACAGGGCCGTATTGCCGCACACAGGGCCAGTTGTGGAAAAATAACGGGAACGGGACTTTTACAAATGTGGCTATATCTGCCGGTTATAATGCCCGTTATATGCAGGGTGATGCGGGTCAGAACCTTTGCCTGTGGAATCCCGTTCCGGAAGATTTTGATAACGACGGGGATATGGACTTCTTCTTCAGCCTGGTACATGGCGGCGCAGACGCCAATGAAGGCAGGTCTGCCATGATACTGAACGGCGGTGCAGCGGAAGGCTATAAGCTCACACCCGATCGCAGCCGCATGACCCGTAAAAATCCGCAGTCGTCTCACCTGGGTGATTATGACGCTTCGTGGTTCGACCTGGATAATGACGGACTGATGGATCTGCTGATGGGTCAGGGATACTATAGTCCGCCAACCGACCGGCTTTATGTGTTTCATCAGAGCCAGGATCACAGCTTTATGGACATTACGGGAGAGATCGGACTGGTACGTACGGAAACACGGGACATCCATTCACTGGAAGTGCTGGATTATGACCTGGACGGAGATGACGATATGATCACATGTAGAGATGGGCAGCCGCGGCTTTTTAACCTGATCGAAAATCGTATCGGACAGGACAATAACTGGACGGGTGTATCGCTCCGGGCGCCGCAGGGTGTGAATAAGAGCTGTATCGGAGCAAGGATCTATGTATGGAGCGGGGGAGTACAGCGTATGCGGGAGGTATATGCGGGGAGGGGTAATAATGGCGGCCAGCAGCCATTTGCAATGCTGTTCGGTCTGGGCAGCAGTACAACGATAGATTCCATTAAGATTGCGTGGCCGGATGCAGCCGGTAGTGTAACGGTTGTGAAGGATCCGCCGGTGAATCAGTATCTTGGTATTACGGTGAATGGTCTGTCGGTCGGCGATGGACAGGAAGTAAAAGGAGAAGCGATGCTGAAGATATATCCCAATCCTGCCAAAGATTTTATCCTCGTACAGATGAGCGATAATTCAGCGCCTCACAGGATATCCATCTATGATATGACGGGACGTTTGGTGGAGACTGTTCCTGTAGATAAAACAGGCGAAGCTACCCGGTATTGTTCCGTTTCTTTCCTGCCTGCCGGTCATTATATTGTTGCAGTAACGGGAATGACAGGCGCCGTATATACACAGTCGTTTGTAAAGATCAAATAAAAAGCGTCTGCTCCGGGTATACATACGGGCGAATGATTATTCGCCTGTACATACATTCCCTGTTTCATCCCTCAGTCCTGATTAATAATCTCCCAGTGTTTCAGGTAGCTGTTCCAGCGCCTGTTCCAGTTGCTGGTTGTTGGGAGCGATGCCGTGCCATTCGTGGGTGCCTTCCATGAAATCCACACCCTTACCCATGACGGTACGCATGAGGATACATACAGGTTTTCCTTTTCCTGTTGATGTTCTGGCGGTATCGAGCATTTTGAGTATTTCTTCCATACTGTTGCCATCGGCTTCCAGCACATACCATCCGAAGGCGGTGAATTTTTCCCGCAGGGAGCCGAGGCTCATCACCTGGCTGGTCGGTCCGTCAATCTGCTGGCCGTTTACATCAATGGTGGCAATGAGGTTATCGCACTTGTGGTGTGCGGCAAACATGATGGCTTCCCAGTTTTGACCTTCCTGAAGTTCACCGTCGCCATGCAGGGAATAAATAATACGCTCATCATTGTTCAGTTTTTTGGCGATGGCGGCGCCACAGGCCACGCTCATACCTTGTCCCAGCGATCCGGATGCAATACGTACGCCGGGGAGGTGCTCGTGTGTGGCGGGGTGTCCCTGCAGGCGTGAGCCAATCTGGCGGAATGTTTTTAATTCTTCTGCTGGAAAATAACCGCTACGCGCCAGCACACTGTAGAATACGGGGGATATATGCCCGTTGGAGAGGAAGAAGAGGTCTTCGCCGGCGCCTTCCATATTGAACGAAGGGTCGTGTTTCATCACGTGGAAATAGAGCGCTACCATAAAATCTGTACAGCCCAGCGAACCGCCGGGATGGCCGCTTTGTGCGCTGTGTACCATTCTTACAATATCGCGGCGCACCTGCGACGCGGTTTGCTCTAATTGCTGGATGTCCATTTTTTGCCGGGAATTATGGGGCAAAGGTATTCAAGTTCGGGGATTAATCAACCCCGTATCGGGAGAACATTCAGTAGTCCGTTTGTCAAGTCGGAATAATGTATCATAATCCTTCTGGCTGTATAACCTTTTCGAATAGCGTTTTTTAAAAAAATAATTAATGATTCTATTCCACTATTCCCAGTTGCGCTGCCTTTTTTACCAGAGATGCGGTATTCGTAACCCCGAATTTGAGTAAAAGGTTTGAGCGATAGTTGTCAATTGTATTAACGCTCAGGTGTATGGTTTCAATGATTTGCTGTGTAGTATAGCCATCTGAAATGAGCTGTATGATTTCTTTCCCCCGTGCGGATAGCGTGGGGAATTTTACCTGTGTCCTGTTTGTTTTCAGAGGATCGTAAGCCGTGCCAGCGCGTTGGTTGCCGTTGTGTGTTTGGTGATATTCTGTACCAGTGCCTGAATGATCCGGTAAACGCTCCACATCCTATCACATCATCATGTGATTGGCGGAATATGTCAGGTGATTTAATTTTAAATTAATTTATGCTTTTATAGGTAGTGAGATATATACGATATATTTCGGGTGATAAAAATAATATCATTACGAGCATAAGATTACCCTGCTGTTCTCCCGGCAAGGTAGGGTTATGTTGGCAGGAGTATTGCTGGTGGGCTTGCACTTATTCCCACTGATGTATTTTTAAAAAGTATTTCCGGTATTTAATATGCAGAACTATATAAATGGCGCTTATCTGTTATGGCCGATGACGAAGGCCGATTCCTGAAGGCTGAAAAGCTGATTAAATCCCATTACAGGAAACACGTCAAAGTGTGTTACACTCTTAATATAAATCCTAAACCCTTTCAATATGCAGCGACTATTACTATTGTTTTTTTTGTCTACAGCTATTATGCGTTACGACGGCAATGCCCAGATCGTACATAATATATATGATACGCTATGCAGTGGTGATGTTCTTTACGGATATAATACTACCGGGATATACCGGGATACGTTTCGGGTAGGTAGTACAGACAGCATTCGGGTGCTGGACCTTACTGTTATTCCCCGTATAGGTGCAGCTCCGCTACCGAGATGGTTCAATACAGGAACGAATGGATCAGGAGGAACTTTGCCTGCCCTGAGCCCGGATAGCCGGTGGAGAGTAAGCACCAACATGGGAGGCCCTTACAACCCGGCGGTGGTGATGTCTTACGTGCCTCCTAATTATTCAGCAAGTGCGTGGCCGGATTGTGCCTGGATATCACATCAGGCATCTACGCCCGGTAGTCATTCGGGTAATATGATTTATTATTATCGCATTGATTTTTTGCTGCCTTGTTTCGACAGTTGCGGGAGTAGCTTCAATACAGACAGTGTATTTTGCTTGATGCTTGATATATTAGTGGATAACTCAGTGCAGGAGGTTTATGTGAATGGTGTACCCCAAAGCGCTTCATTGGGAGGTGTGATACCTGTGGCTAATCCATATGGCTATGTCGGATTTCAGAATGCCCAGAAGTTGTCATTAACCTTATGTTCTGGTTGGAAGAGAGGATATAATTCCCTGATCGTTCAAATTGCATCCGGCGCTCCATACGCTGGCTTTCTGGCCCAGGCTTCTGTAAATGCCCCGCCACCTCCGCCTGCGGTACAGGCATCCTTTGATATTGACCCTGTCGTTGGGGGGGCGAGCAGCGCTGTTGACACCGGGTGCGCTCCTTTTACGGTTCATTTCCTGAACAGTTCTGTTTCTGCTACCGGGTTTATCTGGGATTTCGGGGATGGCAGCCCGCAAAGTAATGTGGACAGTCCTACACATACTTATCATAATCCCGGTGCTTATACCGTAACGTTGATCGCATCATCCGCTTTATGCGGCCTCCCGGATACGCTGCAGAAAGTGATCATGGTATATGATTATCCTGTTGTAAACCTGGGGCCGGATACCGTATTGTGCAGCGATGCCATATTGTTACAATCCAAACCTCCTTATACCGATGTAGGTTACCTCTGGAACAGCGGGGCAACTACACCGTCCTGGACAGCCACTCAGTCGGGTTCCTACTGGCTGGAAATTGACCGGTATGGCTGTGCCGCAAGAGATAGTATAGACCTGGTATTGAATTATGCTGTTCAGGCTGATCTCGGCAATGATACCGGCATTTGTGACCGGGATCAGCCGTTGATTTTGTATGCGAATCAACCTCCCGGTGCACACCTGCTCTGGAGCAACGGGTTGTCAGACACATTAATGGAGGTGGTCCGTACTGGTGTTTACTGGTTGCATGTTGCTCTGAATGGTTGTGAATCCAGTGATACAATCCGTGTGACTATGGTGCCTACGCCTGTGGTTGATTTGGGGCCAGACAGCATTATATGTGAACAGTTTCCGCTTCGTATAGGATGGACAGTGCCCGGTGCTATGTATAGTTGGAATACAGGTGAGGAGACTTCTCATACCGAAGTGTCAGCTACTAATGATTATGTGCTTACGATAAATCTGGACGGATGTATTGTCCGTGATACGATTGGTATTACAGCTATGCCTGAACCGGTAGTGGAGCTGAATGATCAGGATATATGTCCGGAGCAGACAATTATACTGGATGCTACGTATAGAACCGGAAGCACCTACAGTTGGAATACTGGAGAAATAACTCCCGGCATTGCAGTTCAATCAGCAGGAACTTACTGGGTGAAGATTGTGTCAGAGCATAGATGTATAGGGAATGATACCGTGTTGCTTACGTTCTATCCCAAACCTGTGGTCATGCTTGGTCCGGACACGGTAGTTTGTGAAGAAACACCTTTGGTGCTTGTACCATTCCGTATCAACGCAGATTCCCTGTATTGGTCGGATGGCAGTGTGGAGAATACGCTCATGATCAGGCATGGTGGTGAATACATTGTTACAGCAGTTAATAAATGTGGTTTAACCATGGATACAATTGGTGTACGACAACGCTATTGTGATATTATGATTCCAGATGCTTTTACGCCGAATGGCGATGCGAAAAATGATGTATTCCGCGTGCTGGGGAATGTAGAGCGTATGGAGGGATTCCGGCTTACTATTTTTAACCGGTGGGGAAGGGAACTGTTTCATACGCAGGATCGCCGTAAGGGCTGGGATGGTATTTACAACGGACACGCAATGGGAGTGGATACCTATGTGTATATGTTGGAATACAGCATTGAAGGCGCTCCATACCTGCGAAAAGGGAATTTTCATCTTATACGGTAGCATTTTAGTGTAATCTGCACATATTATTGCTGTTGTAGTAATTGATAAATTACACGAAATGTGTACTATTCTGTATTTCGTGTGATTTTTTCAGGAAGGATACGAGACAGGTTGATATTCCGGTCATTTCTTCATGCCTGTTTTAAACGGACGTCCATATATTATAGCTTAGATATCCGTTCAGTATCAGGGAGTTTTATTGCTTTTTGTTTTGGAATGAAGCGTTTTCATTTTTTTTCTGAAAAAGAGTATATTTAGTGAGAATAATACGTGTGACTTATACGTTGTCCATGCGTGGTTTTATAAAAACATATTGTTGTGTTGTCGCTATTATGCTTTTCTTTACAGGCATAGCGGATGCAGCTGCAAAGATTGAGTTACTTGATGGTAGTAGCGGGCTGTCGAGCAACTTTGTTACTGCGATACTGAAAGACAGGCGCGGATTGATGTGGATTGGTACGCAGAACGGATTGAATATTTATGCCGGATACAATTTTATCCGCCCTTATCCGGAGTTGAAAAATGAATTTATTACACATCTTGCTTACGATAGCATTCTGAATACTATTTGGGTAGGTACGCTGCGGGGGGTATATATTGTGCAACCGGATCAGGGTTCTGTACAGTATGTGCAGCCTGATACTGCTTTGGGGGGGAGCGAGGTAAGCGCATTATGTGTAGTGCCGGGAGAGGCTGCTTATGTTGCGTACAGAAGTGGGGCATTGATAAAAGTGGATAATTTGAACAGTCCCAGACTGCTTTTCCGGTATTCCAGAAGCCAGAAGTTTGCACAGCGGATGGCAACGAATAAACAACATATGCTGGCATCGGTATCGTTAGATACCGATGACGGAGTGTCTGTGTTTCATGTGCCTTCCCGGAAAATTGAAAATATATCCCTGCCCGGCAATTCGACGATCCTGAATATGACATGGTGTAATGATTCTTTATTGTTTATTGCCAGTCGGACCCATGCTTATCTGTTACATACGAATACGAAAGAGCTGGATGTACTCGAACGCTTGTCCGGCCGTGTCATGGAAATGGCTTTTTTATATGGAGACAAACTCATGTTTGTAGCCTGTGGTAGTTTTTGCGGAAACTATTATGCGCCCGATACATTGCTGGAGTATAATATCAGCACTGGTGTGATTAGCCAAATTGACGGAATGTCAGATGTGTTTTTTGGCCGGCAAAGGTATTATTGTGGGTCTCAGGATGCAGAAGGAATAATTTGGATCGGAACCAACAGGGGCATGTATAAAATACTTCCCTCCCGGGATTTGTTTGATACTGTTTTATATGATGACCGCATTCGGATATCTACCCGCACAATCATTGAAGAACCGAATGGAGATATGTATGTGGGGAGTTCGTATGGTTTGTATTGTTATGAGGCGATAGCCGGGTCCTGGACCTCATACCAGTACATGGATCCTGGAACACATAAGATACCGGTAGCGATAACAGACATGCTGAATGATTCGGATTATGTATACATAGCGGGCTATAGCATACCTTATTTTTTTCGTTTTAATAAACGGAGCAGGAGGTTTGAAAAGATTTTGCATGGTAATGGAAACAGCACCCTGTCATCCAGTTTTTCTTTGTTTCGCGATTCAGAAGGAATTATCTGGATCGGAACCAGCAGGGGACTCATGTACTATAATCCGGCAACGAACAGTTTGCTGCCTCACAAGAACAATATTTCAGACATCGAAAATCCTACAGTACTGGATATAAAAGAAGGAGCAGATTCCAGAACATTATGGCTGGCGACAAATAGGGGGGTATATCATGTTCATAAGAAGGAGGGAGTAATCATGTGTTTTAATAAAAAGTCTGTTCCTGCGTTGTCGGCTAATGAGATATATGTTGTTGACGAAGATGAGAACGGATTTCTATGGTTGACGACCAATGGAGGAGGTATAAATGTGCTCAGTCCGGACAGAACACAGATACGTTATCTTAACCGGGAAAATAATGGACTGAGCAGCGATATTGTGTATGGCATGTTATGGCAGGATGATGGCAAGTGCTGGTTTAGCACTTCGAACGGATTGAGTTGTTATAATCCGGTAGAAAACCGCTTTTCAAATTTTTATACTACTGATGGGTTGTGCAATAATGATTTTAATTACAACTCGTATATGAAAGGAAGAGACGGGAAAATGTATTTTGGCAGTGTTAACGGCCTCATTTCCTTTTATCCTCAACAGGTAAACAGCATCGAAGAAAATAATGCTCGTCTGTTTGTTTTGCCGGTCTCGAAATGGGATGAGCAAACCAAGACATTTACTACGATCAGTAATCTGAAAGGCGACGGAGACAAGATTGAATTACAGTCTCCCAGTGCATCACTGGTGTTTAATTTGGGTATGACAGACTATGCAGATCCGGTGCACAATATTTTTAGATACCGGATCTTGGGACTGTTCGATGATTGGAGATCTTTGTCCGGTGAGCCGGTTTTACGACTGCATGGTATCCCGTATGGATACTATACAGTGGAGATACAGGGAATCACATCACGTGGCTTTGTTGCTTCAAATTTGTTGCAGTTTGTGATACATGTGAAGAAGCCTTTTTACAGTACTGTATGGTTTTACTTACTGCTTGCAATGTTGTCTGTCGGATTAATATCGCTTTTCTTCCTGTTCAAGTACCGTAATCTGAAGAAGATGCAATTAATGAGACTCCAGATTTCAAGTAATCTGCATGATGAAGTCGGCAGCTTGCTTACAAGTATTACGATGTTCTCTGATAATCTACGTTTTAATGGAAACACCGGACCGGAAAAAGATGCGCGGCTTGAAAGGATTGCAGGATTGAGCAGGGAAGCGACAATTACAATGAGTGATATTCTTTGGTCCGTGGATGCGCGTAATGATATGCCGGAGAGTCTTTCAGAACGGATTCAGGAATATGCTGAGGAATTGCTGCTTCCGCTGAACATAGAATTGCATGTGGATGTGGGAGAGATACACTCACGTCAGAGAATGCCTCTTGAGTTACGTCAGCAGTTATATCTGATCTTTAAGGAGGCTGTTAATAATGTCGTGAAGCATGCCGCCGTAACCAAAGTTGGAATCACATTTAGATACCATGACGCTACGATGTTTTTCTTCTGCATTACGAATAATGGTGCATTTACATCCCGGCAGGGGGTACAGGGGCAGGGGCTGAAAAATATACATATGCGGGCAAGGAAAATTGGCGCAACGATGTTTTATGAAACGAAAGATAATGCATTTACGTTAACTGTACGGAAGGGTGTTGTCACATGAATATGTGATTATAATTGTAGCAAAAGATTGGTCAACTTTGCATAGAATACAGGAGCATATGGAGCAGCAGATAAAACTGGCGATTATAGAAGACGGGGAACATGTGCGTGATAGCATCAGGGAATTTTTTAGCATGCAGGAAAATATTGTTCTGGTATTGATTGCAGAGAGTATGGAAGATTTTCTGGAAGCAGCCGGTGAGCAACGGATGGAGGCCCCGGACGTAGTGCTGTCGGATATTAATCTGCCTGGCATGAGTGGCATTGAAGGAATTCGGTATATTAAGGAGTTGTTTCCTTCAGCAGATATTATTATGCTTACGGTGTTTAATGACAGTACGCGTATTTTTCAGTCACTATGTGCGGGAGCAACAGGGTATGCGCTCAAGAACACGTCTATGCCGGAATTACTTAGAGCTATTCTTGAAATTAAAGCCGGAGGAAGCTATATGTCCCCGTCTATTGCCCGTAAGGTAGTCGAGCATTTTGCCCCGGTCAGACGCCATGATGAGGATGTGCTTTCACCCCGTGAAATGCAGGTCATCAAGGCCCTCACCGAGGGGCTCAGTTATAAGCTGATTGCAGATCGGCTGTCTATATCTATTGATACGATCCGCACACATATCAAGCATATTTACCGGAAGCTGCACGTAAACAGCAAAGCCGAAGTGCTGAATAAAGCCTTCAGGGGAGAGATTTGATTTCTTACCGGTTCATAATGGAATAATCCTGCCTGGTCATGCCTGCCGCAATAAGTGTGGTGACGCGTCTGGTCGCGCAGATATCAGTGAGGCCGATTGGCTAAACCGGTATCTGTATTTTCCTGATTGCCGGCATCCGCTAATGCACACCCGGAGGTGCTGCTTATCACATGGACATGTGATTGTAAGGGAATATGTCTCCCGTTACTTTTGAATGATCAATCTTCAATCCGGGTATTATGCCGGACCGGTTTGTTTATTCACTAAAAAATCACGAACATGAAATTGAGAATTTTACTTTTTCTTTCCGCGTTGTGTCAATTAGCAGGTATATCATTATACGCTCAGGTTACGGACACTTCCGCTCAATGGATCTGGAAAAACGGAATGGATGCAACCACTAGCTATAAATATCATCTTGAAAAAAGAGGGACGCTTGGGATACCTTATGCAATGGTAGCTCCGCCGGTCATAGAGTCTGCTATGAACAATTGGCCGGGCACAAGAGTAGCACCTGTCTGCTGGACAGACACACTTGGGCGCCTCTATATGTTTGGAGGGGCATTAAATGATCAGAATTCATTTAACCAGGTATGGCGTATTAATACAGACAGCAGCACATGGACCTGGATGCACGGGAAGACCGGATATTCTTCCACAACAGTCTATGGTCAGCTTTTTTCTGCCGCCGGGGTGCCGCATCCGGATAATATGCCGCATAACAGGCATAGCGGTACGTTTGCTGCGGACAGCGCCGGTTACGTATGGATTTTTGGTGGATTTAACAACTCAACCAGCGGGCATAGGAGAAATGACCTGTGGAAATACAATCCCTATGATAATCAATGGACCTGGTTTAATGGAAGTACGGTATATGCTGCGACTCCTGTGGCCAATTATGGTGCAAAGGGGGTTGCTGTAGCTACTAACCAGCCAGGAGCACGTGGCGGTGGGCGTAGCGCCGCATGGATAGATAATAAAGCCGGCAAGCTTTATATGTTTAGCGGCTATGGAGTTGCCAATAATAGTACTTTGGGGTATCTGTCTGATTTCTGGTCGTACGATATGAGCACGAACATGTGGACCTGGATCGGTGGCGGTGATTCTGTTACGACAAGTAATATAGCCAGTTATGGAACCAAAGGTGTTGCTGCTGCTACCAACTTCCCGCAACCGCGGCAGGAGGCGAATACGTGGACAGATAAAGACGGTAATTTCTGGATGTTTGGAGGAGTTACGACAGTCAAAGTTGGTAGTACCAATTATGGTTTTTATCTGAATGATATGTGGAAGTACAACCCCACTGATGCTATGTGGACGTGGGTAAACGGAGATACGATTGACTTTACGACGCCGGTATTAGTTGGTACCAATTATGGTTATTACGGTGTGCACGGTCAGAGAGGTCTGGCTGCCGCAGGGAATAAGCCGGGTAGCAGAATGCGCAGCGGTACGTGGGTGGATGTGAATGGCAGGTTCTGGATGTTCGGGGGATGGGGGCTGGCTGAATCCCCGGCGTACATCTCAGGGCATAACGACGTTTGGATGTATGACCCGGCCACGAATCAATGGACCTGGATGTTCGGGTCAAAGACAGGGGCCTCTGATGTGAGAGGCGTACCCGGCAATTACACCGCCGCTTCCGGAGCCTTCCCGGGGGGGCGTGCACGTGTAGGCTATTGGGTGGACAAAGACGGTAATTTCTGGATGTATGGCGGTAACGGAGGTGGAGCTACTACGGGTTTTGGCCTAAGAAGCGACCTTTGGAAGCTGGAAGCTATCATACCGCCTGTCCCTGCACAACCCGATCGGTTCACTTCTGCCAAGCGGGAAGTATGCGTGGGAGAATCGAATGTGACCTACACTGTACCTGCAGTATCGGGGGCAACTTCGTACGACTGGGAGTATAATGGTACGAACGCGACATTTACGGCCAAT
>JBBCJI010000043.1:0-11554 GCA_037190845.1 Flavipsychrobacter sp. | reverse complement strand
CAATCAATTTGTTTCCAAAACCTGGTTCATAGGCATCAATATTTTTGTTGTTAGAAATGAGTTCTCTTTTTATGGTTTGCCGTTGGTAAATGGATAAATTGATGGTGCTGTAATTGATCTGGTCCGTCAACGACAGATTGGAGATGTGGGCATCGTCCGCCTGTGCTTGCTTACTCAATAAAAGCTCTTCGGCGGCAGTCGTTTCATTTAGTTTTTTGCCTCTGTTGTCTATCGCCTTTGTGAGCCTTGTCTCATTTCCGGCAGCTCTCTTTTGTGCCAGATCGTTTGATAGGATCTGCAAGGCAACATCCTGTGCGTTTATGATTCTATAGTCCAGGAAGTTAATATTTCCTGCGATCTCTTTTAAAACAGTGTCAAGTTTCGTATTCGGTACTCTTAACGTGATGGAATTGGCAACGGTGTAGTAAGTAGTTTCCAGAGAGGAGTCTGTACTTACGGCGGTTGTCGTTACATAGTCTTTATGGCTTGTCAGGTTTGTAGCAGCTACAAACCCTCCATGTCGGTGGGTTATTGCTTCAATATCATACGTGGATTGGATGACACTCTTTACTTTAAATTTCAGGTCGGCAGTTCTGATAAATTTTCTTGTTGAATCCTCATTCCGTTCAACTGCTGCTGAAGAAGAAATAACAGCCGTTGAATTGCTGGTTGAAGGAGTTTGTTGTTCCATCATTTCATGATCAGCATGGCCGCAGCCGAGGAAGAAGATGGTAAGTCCGAGTGCTGTGATAATTTTTGCAGTTGTCATATTGTTTGTCTGGTTTTATATTGGGGTTTGCTGATTTCAGATTTGTAAGCTTGCTGTTCACTGACTTACATACGTATAGCATTACCCTTCTCAGGCAGGAGATATTTTTACAATAAGTAGCAGAAAACACAATGTTGAAAGACTATTCGGAATAATGGTGCCTTAACGGAAATAGTTTCATTTCCATTCTATGATTTTCACTCCTTCCTTCAAGCTTTCAAGAGATTAATATGCTCAATGAAGAAAGGTGACCTTTTTGTATAGTTAAAGATAAGTAAAAGCAAATGGGAGATGTGTGGGAGTGGTCTTGGGGAGTATGGCGATGGCTTGAGACAGAAACAGAGCGGCCGGGTCAAACTTTAAAGTTTCAATCTTATACCCGTACAAATATCATGAGTGGTTCAAATGAATACATTGCAGACCCTCTGCCTGAGATCTTCCTTCGTGATTGATATCCCATTGCATCTTATTGAGCCGGATTCATACATCCTACCACTATTGATAGTGGTATCAGTGGGATAATAAAAGTCCCCCCCGAAGTGTATCATATACATGGCGCCCTCCACTGGCTTCCGCCCTATATATATATTAGACCCGGCAATCCCTGTGGATGGCGGTGGGTATCTGATGATCATAAGCCATGCCCGAATGGTAAGTGATATCATCCTGGAGATTCTTACGGATACGGAGTAGATGTATTGATTAATAGCGATTTCTTCCGAACTTCCATCCAAAATCTATACTGATCAGATGTTCATATCTGAATCCTGGATTGTGGTAAATAGTGAGTAGTGTTGGCCTGTAGATAATTCCCAGATAAAGCACTTTTCCCATTCTGTGAGATCCGTTGAAGGTCAGGCCCAATGAATGGCTGGTCCTTGTCGGTGGATTGTAGAGCTGTTGGCTAAGGCTGTCCTCCGCTCTGATATGCCAGGTGTTTATGGCATAATTGATCCCGTATCCCATAGAGTAGCGTCTGACCGCCCGGTTGTCTGAAATGCTTACATACGTAGAGCTCATCATCTCGTATGTGCCACGGATAGGTGCAGCCATTATTACCGGGAAGCCGGCTACCATACTGGTGTTCAGGCTCAGGAACCGGTTATGCCGGCGGAAATATTCTATACCTGCCGATCCTCCCATAAAACCGGCTGCTGCTCTCGGTGAGATGCCCCGGGGCTGCAGATAGAAGATATTGATCCATGGGAGAGAAAGCGCTATGTTGAAATGACCTTTATATGTAGGGTATTTCCTGGAATAATAGTTATGAAAACGCCTGGAAGCCGGCGGTCTGATGATGTGATTTGTGTCATGAATATCCAGATAGGCAGATTTACCATAATAGAACCGTTTCTGGTTGGTGAAATCTACAAGATAGGCCACCGGTGAAAAGTAGATCCATAGGAGATTACCGTATAAGAATGCGGAGTTGGGAGAGGCCTTGATCGTGTAGTCTTTTGTGATGGTATCTGTAATCAGTTTTACCTGGAGCTCTTTTTTGGAACGTTCAAGCAAAACATTGGCCGGTAAGTTGTAGGTACTATCTGCAATCTGTATGCTTGCGTTGTATCCATTGCTATGGAAGCTTGCGGTGTATGTTTTTTTGGTGATGATTGTGGCGCAGGAGCTTAATCCTGAAACAAGCAGTGAAATCCATATGATCCATATATAGTGTTGTGTCATGCTTCGTGAAATTGCATTATGATTTTCTGAGGAAACATTTCCCATACTCATAAAACGGTTTTCGATAAAAATACTCCTATGCAAAGCCTGAAATGGCTCAATGACCTCAACTGTGAATACTCCTTCCTTATTTGTTTCGAATATTGCGCATAAGCGTTGCGGCTTTGTCCGAGTATGGACAAATCTGCATCTGTAAGATAATTTGTGTCATTATCATTTGACTGTGTGTGGCTTTTGGTTGCTAAAATCAATGACGCACATTTGTAGATCCTGTTGAAGAATGAATTTAAACCGACACTTCCCGCCGGTTTTGTTATTTTTACGTATTCATCGGTTTATCCTGTTGATTATCCGGAGTAGTGTGTCCTATTGATATTTATGAAACCTGTATCGTTTCTTTATCTTATCTGTTTGACCTTCCTGGCGTTCCTGCCGGCTGCGTCATGGGCACAACAATATAAGGACACAACGATTACATTAAAATGGGGTGATGTGCCTCTGCCGGTCAATGCCGGCAGGTGGCTGGATAGTTTTCATATCCAACCTCCTGCAGAAGCGGTACAGGTGTTGGTCCGATTTAGGGAAATACCTTCAACTGAGGAAAGAGGCCGTATGGCACAGGCAGGACTCAGGATTGCAGACTTTATAGGGGGAACTGTCTTTACGGCCATTGTGGAGCCACGGCTGCACAACGGGCAGATAGACATCAGCAGCATTGCAACGATTATATCTGTTCCGGCTTCATGGAAGACAGATCCATTCATTGATACGACCGGCTCCCAGCGTGTCTGTGTCATAGCCGGTTGGTATGAAAACATCCCGTCTGCCGCGCTGGAGCAGCATATCCGGGATTGCGGCGGTACAGTTGCCGGTCGGGAAATGTGGTCGCTGAATGCTGCCGTTATAGAGCTCCCGGCTAACCGTGTAATCACGCTGGCCGGTTGGTATGGCATTCGTTATGTAAGTCCGGCTGCACAGGATACAATGCTGAATCTTGAATCAGGGAATTCTTCCAAGGTAAATACTGCGACCATACTTTCCACTTTAGGTGGCCCGGGGCTTGATGGTTCGGGTGTAACTGTTGGTGTAGGAGATAATTATTCCGGGCTCGCTCATGTGGATCTCAACGACAGGATCATCAACTTTAATCCCTGGCCCTATCACAATCATGGTGTACATATTAATGGAATTGTCGGCGGCGCCGGCATTATGGATCCGAAAGGGAAAGGTATGGCCCCCGGCGTCACATTAATTGATCATTTGTATACCCAGGTATGGATGCAGACGGTTGCGATGAAGGAGGGATATAACATGACGATCACCAACAATTCATACGCGGCGCGTGTGGGTAATTGCAATTATGCCGGTACTTATGATGTTTATTCTGTCATGCTCGACAACCTTTCACGTCTGGAACCTAACGTGCTGCATGTTTTTGCCGCCGGTAACGATGGGCAGAATACCTGCAGAAATTATCCGCCGGGATTCGGTACGGTAATAGGCGCCTACCAGGCTGCGAAGAATGTACTTGTGGTGGCCAACAATACCAAATGGTATCAAAATGCAGCGAGCTCTTCACGTGGGCCGATGCGCGACGGAAGAATAAAGCCCGAAATATCAGCAGTAGGAACTGAAGTATACTCAACGATACGGGATGATGGATACCTTTCAGCAGGTGGTACCAGCATGGCGAGTCCGGCGGTTGCCGGAGGCCTGGCATTGCTGGCTCAGCGATATAAGCAGTTGCATGGTGGCGCAGATCCGCGTGGGGATCTGCTGAAAACACTGATCCTGAACGGAGCAACCGATATGGGTAATCCCGGCCCGGATTATTCTTATGGCTTTGGTGCGATGAACCTGGGACGTTCTTTGGGGATGCTGAATAATAACCGCTATGCTGCCAATGCCATAACACATGATGCCCGGCAGACGATTCAGATTTCCGTACCGCCCAATACCGCTGAGCTGAAGCTGATGCTATACTGGCATGACACGGCAGGTACTCCCGCGGCAACTGCCGCACTGGTAAACGACCTCGATCTGGAAGTGGTGTCGCCTTCGGGTGGCAGGCATCTCCCGCTGGTACTGAATTCCGGCCCGCAGTTGGTAACGTTATCTGCAATGCCCGGCTTCGATCATATCAACAATGCAGAGCAGGTAGTGATCCGTAATCCTGAGCCGGGTATGTATGATGTGCGGGTGTCGGGGTTCCGTGTGCCTTATGGACCGCAGGATTATGTTATTGCCTGGGATGTGATACCGGAAGGTGTGTCCATTACTTTTCCCGCAGCCGGCGCTGCATGGCCGGCACAGGATTCATTACGGATCTATTGGGATGCGGCTCCTCATCCTAACAGCTTTACCCTTGAGTTCTCAGCAGACAATGGTGGTACGTGGACGGTAATAGATAATGCCATTCCGGCAGATCAGAGATATTATACCTGGTACACACCCGGAATCAATACACATACATGCCGGCTGCGTCTTACACGCAACAGTACGGGACAGCAGGATGTCAGTGCTCCTTTTGCCGTACATGTTTTGCCCGTATTACAACTGGAGTCAACCCAATGTCCCGGCTATATGGCTGTTCGTTGGGATCCTGTGCCCAATGCCACTGCTTATGAAGTGCTGTGGAAAAAAGGTAATGATATGCAGCCTGTGGATACAGTGACCGGAACAACGTACCTGTTCCGGGGATTATCTATGGATAGCACGTATTACGTTGCCGTACGCCCGCTGATACAGGGCATTCCCGGGTGGCGCAGCCTTGCCGTGAAGCGCCACCCGTACGACGGAGATTGCATGGGGGATATTTCTGACGGTGACCTGATGACGGAACGGATCATCAGCCCGGTAAGCGGAAGAGCGTATACAACTACTGCACCTGGTTCCAATGAACCACTTACGCTGATGGTGCGTAACCTGGATGATGTTTCCGTGCCCGGTTTTGAAGTAATGTACCAGGTAAATAATAACCCCTGGCAGTCGCAGATATTTCAGCAGGTACTGCCGGCCAATACGGCAGTACCTGTTTTTGTTGCCGGGTTACCGCTCGGAGATACCGGTGTATACCGGATCACTGCGGTAATAAAAAACCTTACAGCAACGGATCCGGTTGCGACTAATGATACCATATATAAGGTTGTCCGGCATTATCCGAATCTTCCCGTAAATCTGGATTCGGGATTCAAGGAAAGCTTCGAGACGGAAGGACGGGATATAGTTGCTCCGGGCATGATGGGCGTAACACATGACGAGCGCTGGGATTTTACAGCCAGCACCGATACCGGCAGACTCCGGTTTTTTGCAAGCCCGGAGATTACCATAACGGGTGAACGTTCCGTAAGCCTTGATGCTCGTACGAATATGAGCGGTAACAGGAATTATCTGGAAGGCACATTCAACCTCGCGGATTATGCTGCTGCTGTGCATGAAGTGCGGGTTGAATTTGATTATAAGCTGCATGGAGTGCCGAAATTTTCCGGCGGTAACGAGGTTTGGGCGCGGGGTAGCGATAACGCATCCTGGATAAGCATATATTACTATGATACAACAACGGATGCAGGGACGGTAATAAATTCAGGATCGCTTTCCCTGAGCGATGTATTGCTACGGCATGGACAGGAATTTACAACTTCCTGCCAGGTACGGTTCGGGCAGCATGATACCGGTGTGATCGCTGCTTATAATTTCGGGAACGGGCTGACATTGGATGATATACGACTGTATACCGTCCGGAATGATGTGCAGCTTACACGTATCGTTGCTCCGCAGGAAACCGGCTGTAACATGGGAAATGAGGAGCAGTTACAGGTGCTCGTTCATAACCGGGATCACCAGACACAGTATAATATTAATCTGTACTACCGTCTGGATAGCGGTATGGTTCATTCGGCTGTATTGCCCAGCATCGATCCTAAAGATTCACTCGTGTTTACATTCCCGCAGTTGATGGATTTATCCGGGTATGGTATACATACGCTTGATGTGTGGCTTGCTGCGCAGGGCGATACCTATCCGGTAAATGACAGTTTGTCCGGCGAAATTTTCAGGCATCAGCCTTTTATTTCATCTTTCCCATATCTGGAGCGTTTTGAAGACCATGATGGCTATTGGTATACTGGCGGAAAAAATACTTCCTGGGAATACGGAACACCTGCTGCTGTCTATATCCGGAAAGCGGCAAGTGGCGCTAATGCCTGGAAGACAAGTCTGGAAGGTAATTACAACAATTCAGAACATTCGTTCCTGTATTCTCCCTGTTTTGATGTTTCCGGATTGTCCAATCCGATGCTTAGCTTTAGTATAGCGTTGGACATAGAGCAATGTAATGATGAACCCTGCGATGCCGCATGGATCGAATATTCGGTGGACGGAGGAAGCTGGCAGAAGCTGGGTGAGACAGGAACAGGTACAAACTGGTATAATACCGGAGACGACGTATGGAGCATACCGGAATTTAATCGCTGGCACGTGGCCTCTGTACCGCTGCCACGGGCGGATAATCTGCGACTCAGGTTTGTTTTCAAGACGGATCCCGGTGTAACCATGGAAGGTATTGCCGTGGATGATATACATATTTTTGACAGGGCTCACGCTGTATATACCGGGCAGGAAACGGGAGAAATACCCGTGGATGCTGAACCGGACAGATGGAATGATGTGCTGAAAGACGATCAATGGATCATACAGTTGCATACAGGTACACAGGAGGCCGGCAGAACGACAGTCCAAGTGTATCATCATGAGCAGCTTTATGATGGATCGTCTGCACAATATTTCTTTCCCAAAAATTTTGTGGTCACCAACCGGCGGGCTTATCCGGACAGCGCTGATGTACGCATTTTTATTTCGGAGCAGGATTTTGTAAGTCTGATTGCCGATACTTCCTGTATTACCTGCTCCCTCCCCGAAGATGTCTATACACTTGGTATTACACAGTATGCCGATCCTGATCCGTCCCGTGAAAACGGAAGTCTCAGCGATAACAGAAATGGCGACTGGTATTATTACCCTGCACATACCATTGTATGGGTTCCCTATGATAACGGCTACTACGCCGCACTGAAGCTGCACCGGTTTTCGGAGCTATGGCTCAACGACGGAGGCCCCAAGGGCGCTTTCCCGCTGACTTTTCCAGCCGTAGATTTCAGGGCGGATAAGATCAATGACTATCAGGCGGAGCTTACCTGGATTTCCTATGTGGACACTTCGGTTGTAATGTACGAGTTGGAGCGTTCTTACGACAGCAGCTTTTTTTCTTTGATTGCTTCACCGCCTGTGTTGCGGCTACCAGAAGGTGCTTATCGTTATACCGATATGCCGGCAGTGCAGGATGGGGCGCCTGTGTATTACCGGCTCCGGTATCGGCTTGATAACGGAAAGACTTATTTTACCGCTGTCCGACGTATTGACTGGACAGTACCCGATCACCTGGCTGAAATTTATCCCAACCCTTCGCGTAATGGTCATTTTGCGATTGCCTGGAGTAGTATTCCCGATGGCGATATGCTCGTTTCTGTTGCGGATATTATGGGGCGAAACCTTTACAGGGAGCGATTTGCTGCCGGATCGTGGAATAACATAACGATGATCCGGCTGCATGGTCTTGCGAAAGGTATTTACATGGTACGGGTGGTTATCGGAAATAACCAGTTCGAGCGGAAGCTGGTGATTTATTAATGCATTCTTTCATGGTGAGGTGGTGCCGGTTCTCTTCGGTTATTATCTGTGATGACGCCTTTGAAATTCCTCAGGGTATATGTCAGGCTGAACATAAAATATTGTGTCAGCACACGTGTGCGGCTGTCTTCAAGATATGTGTCGGTAATCTCCCGGTTGATGCTTTGGTTTTGATTCAGCAGATCGTATACGCTGATACGGGCTTCCAGGGAGCGGTCCTTTAAAAATTTATACCCCACATAGGCATTCCATAACAGGAACTGCTGATCGAAGTCCTGGTTCAGACCTGCATACATATTGTGATCCAGGCTGGAGTTCAGTACGATCCGCTCCTGTAATAGCCAGTTGATGCGGAGTGATGCGAGATGTGAGTAGTAGCTGTTGTCTGTTTGTTGTTGCAGCGTATTGCGTACGATATTGTAGTTCCCATTGTATGAAAAAGTGAAGTCCAGCCGCTCACTGATATTACTGCTGACGACGATACCGGCAGAAGGGGTATAGTTGTTTGAATAGTTGGATTGTCCGTTTACAAGCGACGGCGTACGTCTGAAGTTGAAGCCGGTATTTATGTTCAGATTGCTTTTGATGAAGTTCAGTGGCAGCCCGTAGGTGAAAAAAGAGCGGGTGTTCCAGTATCCGTCCAGATTCACAGGCCGTGTAAGCTGGCTTCCCCTGCGTATCGTGATGTTGTCTGAGAATACAGAGTCGTTTGTGGGGATGATCGTTTCGCTGCCGATATAGTCATTCGTATAGCTGGCATTGGTAAAGAAGAACATGCTGTGTGCGTTGGTGGTATTTGTTTTGCCGTAACGCATGATCATCGTGTGTGTGTAGTCTTGTGTCAGATTAGAATTCCCGGTTTTGAGCAGGAGCGGGTTTGTAATGTCGGGAACCTGCTGCAACTGAGTGACGGATGGGGCGTTGGTGGCCGTGCGGTACATCAGCCGCAGGTTCTGTCCCTGTCCGAATTTATAATTGAACATGGTCTGCGGAAGTACATTGGTAAAAGATTGGCGGAGCTGAAATGCATAAGGGAAAAATTGAATTCCGTCAAGTTGTGCATGCTGCATGTTGGCGCCAATCATGAAACTGGCTTTCGTGTCATTGAAGCGATAACTAAGCCCTCCGCGATGGGTTGTATAGGTGTTTTCGTATTTGTTGGATAACGTGGTGTCGAAAATTGTGTAATCATAATCAACCGGATTACTGTTGAATGTTTCTTTGTCGGAACTGTTTTCGGTGAAGGACGGATTATAATTGATCATTACCTGGCTTTTGTCTCCAACGGGTTCGGTGTAGGTGATGTTCCCCGATAATGTATACCCGCTGGTTGTCAGGTCTGATTGCTGGTCGAGCAGGGTGTTGTCTGCATCGCTGTATTCATTCAGAGAATAGACAGCGCTTTCTCCATTGCGTCCGTTCAGTTGCGTTCCGATGTTTGCTGAAAGCGTCCGGCCTTTTTTGGTAAACCGGCGGCGGTACAGGATGTCGTTGTTGAAGTTATAGCCGAGGTTGTCAGACCGGTTATTGTTGATGATATTGCCTGTCAGTACCTGACCGGCCATGGAGCTGCTCCCGGTGAGGTTTGTCTGATAGCTGTTGTTTTGAATACTGAGCCTGGGTGTGATCAGCAGGGAGTTTGCAGAGTCTATGGTGTAGTTAAATCTGAAGTTGACCCGGTGGTTGGCATTGCGATTGCTGGTGATACTGTTTTCCTCGTAATTAAGCCCGCTGTCGGCAGTGGTAAAAAATTCCCTGGCGAGTACGGTTTCGTTGTCATTTTGTGTGGTGTTTAGAAAGTAGCTGCCCGAAACATTGATTTTCTTTCCCCAGGTATCGCTGTAATTGATGCCGAGCGAATTGGTAGCGGTGATGCCCCCCTGCTGCCCTACGAGAAAGTCATTGCTCCCTCCTCCGGATCCGCCGCTCCTGCCGAATGATCTTCCGCCGCCTCCCGCGCTACCTCTCCCTCTTCCGCCACCGCCACTTCCTCCGGAAGATACGCCCATCAGGTCTTCTGTGCTGAAGTTCTGCTGGTTGATGTTGTTCGACAGTCCGATGATGGAAATGCGTTGGTCTCCGTTAAATATGTTGATATTACCACCTGCTGTATAGCGGTCGTCTGTGCCGTACCCCGCGTACACTTTCCCGAAATGACCGGTATTCTTCCCGCTTTTGGTAATAATGTTGATGGATTTTTGTCCCTGTCCATCATCGAATCCCGTAAATTGTGACTGATCGCTGAGCCGGTCAAAAACCTGTATCCTGTCTATTATTTCTGCTGGCAGATTTTTCAGTGCAGCAGAAGGGTCTTCCCCGAAAAAAGGTTTCCCGTCTACCAGTACCTGGCGTACTTCTTCTCCCTGTACTTTGACCGTTCCGCCCTCTGATGTGACGCCCGGCATTTTTGATATCAGGTCTTCTGCATTGGCGTCTGGATTTGTTTTGAACGCACCGGCATTAAATTCTGTTGTATCACCTGATTGTTTTACGCGTATCTGCTGCCCCTGTACGATTACCTGGTCAAGCAGTCTGGATTGGTTTTTCAACCGGATGGCGCCGAGCTGCTTGTTTCCGTTTGTTATGGAAACGGTTTGCTCGAACGGCTGTGTACCGATATAACTGATCGTGATTCTGTAGATACCGCTGCCGATCCCTCGCAGGCTGAAATAGCCGTCTATATCCGATACCGTACCGGTACTAATGCTGGTGTCTGTCACAGATAGTAAGCGGATGGTAGCCCCGATCACAGGTATATTATCAGAACCGTCTTCCAGCACCTGCCCGTTTATGGTAAAGTCAGTTTGTGCCTGCGATATGCTGAAACTATATAGCAGGATACTGATGATTAGTGCAATGTATTTCACCTTAGTAATTGTAATTTGAGATTGAGATTGTACGGATGTCCTGTGATGTCTGCACATCATCATAATCAGGTTAGACCTTTCGCAGGTCGGTATGTTTAACAGGCTGAGATTTTTCTTTCAGGAATTTGCCAATTCCGAAAACCTGTGTATATTTGCATCCCTTTTGAAGGAGAGGGGTAGTTCTTTAGTATTTGGTAAGGTAAGTTGGATTGAACGTTTCTGGAAAAAATATTTGGAAGTTCGAATCAGAGTTTATACCTTTGCACTCCGTTTCAAAAGAAGCAATATTTGATCGGTTTAGTTGTTTGATACTGCGGTAATTATCTATAAAAATTTCACAGGTTTTTTTGGCAATTACAGAAAAGATTTCTACCTTTGCGTCCCGCTAACGGGATATGGTGGTTGGCGGTATAGGTCTTAAGTAAATAATGAATAGCGTTTAGCCGGTTGGTAACTGGTGTCCGGATTTGGTTCCGGGGGCGTTGCAGGAGTATCTGGCGGGAGACTGTCGAGGTACAAAGTTCTTTGAAATCAGGGAAAGCAAAAACAA
>JBBCJI010000042.1:0-6220 GCA_037190845.1 Flavipsychrobacter sp. | reverse complement strand
GCTGCAGCAATGACCGGGCTTTGAACAGTTGTGATTTAGACGTGTTTACCGAAATATCCAGCAGGGCGGCGATCTCCTTATGACTGAGATCCTCGAAAACATACAGGTTTAAAACCGTCCGGTACCCGACAGGCAATTCCTGTATCCACCGAAGGATATCCCGGGAGGCAATAAGGTCCAACGCCGTTTCCGGATCACTCGTTTGCGTTTCCGGCACATGATCTTCGATCGGGATCACGAGCTGCTTTTTTTTCCGCAGGAACATCAGGCATTCATTCGTTACGATCTTCTTCAGCCATGCCCGGGTGCTGCCCTCGCCCTGAAAGGTGAACTGCCTTATATGCTTAAAACACTTCAGGAATGCATCCGAGAGTATCTCTTCCGCATCATCCTGCCGGGGTACGTACCTCAGGCAAACCGTCAGCATACTTCCAACAAACCGTTCGTACAATATCCGTTGCGCCGCGGGATCATTGTTCTGGCAGGCTGTAATTAACTGTAGTTCCGTCATGTTCAGGATCCTGCGGTTTCGGTTTGTAAAATAGTAAATGCAGGTTGGCGAGCAATGGTTGCCCGGGGGTAGAAATAAATTTGTAAACAGCATATGCTCCATGATGCTTTGGAGCAGCCGCTACGCTAATCCGAAAAATCATACACTCCGGCCATAGTCCTCAACAAATTATGTAATATCTTTGCCCCGCCTTATACAAGGCCGGCAACACTGCTTAAATGACGTGATCAGCTAACTAAAATCTCAAATCATACGAAAAACATGGCATTCCGCATCGAAAAAGACACCATGGGCGAGGTAAAAGTACCCGCCTCCGCTTACTATGGTGCACAGACACAACGCTCTATCGAAAATTTCAAGATCGCGCAGGACATCAACCGGATGCCCAAAGAGATCATCCGTGCCTTCGCCTACCTGAAGAAAGCCGCCGCCCTCACCAATACAGAGCTGGGCGTGCTGCCGGAAGAAAAATCAAAGCTCATCGCACAGGTATGCGACGAAATACTGGAAGGCAAGCTGGATAACGAATTCCCGCTCGTGGTGTGGCAAACCGGTTCCGGCACACAGTCGAACATGAACGTAAACGAAGTGGTCGCCTACCGCGCTCACGTAGTGCAGGGAGGTCAGTTGACCGATAAAGAAAAGGCGATCCATCCGAATGATGACGTCAACAAATCGCAGTCGTCGAACGATACCTTCCCGACCGCCATGCACATCGCGGCCTATAAAATGCTTGTAGAAACAACCATCCCCGGCATCAAAAAGCTGCGTGACACACTGGACGCAAAAGCCAAAGAATACATGCAGGTGGTGAAGATCGGGCGCACCCACTTCATGGACGCCACCCCACTCACACTCGGTCAGGAGATCAGCGGCTATGTATCCCAACTCGATCACGGTCTGCGGGCGATCAACAACACCCTGGCCCACCTCTCTGAGCTGGCGCTGGGCGGCACGGCCGTAGGCACCGGCATCAACACGCCAAAAGGCTATGCCGTAAAAGTAGCAGAAAAAATCGCTGAGCTCACCGGGCTTCCGTTCATTACAGCAGAAAATAAATTCGAATCACTCGCCGCGCACGACGCTATCGTGGAGGCACATGGTGCACTGAAGACCGTAGCCGTCAGTCTGATGAAAATTGCCAACGACATCCGTATGCTCAGCTCCGGCCCTCGCAGCGGCATCGGTGAAATATATATCCCCGACAATGAACCAGGATCATCCATCATGCCCGGCAAGGTAAACCCGACACAATGCGAAGCGCTTACGATGATCGCCGCGCAGGTGCTGGGCAATGATGTGGCCATCAATATCGGCGGAGCCACCGGCCATTTCGAGCTGAATGTGTTCAAACCGGTGATGATCTACAACTTCCTGCACAGTGCCCGCCTGATCGGCGAAGGTTGCGTGAGCTTCAACGATAAATGTGCAGAAGGGCTTGCTCCGATTCAAAAGAATATTGACCAGCATCTGCACAATTCTCTGATGCTCGTTACAGCACTTAATACGAAGATCGGTTATTACAAAGCCGCCGAGATCGCACAGACCGCACACAAAGAAGGCAAAACACTGAAACAAACCGCGATAGACCTGGGCTACCTGACAGCAGAACAGTTTGATGAATGGGTAGACCCCAGGACCATGGTCGGAGACATCTGAGTTCTGAGTTATGAGTTATGAATGATGAATGATGAATGATGAATGATGAATGATGAATGATGAGTTATAAGTTGGGAAATTCATAACTCATCATTCATCATTCATAACTCCTTTCAGCATCCGCGGATGCCCATGCATATCTTTACGTAACGTCACGCGATAGCCGTACGTTGTAAACAGCCCGGCTGTTTCATCCGCATAATCCCGGTGCAGCTCACAATAAACGGCCCCGCCGGATTTGAGATGCAGCACACCAAAATCCGCAATAGCGCGGTAAAAAATCAAGGGATCATCATCCGGAGTAAATAAAGCAAGCGACGGTTCGAAATCCCGGACGTTTGCATGCAGGCTGTCTCTTTCTGTTGCCGGAATGTAAGGAGGATTCGACACAAGGATATCATATACCGGCAAAATGCTGCGCACTTCCCTATCCAGTATATCGCACAGAAAGAACCGTACATTCGCCCCCAAAGCAGCCGCATTCTCCCGGGCTACGTGTAAGGCGCCGGGGCTTACATCGCAGGCTTCGGTTATGGCATCCGGCATAGCCAAGTCCAGGCTCACCGGAATACAGCCCGAACCGGTCCCGATATCGAGTATTCGCAGGTCACCGGTAGTGGCGGCATAATCATCCATGATCCATTGCACGAGCTCTTCCGTTTCGGGACGCGGTATCAATACCCGCTCATCTACCCGGAACTCCCGGCCCAGAAACCAGGCTTGATCCAACACATATTGCAATGGCCTGCCCTGCTGCAGATCGCGGGTATACTGCTGTAACGTATCGTTCTGTTCAGCCGTAAGCAATGTATCCTTTTGCACCACCCGCTGCAGCTTGTCCATACCGGTAATGTGATGCAGCACTGCATGCGCAATGACTGCGGCCTCGTGTGCATCATACAGAGGTTGCAGGGATTGTTTTAACCGGTAAAAAGCCTGGTGGCAGGTGAACATACCGGCAAAGATACACACCTGGGGCAGGAGAAAAGATCAAAGAATCAGAGCAGGAGCAGATTGTATTTTTTTCGTATCTTTATAAGATCAGGTATCCCTGTCTTTACCAATCGAATCATCATGGCAGACGATGCTTATATAGGTTCTCCTGACAATCCGAAAACCGCCGGGATCGTATGTTACCTTACGTTCATCGGCTGGCTGATTGCTTATTTTGCCTTGTACGGAGATCCCAAAACTGCGTTTTCGGCCTATCACCTCCGGCAAACGCTGCTGCTGCACATCATTACAGCAATTATCAACATCATCATCCGGTTTGGTCTTCCCGCCGATCTGCTCAGCTTTGTGCTCAGCACCATAGCAGGTATCATTTTATTTATGCTGTGGCTTATCGGTGTGGTACATGCTGCAAACGGCCGTATGCAGCCTATTCCGTTTATCGGCAGACCGGCACAAAAAATATTTGCACGTATCTGACGGAATCCAGAGGCTGTCTAAAAAGTCCGTCATTTCGAATTATTTATAAGTTACACTTAATGAATGGGGCAATGACAAGAAATGAATGCAGTACTGTGATGGCATGGCGTGGTCGTCCCCCATGCAAGGCGTTGGTACAACTGAATTATATCAAAGTGAGGAACTATGCCAAGCTGCCATTTATTGTCTTGGTATTCATCAGAGCCGACGCTATACAACAATTACGATGTCATCCTGAGCGTGGAGCGAAGGATCCCACACAATGAATGTCCCACATTACGTGAGATCCTTCATTCCGCTACGCTCCATTCTGGATGACGGAGTAGTTGTTCGGAGGGAATACCACTCCGGGCAACACCAGATATCACAAAACATTGTTAACAAAGTTTGTCCCAACTCGTATACAGTCTCCCTTCAAAGAGGGAGTTTGCGCCGTTCATTTGTTATTGTTCAGCAGCAGGACGGACTGGTCGTCTCCCATAGAGGGGAGAACGTGAGGGGTGTTATTCCTTATTACTTTTTACGAAGCATTTTTAGTTTTAAGAGCCTGTTTAAATTTTAGTCATGGAAATGATTAATGAGGGATTTTTAAACAGGCACTAAAGGTTTATTTTAAAATTTACACTCATCAGTCCGTTGTTGTTCTTGCCTGCTCTGAGCTCGCTGGCCATACTCAGACCTATGGTAAAAAAATGGTTGACGCCGTAATTGATCCCGAGGTGAAACATCTTGTCCGCTGGTTTAAAATCGCTGTACATCATCCCCAGCGCAAAGGAGGTTTTCTCCTTCATTAGTCCGGATCCGGCGCGGAATACCCCGAACTCCGCATTGATGGAATTGTAAAACCGGTTGACGGAAAAATCATTGTTGAACACACCAAACGAAGTAATGTTCAGTCCGACGAAGGGTTTTATTGTATTGTGTGAAGGAAGGATATACCCGATCGAATGATCAAAGAAAGGTGAGACTGAGTTGCGGAAGATGACCCCGCCGAAGCTGACATACACACCGATATGCTTATCCATAAAGGGAAACAGGTCACCGTCGCTTGGCACGAGCACTTTTTTACTCCGGTCCGGATGATAATCCAGCAACAGCCGGTGGTGCCGGGCATCCTGGTTGTACCATTTTTTCCGCTTCCGCGCAATAGCCGTATCCAGCTCATTACCGGCATCGGCAAGGATCTCAGAGTTACCGGCAAGGTACTCCAGTTCGGAAATATCTTTTAAGATGAAGGTGTATTTGATCTGCACCAGACCGGAATCTACCTGTGGCCTGGTACGTATGCCTATATTACGGACAACGACTACGGTATCAAATGCAGTTTTCAACGGATAATAAGTACCATCCTGATATATCCGCTGGTTTTTTTCATGATCGTCTTCCCTGTACCGGACTGCAATGGGCGCTCCGTTTACCGGGATATTGATGTCTATGGACTTCGTGGAATAATCATGCAACAGTTCTCCTTTGAGTAACCGTACCTGATCTGCTGCGATGCCGGCCACCTCATTTAGCTTATGCTCCGCTCCCCAGTCGCTTAATCGCTGGAAATCTATGAGCAGCGTACCGTCCGAAGGTAGTTGTACCCGGAACTGGTGGTTTCGCTGGTATTCATTCAGGTCAAAAAGCTGTACCTGTGGCGGCGCTCCGACCGGGGCATCAAAAGCGGAGGCCATCTGGGCATGGGCACGGCCATACAGGCCGGATACCGCGATAAGCAGCAACGGGATCTTTTTCATCATGGTATGTCTTATTTTCTGTGTTTAAGTTGTTGGGTAAACAGTACGGAGAACGTCTCCGGGTTTTCTTCCGTGTGGTATGCCTTAGGGAGTATCTTCGTCCAGAGCATTTCCGGCATCCGGGCAGGACCGCCCTGAAGCGGATTGTTTTCATTCCGGAGATCGGCGAGGTGGATCACTTTTTTCCGGGGAGCCTGATAAGGTTCGTTTGTTGCCGGAAGAGTTTCCGGAAGCGCCGGCTCCTGCACTTGTTCCGCTGTCTGCGGTTGTGCGGCAGTCAGATTTCCTGTTTCACCCTGCTCCTTCTGCAGACCCGCCGGCCCACGGGTTACAGGCTTGACCGGTAGCGGCGGCATTTTTTTGCCCGCTTCCCGTATCGCTTCCGGCTCCGGAGCCGCTGTGGCGACGGTTGTGGCAATACGCACCGTGTCACGCACATAAACAGTATGAGTGATTGCTTCCGGCTGTCCCTCCTGAAGTAATGCCAGCAACAGGGCGCCTGTAATCAGCCCGGCCGCAAGGGCTGCCGCATGCGTGTACCACAGCTTGTATACAGGTTTTTTCTGCCGGGGAGGGATACCCATTTTATTCCAGAGCTGTTCCGGGTCGAATGGATAACCCAACTCTTCCGGGCTGCTGTGCTCCAGTTTCTGCTTCAACTGTTGGTCAAAAGATGATTTCATGACGCCTCTTTAATTGTGTAAAAATGGTGTGCGGTTATCTGCTGCTATCTTCTGCTGCAGCAATGACCGGGCTTTGAACAGTTGTGATTTAGACGTGTTTACCGAAATATCCAGCAGGGCGGCGATCTCCTTATGACTGAGATCCTCGAAAACATACAGGTTTAAAACCGTCCGGTACCCGACAGGCAATTCCT
>JBBCJI010000041.1:0-20824 GCA_037190845.1 Flavipsychrobacter sp. | reverse complement strand
TTCGGTTGATACCACCATCCAGGCAAAGATCAGGGGCTATAACAAAACTCATCCGGCGCAGTATGACGAAGATTATTTCAAAGTTACGGTTCCCAAATCCGGTGTACTGATTGCCGGGATACCCTTGAACAGTACCGGTATAGGGTATTGGATCAGGATATATGGCGATGCGCCTTCGTATACCTTGCTTCATGAAGACTATAATTTTTCTAATCAACCGGTGTCACTCGAAACATTGGTACCTGCCGGAAATTACTTCATAAAGATCAGCCAGTATAGTGGTGCTAATAGCAGTGCAACACTCTATACGCTCAATGTAAACCTTGATACAAATAACAGTTTCCTGACAGCATCAGAAATTAATCTATGCGATACAATATCTGCATTTACCAGAGGTTCAACCGATACGGACTATTATGCAATACCTGCTCTAACATCCGGTTCTCATGCTGTTGCCTATGATGTACCTTCAGATATTGCCTTAACCATTACTGCTTATGACAATGCTGAAAATATAGTCGGTACAGCTGTGAGTGGCATCGCCGGACAGAGTGTGACGTATAGTAACCTGCCTGTAAATACAGGATACATAAGTGTGCGTGAGGTAAACAACAATGGCATTATCAGTGATTATAAGCTGGCTATTACTCATTCATCATGCCAACAACAACCCACTGAAATCAGCCATTTCCTGAAATCAGCCTCTTTCAGTATTCATCCCAACCCGAATAATGGCAGGTTCATAATTAAAACGGCCTTTGCAGGTAATGAGCCTGTACAGATATCAGTAACGGATTTGTTCGGGCGGAAGGTGAAGGAAGCGACGACAGTTTCAAACGGTGAAACATCCATAGCGCTTGATGCTTCTGCGGGTGTTTACTTCGTTACCGTTTCCACCGAAACAGCAGGACACACCGAAAAAATAATAGTTCAATAATCAGCCACAATGCTGTTAAGACAGGAAATGTTATAAAGTAAAAAATAATAGTATTTTTATCGTTCTTATGTCGTTTTAAATACTAATTAACTGCTTATGGCCACCTGTGTGAAAAAACAGCTGCTTGTATATCTGTTTCTTTTTACGACGTATCACTTGTCAGCCCAGAAGGAAGGGTGTAACTGGTATTTCGGAGAAAATGCCGGTCTAAGCTTCTGTACCGGTACGCCTGTGGCGCTGACCGACGGGGCTTTGAGTACGCTGGAAGGTGTTGCCACAATTTCCGATCATTCAGGCAACCTGCTTTTTTATACGGACGGCATGACGGTTTATGATGCCTTGCACAATATTATGCCCAATGGCACCGGTCTGCTGGGGCACCCTTCCTCCACGCAAAGCGGTATTATCGTAAAGGCGCCGGGCAGCAGCGATCTGTATTACATTTTTGCCATGGGCAGCAACCATGGCTCCCTGACGGGACTAACTTATTCCATCGTAGACATGACGCTGAACGGGGGATTGGGCGAGGTTACAGTTAAAAATATCCTTGTACACCAGTATACATCAGAGCGCGTTACGGCGGTTGTACATGCCAACGGGCAGGATTACTGGATACTGATCAATACTCATTACGGAGGCGACATCTATGCTTATTTGCTGACCAGTTCCGGTCTGTCATCGGCTCCCGTGGTCAGCAATGTCGGTATTCCCAGCGACATCGGCTATATAAAAGCCAATTATCAGCGTGATCGGATCGCCGTGGCCAATTACCATTACAACGCCGGAAGTTTTTTCCTGCTCGATTTTGATAACGCCACCGGCATACTTTCCAATAAGATAGCCATCGGGGCAACATTGCCCGTCAGCTTCGGCATTGCCTATGGGGTGGAATTTTCTCCGGACGGGACTAAATTTTACGGGACAACCATGGATGCTCCCTACAAGGTACTTCAATATGACTTACAGGCAGGTTCTGCTACAGATATTGCCAATTCAGGGATAATCATTGCTACCCATCCGACAAAGCATGATTGCAGTTGGGGATATTATTACGGTGCTATCCAGTTGGGACCGGATGGAAGAATATATGTCGTAGCTGAATGCGATTCATTTCTGAATGTGATCAATTATCCGAACGAACGGGGCGTAGCTTGCGGTTACGTGCCCCGCTCCGTATCGCTCAGCGGCAGGATCGGCAGGGTCGGGTTACCTAATTTCACCTCCGACTATGCTTTCTTTCCACCGTCTGTGACCGTCCACAATGATACGATTTGTCATGGAGGGCATTATGTATTGCCGTCCGGCAACACCGTTTACAATACTGCGATCTATTATGATACATTTGCCCGGGCCGGCAATTCCGATTCTGTTATTGTGACGCATTTATTCGTAAGGAATCCCTCGGCCGTTACAGTTTACGACACCATCTGCAACGATCGTTTGCCTGTTTTATGGAATGGTATTACCGTCTATGCCGGTGGTGCAACCGCAGCGCACGATACGACACATAATGCTCATGGCTGCGATAGTATCACAACATTTCATTTAACTGTGTATGCAACAGACAGCACAGCTATAAAGGACAGCGTTTGTGCGGGTAATCTTCCGTATTATTTCATGGGCAGGAGCATCCATTCCGGCGGTACTTATTACGAAGTATTAAAAAACATCCGTCATTGCGATTCGGTAATATCGTTATCGCTGCAGGTGCTGCCGTACATTGTTACCACAGTGTATGACACCATTTGCTTTGGCAGCGGCTATGCTCTGCCATCCAACAACACGGTATATGCCGCCGGCGTTTATTACGATACTCTGAGTGTGCAAAACCGCTGTGATTCTGTTGTGATGATACACCTGTTTATCAGAAATCCGGCAGAATCGGAGATCTATGATACCGTATGCAGCAACAGCCTCCCTTATATCTGGAATGGCATAAACATATATACTATGGGCGTGGTATCTTACACTACGCAAAATATATATGGTTGTGACAGCAATACTATACTTGATCTGACTGTGTTTCCGTCAGATACCGTTATGCTTTCGGACAGCATCTGTACCGGGGCGTTACCCTATAATTTCTATGGAACCCTTCTCCATACAAGTGGCCTTTACCATCATGTTTTTCCGGCAGTAATGGGGTGCGACTCCGTGGTCACGCTGATGTTCACCGCCCTGCCGGAATATCATGATACAGTGCGGATGGAGATATGCCAGGGAGACAGTGTTACATTTTATGATTCCGTTTACCGCAGCTCAGGGTCTTATATGCACCACTACAGTACTGCCAGCAGGTGCGATTCGGTAAAAGTATTGTTGCTACATGTCAACCCGATACCCGGAGCGCCTTTAATAGATCTGCCGGATTATGTCTGCCAGGGTGAGAGTGGTGTCGTGAGGGGCATGATGGAGGGTATGGAGCATGCAGCGTATTCCTGGACGTATAACGGTGTGCCCCTTGATATGCCCCTGACATTTAACATGGTTTGGGATACCCCGGGCTGGAAAAAGTATGGGCTGTATGTTACGGATAAAGGCTGTCATTCTCCATTAACGGAAGATAGTATAAATGTGATAAGACCGCCGGCCGCAAGACAGATAGTAACAAGCCGTGTCTCTGTTTGCAGGGGAGACATGATCACTTTACATGTAAAAGAACCCGAGGCTCAGGACCGGTATCAGTACACCTGGCTCCCCGAAGATTATTTTCCGGATGAATTAACCAGCGAAGGGGTAAACGTCACAGCGTCTGTATATGCATCAGGGTGGATCTGGCTGAACACAACGGATAGCAATAACTGTAGCATCAGGGATTCAATATTTATAGATGGTGAGGCATGTTGCGACCTGATGATGCACAATGCATTTTCTCCGAACGGAGACGGCTTGAACGACCGGTTTTATCCTAACCTGGCGCCGGGCCAGACCATAAAGGAATTTGCTGTGTATAACCGGTATGGAGAACGTGTTTTTGCATCCTCAACACAGAAAAACGGATGGGACGGTATGCACAAAGGGTTGCCGGCTGATGTTGGAGTATATCATTACTATCTGAGGTTTACCTGTAGTGATGATACGGTACACATGAAGAAGGGAGAAGTGTACCTTTTACGATAATGGATTGTAAGGTAAAAAACAGTACTCCTGAAGGTGGTTTTGTTTGGGCGTAACACTGTTATGATATTTAGCCCGGGAAATTATTTTATTTTTGGGCCGCTCAACCCCCTCTTTCATGCCCCCCTGCTGCCCCCTGAAAAAAATAATAGCATTACTGTGTACGATGTGCTGCTGCGGATGGCAATACGGCATTGCGCAGGACGCCGATACCATACTGCTGCTGAAACAACGTGCCTCCGCACAAACGGACTCCGCCCGCTTCAGCCTCACTATAGACCTGCATAATGCCTGCTTCAGGACACACCCGGAGCAAAGCAAGGCTTATGCTGATCAGATGCTGGAAATGGCATGGCGTAATGACGACTGGTATATGAAATATCAATCTTACCGGGCGTTATCCAGGTATTATACCAAGCTCAGGGATTACAGCTACGTCTTTCGTTACAATGAGTTGGCATATCAGGCAGCTATCAAAATCAATGACCCGGAAAAGGTATTTACTGCAGCTATGGCACGAGCGAATGCCTATATTGATGCTGAAATACCAGGAAAGGGCTTTTTCTATCTAAAAACTGCACGTGCATTCGCTGTCAGTCATAATGACACGAACAAGCTGGCTATGGTAGAACGTAGTATGGCTATGTATTATGACGGCTTAAATGATCATGTACAAACACTGGGCCATTTTCAGAAAGCGCTCAGTTTCGCAAAGCACAGCAAAGACGAAAGACTGACAGCCGACATCGGGTTACTTATGACAAGTAGTATGATCAAGTTGGGAAAATTCAGGGAAGCTACCGATATTTTATACCAGTCACTCGAATATTACAAAAGCGTCAACAGCATTTACCGGCAAGCTTTCGCATACAGTCAGCTGGGAAAGATACAGGTGATCAACGGAGCCCCCGAGCAGGGTATCAAATACTACGAACAGGCAGGAGAATTGTATCTCCGCCACAATAATACAACGGATTATGCGCTGTTGCTGACGGAGCTTTCTGGTATACTCATGTCCCGGAAGCTATATAAGTATGTACCCCGCTATCTGCATCTGGCAGACAGCCTTCTGACATTGACAGACTATCCGCCGGGACGGGCTGTAATTACCTTAAAAAGTGCTCTTTATTTTTCGGAAAGAGGGTCATTTATACAGGCTGATTCGCTTTTTCGGCAGGCTGCTACACTTATCGAACAGGTAAAAGATTATCCCCCCTCCCTTATAGATATAAATTTCGTCGAGCAGGCGAAAAGTTATCAGTATTCAATAGAGTTCATGCGTGCGTTGGTCTCTCATTATTTCCGTCAGAACGGAATACAGGAAGGAGACTCACTCATGTTTTCCGTGGCTTCGCTGATCGCTGCCGTTAAAGATCCGGAAACGATCAACGAGATACTTTATACAATAGAATCATGGAATCCGGGCCTGGATAGTCAGATGCTACGTATGATCCGTGTGTTGTATGCAGCCGGAGGTACAAAAAAAATAATAAAAAACCTTTCCGGGACAGAGAGCTTGTCCGCTATTATGCCTGTGCAATTTCTTACAACCCTGAACCCATATACATTTACCTCAGATTCACTCAGCGGGGAGATGATATCCCGTTATAACCGCGCATTCGCCGAACTGTATATCCGGAACCGTGTCGGGGAAATGAGCGACAGCCTGCTTCAGGACATATATTACACTGAGATAACCCGGCAAAAGCTCAAGACGTCGAAATATACTATTACCGGTGTAAGTACAGCGCTCATCCTGCTATCCGTTATTCTGGGACTAGTCGTAAGGGACAGGAAGCGACAGGCGCAACTGCGCACGTTGGAAAAAGAAAAACGCATACTGACAGAACGTGACAGGCAACAGCTATATAACCTGTATACGCATGGCAACCACAATAGCCTCAATCATATGGTTATGCTCAGCTCCATTGTCCAGGACATAAACAACTCAGGGGATATTACTGAACGGGGAGCAGACCGGCTGTCGCAAAAGATCACTACGCTTTATAACCTGTATGATTGCCTGTATATGGAAGATGCCCCTGCAGGAGACGTCAACCTCCGGCGCTACATACCAAAGCTATGCAGCCATCTGGCAGAGCTGTATCGCGAATCCGCAGACATATCGGCCGTCATAGAGGAAGATATATGGCTGACGCCCCGCAATGCGCTGATCCTGGGAACCATTATCACAGAGCTGACCGTTAACAGTTGCAAGCATGCCTTCAGGGACAAGAAAGGAGCTGCCAGCATCGTGCTTGTACGGAATGCAGATATGCTGACGTTAGATTACCGGGACAATGGCACGGGCATCACCGGAATGCGGGAAGGCAGCCAGGGCATCGCACAGATACAGGCATCCGTGCAGCATCTGGAGGGCACTGCCGGATTTCATAATGACAACGGGCTACACTTCAGCCTCATATTTCCACATGAATAATTACCAACAGACAGATATGCTTAAAGAGAAAATACTGATCGTAGAAGATGAGCCGGCAACATACCGCAGGCTGGAACGGATATTCAGCGAAAAAGGACTGCAGGTGCTGGCCCTTCCCGCCGGTGGCATCATATCCGGCTATGAAGCCGTCGCTGCAGTGCTGGAGCATGATACGCCGGATATTGCCTTGCTCGATATTCAGCTTTCCGGCGATGTGGATGGTATAGACCTGGGCATCATGCTGAAACGGAGATATAATACCCAGGTGTTATACCTTTCTAATCACGCCAGCGACAGAAATATACAAAGGGTTGCAGCGGCCGGCCAGTTTAATTTTATCGCAAAGAGATCATTGCTTGAAAGCGACGAACAGCTCTGGATTAATTTTGAGCTGGCCCGCGCATCCATGCTTCAAAATCGAAATGAAGGCGAAAGTGATCCCGTTCAGCAAAACGACGACTTTTACGAATTGTGTAGCAAGGTGCATCTGAGTAACATGCAGCCCGTTAACTGGAATGCCAAAGGGATCCGGCGCCTTTTCACCTGGGACAACATCGTTTTAATTACCAGTATATCCGTAGGGAAATACAAGAGCATGATATGTGAACACGATAGCAGCTTTGGCTACCTGGTCGATAAACCATTGGTCCGTATCGTGGAAACGGTGCCCCACCGGTTTATACAAATCAACAGGCACGACATTCTGAACCTGGATAAAGTTAAAGCCCTCGGACGCAGAAAGGTCTATACAAAAGACCCCGACCTTTGCAAATACAACACAGAAGATAAAGGCAGAATCTCACATAACCCGGACACGCAAGACGTACACGGATGGGCGCTTACACTGGGCGGTAAAACATACCGGGAAAAATTCCTTGAAAAAATGAGAAGCCTCAACAAGCAGATCTTAATTGCTGAAGACCTGGAATAAACATTGAACAATACAAAGGCAAAATACTTCGCTGATATTTTTTCTTACGAAAAAATGTCATTTCATACCCCCTGATCCGGCAACTTGTTACCTTTTGTTTGCCATAACAACCATACTGCACATTTTTGTGCAGATGCATGTATTGAAGATCTCTTTCCGGCTGGCAAAAGACGAGGGATATCCTTGCCGTGAAATATTTCTGATTTCAGGCCGCATTATCTATGACCTTTTCTCACGCGGAGACATTGGCTCCAGCAGGGCGCAGACGTTTACGTTGAGGAATTCTGCTATGCGGTAGAGATCCGGTATTGATGGCTGGCTGGCATTCGTGCACCATTTTGATACAGACGTTGTGCTGACGCCAAGGTGTTCTGCCAGCGTTTTGTTCCTGATCTGTTTCAGGGCAAGATGGGCCTTAATGCGGTTATAGATGCGCTTTTCACCTTCCATCTGTTAAAGGTAGAAAAGGTAAAATGAGCAGACCTGTTAATGAAAATAAGAAAGTTTACATTTATTATAACTAAAAAGGGATATTATTAACTATAAAGAAATAAAATTCCTTTATCTTTGATGCAAGATTATTAAAAAAATTTCCTCCTGGTTAAACAATATTATTCTATAAGGAGGAAATTTCATGTAGATGAATTAAATGTGATCATTAAAAGCTAAGATGTATGATGTGCTCTACAAAAACGCATATCCGCTATTGGTTACGTTTCATGTCCGGTATGACGGCTGTATGCTGCTGTACGGTGGGAGCGTTCGCTCAGGAGGAAAAGCCAGACCGTTCCCGGATGGAACACCCCCAAATGCACACCCCGCCGAACGAAAACAGGATGAACACTTCCACGGTTATACTTGGTATCGGAGACACCATTTGGGTAGACGATGGCTATGATGTCATAACAAGTGGACACGAGATGAAGCGTTACCGGTTCAAACCGAAACCGGTAACTGAACCTGGCGAGATCATACAGGAAAAATAAACAGACTTCTTCACAATCATACATACAAACCAATATGAAACAGATCTTACAATACGCAGCAGCAGTACTGGTTGCGGTAGCGCTGGCTTACCCCGCAGAAGCAAAGATATGGCGTGTAAATAATAATGGGTTCAATGCAGATTACGCAACTGTACAAGCTGCAAACGATGATCCAAATGTATTACCGGGAGATACCATTCACGTTGAAGGATCTTCTATACGATACTACCCGGTAATTTTCAATAAAAAACTTGTAATAATCGGAGCCGGATACTTCCTGGCAGACAACCCTAAAACGTCCAATAACCTTCTCCAAAGTGATATTGCCAGCGTTGGATTTATTTTCGGTTCTGAAGGGTCCACGCTGGAAGGCATACATATAAGCGGCTCAGTAGGCTTATCATACGCATCTATAGACATAAACGCCAGTGATATAACTATCACAAGATGCCTGATAGATTATAGGATATTTTTAGGGAATTACAATGCCAACAATACAAATATTCGAATAACACAGAATTATTTTAGTGGTAAGGTGAGTGGAATTTTCAGTTACTCAAACAATATAAGTGGAGATCCTTATTTCCCTTCTTATGTTTATTTCAATAACAACATATGCAAAGAGGCTATAAATTTACCCGATCATTCTTCGGCAGTAATTACAGAATGCAACAACAACGTTATAGATGCCGCAAGCCAGGCAGTTGTTATGTATGCAGCCTCATTTAAAAACAACATTATTATTGATCCCACCGCAACAGTCAAGATCAATGGCATTACGGACTTCAATACCAACCCTACCAGTCTTGTATCTCACAACATAAGCTCATCCGCAGTTGTCCATTTTGGCACGGCTAATAACAATATCGTGGTGAACAATATTGCCAGTACGCTTTTCATCGGTGGCACTTCTTCAGACGGAAAATATAAATTGAAATCCGGTTCTCCCGGCAGCGGCAATGGTTCCGATGGCACGGACAGAGGCGCGTTTGGCGGTGCTGCCGTTAGTAACAGGTACAGCCTGTCAGGGCTTGCACCCATTCCGGTGATTTATGAGATCAGCACTACGGGTGTAGCTACCCCGGGCACAGGTCTAAACGTTACGATCAAAGCACGGGTTGTAGAGTAGAGCAACCCGTTTCACAAAAATAAAAATCCGGAATTATACACATGAAACGACTAATCGTAGTGGCGGTGCTCAGCTTTTTCAGTGTGCACTATACGTTGGCTCAAAATATTGTAGCCATAGAATATACCATAGATCAGGACTACGGGGTCGGTAACGGGACGATTGTCAACGTGACCCCGTCGCCGGATGGCAGCTTCAACTTCAGCGTGAATACAGCGGGATTGCCAAAAGGGTATCACACATTGTTCCTTCGTACCATAGACAGCGACGGCAAATGGAGTCATACTTCTTATCGCACTATTGACATCCTGGATGATATAAGTGCCAACCTGGTAGAAAGTGTTGAATTTTTTCAGGATACTTTAGATGAATTTGGCACAGGGCATCAGGTTATATTCTCTAACCCTATGGCTGACGGCAGCTTTGTAGTCAATTTCCCGTACAGCCAATTGACGGCCGGCAACCGCACGCTTTTTGCCCGGGTCAGAGACACGCGGCAACAATGGTCTTTCCCGGCCTGGCTCAACTTTACTGTTGTATTGCAGAATGACCCGCCACCGTCAAACAATATTGCGGAGATAAACGGCAATGCAATCCATATCTATCCTAATCCGGCAAGCAACGAACTGACACTTGTCTTTGAGCAACAACCCGATCAGCCAATCAGTATGACACTTATTGATATGGGCGGCAAGGTACTGCAAACCTGGGAAAGCAATACGGCAAGGACACAGTTGCATCTGAGCCATCCATCCGGGAATTATTTCCTGAAAATTCAAACCGGGGATAAGGAAGTAACACAAAAAATAACGATTAACAGGTAACAGAAACGAACGTAAACTATGAGAAAACTATCAGGCATAATCCTTCTGGCACTAATCATTTTTTTAGTCTCCTGCGGCGGAGGTAGTGGGAAATTTACCGGCAAATGGCGTGATGTATCGCGCGAAGAAGGGAAGGTGATCATTATTAAAAAACAGGGCAAGAGTTATGATATGTACCCGGAAGACAGCCCGGAAGATTTTGTGGCGTTTACCTACGACAGCGACCGGGATATCCTGACCGCTACTCAGGGCAACAACATTATGGATATCCGTTACGACAAAAAGACCAAACTCCTGAGCATTGCCCCACGAGGCGATAGCTGGGGGCCGAAGATGACACTCGTTAAAGTAAAATAGGTATTACCACTATTATTCTTAATGGTTATTTTATGCTATCTCTGAAAACAAGGATAATATGGGGTGTTGTTTTGTGCAGCTCCCTTTATCTGGCCTGTACAGGCAATCTGCAGCAACAGGAAGACGATGGACTTACCGAAGGCGCTGCTCTGCTCTTTAAAAATACTAAAACTTCGCTGACTGCGGAAGAGAAAAACTTCATCTTCGGACAATTCCCATTTCTGCTATCAAGCGACGGAAAGCAATTTGTAATTGACTACGATGAGACTAAAGAATATCCCTTCGACGCGACGGTTTTCCCTGCAGACCTGAACGGGGACGGACCGGAAGAGATATTTATACATTATGGCAACACACTCACTTCAGGAAACACAGCGCAGAGCGTTGCACTGTTTATTAAAAACGACTCCGGTGTTTTTGAAAAAAACCTGTATTTCCCCGGCATGGCTGAAATAATGCCTACGGTACATAAAGGCTTCCGGGAGTTGGTGATTGTCGGACCTGGCTTTTCGTTCCCGGTATGGCGATGGAACGGAAAAGAGTATGCATTCCACAGGCGTATCAGCGACGAAGCGCTCAGAGATGTCGAAACCATACCTGCTCACAGCGCCAATTAAGGAAACAAAATTCTGTCATTTTTTAATTTCTGTTCTATGTCTAAATCCTCTTTTATCAAACAAACATTTCTGATCCTTCTGTCCGGTATCATAATACTGACGGCTTCGGCGCAACCTGCTAAAGAAACGATTGCCGTGTATCATTTTACATCTGCGCTCGGGCATAGCTACGATTATGCCCTGGGTGTCGGTAATGCAGTAGAAGCCGGAATACTTCGTTCAAACAGATTCACAGTTGTGGAAAGAACCCGGTTCGGGTCTATAAAAGAAGAAGATAAATTCAGGGAAGCCAACACTTCAGAAATTGTAAACAGGGCTTCAAAATTCGGTGCCAAAACCTTGGTGACCGGACACGTAGTTGGCGTTTCTTCCGGCGATCTTGTAAGCTCCGGAAGGCCGACCGGCAAGGAATATATTGAGATCAGTGTTTCCTTCAAAATACTCGACGTAGGCACTTCCCAAATTATGAAAAGTGAGATAATCAGAGGAAAAGGAGAAGGGAAAAACCGTGCTGAAGCATTGCAGAATGCTTATCTGGTACTCGACAGGTTAAGCCGGGCGCATATTGGCAGCTATCTGCCCCAAACGTTTAAGCTGATGGCGATCGAGCAAACCGAAAAAAGAAAAAACGATGAAGTCCTCCGTGTTTTCAAGATATGGGGAGGCTCCAAAGACGGGCTGATGACAGATGATGTTATTGATATTAATTATGTAACATACTTAACCAATCCCAACACGGGAGAAAGGGTAACAGAAAAACAGTTGCTGGGACAGGCAAAAATTGATGAAGTGAACGGAGCATCTTCATCAACCTGTTCATTGCTGAATTACAAGAAAAACGGCCAGAAAATACTTGAGTTGATGCGTTCCAATTCCGAAAGCATATCTCTGGAATATAAAGGCATATGGCATGAAAAAAGATCGTGGGCTGATTTGCTGGGTGATTAACCGGATATAGTACAATAGCTGCGCCATAACAACCAACATCATTTTCGCTAAAAACACATAAATGAGAGCAATTACAACCTTATGCATCCTGTTTGGGGCCTGGAGCTATGGGCAAGCCCAGCCTGTCAGTCCCGAAGCGTACCTGAAACAACAATCAGCACGCCTGCAGCGCGAGATTCTTACACAGCAGATCAGCCGGTCTTTACCCAATGCACGGACCGCCGGTACGGACAAACGGCTGATTGCCCAAAGTCTGTATATCTCCAATACTCTGACAGACAGTATCCATCACTATTACAGTGATACCAGGGGATCATCGCACCCCAACGACAGAAGCTATTTTTCGTCCGATTACGGACTGTACACAAAAGACCCTTTTGATCTTTTAGAAGCCATACAGTATATCAAATCAGACAGCTGTTTATGGTACGGGGATCTGAATACAAATCCTAATATTAACCAGGCGATGTATAACAAATATGACATCCATAATAAGGTAATCAGGGAGGAACTCGTATCGGGATCAGACCACCGTACTGCTTTAATAGAGTATAACGCCGCAGGTAAGGAATCGGTACTCAGAGTGTGGGAATCAGGCTCCGCACCACCAGATACCCTGTTTCATTATTTCGGTTATGATGGTCAGAACCGGCTTATTTTAGACAGCGTTATTGAAGGGAACAATCACAGCTATAAAATCCGTTATCATTATAATAGCGCGGGGCTGCCGGAACGCATGGAATGGTACCGGATGGATACCATTTCAGACCATACCATATATACATACGATGCCCAGGATCGTTTGCTGGCATCCGAAGAACAAATGCGGGCCAGATTTGGACCGCCCGGCTGGTTCTCCACGTACCGGGATACGTTTGGCTATACAGGAAATGCAACCCAACATACATATTACGAGCTCCAGCAGTGGAATATAATAACAACCGCATGGGAAGGACTCATAACCAGGACTTACGGGTTGAATGCTTCAGGCGGTATCGTGACAAGTTACGAAATACACACATCATCGGGAGATACGATTGAAGCCCTGAATTACTTCTATACTCCGGAAGGTCTTTATGACCGTATAGAAGATATCGTGCCTGACCTTTATACCCTCTATTTTCATTACGAAACATATTCCACTACAGCTGGCCTGCCGGTCATCTCCGATGCATCCGGCGGTGCATTGAAAATCTACCCCAACCCTGCCCATACAATCCTGAATATTTCCGTACAGGAGGATATGGAAGTTGCAGGTTTGGCTATTTGTGATATTACAGGGAAGATGATCCGAAATTATCCGGCTGACGATAAAAAAACGTACCGTATAGATATATCAGACCTGCCGGCCGGCAGCTACCTGGTACGCAGTAGTGGCAACCGGCCAGTGGTGCAAAAATTTTCGGTGATCCGATAAAGAAACAGACATGATAAAACGATTGAGCCTGTTTATAGCAACCATAAGTTGTCTGTTGTGTTCCTGTAAAAAGAAAGAGCAGGAAATAAATGTCTCGCAACCGTGGTATGAAGAGCGAAGGGAATTGTCTTTGTCAGATCTATACCCTAAAGAGGGGACATACCGTGATACGCTCGTGCTCTACGGCAGTTTTATTACAGAAAATGTAACAGATGTAAAGGTGTATTTTACCAATCCCGATCTGTCATATACCGTAGTTAGCCCTATCGGTATGACGCCTACTGAATTATCTGTTATCGTGCCAGAACTTGAACATTATTATAAGTACCAATTAGAAGCCTACATAACGATAGATGATACGACCTATGCAGGTCATTTGAACAGTCCCTTTGCATATAACGACGGGAGGTATGATAATGATCCTAACTATGTACCACCGACCACCTTTTGGCCGGATAAAGTCAGAAGAGGTCAGACAATTACATTTACAGGGTCGTATTACAATACCCCCAAAAACGATATAAGGGTAAAATTTGCAGGTACATCAGAATGGCAGAGCCCGGTAGCTTATGATTCATTTGACTATCGCTATATAGGTCCCGTGTACAGGATTCCTGAAAATGCCACCAACGGCCCTATTCAGGTATGGTCGGGCAAACGCTTCAAACCAACGGAAAGCAGGGATATGCTGACACTGCTGCCTTCCATGCCTTCATTACAACGTAACGTATGGACCCCGCAGGCAAATTTCGCTTCCAGGAGCGAAAATGATAGTAGGGAAAATGGTGAAGCGCGTGAGGGGGCTGCTGTTTTTGTGATCAATGACAAAGTATATGTAGCATGTGGCTATACTGGCGCTCCTTTTGACGAATACGGAACCAACACCTTATGGGAATATGACCCAAAATATAACTCCTGGATACAAAGGGCAAGCTTTCCCGGAGGAAAGCGCACTCATCCTGTAGCATTCGCCATAGGAAATAAAGGATACGTAGGAACCGGCATTGACAAGAACCGTCAGCTCCGGCGGGATTTTTGGGCGTACGATCCGCAAACAGACACTTGGGAGCAAAAAGCTGACTTTATAGGAGAAGAACGTAGAAATGCCGTTGGTTTTGCTATTGACAATAAGGGATATATCGGATCCGGAACAAACGACAGGGAGGTGTTTGGTGATTTCTATAGCTATAACCCGGCCAATAATACATGGTCTGCCATTAGCCCGATACCCCAAAAACGGAGTGCTGCGTATGTCTTTGTAGTGAATGGCAAAGCTTACATCGGTGGTGGTAAAGCCGGTGATGAGCCATTGAAGGATCTCTATGTGTATCATCCGGCAACCAATAGCTGGAAAATAAGAAATGGTATTCCGGACTATGCCTACACTTGTCAAAACGCAAGCTTTAGCCTTAACGGAAAGGGGTATGTTGGCTTAGGGTACGATAACACACGCCACATAAGCTATATAGGGAACAACGCAGCATTCCGGTACTCTCCGGAGTCGGACCGTTGGGAATCACTGCCCAATGTAGGAGAAGTTGAAAGGGCAGGAGGTATTGGTTTTTCGATTGGGAATGCAGGATATTTTGGTCTCGGCCTGGGAGCAATGGGTATGGTGGGTTATCAGGACATCTGGGGGTATATACCATAAATCAGGATATTGGCTCTGTATCAAAACAGACAACACCCGCTCCCCCTTATCAGAATCGCCGGCCGGCGCCAGAGCTACTCTGTGCCGCCGGCTTCCGGTTTTCAGGCACGCCTGTATCGCAGCAGGCAGTCATATACCCACCACCCATATAAACCATTATTTGAAAAAGTCCCGCCACACGCGTATTTTTGCCCCCGGTTTCATATTCTATCATTTTTAAATGAAATTTGCCGCGCCTGCCTGCCATTACCTCACAACCGGTAATGATCTCTAACAAACATGGCACAGCTCACACCCGACAGAAAAATCAACTTACCCCGATAAATGAAAAACACGCCTTTTACACAGATCCACATAGCCCTCGGCGCCAAAATGGCGGAATTTGCCGGCTATAACATGCCGATCGTCTACACCAGCATCAACGAAGAACACCAGACGGTACGCAGCAATGCCGGTGTATTCGACGTCAGCCATATGGGAGAATTTATCCTGAAAGGCGATAAGGCGCTCGACCTGATCCAGCGCGTCACTACCAACGATGCATCGAAGCTTACCGCAGGAAAAGCCCAGTATTCCTGCCTGCCGAACGATCACGGCGGTATCGTGGACGACCTGCTCGTCTATTGTATCGAAGAAAACAAGACCTACCTGCTGGTGGTGAATGCTTCCAATATCGAAAAAGACTGGAACTGGATCAGCACCTTTAATACGGAAGGCGTGGAGATGGAAAATATCTCCGAAAGAACCGCGCTGCTGGCCATACAAGGTCCCAAAGCCGTACAATATGTGCAGCAGCTTACCGATACCGACATCACTAATCTGAAATATTACACCTTCATAAAAGGTACGCTGGCCGGGGTGGAAAATGTACTCATCAGCGCCACCGGTTATACCGGGGCAGGCGGTGTGGAAATATATTTTGAAGACAAAGACGGAAATGCAGAAAAGATCTGGAACGAATTGTTCCGCGTCGGCGGTCCGCAGGGCATGAAGCCGATCGGTCTTGCTGCCCGCGATACCCTGCGTCTTGAAAAAGGATTTTGTCTCTACGGCAATGATATAGACGATACAACTTCCCCGCTGGAAGCAGGCCTGGGCTGGATTACCAAGTTCACCAAAGATTTTACGTCCAGACATATCTTCGAACAGCAAAAAGCCGAAGGCGTAAAACGTAAACTGGTGGGCCTGGAGCTGATCGATAAAGGCATTCCCCGCAACGGCTATAAAATACAGGATGCCGGCGGAAATGAAATCGGCCATATCACCAGCGGCACACAATCCCCCAGCCTGGGCAAGGCAATCGGGATGGCTTATGTATCAAAAGAACATGCCGCAGAAGGCAGTGAGGTGTTTGTCGTAATACGCGACAAGCCGGTAAAAACACAGGTCGTCAAAATGCCTTTTTTACCCTGACAGGAATGCTGAACTATTCTATTATCTTTAGCCGGGCGTACGCCTGATTATCATTCATCTTAAAATAAATCAAAAGAAAAAATGCTGCCTAAATACAATCGCATTCTGCTTAAGCTTTCCGGAGAATCCCTGATGGGCGACCGTAATTTCGGTATTGCCCCGCAGATGCTGGAACAATACGCCAACGACATCAAAGAAATAACAAATCTGGGCGTACAGGTGGCGATCGTGATCGGAGGCGGTAACATTTACCGTGGCATGAATGAGGCAGAAACAGGCATAGAACGGGCACAGGGCGATTATATGGGCATGCTGGCCACCGTGATCAACGGGATGGCCCTGCAGGCGGCGCTGGAAAAGGCAGGTATGAAAACCCGCCTGCAAAGCGCCATTAAAATGGAGCAGGTGGCGGAACCGTATATACGCCGCCGTGCGATCCGCCACCTCGAAAAAGGGCGGGTAGTGATCTTCGGAGCAGGTACCGGGAATCCCTATTTCACTACGGATACTGCAGGATCGCTCCGCGCCATTGAGATCAATGCAGATGTAATCCTGAAAGGAACCCGTGTAGACGGCATTTACAGCGCCGATCCGGAAAAAGACCCGACGGCGGTACGGTTCGAAAAGCTACAATTCAACGAGGTCATCAGCCAGGATCTTAAAGTGATGGACATGACTGCATTCACACTCTGCCAGGAAAATAATCTGCCCATTATCGTATTCGATATGAATACACCCGGCAACCTGCTTTCGGTGGTGAGTGGCAAAAAAGTAGGTACACTCGTTTCCTGAATACGATACGATCTTTCAGTAAAAAAAGCCCGGTTTTGCCGGGTTATTTTTTTTGTCAGGAATAATGCCTAATTTTGTTAGGCATGAAACCCAACCCTGTAATTAAAGGCAGTCTGAACGCCATTATCCTTAAGCTCGTGGAAGAACACGGACGTATGTATGGCTATGAAATGACACGTGCTGTACGGGAATTAAGCGGTAACCGGATGAATATTACTGAAGCTGCGCTATACCCGGCACTGCACAAGCTGGTGGAAGAAGGATTGCTCGAAACGACCACCGAATCGGTGAATGGCCGGACACGGAAGTACTATGCCTTGTCGCAAAAGGGTAAAAAGGAAGGAAACAAAAGAATTGCAGCCATAAAAGAAGCACTGGATTCCGTACACCTGATCCTGAATAAAAAACCTTCATATGGATAAATATACATTGAACGAAAAGCAGCTTGACCAGCTCCGGATGTTCATTCGCAAACGGGGATTCAATGATGATATTGTAGTGGAAGAAATCCTGGATCATTTCGCCTGTAAAGTAGAAGAGCTGATCATCGCAAATCCGCACATGATGCTTGATGAAGCAATGGGGAAAGCGCATCATAGCTTCGGGGTATCGGGATTTCGCCCCGTGGTTAAAGCTTTTGAAAAGCAGTTGGAAAGCAGATACCGTCGTTTGTTCTGGCGCAGTGTCCGGCAAATACTGGTTTCTCCAAAATACCTTCTGGTATTAATCCCTTTGGGGTATCTGTTATTGAAGGGAATTGTGTGGACCGATGCAAATGGATATCGTCATATATTCGGTAGTAATGACCTGCTGATTATAAGCTGGATAGCGCTTTTCATCTACGAAGTAATCCTGGTCAAAAAAATGGCTGACCTGAAGTTTGACTGTTACAAAAAAGCCGTCAGTGTTGGTGAGTTTATAATAGGTCCTGTAATGATAGGATTTATAACCGGAACTTCCGGCAGCGGCAGCCCTGACCGTAATTTATGGTTAGGCGCTGCTATCTTTACCATATTGATAATCGCCGTGCTGATCCGGCAATTATCTTTTAACCATATTCTGCAGTTGGCAAAAGCGGAGCTAAACGAGCGGAAACATACATTACCCGTTGCAAACCATTAAAATCTGCCGGGTTATATTATTTTTGACCCGGCATGATCGTTTTAAGAAACATCTTACTTCTTTGCTGGTTTACGGTTTATGTGTGTCAGGCTGCAGCCCAGCCGCCCGTCCATGCACAGCGTTTGTATGAAAAGGCGCTGAAGTACCGTGCCCAGAATAAGCCGGACAAAGCCTTTGCGATAATGCACCGCGCCATTAAAGCATATCCGCAGTACGAAGATGCCTATACCTCCCTGGGCGACTGGTATTTCCGGTCGCACCGCTTCCGCGAAGCGGCAGAAGTGTACCAGCAGGCTTCCTATAACTGCCGCGGCGGGCACAGCGCTTATGCCCGGCTGCTCGCTACCGCTCTTTTACGCGACGGGCAATTAAACAAAGCCCAGTATGTAAGCCATAAGTATGGTAATCACAGCAACGAATGGCAGCAGCTTAAAAAACAGATCGAATTCGTCCGCAGTGCAACAGCAAAGACCGGGAAGGAGGAGGCAGTAAATATGGGCATCCGTGTAAATACGCCTTATAGCGAGATGTTCCCTCTGATTTCCGCAGACGGGAATACCTTATTCTACACCCGCCGGACCAACGGTATAGACGATGATCTATATTACAGCCGCCGGGATAGCTGCGGCGGGTGGTTTTCCGGAAAGCCCTTTCCTTACCCGGTCAATACTTCCGGACAGGAAGCCGCACAAATGATCTCAGCCGACAAGCACTACCTGTTCTTCATGCGCTGCGACAATCGCAGCATCACGGGCTGGGGCAACGGAAGCTGCGACCTGTACATGGCTTATACGGCTGACAGCATCTGGTCTGTGCCGCAAAGCTTCGGAGCAACGATCAATACACCGGGATACGAAGGTATGCCCTGCCTCTCACCCGATAACCGGGAGCTATACTTTGCCAGTGACCGCGAAGGCGGCTACGGCGGCACAGATATCTGGATGTCGCGCTTTGAAGGCGGCCTCTGGCAGGCGCCGCGCAATCTGGGTCCGGAGATCAATACCCCTGGCAATGAAACCGCTCCTTTTCTCCACGCTGATAATAAAACGTTGCTCTTTGCCTCAGACGGCCATCCGGGCATGGGAGACAATGACCTGTTCATCAGCAAACGCTCCAACGATACCTCATGGACAGCCGCGTACAACCTCGGATATCCTGTCAACAGCACTTCCGGCGAAGCATCTGTTACACTGAGCGCAGATGGAAAAAAAGCTTTTTTCTCATCGAACAGGAACAACCTCGAAGGGAATTATGATCTGTATGAAATGGACTGGCCACAGGCATTACAACCGGAAGTGATCACCTTTGTCAACGGAAGCGTATACGACAGCTTTTCAAAGCATGCCCTGAATTATGCCAGCATTTTCATTCATGACCTCCATGGCAATGAGCTGTATCATTACACCTCCAACCGGGGAGACGGGAGCTTTATGATCATTATGCCGGTAAACACAACCTATCTCATCTCCGTACACCGCTTCGGATACAAGAGTATTTCCGACACCCTGCATTATACGGAGCAACACCTGGCCCAACCCGCTGTTTATCACGCTGCACTTTTGCCCGAAGATTATCAGGAACCGGTAAACGATTCGCTGGCACTGACGGTATATTTCAAAATAAATCAAACCACATTATCCGATTCATTACGGCTGCTCCTGCAGCAGACGCTCCGTGACTGGCTGCCCGGCGATGACCTGCTGATACAGGTAAACGGCTATACAGATAATACAGGTACGCCACTCGTGAATGAGCAGGTTTCCCATCTGCGCGCCCAGACGGTTGCAACGGAGATCATCAGTATGGGATTTAATCCTGCCGTGGTATTGCCACGCGGATGGGGAGAGGTAAATCCTGCAGCAGACAACGATACGGAAGCCAGCCGGGATCTGAACCGGAGAGTGGAAATTGTAATCCGGAGATAATAAAAATGAAGCAGTCTAAGTGGTTTGCAAACATCCCACTTGCCCCCTTCAAAGGGCATCTATATACTCAGTTGGGACAACTGAATTATATCAAAGTGAGAAACTATGCCAAGCTGCCATTTATTGTCTGGTATTCATCAGAGCCGATGCCATGCAACAATTACGATGTCATCCTGAGCGTGAAACGAAGGATCCCACACAATGAGTGTCCCACATTA
>JBBCJI010000040.1:0-13180 GCA_037190845.1 Flavipsychrobacter sp. | reverse complement strand
TTACATTTTGAGGATCTGTAACAACACCGCCCCGCAGGGGCAGCATATACAGAACCCAACGCAGCGCGTTGGGCAGAAATCTGTCAACACACCAACTTCGCCCTGAAAGGGCAGCATATACTTAGAATGCAACAACCCTGCTTTCGAGGGGAGATAGAGAGGGGTGTACTTTTATCCCGAACTCAGGTTATTAAGTAAACAAAGCGGATTCTTTGCCACTATTCCGGCTATTGTTTCACAAAAGCACGCGTAAAAATCTTACCTGTTTCTGCAGTTATTTTTATGATATATTGTCCTGCAGGAAGGCCTTCCACAGAACAGTAATTGACAAGCTGGCCGGTAGCTATATGCAACTGTTTTATTTTCCGACCGATCATGTCATACAATTCGGCGCGTTCAGGAGGGGTATTTTTGCCAAGTTGTACCAGAATAAAATCTTTAGCCGGGTTGGGATAAAGTTTTAAACCAGTTTCTTCCGCCGGAGCAATTTCATTACGAACAGACAGACCCGTGGCCGTAATCTCCAGGTACCGGTTAGCGGGAGGGTTTTTCACGGTTGTCACCGTACCTGCCGCATCAGGCCAGGACACGGTTATGGAATCAATCGTACTGCTGTTACCTAATCCAAACAGCAATGCGAAGGGCTGCTGGCCCGAAGCATTGCCACGACCGGCATACACTTCACGCATGCGCTTCGCGCCACCCGACCAGACATGGATACGCGCACCCACACAGCTTTTGTTTACTCCCTGCGGCGCCTGTAGCTGAATGCCTGTCCAATTGTTATCTTGTCCGATACGATTTTCGATTACATGCAGACTGCGCGGCTGACCATTTCGACAGAAGACAATATCATCATCACCGTCAAGATCATAATCCAGCACCTTTGCAAAATGCAGATCACGCATTTCATTGCCCATCAGTCCAAGACTACCAGTAATATCCTCCAGTTTATGATCTGGTTTTTGTTGAAATACGTACAACCTGTCTGTGGTCGTCTCATAAGTACCCTGGGCCATCACCAGATCCATTAATCCGTCATTGTCTATATCAAACCAGGCGGCATCATAGTCGCCCATATGCGATGATTGCGGGGCTTTGCGCGTTACCAGCGAACGATCTGTCGCGAGGGCATAATTGCCGGCTGCGCCACTGTTCACTGCGATAGCAGAACGCCCTTCACTCACTGCAGCACCTCCATGTACCAGTGTCAAAAACAGATCCATATCACCGTCATTGTCATAGTCTTCCGGCACTACGCTCCACATACACAGATCCCGTCCTCCATACCCCTGCATGTACTTGGCATTATAATTAGCCTGTACAGCGACATCGGTAAACGTACCATTTCCGTTGTTCTTCAGTAGCTGTCCGCGTGTACGGCAATAAGGGGCTGTCAGAATATCAGGCCATCCGTCATTATTCCAGTCTACTGCCGTAGAACCATACATGGGTTCGGATTTGGTAATGCCCGCCTGCGCAGAAACATTGGAGAACGTACCGTCACCATTCCCCCGCATCAGGTAGCCTGGACTCCATACATTGGCATCGTAATCTTTGAACCAGGTAGCAATGAACAAATCAATGTTACCATCTTTATCATAATCGAGGAAGCTGAAACCGATTGTGTTCAGTAATCCCAATGCATGCAGTCCGTTATCCGGCACCAGGGTAAAATGCCCCTGGCCGTCTCCCAGCAACACCTCACAACGATCACCCTGATCATTGAAACCTGCCAGCCGGTGATAATAATTACCACGTACCATATCTACATAACCATCATTGTTAATGTCCGCAAGCGCCACGACAAGATTTCCGCGGGAAGGATCAGCGCTTGCGGGTTTTGTATTTACACCCGAAGAATCGGTAACATCCACAAAGATGCGGACTGAAGGATCAGCAGCAGCCGGATCGGCAACGTTCATATACACCCTCAGATTATTCCGGGCGCTTACGCCCCATGCTCCCTCTATGGTTACCAGGTCGGGATAATGGTCATTATTGATATCCGACACATAAATACAGAACGCTTTTTCCGCAGACAGTTTTACAGATTCCGTTACCAGGGATACCCAGGCCGGACTTTGTCCGTTCACAATACCGGCATTCAAAAACGATGCAGTCAACAAGCTGATATAACAGGGGATTTTTTTCATTATTTATCATTAAACACGATTACTTATTTCAAACAAAACAAACAGACGAATTATCTCAACAGGTGGAAGTTTCCCTTTTGCAGATAAGGCTTATTACCGATTGTATACTCCAGCATATATACATACGTTCCCATCAAGGCCGGGCTGCCGTTGTAATAACCGTCCCATCCCTGCAGTTTATCCTTAGTATGGAAAACCAACTGTCCCCACCGGTTGTATATACTCAGCCCAAATCCTTCAAGACGTCCGATATTACCCAACGCCCGGAACACATCATTTCTTCCGTCGCCATTTGGCGTAAAGACATTTGGCGCCCAGATATCACAGAACATCTGCTTCACATCAATCGTATCTGACCGGGCACCGCATTTATTGATTCCGGTTGCAATGTAGCGGCCGCCATACCTGACGGACAACGAATTCCCCACGCTGCCGTCAGACCATACCACGGAATCTGTATTAAGACGGAAGGTTCCGATCATCAATGGAGTTTCTTCACAAACAGTAGTATCGGCCCCCAGATGAACAACTGGTTTCGGATAAAAGGAAAGCATGACACTGTCTGTCCCCATGCAATGATGTTCTGTCGTGACATATACCTGATAGAATCCTGCCGCCGTGGCAGCAACGGATGATGTGGTATCTCCTGTATTCCAACGATACTTACTGTTTGTACCGTAGCCTCCATCGAGTACGACCGTTTGTTCCGGGCAGATGTCACGATCGCCGCCCAGATCTATTTCCGGAGCCGGCATTGCAGTAATCTGTACCGTATCATGCACGATACATCCTCCGAGATTCACTTCCAAAATATAGTGACCCGTAGCAGCAACATCGATGTGTGATGTTACTTGCCCTGTATTCCATGTATACAAAGCCTCCGGCACCCTTGCACCGATACGTAACGGGAACTGCTCACAGATGATGCTGTCATTGCCGATATGTACAACGGGAGTGGTAATCACCCGGATCACGACCGTATCGCTATCCTCACAACCATTCTCCGACAATCTCAGCCAGTAAGTACCGGTACGGACAACTTTCATTTGATCTTCCGAAAGTCCGTTGCTCCATAAATATTGAGCACCTGCATATAAATCCGCATTCTTAAGTACGAAAGGAGTATCCGTGTGGCAAATGCCTGTATCCTTACCCAAATCGGCAACCGGAGCGGGACGCAGGATCACCTCTACTGTATCCGTAACAGCGCAACCCAGAATATCGACCCGAAGCGAGTAAATACCGGAACTATTAACCTGTATAACAGACGTTGTTTCACCTGTACTCCAACGATACGAAGCGCCGGCAAGTGTCACCGGCACCTGTAAGGATATTACATCCCCCTCACATCCTATTATATCCGGCCCTATATCTATTTGCTGCGGACTGGGAATAATCACAAATGTATCTATGCGTACCATGCAGGAATTGACAGACCGTACCCAATAAACTCCTTGCTGACGGACAACCTGACTACTGTCTGTACGTCCATTATACCATTCATGGAAAAAGAATCCCTGAGGAACACTTATGCGGACACTATCCATTGGTTCGCATATGTGATTTATATACGTAACGGTATCCTGTTTCGGATATACGACCCTGTTGGGAAGTCCATACGATGATGAATCCGGAGGTATGAGCACAACAGGTGTTGACTGATACAGGCAAGCCACACCGGCCTGATTGGGTGCATCAATGGAATGTAAAAACCCTCTTATCAAAAAACCACTGGATCCTGCAGCAACACTTGCTGCATACACTTTCCCATCCGGCCCTAACTGCATATCTCCTCCGAGGTTATTATTTGTACCTACCACTGTTTGTGACGCCTGTATCGCCGCGGGTGTTCCTGCATTCAGATCAAACTGGTAGATGCGTACACCTGCTCCTGCTTCTTGAAAATACACTTTCGAATTATCCGGAGAAAAGCACGTCCCGTAGATACTCCTGTTGGTATTCAGGAATTGCAGGCCAAGAGGATTAGAAACGACACCGGTGGCGGGATCAAAGTCGTACAGCTCTGCGGCATAAAAGCCCGGCCGGTTATGATAGCGGTAAGCCGCCGACAGCTTTCTTCCGTTCGGAGCAACTTTCATTTGTGTTGCTGCCTCACCGGGATTATTTCCCGCCGGATGTCCTGCTCCCACCGCAGATAATACCGGGGGATGTATTGTGCCATTGGTAGTGATCTCATAGGCTTTGAACACATTGGACTTATTATGTACCAGCAACCAGATATTACAATTGTTTCCGGCAACCGCAATCATTTGTTCGGAAAGGACAGAATCCATATGAATATTCTTCCGCCCCGGCACTACATCACCCAGACCTCCATTCAGCTTCATGTCAATAACAGAATAAGATAACATGGCAGAATTGGGCAGCAGGCCGTGTGCAGTACTTGTTGCCGTCTGTCCCAGCGAGAACAGGTAGTATTGATCCGGTGTATTAAGTATGGGAACAATCAAGGCTGATTGGGAACTACTCCAGACACTGGGGTCGGTTGACAGGTTGTGCCCATTGGGCATGATATTATGGTTGCGGTCCCAAACAGCGCCTCCCTGGCTGTAAAACAACAATTGCCCGGTATATCTGTCGCTGATCGTTGCGCAGCCTTCATAGTTAAAATTGCCGCCGGATCCTATATTTGTCCGAACCGCTACAGGCGAGCCGCTGTTAAAATCCAAACCTGCATGAAACCCGAACGCCCAGTTATTATTTTCCTTTTGCGCGTGCAGATATCCGGTTGTAGCATGCAGCCAGAAGACAATCGTTATTATTTGTTTCATAATTACCTGATGGATTTATAAGTAGTATTACGATAATCACATTCTTCCGGAGTGTCACTTCTGTTTTCTTATTTTTTCGTTCCTAAGCGGCAGACCCGTAGCAGCATCTGTGATACGCAACAAATAAAACCCGTCGGGATAATCCTGTATATTTAGCCGGTAACTACTATCATCATAATGGCATTGCAACAGCCGGCCATCCATACTTGTCAGGGCTATATTTACAGGAGCGGTGGCGTTTATGTAAACAGTTTGGGTTACCGGGTTGGGATAAATAACAACCTCCGAATTTCCTGTATTGATAACCTCATGTACACCCACGGTCGCATCATATACTGAAGACATGTTACTACAATCATTGTCATCCGTTACCACTACCGAATATGACCCGTCTGTCGAAGGGTGGAATGCTGCATCCGTTGCCCCGGGTATCGGCTGGCTGCCATTATACCACTGATAGGAGGCATATCCGGGAGTAGCATGCAGTTGCGGGTCTTCCCATGTTATGGTTACGACCGGCAGCGGGTACACGGTAATGGTAACGGGATCTGTAGTATCCGGGCAGTTATTTGTTGTGGCTCTGTCAGCGATAACTGTATAAACTCCCGGGACTGAGATCTCAAGAAAGTCTGCTGTTGCCTGCGGAATGATCACCCCTGAGTTACTCCATGCATATACTAGTCCCGTATCCGATGTTTGTACAGAGAGGGTTACCGATCCTCCGGTACAAAAAGCTGTATCACCGGGAGACAAAGATACTACAGGCCGGTTGTGTATTACTACAGACACCGCTTGTGTACTATCCATACATCCTGTTACCGGATCGGTAAGTATGGCTTTATAAGTTCCTGCCGTGTACACAAAATGAGTTGTATTTCCGGCACCTGCGTTATTGTTGTCATTTTTCCACTGAATATTCATACTCCCGCTGCCCGTCAGGGAAAGCTGGAGGGAATCTCCGGAACAGAGTGATGATGTTCCCAACGGGGATATGGAAACTGCCGGCATTGTATATACTGTTACGTCTGTAGACGGAGTAGAAACCGCGGAACAGTTTGTAAGCGGATCTGTAACGGTTACCGTATAGCTGCCGGTTGCATAAGCCTGATATACCGGACCCACACCTACGCTTGCCGTTCCGTTTTTCCATTCATAAACCACGCCACTGCTGCCCGTTGCTGTCAACCTGAGACTATCGCCTGTACAGACTGTTTGTGGGCCTGTATGTGAAACCGTCACCACAGGTAGTGGAATAATGCTAATAGCCGTATCCCTATACGGACCCTGTCCTGCACCGTTTACGGCACGTACACTTAATATACCATCAATAGCCGATCCCGAAAAGTCCAGCGTATTGGACGGGGCAGTAGTGACCGCACCTCCGGGAAAAGTAACACCCACTCCACTGTATACCCATTCGTAGGTGGCCGCACCATTCACGGCAGGAATCGTATACACAATACCTGTTTCACCCATACATACTTCATTTTTTGCGGTAGTAAACGGAAGTGGGACTACAGGTGGGACAGGAGCCAGTCGCCAGAAATCATTCAGGGCATTGGCACTGCCACTCGTTGCAAAACCACCCCCACCAAACATCCAAAAGTCACCCGTTTTATCTACCCAGGCTGAAGGATTTGTTCGTGCACCGGGGGCATATGCCGGTGCCGTAACACCGATCGGGCCATAGACGCCAAAAGTACTAATGGCTGCAGGTCCTTTCATCCATGTCCAGTTATTGGTAACAGGATCATATTTCCATAGATCATTTACATTTCCGGAAACGCCAGCCGAAACAATTGCAGTTCCGCCAAACACCCAGAGATTACCGGCCTTATCAACCCATTTTGCCACAGCATAACGTGCACCGGGTGTATTTGCAGGATCAGACACACCTCTGACACCATAATGTCCCGGGGCATTAATCACATCCTCACCCTTTATCCACGTCCACATACCGGAAGATGGATTAAACTTCCATATATCATTTAATCTGTCCAATCCGGGATTTTTCCCGCTTCCGTAACCGCCAAACAACCAGAAATTTCCTGCATCATCCTTCCAGCTGACCAGGGACTGTCTGCCTCCCGGAATATTCGACGCCGCAGCTGTTCCCTGTGTACCATAATCGCCGGTTACATTGACCTGATCCGAACCACTTACCCAGGTCCACCAGCCTGTGGCAGGGTCATATTTCCAGAGATCGTTCAGATTACCCGAAGGAGCTGCAAGGCTGGCATGACCAGCCCCTCCGAATATCCAGAAATCCCCTGCATTATCTACCCATGATGCCGGGGCTCCCCCTCTTCCGCCGGGGTGATTGGATGCTGCTGCCGTATTTTTCGTCCCATAGTTTCCCGGAATTATACCCGATGTATTGTTACCACTGATCCATGTCCACTGATTGGTAGTGGTATTATACTTCCACAAATCATTCATAAAAGCAGATGCACTGATCTGTCCGCCAAACAACCAGAGATTACCTTCCGCATCTGTCCAGCATGCGCTTCCATACCTGGCGCCGGGAGTGGTAGACGATGTTGAAGTTCCCGGAGCAGCACCTCCATAATTAGCACTGCCATTATACCCTGTGGATCCATGCATCCATGCCCACTGCCCGGCATTAAAATCATATTTCCAGAGATCATTGTAATTGTTACCGACAACGTTATAGTATCCGCCAAATAACCAGAAGTTTCCTGCCGTATCCGTCCACGTCGCCGAATATCTTCGCGCCCCGGGTATGTTCGTTGCCGTAAACTGGCCTATACCGGTTGTGCTGGCGGTAGCCAGGGTACCGGTACTTCCCCCCATCCTTGTCCACTGCGCAGACGAATCCATGACCTGACCGTCAGCCAGCGCAGCAGATAATATTATTGAAAAAAACAGGAAATGGAATAAACCCTTATTCATATTTATTTATTTTAAATGAACAAATAATAACCCTCAGAAGCTGTCTAAAATTATTTAAGGTCATCATCTGTAATAGTGGAAACATCCCCCTTGCCCCCTTCAAAGGGGGAGTTGCGCCGTTCCATGCTCATAGTTCCATGAAAGAACGAACTGATCGTCTCCCTTTGCGCGCCGAAGCCATAGCGCAGGCAGGCTGAGGGGGGACAGAGAGGGGTGTTACTCAGTAATACTTTTTTACCAACCATTTTTAAACAGGCTCTTAGAAGATGTTTTATCATTTCAAAAGTAACTGGTTGCATGAGCCTGGCATTGGGGTAAAGTAGCCATATTTAAAAAAATATATTTCTATTCAATGGTTATACAACACAAAATGGGATAAACATTGTTCTATTGTAGTCGAAATCTGTATATCTTGCATATAAGCATGAAACAATTTTCCATCATTATAAGCACATTTAGATTGTTGACATGTATGTTGCTGTTATGTTCAGCAGCACAGGAATCCCCTGCACAATCAGGTATAGTCATGGAGCGTGACAGCTTTGGATACCTTGATGCAATACGGGCAGCAAAAATCAATCTGGACAGTGGAGTCACCATACTGAGGCACCTGATTGAGCGGGGAAGATCAACAGAAAACAATCAGCTCATCTTTCTGGGGTATTTCGGACTGGGCGCCGTATATAGTAATAAAGGAGATTACACGCAATCCAGGAACAATTATTACATGGCGCTCAGTTATGGTATAAAAGGGCAGTTTCCACACTCCAACATCTGCCGTGTACTGAATAATGTCGGAAATATGTACCTGATGCAGGGTAATTATAAAGAAGCAGCATTTTATTGTTTCAGGGCAGCAAAGCTTGCGGAGCCACACGCAAACAACGATACACGTGTAGCGGATCAACTCGTCCGCATATACAACAATATCGCCACATCCCTGCTTTACATGAAGGAATACGACCGGGTACTGTATTATCTGGACAGGGCGGAAGCGATTGCCAAACGCATACAACACTACATACTGCTTCCCAGCATTTACAACAATAAGGGCCTCATGTATAAACATACCGGAGATCCGAAAAATTCATGGGATTATTATAAAAAGGCGCTTGCTCTGGCACAAAAGTACCGTCACTACCAGGAAGAGCATGTAGCGCTACGAGGTATGGCAGATCAGCAGATTAGCAGGAAACACTATGAGCAGGCGATCCCCTATCTGGAAGAAGCTGCCGGAATCCGGGGCGTACTGCACCCCTCGTATACAGCCAGGACACTGAACATGCTGGGACACGTATATTTTTTACAGGGAGATTACAAGCGCGCCGGAGCGAGCCTGCATGCTGCACTTGCCAAAGCGAATGAAGCACAGTCGCTCGACTGCATGCTGGAAACGCACAGGCAACTGGCATGGCTGTACGCGAAAACGGGGGATCATACACAGGCATTTGAAAACATGAATATTGCCTACACACTCAACGATAGTCTGCTTAACAAAACAAAAGTTGAAACCGTCAGCCAGATAGAAGTAAAATACCGAACCGCACAGAAAGACAAAGAAATTGTACAGAATCAGCTTTTCATCAATAACCAGAAAAGAAAACTGTATCAGCAGAACACATGGATATGGATCAGTTCGCTCGGTCTTCTGTTGCTCACATCCACCTCATTGTTCCTGTTTGTGCTGTACCGCAATAATCGTCATAAACAATCCATACAGGAACAGCAGATTCGCGGAATGAAACAGGCGCAGCAGATCATACATCTGAAATCGGTCATGGAGGGTGAGGAAAAAGAACGGACCAGAATTGCCCGCGAACTGCACGACGGTATCGGAGGGTTGCTGGCTGCCGTAAAAATGAACTTCAGCAGCCTTGAAGAACATTGTACGCCGGTACTGCCTGCCTCAGAAAAAAAAGAAATACTCAAAAAATTTGCCAACATTACCGACATCATTGATGAAACGGGAGGTGAAATACGAAAAACGGCACACAACCTGATGCCCGACATCCTCGAAAAGCACGGACTAACAGAAGCGCTGCAACTATACTGCGAAAAAATAAATGGAAACAACAGTCTTTATCTGCGACTGGACATCCGTGGAAACCCGGACCACATACCCGAAGCAGTCAGGCTACCCGTATACCGGATCATCCAGGAACTGATACTCAATATCCTGAAACACGCACATGCCACTAATGCAATGGTACGACTTACTACTATCAATACCGATCTGTTGGAGATCCTGATCCGGGATAATGGCCGGGGATTTGACCCGCTGGCTTCCAGATCCGGTATCGGACTGCGGAACATACAGTCAAGGGTGCAGATGTTGCATGGAGATCTGTCGGTAGATTCCTCCATAGAAACCGGTACGACTGTCCAGATATCAATAAATTTTCGTAACTTTAAAGATACTCTTTCTTATGAGCATCCGGATAGCCATCGCTGATGACCACGAAGTTGTTATTAATGGTATCAGAACAATGCTGGCGGATTATCCGCGTGTAGAGATCACCGGTAGCTGGGAAAATGGAGAAACGCTGATTAAAGGGCTGGAAGCACAAACACCGGATGTGCTCCTGTTGGATATTCAGTTGCCGGACAAAACAGGAGATAAGCTCGCACCTTTGATCCTAAAGAAATACCCCACGATCCGTATCCTTACGTTGACCAATTTCGACAGCACGTTTTATGCAAGAAATATGCTTTATCACGGCGCATTGGGGTATCTGCTGAAAAGTACGGACCGCAAAACTTTGATTGAGGCGATCGAAACCGTTTATGCAGGCAGGGAGTTCTTAGAACCCTCCATGAAGCAGCAGATCGAAGAAAAAAACCTGAAAACAAGTCGCACGCATGTCCGGTTCCCTTCTCTTTTGCCCCGTGAAAAAGAGATCCTGCAACTCATTGCAGACGGATACACGACCCAGAAGATCATAGAAACATTGCACCTGAGCCCTAACACAGTAGATAATTACCGGTCGTCCCTGTTATTGAAATTCGGGGTCACAAATACTGCCTTACTGGTCAAAAAGGCAGTGCAGATGGGCATGGTAGAATAGACAACAGGGGAAAATATTGTTGCCAAATTTGCGTTAAAGCAACAGGCGGACGGCGAATACCCTTTAATTTAGCAGGAACGAAGTAGAACCTCGCCACGGATTGCAGCGGAAAACCCGATGGAAGGGAGACACCCTTCGTTAATCAACTTTAAAAAGTCATTTTATTAACGACATACAAACAACAGCATGAACACAACACAAGGCGATATACTCTGGGTGGATGATGAAATTGATTCCCTCAAATCACAGATACTCTTCCTGACCAATAAAGGTTATAACGTGACGCCGCTCAGCAACGGACATGACGCGCTGGAGCTGCTCAAAGAAAAAGAGATGGACGTAGTGCTGCTTGACGAAAGCATGCCGGGGCTGACCGGGCTGGAAACGTTAGCGCGTATCAAAGAAATACATCCCGGTGTGCCGGTGGTGATGGTCACAAAAAATGAAGCCGAAGACATCATGGACGATGCCATCGGCGGACAAATCACCGACTACCTGATCAAACCCGTAAACCCCAACCAGGTGTTGCTGGCACTCAAAAAGATCATCGACGGCAGACGCCTCGTGGCCGAAAAAACCAATATCGCTTACCAGCAGGATTTCCGTAATCTCTTTATGGCGCTCAGCTCCAACCCTGATCACGAAGAATGGAAAGAGCTTTACCGGAAACTGGTGTACTGGGAATTAGAAATGGGGAAAAGCGACAGCGATGAAATGCGGGAAGTGCTTCAGACACAAAAGGTGGAAGCCAACACGGAATTCTATAAATACGTTGCTAAAAATTATGCAAACTGGGTAAAAGGAAAAGGAGATACCCCGTTGTTTTCACATGAATTATTCAAACGCAAGATAGCCCCGCATCTGGAAAAAGGGAAACCGACATTCCTGGTCGTCATAGACAATTTGCGGTTTGATCAGTGGAAAGCACTACAGCCTATCATCACGGAAGAATACCGGATGCTGGAGGAAGACCTCTTCTACAGTATTTTGCCTACGGCCACCCAATACAGCCGGAACGCGCTGTTTGCCGGTATGATGCCGATAGATCTCGAGGCAAAATTCCCGATAGAATGGAAAAATGACGATGAGGAAGGCGGCAAGAACCTGCACGAAGAAAAATTCCTTGGCAACCAGTTGAAAAACCTGAAGCTCGACCATCTGAAATGGCAATACCTGAAGATCACCAATAATGACCACGGCAAGCAGCTCGAAGATAATATCCATAATTACCTCGGCAACGACCTGACGGTTGTTGTGTACAACTTCGTGGACATGCTTTCTCATGCCCGTACCGAAATGGAAGTGATGAAAGAGCTCGCAGGTGATGAAGTATCTTACCGTTCGCTTACCGTAAGCTGGTTTGAACACTCACCGCTGTACCGCGCACTGCGCAAAATTGCGGATAAAGGTATACAGGTAATCATTACGACCGACCATGGTACCCAGCAGGTAAAGACGCCCAGTAAATGCATCGGCGACCGGCAGACGACAACCAACCTGCGCTACAAGCATGGCCGCAACCTGCAATACGAAGCCAAAGACGTACTTGCCTTCCGCGACCCGCGCGAAGCAGGATTGCCGCGTCCGAATGTAAGCTCTACGTTTATTTTTGCCCGGGGTGATGTATTTCTGTGTTATCCGAATAATTATAACTACTACGCCAACTATTACCGAAATACCTTCCAACACGGTGGGATCTCGCTGGAGGAAATGCTTGTGCCGGTGGTGCGGCTGGAGAGCAGAGGCGGGTAAGTAACGGAGATTGATAAACCGTGAACATAAAACACATGATCACATCTGCAAAACATAATAACCCGCACAAACGAAATCATCCCACCCTGAAAGGGCAGCATACACACAACCCAATACAACACGTTGGGACGACATATACATACACAAGAATACCGATGAGGGTGTCTCAAAAGGTCAACGACGTCATTTCGACAAGTTATAAGCGTGGCTTAACCCGTTAGGAAATGACGTAGCGCATGAATCTGTCCACCATGTCATCCTGACGAAGGAAGGATCCCACAAAATGAGTGTCCCATATTACGTGAGATCCTTCCTTCGTCAGGATGACACCGTTCTTTGACTGATCGTCTCCCTTGCGAGGGCAGGGTTGTTGCATTCTAAGTATATGCTGCCCTTTCAGGGCGAAGTTGGTGTGTTGACAGATTTCTGCCCAACGCGCTGCGTTGGGTTCTGTATATGCTGCCCCTGCGGGGCGGTGTTGTTACAGATCCTCAAAATGTAA
>JBBCJI010000039.1:0-7290 GCA_037190845.1 Flavipsychrobacter sp. | reverse complement strand
AGGGCTAATGAAAGTATTACATATGGACGTCACTCTGTTCAAGACTGTCAACGGAGTAAAGCACTACCTCTATCTGATCCGTGATAATTACAGTCGGGCTATACTCGCCTGTAAAGCCGCTACTAAATACAGCAGCGAAATCGCCAAAGAAACATTACAGCAGGTATTGGAACAGTTTGGATTAATGAACAGTGAAGGAACCCTCATCACTGACGGTGGGGCTGAAAATAATGGTGCCGTAACAAAATGGTTAAACAAACCTGGAATTCTTTGGAGAAAATTGATCGCACAGGTGGATATTGTCCAGAGTAACAGTATGGCTGAAGCCGCAAATAAAATCCTGAAATACAGGTATTTGTTTCCTAATCCTGTGTCAGACACGGAAGAACTCGTGAAAATTCTGGATAATGCCCTGAAAGATTACAATAACATGCCGCAGAAAAATCTCTGCGGACTTACACCCAACGAAGTGCTAAGTGGAAATATTCCCGACAAACACAAGTTTACAATTCAGATAGCAGATGCCCGAAAGCGACGGGTGAGCGTCAATCAGCGGATTACCTGTAATGATGATTGTAGTCCGTAATGAAAATGATAAGCCCTGAGTTCTTTACAAGTCTGCTGGATAAATCTCAAACCCGTGAAGCCGGAGTATGCCCGCCAGAAGCGGAACGCGGGAAACAGGTTTGAAAAGAATTCATTTACCAATCAGACAAGGCCAAAAAACGTTTCGTAAAATGTACGCATTCGCGTACATTTTATCGTGTAATCCCCGTGGAACGTGCCCTGCTGTTGTATTTAGGATCTGCATCATGAGAGATTAGATCAAGTTTATCTGAAATAGAATAATGCACATTTAAATTACCTTCGTTATCAGATGTAGTTGTAGCTTTGATATCGGCGTGCCTAAGCATCCATGTCAGGGGGTGCGTAATCGTTTCGCCTGTTTGCTCTCTATTAGCATCCCAGGGATTTATAAAGTATCCAATTAAAGAACCATGTTTGCCACCTAGCTCCACAGACCCCTCAAATTCAGTTGCGCCCCCTTTGAATTGTTCTAATGCTTCACTTTCAAATCTTTTGAAATCAGGGTCATTTTTAATCATTTCAATAGCTTCTCCTACAAATTCAATTTCAGGTCGCTGATAGCTGGCCAAGAGCACCGTTTCTGGAAAATTTTCAGCTTGTCCTTTTAATGCGAACTCTGTTAACCTTTCTACTTCCTGAGCTATTTTCTGATCTGCACCATCTTTCCACCCTTCTCGCATCATAAGCACAGTCTGTCTATTTGCAGGATCTATATGTACATTCATATACGCGTCGGCTTTGATTCGCTCAATAGCAACTTCAGAAAGTGGGGATACGCTACTTTGAGCTTTATCAACTACTTCAATACCATCTAATGTTCCTCCACTATGTTGCATTTCAGGAACACCATTAGAGAAGCTCAACTCTGCTGGTCCCATCTTCTGCATTGGAGGGTGCCAATTTTCAGGATTCATCCCTGTACTATCTGTCCACGTTATCGGATTACAGAACCCATAGTTATACGAACTCCACTCCGGCATCTCACCCTGCAACGGATCCACAGCGCTCCATCGTGCCAGCCAGGGTATATAATACCGCGCCCCATGATAGTATAGTCCCGTTTCCTCGTCTCTTTCCTTGCCCGTATATCTATAACGCTTCAAAATATCAAAGAACTAAACCAGATTTATCACTTTTATTTATTCGTATTTTTCACTTGGTCATACCAAGGTAAACTTCTATAATCCCTCTTAAAGTTATTATACACCTCAAGAACGTCATACAATTTTTCATGGTCTATATCTTTTGCTTTCAGATATGCAGCCCATTCTTCTTGCGATGAAAATATCCTCTCTATATTTACTTCAGGAAGTATAACAAAATAAGAAGCATTAATGCTATTATAACCATTTACACAATGACCAAATATTACAAGCTTAACTACATTGATTTTACATACCTGCATTTGGGAAATTGTCCATCCAGGTTTGAGCTCTACTTTGCCTTTAAAATCCAAATGCCATACCACCTTGCCTGAAATAGGCGACCAAAGACGATATGGCTGAATCAACGGCAATACGTCGATATCTTCTACATGATTCATCCTGTAGAACTTTTCAACATTTGAATTGCATGAAAGCATAAATATATACATTATTAAAATCACAAACTGCATAATCAATATTTAATTGTAAATACTGCCTTGGTAGAAGGAAAAGAATGTTTTAATCCGTCGCCCCATATCTTACCTAAAGGAACTGCTATACTATTATAAAACAGCTCGTTGTCGTGAGGGTCTAAATTAAGTTCGTCCGTAACTAAGTATTCCACATTCAAATTAGCTTCATTATCATAAGTGGCTGTAGCCGCTACGTCAGCATGCCGGAGCATCCATATTAAGGGGTTAGTGACTAGATCAGTTATCCCTCTTGGATTTGACAAATATTCCTCTAATGATCTACCTCCAAGTGTTAAACCTCCAGGATATGAAGTTTCACCATTTTCAAATGCCTGCAATGCTTCTTGTTCAAATCTTTTAAAATCAGGATCATTCTTAATCATCTCAATAACATCTCCCACAAATTCAATTTCAGATCGTTGATAGCTAGCCAAGAGTATCATTTCTTTCAAGTTACTAGCTTGTCCCTTTAATGCGAATTCTGTAAGTCTTTCTATTTCCTGGGTTATTTTCTGATCTGCACTATCTTTCCACCCTTCTCGCATCATAAGCACAGTCTGTCTATTTGCAGGATCAATATGTACATTCATATATGCGTCGGCTTTGATTCGCTCAATGGCAACTTCAGAAAGTGGCGATACGTCACTTTGAGCTTTATCAACGACTTCAATACCATCTAATGTTCCTCCGCTATGTTGCATTTCAGGAACACCATCCGAAAAACTTAACTCTGCTGGCCCCAGCATTTGCATTGGAGGATGCCAATTTTCAGGATTCATCCCCGTACTATCCGTCCATGTGATAGGATTACAGTATCCATAATTGTACGGTGACCATTCCGGCATCTCTCCCTGCAGCGGATCCACAGCGCTCCATCGTGCCAGCCACGGTATATAATACCTTGCTCCGTGATAATACAGCCCTGTCTCCTCATCCCTTTCCTTACCCGTATACCTGTATCGCTTCAACGACACCTCCGCCGTTGACCGTCCTGCCTGAAAACTCGTACTGCCATAAGGATAGTACTCCTCATAAGAAATGATCGCTCCAACCTCATCCAGCTCCAGTGTTGCACTGCCCAGGTGATTGCTGTACTGATAGCGTACCACAGGAGCAACCTCCTCTTCTTCTACATTCGTTTGTGTCTCGATCAGCACGATCCGTCCCGTATCATCACTCACATGCAGGCTTTCCCGCTCAATGTCCAATGTGCTGCCCGTATATTTGCTGTACGTCTCCCAGCCGCCTACATACTTGCGCATCTCCGCTACCGCACTGCTGTCTTTGATCGTCTTGCGTACACGCTGACCGACGCTGTCGTACTGGTAATACGCCCAACGCGTGGCGGTGAGCTGCACCGATTCCAGCCGGTTTTCGGCATTGTAGGTCATACCCCCCGTCAGGTGGCCCATCGTGCCTGTCAGATTGCCGCGGCTGTCATAGATATATGCCTCCGGTGTACCGGCGCCTATAACACTTTCCAACAGACGGTTACTGTCTGTATCAATCGTATAATACCGTGTCCAGTTGCCCGTACCGCCGGTTACCGTATGCTGCATCTGTAACATGTTACCCACTGCGTCATACTCGTAATACTGCGTATAACGTCGCATTTTAGCGGTATCCGAAGGGCCTACGGGTATCGGCCAGAAGCCACGGCGACTGCTGTCCCCGTGATCGGGAGCCGTATTGTTGCCCTGGTGCTCCCGCCCACGGGCTTCTGTGAGCCGGTACAGCGCATCATAGGTGTATTTGTTATGCGGCCGCTTGACCTCCTCATCCCCGAAATAGGGCCGCTGCTCCTTCGTGCTATAATCCCAGCTCCGGTCCTTTTGCTCTGTGATGTTGCCCACCGGGTCGTACCAGTACTGCAGATCCTGGAGCACGGCGCTGTCGCTGTGCCGGGTCGTCCGGATGCGTGTCACACGGAATGTATCGGGGTCGTAGGCATAGGTAGTCGTTGTGCCGTTGCCGTACTGTATCTTCTGACGCTGTCCCTTTGCATCGTACTCAATGACTGTTACCATATCATCACTCAACCCGTGCACTCCGGCCACATCCACACTGTAGAGCAATCCTCCCCTGTCATAAGCATAAGACGTAACTCCGCCCTCAGGCGTCGTCAGCGTCACCGGGCGGCTCAGCGCATCATACGTTGTCGCTGTGGTGTAAAGCACCGGATCATCATTGTCGTCTTCTTCCAGCGCTACGCTGCCTGTCCAGTCCGGATGTTTTGTGGCATCTGCCGTGTACTGACGCACGCTGCTCAGCGGGTTGCCTTTAAAGTCATAGTCCGGGACAGTCACCACACCGGCGCCATCCCTGCTTTGGTACAACTGCCCCCGAAGGTTATGATCCTGGTCGTCTGTCTGGTCTTCCCCATACTCCAGCTCTTCCAGCGTCTGTTCCAATTCCCATGCTTCGGCCAGGTCGTCATAGAGCCACAGCTCCCTGGTGACCGGCCGCCGCAGATCGTCATAGGTAAAACGTGTCTGGCGGTCGTCAGTATCCCAGCCGCAGAACGGCTGACCGGCCGCGTCCACCAGTATTCGCTGCCCGCCGCTGTCCAGGCTCTGCTGGCGGCATACGGATTGCAGCATGTTGTACCGGTACGTCAGCGTGTCTTTACCACGGCCGTCCGTCACCTGCAGCCGGTTCCCCTGGATGTCCAGCGTTACATAGCTCCCGATTGTCTCCGGCCCCGGCGGATCTTCCGTATCCATATCTTCAAGGTACTGCACGGTGTAGAACGGGCGCGCCAGCGTATCCAGGTATTGAAGCGTCGGCGTATTGTTGTGCGCCAGCGCCTTGGCCGCGGCATCCTGCTCCTCTGCCGTTCCCATACTGTGCGCTACGTACCAGTCGCTGTCTCCCACCGTATCATTGCGGTCGTAGAACAACTGATCCCACGACGTCCAGACCGTCTTTTCATACGTCCCGTCCGGGTAGTCCGTGCGCTCTACACGGCCCAGCGGATCGTAGTGGAGCCGTGCGCTGACCTTAAAAAGCTTGTATGTGTGCTTTACAGACAGAGATGGAAATTTCATTATAAAAATACAAAAAGCATAAACACTTTTGTTTTAGCCCATGACTTTCCTTTTATAATAGCATTAATTTTCTTAATTTCGTGTGTACACATCCGGAATATTGCCGGTCTAAAACAATGATTTTATGCGTACGGTACATCCTCAATACATCACCGATTCCGCAGGAAAAAAACTGGTTATACTGCCGGACAACGAGTTCAGGTTGCTCCTTGAGGAATTGGAAGAGCTGGACGATATACGCAGCTACGACGAAGCGAAAAAAGAAGATGACGGACAACGGATCCTTTTTGCAGACTACCTGAAAGAACGTCAGGCAAAACATGGCTAAGTATACCATCAGTCTAACTACAAAAGCCAGAAAGCAACTGGATAAACTGGATGATCATATCGCCCGCCCGGTTATTGATGCAATCGGCAGCCTCGCCGATAATCCCAGACCACGTGGATATAAAAAACTTAAGGGACGTGATGCATATCGTATCCGCACCGGCGACTACCGTATTATATACAATATATACGACCGTGAACTTGTAGTGGACGTTATTGACCTCGGGCATAGAAGGTTTATTTATGAATAATCCCTGTTCCTGCATATTTCCGGACACAAGGTGTAACCGATAGTCATAAAACAGTTACACTCTGCTCATAAGATGCAATCGTTTGCGTAAAAAAAGAATAAACCTGATCCTGTAAAGTATCCACCTGCATAACCAGTCTCTGAATGTCTTCCTTGCTGATTTGATAATGCTGTGCATACCGCCCGCAGGTGTAAGCTTTCTCCAATTTCCCAATATCAGTAATAAACAGTTCCTGCAGTCCCGGTACATAGCGACTGCCATGATGCAACAGTTCTCCCAGCAAATGACTTTTCAATTCCTTACCCGACATCGCCAATACCAAACCGCGCAACAACAATTCCACCGACTGATGTAACATGAAGGCGGCCATCTCCGGTTCCTTTTCGGAAAGGTAATAACGGGCACCCTGCAGAAAATGTACCGACTTCCGATAACCTAAGGAGAACTCTGACTGGCTCTGCTGACGGATACGGGTAATACGGCGTGGTAATGGTTCCGGCAGCATGGACTGACCGCTGTCATACACTAAATGTTCCGGTACAAAGACGGTAGTAAAAAACAGGTTACCCACATCCAGCCCCTGACGGATGTCTGCGATCGTGTACAAGCCATAGCGATAATGACCACGCTCCCAGTCCGCCGCTTCGAGGATCGTTTTGTACTGTTGCATCCCACGCGCTGCCTGTTCGCCGATGGCTATGTATAGATTATCATCTTTGAGGAATATCTTATCTGCGGGGATGATGACCAGCAACTGCTGAATGGCTGTTGTCAGGATGCTGTCTTTGTGTGGTGTCTGTCCCATCGTTCCGTTCTTTCACAGGTACACAATAAGTGCGAGCCTTGCGGAAGCGGTATGCTGTGAACCGGATGATGAGCGGTGTTTTTTGGAATGTCTTTGAACATGAAAAACGCGAGGCTCACTTATTGTATTGGAGGCCTTAGGAAGCCCAGCAAACGAAATAAGGAGCACCCGCGTTGTAACGCAGGTAACCGATCTTATCCTCCCGTTTGCTTGAAATTTCCTAAGTTTCCAATACGAGATTCAAAGCGATTACACTTCAATAATTTACGAAGGATCGCAAAATTAATTTTCAATGATAAAAGTAGTAAACGTGCACAAGTATTTCAAGAGAAAATGTTTATATTTTTCAGATAAATAGAATTTGTTTGGAATGAAAAATTAAATACCTGTAAGGGTTTGTAGATATTTCCCCGTATGACCAACCTGCGTTATCATTCTTCAATCAAGATACAATATGCTACCGGTGAGCTTGACCGGGATACACAACGCCGCATCCCACGCTCTACAAGACAGCGCTGGAAATACTTGTCCGTTCATAGTTTTTGGATGCCGGGAGGGAACATGTCTGACCAAAGGAAACAATCTCGGGGAATGAGGGTGCTATTTTATCTGTTAAAAATACAACAGGTACTGCTGCAATCTTTTTCGGTGGAG
>JBBCJI010000038.1:0-55372 GCA_037190845.1 Flavipsychrobacter sp. | reverse complement strand
TTCTGATTTCCTGCGGTGAAAAAATAATTTCCTGCGCAGGAAATTATTTTTTCACCGCAGGAAATTACAGCCCTCTACTGGTGCGGCTTTCGGGAGAAGGAAAAAGACGGAATCCCGTCTCCGTAATGCAGGTAAGCAGGTCCTATTAAACTCAGGAAGGTTAGTCTGTACCACCTGCATTCCAGCGGTGCGGATACGACAGACATATTTCCTTGGCAGACACCCCTCTCCACCTCTCCTGGAAGGGAGACGATCGCTTAGTGGTGTTGACGAAGCTTTCGTGAGCGCTGCAGAGTGGTCGTCCCTCTTCGAGGAGGGATAGAAGGAGGTGTTGTTCGTAAGACTGCGGCTCTACCCTACCTTTGCACATGCTTTACTTCGAACAGCAGCTTGCATTACTCAAAACAGAAAGGGAAGAAGACCGCAAAGCCTACCAGGCGCTCCGGGAAAATACGACCATTGCCGCACGTCGCACCAATGGCATTACCTGGTATCCCATTGCCATACGCGATACGGAACCGGGCTACGGCGACTACCTCAGCGTGACCCTCGAACGCACCACGCATCAGGACATATACCACCAGTTCCGGACGGGCGTATCGGTCATCATATTTTCCGGTATTGATCCGGAAGCACGCCAGATTGAAGGTGTGGTGGCGCATCAAAGCGGTAACCGCATCCGCATCAACCTCCGCACCGATGAGCTGCCGGAATGGACCCGCGAGGGAAAGCTGGGCATTGATCTGCTGTTTGACGACAATAGCTACGACGAAATGGAGAAAGCCCTCCACCGCGCTGTTGCCACAGCGCCGGATACTGATGCCGGACGACTGATACAGGTGCTCACGGGAACAAAGAAACCGGTGTTTGATCAATCGGTATCCGTACCGGTAGTTTCTCTGCTGAATGCTTCGCAGCAGGAGGCCGTACAGAAGATTTGCGCCGCACAGGATCTGACGATCGTACACGGCCCGCCCGGTACCGGCAAGACCACCACATTGGTACAGGCCATCCGGACGATGGCGCGAGCGCAGCAGCAAAAGAAAATACTTGTGGTGGCGCCCAGTAATACTGCCGCTGATCTGCTTACGGAAAGACTGGCGGATGAGGGGCTGAATGTTTTACGTGTCGGTAATCCGGCGCGTGTATCGGAGCGTTTGTTGTCGCTCACGCTCGATGGAAAGATGGAAACCCACAGCCGGACCAGGGACATCAAAAAGCTGAAAAAGCAGGCGAATGAATTCCGTGACATGGCGCATAAATACAAGCGTAGCTTCGGGAAAGCAGAACGGGAGCAACGAAAGGCGTTGTTTCAGGAAGCTCACCGGATCCTGAAAGATGTGGAGCAAACGGAAAAGTATATTGCAGAAGATGTCATCGGAAAGGCAGAAGTAATAACCACGACCCTGGTCGGCGCGGGTCATTATACGATCCGTGATCTGCGTTATGATGCGGTGGTCATCGACGAAGCCGGTCAGGCGCTGGAGCCCGCCTGCTGGATCGCCATACTGAAAGCAAAGAAAGTGATACTGGCAGGAGATCATCTGCAGCTTCCGCCTACGGTAAAGTCGACAGAAGCGGCCCGCAACGGCCTGAGCATTACCCTGCTTGAAAAATCCGTGGCCCTACATCCCGAAGCGGTAACGCTGCTGGAGGAACAATACCGGATGAACACAGTTATCATGGGTTATTCATCGAAAGTCTTTTACGAAGACCGCCTGCAGGCGCATGCTTCCGTGGCAGGACATACTTTATATCCCGGTTCGCTGCCGCTGCATTTTATTGATACGGCAGGCTGCGGCTACGACGAACAAGCGGAAGGCACCAGCACCACCAACCCTGAAGAAGCCGCGTTCCTGCTGAAGCATTTATCCATGGAACTCACGGAGCTGGCCACGCAGGGAGCCGTGGCTCCGACGATTGCCGTGATCGCGCCCTATAAAGAACAGGTTCGTGTGTTGAAAGAGCAGTTGCAGCATGTGCCGGGATTGCAGCAATATCTTGATCAGATCATTATCAATACAGTAGATGGTTTCCAGGGGCAGGAGCGGGATGTGGTGTACATCAGCCTCACGCGCAGTAATGCGGACGGAGTAATCGGCTTCCTGTCGGACATCCGTCGTATGAACGTCGCCATGACGCGTGCGCGCAAGAAGCTCGTGGTGATCGGTGACAGCGCTACCCTCTCCCGCGATCCTTTTTATGCCGGTTTCATCAGCTATGCCGAAGCGCAGGAGGCGTATGCAAGTGCTTGGGAGTTTTCGGATTTATAATGCTCTGCTTACCCGGATGTTCCGAAGGGCATCCGGGTAATGGAGATAAAGCGGGATTTGTAATCCTGCCTCACCCGGGGTAACAGACCCCGGATTATCTGTATGTACGGGATGCCCCCCAGGACATCCCACACAGCATAGTGCAACAACCCGTACACCGCAGCTTACACATCCGATAAGCCCTCCCGCTGCTTCTTCGTCATCCCGGCTATGACCAATCGGTAAGAATCCCCGACCCATTCCAGAATCTGTGCATCCGGAATTCTTGCGCCGGTACGGATGCTGTTCCAGTGCCGCTTGCTCATATGATAACCGGGAAGCACGTCTTCATATTGCTCCCTTAGCTCAATGGCTTTGTCCGGGTCACATTTTACATTGATGTACTCGAAATGATCAATGCCCGTTGCGCAAAACATCTTCCCCCGGACACTGAACACAAGCGTGTCGCCTCCGAATGGGAGTCCTTCTTCCGCCTCCGGCAGCGAAAGACAATAACTGCGTAATGTTTCGATATTCATGATGATTGTCCTGGATAAACAATATTACATCATTTCTCCCGGGCACGGATGCCGTAATGATAAAATGATAACCTACTGCTGCTTTGCAAGTCCATAACTTTGTCTGACATGTAAACAGGTTCTTATCCTATGAACGGAAAAGCACAGGCACTACAGGATATTCTGGATAAATCGGTGGATAACCGGAAGATATTCGGCACGTCTTTTTGTGTAAAATATAAAGGTGAAATATGGACTGGTGCATCTGGTAACCTGGATGTTGACCGGCAATACTTTATCGCAAGTACTACCAAGTTGTTTGTAACCGCGATGGTGCTGCATCTCCGGTCGCAGGGATTGCTGGGCCTTGAAGATAAGATCAGCCGCTATCTGCATGGGAATATCCTCCATGGCCTGCATAATTTTAATGGAGTTGATCACTCGCGTGATATATCCGTTAGACATTTACTGGCGCATACATCCGGTATCCCGGATTACTTTCAGCAGAAAGATGAGTCGGGGGAGAGCGTGGAGCGCGGGCTGATGAAGGGGGCTGATCGGGGTTGGACGTCTGAAGAAGCCATTGCTCTGAGTAAAAAACTAAAACCTTTATTTGCGCCCGGCACAAAAAGGAAAGCGCATTATTCGGATACCAATTTTCAGTTGCTGGGGAAGATCATTGAGCAGATTACCGGAAAGAGCTTTGCCTCTAATTGTGACACACTTATCTGTAAGCCGTTGGGTCTGGACAATACGTATCTCTATCAGGATGTACTCGATAAACGTCCTCAGACACTTTACTATAAAGACAGTGCGTTACTTATTCCCGGCGCAATGGCGTCGTTCGGTCCGGATGGTGGTATTGTGGCTACTTCCGGCGAAATGATGGTCTTTCTCGAAGCCTTTTTCTCGGGAGTGTTTTTCCCTGCAGATTACCTGCCGGGACTGATGGTCTGGAATCGTATTTTCTTCCCGATGCAATCCGGTATTGGGATACACAGGTTCCGCCTGCCGTGGGTTTTTAATCCGCTGGGAACGGTACCCGCACTGGTGGGCCACTCCGGACTTTCCGGTGCATTGGCCTACCATAGCCCGGAGAAGGACCTGTATATAACCGGAACGGTAAACCAGGTAGCATTTCCTGACACATCATTCCGGCTGGCGATTAAGCTGATACAGAAAGTGCTGCGTGGATAACGAATGGTTACGACGCGCCATCAATGCCCAGAAATGCTTTGTTCTCCACGGCATATTTCACCAGTGCCGCCGTGTTTTTCAGTTCGAGTTTGGCAAGAATGTTTTTCCGGTGTGTGTCTACGGTACGGTTGCTGAGAAAAAGCTGCTCCGCGATTTCGGTATTCGTATGTCCTTCTATAATGAGTTTCAGGATCTCGATCTCCCGGCGTGAAAGTAATTGTTGTGTATCCCGCTTATAGCCTTTTTCAATGTCTTTGCGCGACCGCTCGAACTCCTGCAGCACATGCTGCATGCCATTTGATACATAATATCCGTCCTGCATTACGGTCTGTATGGCTTCGAGCAATTCTTCTTCTCCTGCATTTTTAAAGATATAACCACGCGCGCCCGCTTCGAGCATCCGGAGCATGCTGGCCTTGTCGGAGATCATGGAGAGCGCGATAATGTGTACATCGGGAAACTCTTTGGTTACCCGGCGTGTGGTTTCGTAACCGTTCAGTACCGGCATGTTGATATCCATCAGGATAATGTCTGCGTGATTGGTTTGCAGGAATTCCAGCACGTTCGTTCCGTTGAGTGCAATGCCGCAGGTGGAAATGCCATCGTGCGCATCGAGGATCATCTTGAGCCCTCCTGCAAACATGGCATGGTCGTCGGCAATTAGTATGTGTACTTTTTTCTTCACAGTTCTGTGTTTACATGATATAGTAGAAGCTCGATGGTAACAGCAACACCGCGACCGGTTCCGCTGTCGAGCAGCAGGTTGCCCTTGAGCGCCTGTACATGTGTTTCAATATTGGTAATGCCATAGCCGCGTTTCACCCTTTCCGGATCAAATCCGATGCCATCATCTTCGTACAGGAAGAGGAGCAGATCCGTCCGCTGCACCAGGGCGATGTATATATGCTTTGCCTGTGCGTATTTGAGTGTGTTATTGACCAGCTCCTGGCAGATCCGGTACAGGGCATAGGCTGTGGATGGCCGGAGTGATGCGGGGAAGGCGGCAGTGTCTACTTCGCATTGCAGCATACCACTGCTGTTGACATGGTCTGCCATTTCACGCAGCATATCCCGGAGACCGTTTTCTTCGAGCGTTTTGGGACTCAGGTTGAGCAGGATATTTCTTAATGAGGTGATCGTATCATCGATCATATCCGAAGATTGCTGCAGGAGGTCGTTCCGGTGGTCATTTCCCGGTTGCTGTTTGCGTGCTGCCTGCATATACAATTTTAGTGTAGATAACCTTGCGCCGAAATCATCGTGCAGATCCCGCGCTACCCGTTTCCGCTCTTCTTCCTGCGAACGGATCATCACCTGCACCCTGTCGAGCTGTCGTTGTTTTATACTGTTGATGCGCAGCCATACCAGGATGAAAACAGCGCCGGCCACAAGGATCACCACCACGGACCGGAACCACCAGGTAGCCCAGACCGGAGGGGAAATGGTGATCTGAAGTGTACTTACCGGGATGTCTGTCGTATCCCGGAATAGCCTGAACTCGTATGAACCGGGCGGTAGCTGGGCATAACGTACGCTGCCGCTGCCTGTGACTTTTACCGGCGCCTGATCGTAATCACTGAGCTGGTACCAGAATACATGCTGCTCCGGATGAATGAACCCGATAGAGGTAAAATGGATACTGATTGTATTCCTGTCATGTGCGAGGTCAAGCTGTCTGCAAAGGCCGGGGTTACAGGTAATGCCTTCACGGCTGTCATTCACGAGGATGTCGCTGATCTCTACCCGGAAGGGAGCGAATGGCTTGCGTACAAGCAGCGGCCGGAATCGGTTGAATCCATTTATGCCCGCAGCAATGATACTGCTGTCGTCGAGCATTGTCATGGTGTGTGGGTTGAAGATGTTATGCTGCAATCCCTCATTGTGCGTGTAACGTGTGTACCCGCCAGTCTGGTAGTCGTACCGGTATAATCCGGATGAAGTAGTGATCCATATATCCGAAGTACCTGTAGCGATCAGGTCGAAACAGGGAATATCAATGCCGGTTTTCAGGATCTTGCTTGTTCCTTGTATATCCACCAGCATTTTCAGCCCTGCGGAAGTAGCCAGCCAGGTAGTATCGTTGGTGGTAAGAGCGTTGTATATATGAAATGGTGTGCTCCCGATATCTTTTTTAAAACGGAAAATGTTTTGATTACTGAAAACGTAGAGATTGGTATAGTAGGATTGCAATAGGAATGTGGAGTCGTTTACCTGATGCATAAATGAAAAATGCGACCACGGAACAGCATTGTTTACTGCTTCGATCATATCAAAGTGAATGCTTTGATTGTTCTGTATCGTGATGTTTGCAAGTCCATGTTCCGTTAAGGCTATCAGTCTGCCGTCCTGCAGGTGCCGGATTCCGTTTACGATCAGTTGACCCTGTAATACATCATAACCCGTTTGTTTCAGTGGTATGAATTTTTGCGGGCCGGTTTTGTACAATGTATATCCTGTTCTGCTCAGGATCAGGATGTCACCGTTCTTCAGTCGTACGAGTTGGCGGATCTGATCTGTATGCAGTCCGGATGTATGAGCGCTGGTATACACGCGGATCACATTGCGTAGCAACCAGTCATATTCTATAATACCTCCGTTTTGTGTGCCGCACCACAGCGTGTACGTGCCTGTTTGTATAACGCTGGTAATGTTATTTTCAATTTTGGTGAAACCGATTTCTTCCCGGTCAATATATTTTTCAAAGACCACCTGTTGCAGATTGGTATAGCTGATCGTCTGGTTTCCGGTGGCTACAAACAGATTCTGATCTTCATCAGTAAGGCAGTATCCCGTTGTGTTGGAAGCGATGCTTTGCGGGTCATAAGGACGATGCGTGTATGCACCCGTAAAATGCTCTTTCTGCCGGTCGAATAAAAGCAAACCGTTCCCTGTCGTGCCGATGAAAAAATGATGATCTCCCTTAGGACAAATGCTTTGTGCCGTTATCTGTTGTCCTGCATAGCGGTTCCATGTACGCCATGTATTCTTTTCGGGATTAAAACGGATCAGACCGGTGTCTGAGCTGAGCCATAATACAGAATCCGATTCCTGATAGGCCTGATTGATAAAAGTGACAGGCTGTCCGGCATTATTTCCGTAAGTAAAACAGGATAAAGTTTTTTTCGACGTTAAACCGTCGAGATAGTTGATGTAAATGCCTTTTACGCCCCTGGATATGTAATGTTTGAGTGGGGTATAAAAAGGTTGCGTGGCAAACAGATGTCCATTGCTCATCGGGGAAACGGAATCCAGTTTTCCGGTTGCCGGGTCATAGCAATATACGCTGCCTCTGGAGCCGAGATACAGCCACAGGCGTTCTTTATCATCAATAAAGAAAGGGAATACATATTGCCTGGCAGCTCCTTCTGCGGGAGATAAAAAGAAAGAGTTGAATTTGTCTTTCTGCCGGTTATAACGGGTGAGTGCGTTTTGTGTGCCGATCCAGAGGTCGCCATGCCGGTCTTCAATGATATTATTGCAAAAATTGCCGGAAAGGGAATTCGAATCTTCTTCGTCATGTTTATAAACCCTGCAATTAATACCATCGAAACGGGTAAGTCCGTTTTCTGATGCGACCCAGAGGTAACCATACTTGTCGCGCAGCATGGAGGAGGTCCGGCCGGCAGAAAGTCCGTCTTCACTACCCAGCTGGCGGAACAGCAGCGTGGGTAAGCTCTGCGCCGTACCTGCTGAGGGTAAAAGAACCGTCAGTATAAACAGGTATTGTATGATCTGTTTCAGACTTTTCAATGGTTTGTTGAACACTAAGAAGCTGTCTAAAAATGATTGGCAAAAATGTATGAGTGCCCGACACCCCTCACGTTCTCCCCTCGAGGGGAGACGATCAGCTCGTTCTGCCAGGGAAATATGCCCGGAGAACAGTGCAAATTCCCCCTTTGAAGGGGGTAAGGGGGATGTTTTCACTATTACAAATTATGAGCTCAAATTTTTTTAGACAGTCTCTTAGATTACATCCCGCAAAGCAACACTTTTATACGGGTAATTCTAATCGGTAAAAAGGTGTATTTCCATACTTCTGTAAAAATCGGTAAAAAGGTGTATTGCGCTGTCGGCATTTCTTTGTCACCTTTGATCTGCCATAAAGCACTATCACTATGAAAAAAATTATTTATTTACTTATAGCCGGTTTGTTTTCCTGTAGTTCGTATATCCTTGCCCAAGGCAATAATCATCCGTTCTACACTTCCGGTAAGCAGGTGCTGGATCCCTGTGGTAATGAGTTTATTATCCGGGGTGTAAATTATTCGCTGCTGGATGACTGGGATTTTCCCGGCAATATGAATGATGGAGGAGAGCTTTCTGCACAGATCATACGCGCCAATCCCAACACCGTACGGATTCAATGGTATGTGGATTACGGACAGGCCACGCGGCCGGCGTATAACTTATCGCATCTGGACAGCGTGCTGGCACGTTTTACAAGAGCAGGCATTGTATCGATGATAGAACTGCATGATCTGACTTGTAAATCTGATGACGCGGCTTTCAATGCTGATCTGCTTGCCTGGTGGACGGATCCTGCTGTGGTGGCGCTGGTTGAAAAATACAAGACACATGTAATGGTCAATTTTGCCAACGAGTATGGGCAGGTGAACTGGGCGGCTAATCCGGCGACAGCTTATACTGCATGGGTAAATCTGTATAAAAATGCGATTACAGCAGTACGGGATGCCGGCATAGACGTGCCGCTTGTGGTAGATGGGCCGGACTGCGGCATCAGCCTCGATCGCGTATTGCTGGCAGGTAGTACGCTTACGGATCATGATCCGCTGAACCGCGTCATTATGAGTGTGCATGCCTATTGGCATCAGTATGATGCGGCGCAGATGGATGCGGCGGTTGCCTCTATCGAAAATGCAGGCTTCCCGGTCATTATCGGTGAGATCGCTAATATTCAGGATGCTACGGGCAACTGCTCTCATGAAATAACAGCATATAAAGAGCTTCTCCAAAGCTGCCAGGATCGTAATGTAGGCTGGCTGGCATGGACCTGGACGAACGATAACTGCCCGGCCCGTATGATGAGTACGAATGGGACATTCTCCAACCTCACGGTTTACGGGAATACAATTGTTAATGATCCGGGTTTTGGTCTTGCCGCTCAAGCCCGTAAGGCTTGCTTTGATGCGAGCACCAACGCTGTTAAAGATATTCATCATCCGGAACTGGTGTCGCTATCCCCCAATCCTGTTACCGGAGATTTTGTGATGTTCAAGCATAGTTCCCCTAACCCGGTGATCATTGCATTATACGATATTGCCGGCCGTCAGTTGCAGACATGGGAGCTGCCGGTACAAACATCATCATCAGCTACCCGCCTTGACTTGCCGTCTGCCATGCCTGCCGGTGTTTACTGGATGGATGTCCGCTCCGGTACAGAACGGACATCGCTGAAATTATTAGTTCCCTGAATTTAAAAACTGTCTCTTCGGTCACAATTTCTTCTGTATAAAACATGAAGGAGCTGAAAAGGAGAACGGCGTCATCTTGACGAATCATTCAGCGTGCTACATTTGTATGGAAATAATGACGTAGCGCATGAATATATCCACTGTGTCATCCTGAACCCTGATGCGTCGATGGCGCACTCATCCTGTAGTGACACATCCCTCTCAATCTCCCTTCAAAGGGTAATTATATATCAGTTAGGACAACTGAATTATATCAAAGTGAGGAACTATGCCAAGCTGCCATTTATTGTCTGGTATTCATCAGCGCCGATGCTATACAACAATTACGATGTCATCCTGAGCGTGGAGCGAAGGATCCCACACAATGAGTGTCCCACATTATGTGAGATCCTTCATTGCGCTCCGCTGCATTCAGGATGACGGAGTGGCTGTTCGGAGGAATTACTATCCTGGAAGCATCAGATGCCGGAAAACATTTTTGACAAACCTTGTCCCAACTCGTATATAGTCGCCCTTCAATGGGGGACGATCACGCCATCTCCTCACAATACTCCGTTCTGTTACAACTATATGCAACGATGAGTAGCGGTAAATTGGTTGGTGCACCATTTTGTCATTACCGGATGATTACGCCAAAGGTGCATCAGGGTTCAGGATGACATTGTTCTTTGATGTAAACTTATTAATCATAAAGGTAATTGACGGACTTTTTGGACAGCATCTTCATGTTTTATACAACACGGTAAGTTTTCCCGTATTACCGTTCCAAAACAATCTTCTTTCTGGAAACTGTATGCGCAGTTCTGTATTCAAAGAGGTAATTACCTGCCGGTGCCCAGGACAGATCTGTATAACTTTGACCGGCAGCAATCCGAGTGCTGGAGATTGTTTGACCCATCATATTGTATATGGTAAGTGTACCTGCTGCTGTAGTATTGAGCTTGAAACGGCCGTTTCCAGGATTAGGGTATACCTGAAATATATGCTTCCCGTCTTCTTCCCCATACCGGGCTACATCCGAATTGTATGGTGTTGTCTCCATCTGCAGTCCCCAGCTATGGAGCACGCCGGTATTGCCATTTGCAAGATCCGTGATCCTCAAACGCCATACACCGGCCGCATTTTTATTGTAGAAAGAGTCAAAGGATGTATTGACGGCAATGACCGGAGAAAGATCACGGACATCATAATCAGATATTTTAAGAGCGCTCTTATCATCAAAAATAGTGGTGAGATCTTTTATCGTATAAAAGTTATACTCCTCATTTACCAGCCTTACGGAATTACCGGAAGGCGATAGCAGCTCCACCCGAAGTTCAATTGGATTGGCATGAGAGACAGACAGAAATACGCGCAGCGATTGCAGATTGGCTTCTTCACTAATGGTGATAGAATCATGAGTAAAACCAGCAGTGGCTTCCTCCGGTATTCTTTTAAAAACATTCCGGACTGTAAATTTGTCCATGGTATTCATATGCTCAAGTCCGGTAAAGATTAGCGGGGCTGATGATTCGGAGCCGTAGCTGAATCTCGCACCAAAACTCCTGAGGTTGGATCCTACACGCGTACCGGAATACACCTGTCCGTCAAAATTATAGGCAACGGTTGTACGTGGTGCTTCCGGCCTGTTCGTATACAGGACAGGGGCGTGCAGCCCTTTACGTATCTCTTCTTCTGTTTTTGCGTAATTGGAGATACGCAGCTCGTCCATGTACCCGGTAAAGCGGGATGTGTTGGTCTGAGAGGCGCCGATCCGGAGTTGGCCGCTGTTTGCTGTCAAAGCGCCATAATTATAGCCTTTATCTTCTTGTCCGTTGATATAAATATTGCAGACCTGACTACCGCCCGAGGGTGGCTGGCAGACCACCGTAATATGCGACCATACGCCCGTCGGCAACGAAGCTTCGCTGCTGCCGATATGATTCATTTGCCAGGTTATTCTGTTGTCTGCTGTCAGATATAACCGGTATCCGCCGCTGCCACCTGCTGTCAGATCAATCAGGTTTTGCACGGACCCGGATATAGTGGGCTTCACCCATAGCTCTACAGTCATGGGTCCCGTAAGCGAAATGTTGGGATCGTTGGCGGTAGTGGCTTCGAGGTAGGCGCTACCGTTAAAGTACATACCGGTATTATGTTTTACGGAAGTAGAGGCTTCGGTGCCGATCACTGTACTCTGCATAGTGCCCACAACTCCGCCGTAGGGCAGATAAAAGCCGGGGCTGTACACGTCAAAATCGAATGTCTGTACATACAGGAGATCCGAAGTGTAGTTGTTGTATGCATACCATGAGATATGGGTACGCATGTTATTTTGTATCTCGCTCTGTGTACGTACAGTCTTCCATATACGTACCTCATCCAGCTCTCCCACAAAGTTATCGGCATAGCCAGACCTCCCTGTGATCAGTGAATCGTTGGTTCCTGCCAGTGAGCCGGTGAAATTTATGTTCTTGTCGAGCTGGCCGTTCAGATAGACCGTAATATTGTCTGTGGCGGCATTGAAGGTTACTGCTACATGCGTCCATTTTCCTCCTGGCAGCCGTCCGTTGGAATTACCGTACGTAGTGTTGCCGCTTTGTACACGGATTCGTCCGTTATCGGTCATAAGGCGGAATTGTTGTTTGCCCAGAATGGTATAATTAGAACTATCTGTGGCAGGTTTTACCCAGCATTCTACCGTAAGCTGCCCCGAATGGCTGTTGAGGCTGCTTTCGTACCGGGATATATAACCATCGCTGTCCGTAAATTTTGCCGTCGTGTTCCATGCATGCTGGGCATTTACACTTATATTATTACAAATAAGCCAAGCCCATGTCAGAAGAAATAATCGTGTTTTCATAGTGTTATAATTACAGGTGTAAAATTCTCACTATTATACACGGCTAACTATACACCTTTTTACGGATTTTTTCGCCGGTCAGCTAATAGAATGCCATGTGTCGCTAATTTTGTAGCAGATGTCGTTATTCCGTCGTTTTACCGATTGGCTGCTGTACACAAGTCTCTTCACTGCTGTTTGTGCAACAGGCCTTTGCATGGCTACCGAAAGACTGGTGACCGGGGAGTGTGTGCCGTTGTTTTCATCGTTGCACATCTTTCTCTTTGGGGCTACATTACTGGTTTATAATGTGCATTTTATTTTCAGGAAATCTGCTCCTCATTTGTCGGATCGTCATTACTGGACACAGCGTTTTATATACTGGCATTATTTCTTTTCCGTTACCGGATTTCTGTTTTGCGTGTTCAGCATCAGTCATTTGCCGCAGTGCATTTTATTTTGGGGCGCCGTTACAGCATTGCTTTCGTTTGCATACTCTCTTCCTTTGCTTCCCATTCGTGGAAGAAGACGCATAAGAGAATTCGGATGGGTGAAAATACTGGTGCTTACCGGCGTATGGACAATCGTTACGGCCGTCTTTCCGATCCTGTTCTGGCATAAGCAAATCAGTGATTATCCTGTTGAGATATGGCTTCGTTTCCTGTTTATGTTCACGCTTTGCATTGCATTTGATATTCGTGATGCGCAGACGGATCTTGAATCAAAAATATATACGCTACCCAACCTGATCGGTATCCGTAACAGCTACCGGCTGATGGATGTCGTATTGTTATTGTTTGCCGTATTCAGTGTGGTGCAATATTTGCGTTATCCGTCAGCCGGCCGGCTGACAGGGGAAATGCTGACGGTAATTGTAACACGTCTGGCGATCATGTATACCCGCCGTTATCCTTCAGACCGGAATTATCTGGGTGTCATAGATGGTATGATGCTGGTATATGCCCTGCTATTGCTACTACCGGATTAATCCCATCTGGATCGCTTTGCGGATAAGCCCTACCGAATTTTTTACGCCGAGTTTCGATAAGAGATTGATCCGGTGGCTCTCAACTGCGCTCAGGCTGATAAACAGTTTTTTGGCTATTTCCTGGCTGGTGGTCTCGTTGGCGATCAGCTCCAGTATTTCCCGTTCCCGCCGGGTAAGCACGGGTACGTTGTTGGCATTGGCCCGGTTCTCCAGCATATCGTGCAGCATCCGTTCCCGGAGGGTAGGATCTACATATTGCTCTCCTTTACAGACAGTTTCAATAGCCTTCAGCAGTATATGTGGAGGCGCTGTTTTCAACAGATATCCCCGTGCCCCGTTCAGGAACATGTTCCGTACGTGGAAAGGGTGGTTGAGATTGGTCAGTGCCAGTATTTGTATATCAGGGTACCGGTCAGATATGGCGAGGGAAAGCTCATCTCCCTGTGTTCCGTCCATCTGTATATCGAGGAGCAGTACATCCGGTTGCCGTTTTTCCAGCGCATCCATAAGATGGTTTTCCTGTGTACAGGCGTCATACAGCTCTATATTGCCGAATTCTGCAAGCATTTTTTGCAGACCATTGATCACTACGGGATGATCGTCTAATACGCTGACTGTTATTTTCATTTTCCTTGTTTTTGATTCCCGGTACTCTATCCGGCATTTTCCAGGTTAAATTCAATATAGACAGTTGTTCCGATACCGGGTGTTGCATTGATATGGAAGCTGCCGTTTAGTTCTGCCACCCTGCTCCGGATATTCTCCAGGCCCATACCTGTATTGTTTTTTTTACCGGCAGGTATACCATGTCCATTGTCCTCAACGGTAACATCCAGTATATGATTATGCCGGCTGAGCTGTACCAGGGCAAAGCTGGCGTCGGCATGCTTGATGATATTCTGTACCAGCTCCTGTATAATACGATAAACCGACAACTGGAATCCGCTGTTCAGCTCCCCGATAAATCCGTAATACTGAAAATTGATTTTCAGCCCTTCTTCATGCTGTACACTGTCACAGTAAATCCGTATGGCTTCTGTCAGTCCATGCCGGAGCAATAGTTCCGGCATTAGGTTGTGTGCGGTTTTTCGTACTTCGTCTACCGTTTCATCAAGTAGTTGCATCGCTTCCCGGAATACGTCTTCCCCGGCCATGGCAGGCATGCGTTTTTCCAGGATGCCGAAGTGCATTTTCAGGGTAGAGAGCAGTCCGCCTACACCATCGTGGAGGTCGCGGGCAACGCGCCTCCGCTCTTTCTCTTCACCTTCCGAAGTAGCGCGCCAGATGGCCAGTTCCTGCTGTTGCTTTTCCAGTCGCCGCCTGTGAACAAAGAACAGTGCAAAACCTGCAGCCAGCACGACCGTACCGAGTGTGATCCCGGTAATCCATGTGTTCTTCCGTATAATGTGTGCTTTATGGCCGGCGATGAGCAGTTTTTGCCCGGCAATTTCCTTGTCTTTCTGGGCTGTACGGTATTTGATCTCAAACAGATTGACAGACTGCACTTTTTCAAGATTGACCACGCTATCCCGCAGGCTGATATATTGCCTGGCATAATCCAGGGCATCAGCATAAAGCCCCATATCCTGGTACATCCGGCTCATATGTTCGTATATATTGATCAGGTCGCGGCGGGCATTCAGTTTTCTGGCCGTATCCGCTGCTGCTGCCAGGTTTTGTCCGGCCAGGTGATATTGTTTTTGCACAGTGTATATTTTACCCAGAGAAATCTGCGCCTGCATTTTTCCCCGCGGATAGTCTGTGGCCATATCAAGTACTTCCCTGAAGCTGCTGATAGCATGTTCCGGCATATTTTTCGCTGCATAAATATTACCCGAAAGAGTTATCGCGTCACACAGTATATCTGTCATCTGTTTTTCCCGGCTCATCTTGAGCGCCTGCCGGCATTGTTCCTGGCTATAATCAATCTCCCCTTTTTTCAGGAAAAGTTCGCCTTCGTTCAGGTATAATACCGGCAGCAGCGGACGTGCGGATGTATGCCGGTATGCGATCTCTTTACTTTTACTAAAATAGTATGCTGCTTTTTCCATTTCTCCCATCTCGGCAAAGATGGAGCCGATATTGTTGGATATCATGGCGATGGAAGTATATGCCTGCTTTTGGGTGGCAATACCAAGCGCTTTGTAAGAATAATCGATGGCATCCTGGTAATAGCCGGCATATCCGTATACTCCGGCAATATTTACGTATAGCCTTTGTATTTCCATGCTGTCCGGCACAGGCTGCTTCAATGCATATTCCACTCCACGTTCAAAAAGCACCAGCCCGTCGTTGTATGCCCCCAGGTTTACATCCAGTACGCCCAGCGACATCAGGCTCGAGGTGACGCCTTTGTCATAACCCGCTTTCATACTGAGGTCCAGTGCCTGCCGGAGCATGACACGGGCGCTGTCTTGCGCCGGCCAGGTCAGTTCGCTGCTTGTCCGGATAAGGTGATTGATACGGGCTGTATCCTGTTTTCTGATGCTCCGTACCGTTTTTTCGGGCAGATCGTGTTCGGTACATGCCGGAAACACCAAAAACAGGATAACATATCCCCAATACCGGTGATATTTCATGCAATCAATTTTATTAGCCAATTAGCTAATGCCTGTCGCGAGGAATCATTAGCATATCAGCTAATTATCTCATTAGCTAATTACAACCATGGTTTGTTTACAACAAGTATGTAAACATCATGACCCGTTCCTGCAAAGTAGTAAGAACACGGCATATACAGGTTTTCACTCCGGAAAAATGTGGTTTCCATTACCTGAAAAAATGTGGTTTCCCCTATTGGTATATTGAAACAGATAATGCACCTTTGTTGCAATTAGATTTTTTAAAGAAGCAATAATTATTTTATAACCATTAAAATCATGCTTATTATGAAAAAGATTTTATGCTGTTTTAGCGGCTTTTTAATGATGTTCGTTTGTGCATTGCCGTGGCCCGGCGGTGCGCAGATGTATACGGAATGGGTAACCGGCGTCGGCGGCTCCGGTTTTGACCGTGCCGTGGCTGTGGATACGGATGATTCCGGGAATGTCTATACCACCGGATACTTTATGGATCGCGTGGACTTTAACCCGGGAACGGCGCCGGGAGATACCTTGTTTATTACGGCATCCTCCTGGGTGGATTTGTTCCTGCTGAAACAGGATGCAGCCGGGAATTTTGTATGGGTCAGAAACATGGGCGGATTTGCTGCATCATATGATGCCTCAAAGATCATGGTTTCCGATGCGGCCGGATATACTTATGTTGCAGGAGGATTTGAAGGCACGGCAGATTTTGGCGCCGGAAACAGTGCGTTTAATCTGAGCTCCAACGGAGATGCGGATATTTTCATTTTCAAGATGGACCCTGCGGGTAATCTGGTATGGAGCCGGAGCATTGGCAGCGACGCCAGGGATTGTGCGTTGTCACTCGCCCTGGATACGCAAGGACATGTTCACATTACAGGATTTTTCAACAAAAAGGTTGATTTTAATCCCGGAACAAACCCGGCAGATACATTCTTTCTTACAGCAAAAAGTACCAGTAATAACCGCTCAAGCATTTTTGTACTGAAGCTTGATACGGCGGGAAATTTCAAATGGGCAAAAGATATGGGCGCCAGCGGAAACTCTGCCAACCGCGGCCAGAGTATTGCTGCGGATATGCAGGGGAATGTCTATGTAACCGGAACATTCCAGGGGACTGTAGACATGGATCCCTCCCCATTACCGGCAGATACTTTCACACTGAGGGCAATGGGCGGTGGTTCGCTTATTCCGGGTGTGGATATATTTATCCTCAAGCTGGATTCCGCCGGTAAATTTGACTGGGCAAAGAGTTTTGCCAACATGGATAACAACAATTTCAGTTGGTATGTTTCCGTGGATCACTCCGGAAATGTCTATACCACCGGAGGCTTTTTCGGAAAGCTGGATTTTGATCCCGGAAACGGTGCTGCCGACACTTTTTATCTTACTCCGCAGGCAGGTAAAGATATCTTTATATCCAAACTGAATGCTGCCGGTGATTTTGTCTGGGCGAAGAGTGTACCCTGCAAGGGAGGTGATGACGAAGGGCGTTCCATATTTACGGATGCAATCGGGAACGTGTATCTCACCGGCAATTTTTCGGATACGGCTTACCTGATCAATCCGGGTACGGATACCATCATGATGGTACCCTGGGGCACTGATGAAGATATTTTTCTTGCCAAGCTCGACGCCGCCGGAAATTTTCTCTGGGCACAGAATCCAAGAGGCGCCGGCCATGATTACGGATGCGATGTGATCACAGACCGGTCGGGTAATGTATATGTTGCCGGCGCCATAGCGCAAAGCGTCTTATTTGATCAGAGTCTTCCGCCGGTCAATTCCAATGGGGGCGATTTTGATTCGTTTACCTGGAAGCTGGGCTGCGGAGATACGTCTTCGTCGCAAGTGGTAATCACCGGAGCGTGCCCGGAGTATATTTATAATGGTATTGCCTATACTGCAAGCGGTACTTATAAGCAGGTATTTCCCAATGCCGCCGGCTGTGATAGTACGATCATACTTATACTCACATTAGTAGCCGAAAAGCCTGTCATTGACGTAGATGAGTATGAGCTGACTACCACACAACCTTATGCCGGCTACCAATGGCTGCGTAATGATACAGTTATAGATGGGGCGACCAATCGTATATACAATGTAATGGTAAACGCCACTTACCGGGTAATAGGTACGGATACCTATGGATGTGCGGACACTTCAGACCCTTACCGGGTAAACAATGTATTGGTAAACAGAATAGATGAAAGGACTTCTGTCCGTGTCTACCCCAACCCGGCCGGTGATCATATTTATGTGACTGCTCCTCCCGGAGTGCATGTAGAAGTATATGGCATGGATGGGCGTATGCTTTTGCGTAAGGAGCAGGCCGGAAAAACAGACATCCGTACACTTGTCCCGGGCATTTATCTGCTGCGTGTTATGGATATGCAGGGCCGTTTATTGAAAACAGAAAAGCTAAGGAAAGAATAAGGATGTTATATGCCCGGAAGGTTGTTATTAAAGGCTGTCTTATTATGAGGCGGCCTTTAATGATTGAACAACCGCTATCGTGTAATATATCCGAACTCAATAGCCGTTTTCACCAGTCCGGCTGTGTTTTTGGCATCCAGCTTCTGCAGCAGGCTGAACCGGTGCTTCTCAATCGTACGTGTGCTCAGATGGAGCTTTTCGGCGATTTCCTGGTTGGTATTTTCTGCCACGATCAAACATAGGATCTCTATTTCCCGGCGGGTCAGAACAGGTGGTTTCATGTCGTTTCGCCGGAATTGCAGCATATTCTGTACCATCCGTTCCTTCAACGCAGGTTCTATAAATTCTTCATCCTGGTATACGGTTACTATTGCTTGTACGAGGGTATCCACATCCGTATTTTTGAGCAGGTAACCTTTGCAGCCGTTGCGCATCATGACCTTGATATGTATGGGCGCATCCAGGCTGGTGATAGCGATGATCTTTATGGCAGGCCAGGTGTTGCTGATCCTGGCTGCAAGATCCTCTCCCTTTATGTCCGGCAGCAGGATGTCGAGCAGCAGTACATCCGGCTGGGTCTGTTTTAATCCTTCCAGCGCGGTAGCGCCGTTGTGGTAACTATCCGTTACTTCTATGCCGTTACTCACGGCCAGCATATTACGCAGACCGGTGGTGGCAAGCGGATGATCGTCTACGATGGCTACTCTGATGGGCATAAGTTATGTTTTAATGAGCTGATTAACCTGATTGTAAAGTAACGGTTTCCAACTCAATATAAACAGTAGTACCGGTATTTTTACCGGACTGTATTTCTATATTACCACCGGTGGCTTCAACACGCGACCGGATGCTGTTTAATCCTGATCCGTTGGTATGTACAGGATTTTCCGTATCAAATCCTTTACCATTGTCTTCTACCGTAATGGTAAACAGGCTTTCGGTATAATCCAACTGCACAATAATACGAGTCGCTTCGGCATATTTAAGCGCATTCTGCAGTAGTTCCTGGATAATCCGGTACAGCATAAGCTCATATTCAGGTAGCATGGGCTGTGCTGTGCCGTATTGCTGAAAGGCTATTTCCGGGCCGGCGTGCCGGGAGATAGAGCCGCAGAAATACTGCACTGCAGCTACCAATCCTTCACGCAGCAGCATATCGGGCATCAGGTTATGTGCGGATTTTCTCAGTTCTTTGGTCGCATCGTCGAGCTGCCGGGCAACTTCGTCGATGGCTGTTGTCTGTTCGGTTTCAGGAAACCGTTTCATGATCGCTCCCAGGTTCATCTTAACGGAGGAAAAATTAATCATGACACCATCGTGCAGTTCACGGGCGATACGTGTTCGTTCAATCTCTTCGCCCTTCATCAGGGCTTTCAGTTGAATCAGCTCCTGCTCCTGTTGTAGCAATTTCTGTTTTTGCCTGATATGACGATAGTAAGCTACAGAGCCAGCCAGCAGGAGGATGCCGCCTAATGTGATGCCGCCGATCAGCACATTCCGCTGCTCGATCTCCTGCTCTTTCCGGGCGATCTCCCGGTCTTTCTCCGCCGTGCGGTATTTTATTTCCAGATCGCTGACATTCCTGGTAATGGATTCATTCAGTACGCTGTCTTTAAGCTCCTGGTAGGTGCGTTGATGTGTCAGCGCTTTTGCGTAATCGCCGGTATGTTCGTAAACATGCGACAACAGCTTGTGTGCTTCCGCCATTTGATGTTTGATGTTCAGCCGTGTGGCTATTTCCATGGCTTTGATCAGGTAGGGCTTTGCCTCGTGGTAGTAATCCATGTTGAACAGGGTAGTACCCATCAGCCCGTACCAGTTACTCAGCCCGAAGTGTTCCTGCTGATTGTCTGTCAAAAGCTGATCCAGTATTTTTTTGGCGTCCTCAAGATACCGGAGTGCGTTTTCAGGTTTTTCTTTAAGGAGCCAGAGGTTTGCGTATTGCAGGTAAGCGCCATACAGGATGTCCGGTAGGTCATGTTCTTGCGCGAGCAGCGCTGTTTCATCTATCAAAGCTTCTGCCTGCGTCCATTCCTGCCTGTCGGTCCGCATCCTCGTTTTTGCTATCAGGATCAGACCCTGCAGATGATGTTGTCCGTAATGTCTTGCCAGCATTTCTGCTCTTTCAAGATAATAGATGCCCTGTTCACTGTAATGAAGAAGAATACTGAGGTTGTAGTAGATGTGGGGGATAGTGGTGCTGTCCTGTGAGTTATAAGCAGTCTTGAGCGAGAGGTAATAATAATAGGCGGATTGTTGTATGCGTCCCTGTATTTTATAAGTATTGGCCAGGTTGTTATACACCTGTCCGAGCAGCTTTTCCATTTTATGTTCCCGGAAAGTTGCAGCAGCAGAGTGAAAGAATTTGGAGGCATGAGTATACATGCCTTTGTTATCATAAATATTGCCCATCGCATACAGCGCGCTGCCCGTTCCCATTCTGTAGTTGATCTTCCTGCTGTGCAGCAGTATGTTTTCAAAAAATGCCAGCGCTTCGTTGGTACGGCTGTACTGCAGATGAATGCTGTCTTTCAGCAGCTTCCAGATGTCGGAAGAATCGTAATCCCTGAAGTCATGTTGCATCTGCAAATGTGCAGTTCCCGGTATCTCCTGCATGTGCAGCTGCCCTTTAACCGTACCGATACCGTATATGCAGAGCAGCAGGTATATTCCCGCAAACCGGCTGCTGCAAAAGCGATATAAGGGTTTTGCACAAATCATTTTTGCTAATTTAAGGGAAATGCTCCAATGACCTGCAGATAGACTTGTTGCCTGTATGCCCGGCGGGTTATGGGTATAAACACGTATTTTCAGAATAGTACGTATTTACGTGAACCAGCCGGGTTGATGTGCTGTTTACATTTGTGGGCATAGCATTGATTCACATAAAAATCATACAACATGAAGAAAAAGTTTACACTTTTATGGTTCCTCAGTTTTTTTATCCTGCTGCATAGCCGGGCTCAGAAGGAAGAAAATGTATGGGTATTCGGCGTTGCGGCCGGACTTGATTTTAACAGCGGCAGCGCGGTAAGTATTTCGACAAGAAACAGCCTGTCTCCGGACAGCAGTGTCAGACCCGTACTGAACAGCGGATCTGTCTGTGATGCCAATGGCCAGCTGCTTTTTTATACAGATGGCGACAGGGTCTGGAACCGGGATCACTTCATTATGCCTAATGGCAAAGAATGTCTAATCCCCGGCAGGACCGGCGTTGGAGAGAATACATTCCTGGGTGGTCTGCAGTCCGGTCTTATTGTACCCGTACCGGGCAGCGATAACCTGTACTATATATTTTCAATGGAAAGAAATCTGGTTGGTCCGTTGTTAAATCCGGTCTCGGAGGGATCACACCTGTTTTATAGTGTGGTGGATATGGATCTCGACGGGAATATGGGAGATGTGGTTGCCGGACAGAAACGGATCCCTCTGGATTCTCCCAACCTGTTTACCCAGAAAATTGCTGCCGTGGCAGGAAGCAATTGTGATATATGGCTGATAACTATGACGTACGGCATTTCCGGTACATCCGAATTCAGGGCTTATAATATTACCGGCGGAGGTATTAATCTTACACCGGTTGTTTCTCCCGTTGGTGTGTTGTACACCGCTCCAGGTTTTGGTGTGCGGGCATATATCGAATGGACAACCGGAAAACTTGTGTTTTCGCCCGACAGATCCAAAATGGTACATGTAACAGGGCACGCGGGAGTCGCAAATCCTTCTCCGAGATGGGGAGGATTAGAAATGTATGATTTCGACCCTGCCACAGGTATATTGTCCAACAGTTTTGATATGGTTCCGGGGGCTCCTGTCATCGGCCCCGGCATTCCATTCCAGGTCAGTGTCACCCCGGTACGCGCCCCGAACGGTGCTGCTTTTTCTCCCGACGGGTCAAAATTATATACCCTGTCATTAGGCGATAGTGTTTACCAGTGGGATCTGAGCTTACCTACGTCTGCCGATATCGTTGCTTCGAGAAAAGGTGTTGCTAAGGTAGGAGATGGTGGCAGCGATCTGAAGACCGGTCCTGACGGGAAGATATATTTTGGGTATAATCTGGGTAATGCCGGATTGGTTGCCGATACACTGCACCGTATTGAATCTCCTGACCTGCCGGGCACTGCCTGCAATGTAGTGTTCAAAGCTGTGCCACTGCAACCGAATACCCGTATGGTACTGGGTTTTCCGAATAATGTGGCTGTAGTAATATCTGGTGATACGACTTCTACAGTACTGGACACATTTATATGCACCCATTTACAGGGATCACCACTGCTGGAGTTAAATATAAGCCCGCTAAGCCAGGGAGTGGAATGGGAGGACGGCTCAACGGATACCTTACGTATCATTCATCATGCCGGTACTTATTGGGTGCGCAAATACGACAACTGCTACCCCCAGATAGATACCTTCATCATCAACGGAGGATATATTTCACCGGTAAGCATTCTTGTGGAAGAATATACCCTCTCTGCTAATGGTACTTATGACGCTTACCAGTGGTATCGCGATGGAACAGCAATCTCCGGGGCTACCGATTCCAGCTACACGGTGGATACGAATGGTGTGTATAGTGTTAAAGCAATGCTGACGAACGGATGCTCAGATTCTGCTGCCTACGCAGTAACCAATGTATCAGTACGGGAATACGGAAAAAGGAATGAGATCAGCATATATCCCAATCCGGCACATACGCATATAGTGATACGTTCGGGCAGTCCCCTGCGTAATGCCACCCTGAGACTAATGAATCCTGCCGGCCAGGTTATCACCCAACAGTCGGGGTTGAGCGGGATTACATTCCGGGTTGATATTGCCGCTTATCCTGCGGGGGTATATATTGTTGAGGTCCGGGAAGAAGGGGAAACAATACGGACAAGGTTGCTGAAGCAGTAGAGACGGATAATTTGTTGTAGCAGAGGCGGATCATGATCCGCCTCTGCTGTTATTGCAGCAATCCCTGCTGCATGGCTGCCTTTATCAGCCCGACAGAATTTTTTACGTTCAGCTTCTGGAACAGGTTGTATTTATGGTTTTCAACAGTGCGCAGGCTCAGGCAGAGCTTATCCGCGATCTCCGGGTTGCTGTATTCCTCCACGATCAATCCCAGTATTTCTTTCTCCCGTCTGCTTAATTTCAGTACCTGCTTTTCCTGTTTTTTCGCCTGCAACAATCCGGAAAGCAGGTCTTCTTTCAACGAAGAGTCAAGATACAGCTCGTTGGTATAAAATGCCTTTTCAATAGCTTCCGTAAGGATGTTTTTATCTGCTGTGCTTTTGAGCAGGTAACCCCGGCAGCCCAGCCGTATCATGTTTTTTACCAGGATGGCCGAGTCCAGACCGCTCAGTATAAGCACCGGCAGATCCGGGTAATCCCTGCGTATATGTACCACCAGCTCGCTGCCAGACTTGTCCGGCATCTGCATATCAAGCAGCAATACGTCGGGTTGCTGTTGCTGCAGGCCGTTCAGCAGGGAGTCGCCGTCGGGATAGGCAGCAATTACCCGGATATGCGGTGTGGCATTTAATATCCTGGATATTCCTTCTGCAACAAGCGGGTGATCATCCGTAAGGGCTACTTTAATGGGCATAGGCTATACTGCTTTTTGTGAGGTTGATACTATGCTCGATGTATATGGTGGTTCCTCCCCCCGGTACGGATTCCACATGGATCATACCGTTTATGGCTTTGATCCGGTCCATAATATTTTTCAGGCCGGCGCCATGTCCGTTATGATGTTTGGGGATCCCTGTTCCATCGTCTTCCACGGTTATGTGCAGGATATCATTCCGGCAACTGAGCTGTACGAGGAGTGTCCTGGCACGGGCATGTTTCAGCACATTCTGCACCAGCTCCTGGATGATCCGGAAAGTAGATAATTCCATATCCGGATCATACCGTGGAATGTCCTGAAATACTTCGAGGGTCACATCCAGGCCGGTGTTCTTCTCTGTTTTTTCGCATAGAAGAACGACTGCAGCAGCGAGTCCGTGATCCTGCAGCGCATCGGGGATAAGGTTATGCGCCGCTTTGCGCAGATCATCCGTGGTTTCCTTTATCTGGCTATGCACTTCTTCCAGCTCTTCCGGCAGGATGACGTCATCCCGTTCCTTTAAGGTGTGGATACCCAGGCGTATCGCCATGAGCTGACTGACGATACCGTCGTGCAGTTCGCGTGCCATGCGCCTGCGTTCTTTCTCTTCTCCCAGCAGGGTGGCTTTCAACTGCTGTATCTCCTGTGTTTTTTCACCCAGTTGCTGTTTATGCCTGTAATTCCGGTACAGCATCCACAGGCAAAGCCCCAAAATAACAGTACAGGCAGAGATGCCTGTGATCCAGAGCCGCTGGGTTTTGAGCTGATTTTTCTGTATGCTGATCAGCAACTGGTTCCGGGCAATTTCCTTGTCTTTCTGAACCGTGCTGTAGCGGACGTTCATCTGGTTGATCTGCTGCGTCGTTTCTTTATTCAGAAGCTCGTCGCTCAACTTTTTGTATGTTTCATGATGCTTCAATGCTTCCCTGTATTGCCCCTGATGCTTGTATACCTGAGCCAGCAGGGCATGAACGGGCAACTCATTCAGTTTGTTCTTTTCGGCTTTTTTTAAGGCAGATAAGAAAAAACGTTTGGCCTGCTCATGTTTTTCCATTGCCAGGTAAGCCTCACCGGTAAGGATCGCTGCAAAGACCTGATAGTCCGGGTTGACAGCGCCTTTTAAACGCTGTGTTTGTGATAAATAATCTAATGCCTGCCATGGCATTTTCTTTTGGAGAAAGACACCTCCTTTGTGCGCCAGCGCCAGGTATTGCATCTGGATCAGTCCATATTCCTGAGCGATTGTAAGTGAACTGTCGAGGTAATGTTCGCTGTTTTCCCATTTTTGTTGGGTGCCATACACCAGCCCTTTATTGAGGAGCGCATATCCTAACGCTTCATGGTGTCCGCATTCCCACGCCAGCCTCTCTGCTTTGTCAAGGTAACGCAATGCTTCTTCCTGCTGTCCGAGCGTGATAAATACGGTAGCGAGGTTGCTATAAGCGGCAGCCGCATTTTTTGTGTCTGTTTGTCTTAGTGATTCATAGTAGTATTTTACGGCCTCTGTGTAATTCCCCTGTAGTTTGTTAAGGTTGCCGAGTATGTTGTAAACAGCAGATGGTACATCTCTGAAAGGGACCGAAATACTGTATCTGTACAGCGCCTGCCGGCATAAGAGAAAACAGGTGTCTATTGCTCCCTTGTTGATATAAGCCTCGGTCAGGAATTTCAGGGTATGTACGACTCCCCTGGAGTAGTGCATACGGTCACTGTGTGCCAACGCCTCTTTCAGAAATACAATGGCGCTGTCCGGAGTATGGTTTACAACTTCTTTTCCTTTGTCAATAAGCAGGTTGATGTACGTGGTGTCGTGTATACCGGAAGAAATCACGGGATAGGGTAAATCCATCACCGGAAATTCCTGGGCTGTTGTTCTTTTTGCAGGTATTGTAAGCAGGAGTAATAAAATCAGGAGGGTACATACAAATCCGTCCGCTGCGCACAGCCGGTTTTGAATGAAGCAAAAGGGAGACACGGAAGATAAATACATAATCACCATCTACCGGATTAATATTATATATGCGAGGGGCATTGTAAAGTTAACGACTTGGGGGTAAACCTGTTTTCAGAAACGGGAAATGACATTGCCGTGAGATTAAAAGGATGCCCTTTTCATAAATTGGAGAATGAGTGTTTTACTCATAAAAAGTATGGATAGAATTGAGTAAGTCCGCTCTTGTCTGCGTTTTTCGGGAAGCTGAAATTTGCCTGATTGATTATAAATAGTTTAATAAAAATAAAAACATGAAATATAGATTTTGTATTTTATTGATTTTGAATATGCTGCTTGTTTCTGCGGTGACGCTTCATGCACAATACAACATGGAGTGGGCGGCGTCAACGTGGGGTACCGCCGCGAAAGCAGCTTATGGGGTAGCCACAGACGATTCCGGAAATGTGTATACTGCAGGCAGCTTTAGAGGGAAGGTAGATTTTAATCCTGCAACAGGCGCCGCGGACACTTTTTTCCTGACTTCGGTTGGCGGAGCTGATATCTTTGTGTATAAATTGGATGCTGCCGGCCATTTTGTATGGGCAAAAAGAATGGGAGGTACTTTGGGATTTGGTACTGACGAGGCCAAAAGCATTGCAGTAGATGGTGCAGGCAATGTGTATCTGACCGGTATATTTTTCGGGAAGGCAGATTTTAATCCTTCGCCGGATCCGGCAGATACATTCTTTTTAAAGGCCGGTGCGAGCGGATACGCTAATGCTATGGATGCTTATGTTGCCAAACTGGATAAAGACGGCAACTTTGTATGGGCAAAACAATTTGTAGGTTATGGTGATCCCTACGCTTCAGATATTGAAAGTTCCAACCAGGGGCGGGCCATTACAGTTGACAAAATTACGGGTGACAGCTATATAACCGGTTGTTTTATCGGTAAAGCCGATTTTAATCCGTCTGTCAACCCGGCGGATACTTTTTTTCTTACTGCTATCGATGCAACATATGGGCAAAACATGTATGTCGCCAAGCTCGACAGCGCCGGAAATTTCGTCTGGGCTAAAAACTTTGGAGGAACTTCTTCTGTACAGGGGCGTGGTATCACTTTAGATCCGTCAGGCAATGTGCTGGCTACCGGCTACTACTACAATAAAGTAGACTTCAACCCCGCTGCAGGCGCTGCTGATACGTTTTTTCTGCATTCTGCTGCTAACAGCATGGATATTTTTGTCTTAAAACTAAATAGCACCGGTGAATTTATATGGGCTAAAAGCATGGGGGCATCGACTGGTTCCGGAGATCTGGGCAATGATATAACAACCGATATTTCCGGAAATGTCTATACAACGGGATACTTCTCCGGTAATAATGCCGATTTTGATCCGGGAACCGGAACGCATATTTTTTCAGTCAGGAATTATTTGGACATTTTTGTTTCCAAACTGGATGCTTCCGGGGACTTTATATGGGCTAAGCAGATGGGAAGCACCGGTGCAGGTGTTGAAGAAGCGGGTTACGCTATTTCCATAAGCCGTTCAGGAGATGTGATCGTTGGTGGTGGATTTACAGATACTGCTGATTTTAATTATGGCGGCACGCCGCATACGGCTGTAGCGAAAGGGAACCGGGATGCGTTTATGCTTTCCCTTTCGGATAACGGAGATCTTAACTGGCTGCGAACTTTCGGAAGCCGCAATGCAGATATGGTCTGGGGACTTTCTATTGATCCTTCAGGGAATATTTTCGGTGCAGGCTCTTATCGCGACACGGTAGATTTTGATGTGCCTAACGGGTTGGTAAATACGGCAGCAGGTACGCAGACAGAGGCGTTTGTGGTGAAGCTTGTCTGTGGAGATACTTCATCTTCTGTATTGAAGATTGCAATCTGCGACAACAGTTATACGTTAAACGGTGAAACATACACGCAAAGCGGCATCTATACACAGACATTCCCGAATGCGGCCGGCTGCGACAGCACCCTTACTCTTGACCTGGATCTGAATACGATTACTACTCCGGTCATTACAGTTGCCGGATTTGTTTTGGGTACTACGCAGGCATACAGTAATTACCAATGGCTGCGTAACGGAGTGGGTATAGACGGTGCGACGAACAGCACGTATACAGTTACTGCAAACGATGATTATGCGGTAGCTGTAACCAACGAAGACGGTTGTACAGACACGTCCGATGTATATGAAGTAACCAATGTCGGAGTTGACGATATTGCCACGCTGGCTGCGCAGGTAAGCGTGTATCCCAACCCTGCCCGCGATGTGGTGTATATCTCTGCATCTGTACCGGTTACGGCTACTATCAGCAGTGTGGAAGGCCGAATGGTGCTGAATCAGCGGGATGTACGTAAGATAGACCTGTCAGGTATTGCGGATGGCGTGTATATACTCCGCATTACAGATGCGCAGGGTTATCTGCTGAAGGCAGAGAAGCTGGTGAAACAGAGCCGCCGCTAAGCAACAGAAAGTACCTTTATTTACGTTGCCTCATAAAAAGCCCCGGATGGCCATGGCATCCGGGGCTTCTGCATCTCCGGATGTCGGGTTTCACAAAAATTTATCATCTGTTCTCCGTTCTTCATCATATAAATCATTAAAATTGTACAAAGCTTTGATTTGTTATGATGGAGGAACAGTTACCGATAGACGAACCGTTGACCGTCACGGATGCGAAAAATGCCACAGAGACAATCCAATCCCTGATTGCGCAAATAGAACGTGTAATCCGTGGTAAGCGACCACAGATTGAAATGGTGATTACGTCTCTGCTGGCCGGTGGCCATATCCTGATGGAAGATAACCCCGGTACTGGTAAGACCGTGTTGGCGCGCACCCTGGCACAGTGTATCAGCGGCGGCAGCGGAGAAGGTCATGTGGTCTTCAAAAGAATACAGTTTACCCCTGATCTTCTGCCGATGGATCTGATAGGGACACATATCTTTGATGATCAGAATAAGGAATTTGTATTCAAGAAAGGACCGCTCTTCTGCAATGTATTGCTGGCGGATGAGATCAACCGTGCTTCGCCAAAGGTGCAGAGCGCCCTGCTCGAATCCATGGCAGAACACCAGATCACTGTAGGGGATGCAACCTTAAGACTGGAACAAATGTTCTTTACCATCGCTACGCAGAACCCTATTGAGATGGAAGGGACTTATCCCCTGCCGGCCGCACAGCTCGACAGGTTCTTTATGAAAATATACTTCGGCTATGTGGACGAAGAAACGGAAATGAACATTTACCGGGAGTACACCGGTATTGCGCAAAACCTGACGCAGCTGGAACAAGTGCTGACGATGCATGATATTCTTTCACTCCAGGATCAGGCAGCGCAGGTGTTTGTACATGAAGAGATCATACGTGCGGTCAATAACATTGTACGTGCTACACGTGTGCATGCAGATATAACACTGGGTGCTTCTACACGTAGCGGTATCGCCTTCCTGAAATGTCTGCGTGCCTGGGCGTTGGTGAAGGGGCGTACATTTGTTATTGAAGATGATGTGAAAGATATTACCCGTGCGGTGCTGGATCACCGGCTGATTTATCGCAACAAAGACGGAAGAGAGAAAGCGCTCGACGGTATCATCCATAAAGAGGCGGAACGGCTGGCCCGGCTTCGTTTATATTGATCATAATAAAAAGAGCGACCATTCAGGCCGCTCTTTTTTATACATTACAAAGCTGTTTTTACAGTTTGTTAGCTGCAAGTTGTAATTGGATGTTTACTTCCGGACGGATAAATTTATCGCCCAGGCTCTGGTCATTACCATAAACAATATTCCATTCTGTGCGGTCAATATTGAAGTTGGCATTAGCTATAACCTGATTTCCATCTGCATTAACCCGTGCCGGGAATGTGATGCTCTTAGTGATACCTTTCATAGTCAGGTTGCCGGTGATCGTATGTGTTGCGTCTTTCAGGATCACTTCTTCACTGTTGACTACGCCGGGAGTGATGCTGGTGATCGTGAAAGTAGCTTCAGGATGGTTTTCCACGTCGAAGAAATCAGGTGATTTCAGGTGGCCGGTCAGTTTGGCATCACCTTCATTACCCTGATCGTCTGTTTGCAGGGTAGTAAGGTCAATAACAAAACTACCGCCGGTGATGTTTTCTCCCTGAAGAACGAGTTCTCCATTTTTAAGTTGTATCGTACCGTGATGGGAACCTACGGGTTTTGTACCGATAAATTCAACTTTGCTTTGTGCCAGATCGGCTTGCAATGTTGTGCCTTCGGCTGCGGTTACTTCCTGTGCCTCTGCTGTTTGTGCGTTATCGGCTTCAGGAGCATTCTGGCAGGAGGCGAAAAACAGGCTTAATGCTGCTACGGGTAAAATGAGACGTTTCATATTTATGTGTTTGTTTTTATTGATGACAAAAATAAGAGTATACACGTTATCAGACACTTAACATACGTTAAGATTTTCTTATCAAGGATATTATTGGTTTAGAGAAGAAAACCATTGGCTATTTTTTCGACTCTTATTTTTAATTTGTATAGAGATTTTGTTTACACACACGTATAAATACCATGCCAGATGACCGATACTTCTTGTTGCTGTAAATTCCTACCTTTATTTCACTAAAAGATAATTACCATAATATATTGATCTATGCGATCATTCTGTTGAGGATAAGTCGTCTGGGTAGCGTCGTTCCAGGAATGCTCCGTCGGTGGTAACAGTAAGTTCATGCATCGCGCCCTGCATGAGCGTGTAATTAATATCCTGATGTCCTGCCGGGAACCCGAAACAGACCGGATAATCATATTCCGCTACCTTTTCTGCAATGATCTGCTCTATGGTCTGCCCGAACGGGCGTTCTGTATCCTGCATTTCTGTAAAGCCGCCGATAATCAGCCCTGCCGGTTTTTCCAGCTTGCGGGCACGTTTCAGGTTCAGGAGCATGCGGTCTGCATTGTAGAGGTATTCTCCGATATCTTCGATAAACAGGATTTTATCCCGGGTATCAATTTCTGAGACTGATCCGGTGGCGTGTGCCAGCATGGCCAGGTTGCCACCGGTAAGAATGCCGGTTGCCTTGCCGTGCCGGTTAAAAGGAGATACAGGGGTCTGATATATAGCGGGTTTTCCTTCAAGGGCCCGTTTCAGGCTAAGCAAAAAATCGGTATGTTCCGTAGCCGGGGAAAAAGCGCCGCACATGGGGCTGTGCAGGGTAGCGATGTTATAATTGGTATGTATATGACTGTGCAGCAACGTAATATCGCTGAAGCCGCAGATCCATTTGGGCTGTCGGTAAAAAGATGTAAAGTCAAGATCATCAATGATCCGGCTCATGCCATAACCACCCCGGCCCATCAGGATGGCTGCAATTTCCGGGTTGTCGAGCATGGCCTGCAGGTCTGCCCGGCGGACTTCGTCGGTACCGGAGAAATAAAAATGTTCTGAACCAACTGTTTTTCCGATCTGTACGCGGTATCCCCAGCGTTGTAATACGTGTACGGCATAGTGCACTCTTTCTGCGGATACATAACCTGATGGACAGGTGATGCCAATTGTGTCGCCGCACTGGAGAAACGGAGGGAGTTGTATGGGCATTTTAGTTTAGTTGTTGATCAGTCCAATGTATACAATGTCTTCTTTTATCTCAACCGGGTAAGTTTTTAGTTTATATCCTTCACCACTTGTATTATATCCATTGGCCGGGTTGAATTTGTATTTGTGGAGCGGGCATACAATACGGCCGGCATAATCCGTCCACCCGTCACAAAACCGTGCGCCGCCGTGCGGGCAGATGGCTGCGAAGGCATAGACGGCTGTACCTTTACGCAGGAAGGCGATACGCTTACCACTCACTTCCTGCTCGCGGATCTCCGTTTCAGAAAAACTTTGCACCGGTCCGGCCGGATGCCATTCATAATTCATAGGGTAAATATAAGACCGGCCTTTTCAGTGCAGGCTATTTGTCTTTGGATTTTTTCTTTTCTATTTGTTCGGGCTGGCTTTTTAAAGCTGTTTTTGCATTTAACGGTGTTACTACTTTTTTACCCGTCTTTGCTTCAATAGCCTTACGGGTGTTTCCGGCTATCGTGCCTCCCTGATTGGCAATTTCTTTGCTTTCAGAAAAATTTTCAGGTTTTTTCTCTTTGCTGATTTCAGTAGTGGTCGCTTCCGCAAGCATATTAAGCACTAACTCCAGGTTTGTCATATTGTCCCGGAGATTTTCCTTTTTCAGTCCTTTATGTTTTTTGTAATCCTTAACGGAAAACTCGCTCCAGGCTTTGGTTATTTCATCGGTTAGAATAGCATATTCATGCCCTTTTTTCACCCCTCTTTTTTCCCATTCATCAGTAAGGTCTTTGCGGACTTCGATGCTCTTCAGGCGTTGATGGATCCATTCTTTGCTGTACCCCTTTTTCAGATAGGTTTCCATCAGCCTGTCTATACCGATTTCAGGATCTTCAATTTCGTCAATGCGTTCTCTCCCAGTTTTTGCTAACCACAGTTTAAAAGGTTCCGCTTTGGGAGACGGAACGGACTGTATTAAGCGGAAAAGTTGTTCTGTATCAGCTACGTCTGTCTTGTAAAATTTGCCATCTGGAGATTGCATTTTCAGTTGACTACCATTTGTAGCCAACTCACTTCCTTCCTTTTTCAACCGGGTTTTAAGCACACTCCAATATTTCCGGGGATTAGGGCTTTCCGTTAAAACAGCAATAACGTCCACTACGGAGAAGTACCATTTTTCCTGTTCATCGTCCCAAAGCGTACGTACCTGCTTGTGCTCGAATATTTTTATGGCATTTTGCTTTGTCATGATTGCAACGCTTAATTACAAAAATAATAAAAATAGCCATTCTTTCATTGAAATTGAACAAATAAAATGTTTTGATAAATAATATTTATTAAATCAAATAATAAGTACTGCTTTGGTGAGCGCTGTATATATAATGAAGGTGATTTTTAGCAGATTGATACCCTAAGTCCGGGCAAGAGAGCCCTCGGTTTTTCTCGTTACATTTGCAAGGCTTAAAAATTTTTTCTGCTCATGTCTGTTGCACAACTGAAGAATTACGCTGAAGGTAAATGGGTTACCGCCAAAAACAGCAGTGAAACATTATATAATGCCATTACCGGCGAAGCCATTTATACAGCCGGCAGCGAAGGTCTTGATTTCGGCGCGATGATGCAGTATGCCCGCAGAACCGGCGGGCCGGCTTTGCGTAAGCTGACATTCCACGAGCGTGGCCGGATGTTGAAAGCGCTGGCGATGTATCTGCTGGAGCGTAAAGAATATTTTTATCAGATCAGCGCCCTTACCGGTGCTACACGGGCAGATAGCTGGGTGGATATTGAAGGTGGTATCGGCAACCTGTTTGCCAATGCAAGCCTGCGCCGCCAGTTTCCCGACGAGCGTTTTTATATAGATGGCGAAGCTGCGAAGCTCTCCAAAAACGGCACATTCATCGGTCATCATATCATGGTGCCACGTGAAGGGGTTGCCATTCATATCAATGCGTTCAACTTCCCGGTGTGGGGTATGCTGGAGAAGATAGCCGTTAACCTGCTGGCTGGTGTGCCAGCCATCGTAAAGCCTGCATCCCTTACGTCTTATCTCACAGAAGCTGTTTTTGAGGAGATCATTAAATCCGGAATCCTGCCGGAAGGATCGCTGCAACTGATCTGCGGCTCTGCACGCGGTATCCTTGATACAATCGAAAGCGGGGATGTGGTTACATTTACAGGCTCTGCCTCTACGGGGCAAATGCTGAAATCGCATCCGCGTATCGTTTCGGAAGCGGTTCCGTTTAATCTTGAAGCTGATTCGCTCAATTGTTGTGTACTGGGGCCGGATGTAAAGCCGGGCAGCACAGAATTTGATATCTTCATAAAAGAAGTGGCCCGTGAGATCACAGTGAAGGCAGGGCAGAAATGTACGGCTGTGCGTCGCATTATTGTGCCGGCAGATCGTGTGGAAGATGTGCAGATCGCTTTAGGAAAACGCCTTCAGCAGACCACGATCGGCGATCCTTCAATAGAAGGTGTCCGTATGGGGCCGCTGGCAGGTATTTCGCAGCGAGAAGAAGTAAGAGCGCGCGTACAGCAATTGGCTCAGTCGCAGGAGATCGTGATCGGTAACCTGGAAAAATTCGAGGTAATGGGCGCTGATAAAGAGAAGGGTGCGTTTATTCCACCGCTGGTATTTTTTAATAATGATCCGTTTACCAAAACAGACTGTCATAATATAGAGGCATTTGGTCCGGTATCCACGATCATGCCGTATGCTACGCTCGATGATGCTATTACACTTGCGAAGATGGGTAAAGGTTCGCTGGTATGTTCTATCATAACGGCTGATGATGATGTAGCAAAAGAATTTGTGCTGGGCGCTGCCAGTATGCATGGCCGTATCGTGGTGTTGAACAGCGATTGTGCGAAGGAAAGCACCGGTCACGGTTCTCCGATGCCGCTGCTGGTGCATGGCGGACCGGGACGCGCCGGAGGTGGTGAGGAAATGGGCGGTAAGCGTGGTGTGCTGCATTACCTGCAGCGTACGGCCATCCAGGGCTCGCCTACTACGCTGTCGCGCATTACAAATGTGTATCAGCAGGGCGGCCGCCAGACGGAGTCGGAAGTACATCCGTTCCGTAAGCATTTCGAAGAGCTGAATGTGGGTGATACACTCATCACGGCCAAGCATACCGTTACGGAAGCCGATATCACCAACTTTGCCAACGTAAGCGGTGACAACTTCTATGCCCATATGGATGCCACGTCGCTGGAAGGTACCATCTTCGAGCAGCGTGTGGCACACGGATACTTTGTGTTGTCGAAAGCCGCGGGTCTTTTTGTGGATGCACGGAAAGGGCCGGTGCTGCTGAATTATGGTATTGACGAGGCCCGGTTTACCAAACCGGTGTATCCCGGCACTACGATTGGTGTACGCTTTACGGTAAAAGAAAAAACGGATCAGGAAAAACGCAGTGAGGACGATGTGCCGAAGGGTATCGTGAAATGGCTGGTGGATGTTTACGACCAGACAGGGGAAACTGTCGCCATTGCTACGATCCTCACGATGGTGCGGAAAAAAGAAGGATAGCGTTCCTGGTTGTTCATGTGTATCGCTTATGTTGCTACCTTTTTTCATAGCAGGTCACCGGGAAGCCGGTTGTGACGAAGCCGGCCGGGGTTGCCTGGCCGGGCCGGTATGTGCTGCTGCGGTCATCCTGCCGGAAGATTTTTATCATCCGCTCCTCAACGACAGCAAGCAGCTCAGCCACGAAGACCGTGTATTACTGCGTCCTGTTATTGAAGAAGCCGCCATTGCCTGGTCGGTGCAGATGGTAGATCATCTGGAAATAGACCGGATCAATATTCTCAAAGCATCGTTTAAAGCGATGCATCTGGCGATAGATGCGCTTACGATTCGTCCCGACCTGCTGCTGATAGACGGCAACCGTTTTGCACCTTACCTCGGCATCCCGCATCAGTGTGTGGTAAAGGGAGATGGCAAATATGCATCCATCGCGGCAGCCAGCGTACTGGCCAAGACCTACCGCGACGATCATATGTGTCTACTGCACGAAGAATATCCGCATTACAACTGGCAGGAGAATAAAGGCTATCCCACGCCTTTTCATAAAATGCAGGTGCAGGAAAAAGGTTTCTCCCCCTATCACCGCCGTACATTTAAGTGTGTGGTAAATGGTGTGCGTATTGAAGGATGAGATATGTAGTGTTTTCTCTGGTGTACATCCCCCGCCGCCAAGCCCTGCTGAAGAAGAGCATTCCAAAGAGCGTGATAACAGGGGATGATACTTCTGATATAAAAATCCCCCCTTTTACGGTCCAAGTAAAAGGGGGGATTAATTGGAGTAAGACTTTTAATCAAACTTGAGTTTGTCAATAAAGTTATTAATCGATTCTTTAGTCTCTCCTGTCTTTTTTTGGATTCGTCCCACAATCTCTTCTTCTTTACCTTCTTCATACAGAAGGTCATCATCAGTGAGATCAGCCCATTTTTGCTTCAGATGTCCTTTGATAATGTTCCAGTTACCTTTGATTTTATCGTTTAGTGTACTCATAGCTGACGATTTTGTGGTTAAGTTATTTTTGACTTTTTTCAGCATCCAGCGATAGATTCTTAATGCTAGTCAAATTTGGTATAACACCTAAAATAATCATGCCACCCGGTGATCTTAATCTTTCCCCGGCCTGGTCGGCTGCACGACTTCCGCGTCGGGCATCGGCACATAAGCTTCCTGTCCTTCGATGATCATATCGAAACGGATGTGGCCGCCGTTTGCACTGGAAGGCACTACGTTCTTTACGTAAATAAATGCACGTACGGTATTGTTGAGCTGCAGCATGTATAGATCCCCGTTTGCGGCATGTTGGTAGTTGGCCACGAAAGAAAGATCAGTGGCGCCTCCGTTATAGGATTTAAAGAGCGCATCAAATTTACTCCAGTCATTACTGCCTGCCAGCTCATTGAATTCCTGCAGTGTCATATCCTTGCCGGATTTGTGTGGTCTCGTGATCTCTCCGGAATTCATTTTGGTTTGCGGCCATTGATTCAATCCGCCCTGCGTTTGCTGAAACAACCGATTGGAGGATATGTCATAGGCTGCGGCGCTGGTAGCGTTGCCCGGGAATGTCAGGACCGCATAGTTGGCGCTGTATTCAGTGAAGAACATCATAGCAAGACTTTCTTCCTTTCCACTTGTCTGCTCCACCGGAATGACGGTGCCGGTTGACGATTGCAGAAAATGACCGATGGTAAGATTCTCCTGGTCTCCCAATGTCACATCACGGTATACAACGATCCATGCTTTTTCATCCGGCTTGGGATCGGGTTGCGGGTCAGGCTGCGGTGTTACCGTGCCGGGTTGCTGTGTTGTGGGTTTTGGATCGTCTTTTTTGGCGCAGGAGAGCAGTATGCTCAGACAGAGCATCGGGAAGAGGATTCCGTTGGTAAGCATGGATTTTTTCATGGTGCTGGTTTTTATCAGGTGAAAAATGTTCTTGAGATTTCAGGATCCAAGTTCAGAAGCATATGCTATTTGCCGCAGGATAATAGACAAACGATACTTATCAATAGACAGACGTATCACGACTGTTATCCCGGTAATAATGGTATTATATTTATAAGAATCAGAATCAGTGCCAGCACAAAACATACGACTGCAATCAGCAGCCATATACTTTTTGCGCGGCTTCTTTGCGGATGAATATTTGTTTCGGTCATGACATAAAGTTCTGTATGCCGCGAAGCATATGCAGGAGAAACTCGATCAACTGATTTAAATAATAGACGTATGCTTTTCCGGAAAGTAAACAAGCACAGTCAGCGCATGTACATTTGTCTGTTCAAAACGGATATGGGCCTCTATCTGTTTGGCCAGATCAGCTACCATTTGTAATCCAAGCCCGGAATGAGCGCTGCGGATCGTATACCGGTTGAGATGTTCATTGAGTGTGGCGGCATCTGTTTGCTCCGTATCGTTTGTGATACGCAGGCATTTTTCTTCATTACGCCAACTGACGTGGATGACCGTATGCTTAGTCGCGTATTTAAAAGCATTCTGCAGCAGATTCCGCAGGATAATCTTGAAAAAGGATTCATCGGTGTTGCAGCGGGATGATTCCGGTATATCCATCCTGACCTCGAGATTCTTTTCTTCTGCGGCCCCGGCGACCAGGCTCATTGCTTCATCCAGGCATTGCCTGACCGATGTGGGATGTATCTCCGGCTTAAACTGGCTCATCTGGCTTTTGCTCCACAGCAGCAGGTCTTCAATGGTTTCCAGAAGCGCTCCGGTGGCATGTTCCATCTTCTGCTCGTGTTGCGTTTCATTGCTGATGGCGCCTGTTTTTTTCAGGTGCAGGAACTGGTATATTTTACTGATGGGCGCACGCAGGTCATGGCTGATGATACCGAACAATTTTGCCTTTGTTTCATTGGCCGTTTCCAGTGCTGTGTTCAGTTTATACAACGCTTCATTCTTTTCATTAAGGAGCTGGTTGTTCTTTTCTTTATTGCGGTATATGATGTACAGCAGCAGGGCAATAACCCCGGAGATGGCCAGTGCCCCGGATAACAGGTAACGATGCCGACGGGCATTTTCGATTTCCAGTTGCTGAATGGTGTTTTTTTTGCTGAGCAGCTCAATATCCTGCAGTTGCTGTCGGTGTTGGTATCGGGCTTCTTTTTCTGCAAGTGTTTCCGATACCTTCTGGCTGGCGATGGAATCTGCCAGCGTCGCGTAGATCTTGTAGTAAAATGCTGCGTCTTTATAATTGTGTAATCCCTGGTGTGCCTGTGCCAGTAAGAAATTCAGATCCCGGTAATCCACGATGTTATAATCACGTGCAAAAGGTGCCATCGGTGTCAGCAATGAAACTACGGATGCATATCCGTTGCGCATGATATGCACTTTGGATTGCAGCATCGCCAATTGAAGTTCCAGTACAGGGCTTTTAATTTTCTGCGTATAATATCCGGCATTGTTCAGGTGCTGTGTAGCGGCTTCGGGTCGGTCTGTATCAATAGCCACGGATGCCATACCGAGGTTGGCAGACGCCAGGGCATCCCAGTTGTGCGTGGTGTCTGCGGAGCTTACAAGCATCTGGTAGTAGTGGCGGGCGCTGTCGTGCTGACCGTCGTTGCTGAATATGAATACCAGGTGCTTCCAGATGGTTTCATGAGCGGCCTGATATTGTTGAATGAGTGGCAGCGCTTTTCTGAAATACACCAGCGCTTTTTCAGGCTGGTTCATATTCATAAAGAGTTCGCCGGTTATGCCGAGCGCTACCCCATATGATGTACGTGCAGCAGCATTGGCTGTTTTGTCCTGCTCCAGCAGTTGTTTTCTTGCCTGAATATTCTTCAATGCGTAGTCGAGGGTGGTCTCGTACCATCCGATGGCTGTGTAGTAATCTGATAATGCTTCATAAATTTTGGACTTCAAAGACAGATCACCGGCGGTGTCTGCCGTATGCAGTAATACATCCCGGTATTGGTGAGTGCCTGCTTTATTGCCTGTCTCAAGGTGTAGTGTGAGCAACCGGGATGCTGCCTGGATCGTTTTCTCCGGCGATCCGGCCTTCTGTCCCCAGGTAAATGCTTTCTCAAGATGAGATATGGCGCTGTCTGTATCTGTGCTTGCAGCGCCGATCAGGTAGTGAAAGATGGAGCGAAAGAGGGGCTGATTTTCCGGAGTCATATCCAATCCCTGCCGGGCAGCAATCGTAAGCCCGGTATAATCTTCTGCATATCCGGGTTCATTTCCGATGAACAGATTGCAGTAATCTACCCAGGCATTCAATTGTTCGGTAATTTGGTCGCTGCTGTATTTTGTAAGGTCCGGGGGGACTGGTTTTCGTATCGTCTGGCTTCGCGCCGGAGCGAATGACAGCATCAGTGCCAGCAACATCAGCCGGAAGAGCATAAAAAGGCAACAGGCGTTTTATACCATCCGGATGACTGTAGGTTGCGCCTGTGTGTAAATGTAATGTTTCCTTGTCTGTATGGAGGCAGTTTAATTTGTTTTCTTTACCAATCGTCCTGTATACAAGGCCGCCTTTTCCGGGTCGGTGGCTACCACCAGATAAACACCATCGGCTAGTTTGCTGATCTCTATCGGCGACGAGCTGTGACCATTCAGCACTACCCGTCCGCCGGCATCATATACCGCGATCGCGGAAGGTGACGGAGTGCGGATCTGGCATAAGCCGGATGCCGGGTTCGGATAAATGGTAATTGGTTGTTGTTTGGGTATGGTTGTAATCTTGTTGATTGCCGGTTTGTGATATTCGTAGGCGCCCATATCTACGTGGGCGCCATAGGTACGGTCATTTCCGGCCATGTCTTTTTTCAGGAAATCAGGTAGCAGACTGTTCTTACCGGCATCCCGTGCAGGAGAATTTTCCCGCAGCGACAGATCATGGGCAGAAGGATTTACAAACAACGGATCTGTATCCAGATTGCCGCCGCCATCTGTACCCAGCAGAGTGTTCCAGTTGGAGCTCCCGCCTGATCCTTTGATCAGGCTATTGGTCACTTTCTGACTGGTTCCGGGACCATTGATCTCCTCTTCATTGTTCCAGAAAATACAATTTTCAATTTCAACATGATCGTCCCAGTTACGTAATCCACAGCTTTCGTTTCCGTAGAAAGTACATTGCGTCAGCTTGAAGCCGGTCGTCCGGTTGTGCATACCGGATCCTTTGTTGCCAATGAATACCAGGCCGGCCACTTTCGGTTTGCTATCCGGATCGTAACTGCTGATATAAAATCCCCCGCCATAATGATATGCTTCGTTATTGCTAAAAATGATATTGGTAATTTCCGGGCTGCCGTTTTCGATGAACATCCCACCTGCGTAACCTGCAGAATTTCTGTCAAATATAAGCATACGGTACACTGGCGAGTTGCCTGAACTATGTATGCCGCCGCCCCCGCCCCGGTTCATTTGTTCACTTGGATCAAACGAAAAGGCAATATTCGAACGGAAGGTCGTATGGGTTATTACTATGTTTCCCTGCTCATGGTATATCCCAGCTCCGTATGCTGCTTTATTTCCTGAGAATAAGGAACGGGTGATGCGGAGATCGCTTGATTCAATATACAATCCCCCGCCGTTGCCGGGGTTGTTGTCGGAATTGATCGCTTCATTGTTGTTGAATGTAACGCTGTCCAGTACAGGCGCTCCTGAGTAATGATACATGCCTCCGCCGGTTGAGGCTTTATTGTTTGTAAACACAACGTTGGATAAACTGGGACTACAGTTGTTATATCCGCTCCACAACCCGCCACCGTTACCATTCAATGCACGATTGCCTGTGAAAACCAGATTGCGTAAAACGGGGTTGCCCCGGTTGATGAACATGCCCGCGCCGCTGTTGGTCCATATCCCGTCAATCTCTGATCCCGTACTTTTCGCGTGTCCGCCGTTGATATAAAAACCATCCAGCACACAGGTGCTGTCACGGTTGCGGATCACAATTACATGATAGCTATTGTCATTGAGCTGAGTGCCGTCCGGGATGATTCCATCCGTGTCGCGTGCTTCATTCATGCTGATATCACCGCTCAGCACCGTTTTGTGTATAAGTGGCTGCCGGTCTTTGAGGCCAGGGTTACCCGATGCAGGAAAGCCTCCGTATATAGCCACACCTTCAGGCAGAATGAACGATTTTAGCCGGTCTGCTTCCGTCACGCTGCTGCCTGCCAGAACCGGATAATAAACACCTTTCGCTACCCATATTGTATCTCCGGGAAAGGTCATCGGGAGCGCGTCACTCAGCTTCGGGTATGCATCGGTCCAGTTCAGACCAGTTGTTGTCCCTGTTGCATTTGCCTTAACGTAAATGATCCGCGCAGATGTTGTCATAACTCCGGCTGCCTGAGTCAGCAGGAAAAAAACAGCCAGTGTAATTATTTTCCGAAAATGGAAAGAACGAAATTCTTTGTACATAACAATTGCTTTTGTAAATGACATAAGGCTGGGTAGTAGTATACTGCTATGTGCCCGGCATTGTAAAAATGCCTGTAACAATTAGAATGGGAGTAATAAATCGACAAACGTTTATTCCGGATCGACAGACGGATATCATAGGGGCAACCACGAGGGTTGCCCGCGCGTGTAGTTATCCGGGTTTATCTGTGTCGGGCAGGTCGTTCAGGATATGCTTATAGCTTTTACCGACGGGCAGCATATGTCCCTGAACAAATAATTGCTGTTGTTTCACGCTGTCTACCTTGCGGCGGTGTACCGCATAGCTGCGGTGTATGCGGGTAAAATGATCAGGTGACAGGCGGCCCAGCAAATTGCTTAGCAGTTCCAGAACCAGATAGTTGTTTTTCTCCGTTACGATTTTTGTATAATCCTTCATGGCTTCGAGATAAAGGATTTCCGAAACAGGAAGTTTATGTTTTTCATATCCCTGTCGTATGATGATGTATTCTGACTGGCTGAGTGTATCGAAAGAGAATGCGCGTGACCGCATTTGCCAGAAATCCCGGATCCTCGAGATACAGGTTGCGAAACGATCCGTTGTAAGCGGTTTAAGGATATAGTCGAATGCCTGCACCTGGAAACCATCAAGCGCATATGTTGCGTGGGAGGTGATGAGCACCGGTATCGGTACAATGCCGGTCAGTTGTCGTAGAAGCTCAATGCCGTTTATATCCGGCATTTCTACATCGGCAAACAAGATATCGGGTTTTGTGGTTTTTGCAAGTTCAAATGCTTCGACCGCATTTTCACAGATGCCTGCCTGATGCAGAAAAGAATAACGGGATGAAGCCTGCTGCACTGCGATCCGGTCCAGTTCGTCATCATCAACAATCAGGTATCTGAGATGGAGATCCATGGAATATCATTGTCTGGATTTAATTTTTACGGATTCGATACAGGTGCCTGCCTGATCAGCTCTTCCAGCTCCTGTTGCAATTCCCGGCCTTTATCATCATTGTACCAGTGCTGCAATTCCATTTTCAGCGTTTCGAAATCGGCTTTTTGTTCCGTAAGCCGGTCATAGAGCTTCTGGCAGCCGGCTGGCCTCGGTCCCCATGTTGCCAGGTCCGCCCCGTCTGCATCCTGTATAATCAGCTTGGGAATTGATTTTCCACCGCGTGTCAGATAGTTGCTGATACGGAATGGCTCGGCATCGCGTAATTCGTAACGTACAGTGATGTGTTTATTCAGCGCTGCGATCATGTGGAGGAAAGGAACGCTGTGTGCCGCATCTCCGCACCAGGGTTCGGTAATGATGATCCATTGCTGTGGCTGGTCTGTTGTGTCAATCGCCTGACGCATGGCGTCTGAAATCACGGCGGTTTTCAGCCATCTGTTCATCCGTGCCCAGTTCATCCGGGTATAATCTATATAGTCCGGATTATCGTAGGGAGCCTTGCGGTCCGGGTCGTCGAGAATGCTCTGAAAATACGTGCAATAGGCGTTGAAGTCCATAGAGTAAATGTTCTGCGCAAATATACAGGAATTAACAGCCCGGGATCATCGGATCGTCATCGAAATCTTATAGTATATCCGCGATCAATAGTTGTTGTTGTTGTGTGCCGTGAACGATAACGGTGTCTCCGACTTGTTATAAGGCCAGCTTAATCCTATCAGAAATGATGTAGTGCATGAATCTGTCCACTATGTCATGCAGACCATAGCGAAGCATCCCACATAATACATACACATGTTGCGTGGGATCCCTCCTTCGTCGGGATGACGCTGTTGTGATTCATACCATATCTGCTGTGCGGGATGTTTCCGCAGGGGCATCCCGCACAGCAGTATAAAGTGGGTTCTGTGAACCCACAGCCCTGTAGCAAGACTATGTTTGTTTTGACGGGGTCGGAGACCCCGTCTATTAATCGTCACGGATGCCCTCCGGAACATCCGCGACAGCATCGTTATAGGTATAAGATGGTACGCAAGTTGTAACCTTTTATCTGCGAAGATTTGAATTGTACCCTGTTTCCCTACGACATAGATATGTACTTTTGCTTTTCAGTAAATCATTGCTCATGCCAAAGATTCCCTTCTGGATATTCATCATACTTGCGATACTGTATATCTCTTCGGTACGTGTAGATATCATGGATATTGATGCATCACAATATGCAGAGATCAGCCGGGAGATGATGGAAAGCGGATCCTACCTACAGATATTTGATCGTGGACGGGATTACCTGGATAAGCCGCCGTTCCTTTTCTGGATCAGTGCACTCGGTATGAAAATATTCGGTGTGGGTAACCTCGGTTTTAAACTTCCTTCCATACTCTTTGCACTCTGGTCTTTGTATGCTACTTACCGGCTGGCTCGTTCGCTCTACGACGAAAATACGGGCCGTATGGCGGCACTTATACTGGGCGTTTGTCAGGGTATGTTCCTGATGACCAATGACATCCGTACTGATACGGTGCTGATGAGCTGGGTGATTACTGCCGTGTGGATGATCCGGGAAGCAGACCAGAAACGGAAATGGTATTATGTGTTGGGCGCTGCCGCCAGCATCGCTTTCGGTATGATGAGCAAAGGACCGATAGCGATTATGGTTCCGGTGTTCTGCTTGGGTGCCGACTGGTTGTTGAAACGACAATGGCGTAAGATTTTCGATCCGCGACATATCATTTACCTGCTGCTCATTGCTGCCTTCCTGATACCGATGAGCATCGGTCTCTACCAGCAGTTTGACCTGCACCCCGAGAAGTGGATGGATGGTAAACAAGGTACATCGGGATTGAAATTCTTTTACTGGACACAGAGTTTTGGGCGTATTACGGGGGAGAATGTATGGAACAACGGCGCAGGCCTTGACTTCCTGCTCGTGAATATGCTCTGGTCGTTCCTGCCGTGGATTTTCCTTTTTCTGCCGGCATTGTTCCTTAGTATTAAAGAATTGATCCAACAGCGGTTCCGTTTAAGAAATGACCAGGAGTGGATTACAACCGGAGGATTTTTACTGGCATATATTGCGTTGGGTTCTTCGCGTTACCAGTTGCCGCATTACATATTTGTAGCATTCCCACTCGCAGCCATTATTGTAGCAAAGCTGCTGAAAGATATGCTGGAAGACGGTAAACACCAGAAGCTATACCGTGTTATGAAACCGGTGATGGTGGTGGTCCCGGTTTTGCTGCTGACAGGCGTTTTACTGATCCTTACGCTCACCTTCCCCGCCGGTTGGCTATGGTTGTTTTTATGGATAGCCGGTGTGCCGGTGTGGTTTCTGTTTGCTGTCCGGAATGGCGGCAGTAATCAAATCATTTTCCTGCCGGCGGCTACAGGGATGATCCTCGTGAATTTTTTCCTGACGCACTATTTCTATTTTGAATTGATGAAATTCCAGGCGGGGACACAGGCAGGGAAGTTTATCTATGCAAATGATATTTCTGCGGAACGAATTCGTATTCTTGACGTACATGATCCGCTCAACTCACTTCATTTTTATGCGCAGCGTGTAATAGCCGGTGTTGATACCGGCAACCTGGCAGCACAGCCCGGGGATTATTTTCTTACGCAGCAGCATGGGTTGGAATTATTGCAGCGGAATGATCATCAGGTGGATACCCTGTTCCATCGTCAGCTTTTTAAAGTAAGTCAGCTCAAACCGGCTTTTCTGAATCATAATGCACGTAGCAGTGTGCTGAGTGATTATTATATTGTACAGGTAAAGTGATCAGATTGCGTAATCAAAAACCATGCACGAGCAATTAAACATATCCCTCATCCAGCCTGATATCGTCTGGGAAGATAAAGCTGCCAACCTGGAGCAGTATGAGCAATATATTGCCGGCATCGCCGGAAAACGGGAAGTCGTGGTGTTGCCTGAAATGTTTTCTACCGGCTTCAGTATGGCTGCACAACGGCTGGCGGAAACGATGGACGGACCGACGGTGCAATGGATGAAACAGATGGCGCACCAGTATCGCTGTATCCTTACCGGTAGTTTGATCATTGAAGAAAACGGAAATTATTATAACCGCCTTGTCTGGATGCAGCCGGATGGCCGCTACGGTATCTACGACAAACGGCATCTCTTCGGGTATGCAGGCGAACATGAACATTATATGCCCGGAGCAAAACGACTGATCGCACAGGTGAAGGGCTGGCGGATATGCCTCCAGATATGTTATGATCTGCGTTTCCCGGTCTGGGCAAGGCAGGGCGCCGACCCGGATGATACCGGTGCTGCTTATGATGTGCTGCTGTATGTGGCCAACTGGCCGGAACGCCGTAACCTGGCATGGAAGACACTGTTACAGGCCAGGGCGATTGAGAATATGAGTTATACCATAGGCGTGAATCGTGTTGGTACAGATGGAAATGGTGTCTATCACAGCGGAGACAGCAGTGTGTTCGATCCTCTCGGTGAAACAATATGGCAGCAGGCGCATGATGTCTGCGTGCATACGGTAACGCTGGAGCGTGATACACTTAGCAGTGTCAGGGAACGATTTCCTTTTTTAAATGATTCGGACAGGTTTGTAATACTATAGTATTTCAAATATGGTATAACCGTAAGTAAGCCTATAGGCTTACACATGTACATCTGTCTGGGTCGTAAATACAGCGACCGAACGTTTGAAACGTCCGGTCGCTGCTTATATTTATTACACCTGGGTGTTTATTATCCTATAGCTACACGTTTGAATTCGGTAACGGTCAGGTCGCCTTCTACAGATTTCAGGTAATCGGCAACGGTTTGTGCGTTGTCTTTTACAAAAGCCTGCGGAAGCAGTGTATTGTCTTTGAAGAATTTATTGATCTTACCGGCGGCGATCTTTTCAGCCATGTCGGCAGGTTTGCCTTCAGCTACGATCTGTTCGATAGCGATTGCTTTTTCGCGGTCAACAGTTTCCTGTGGTACACCAGCAGCGTCAACGGCCAGCGGGTTCATGGCTGCGATCTGCATGGCTACGTCTTTACCGGCAGCGATCACATTCTCATTGGCAGCTTTGTTGAGCCCTACCAGTACGCCGATGCGGAAGTTGCCGTGGATATAAGGAACTACTGTTTCAGCAGATACCTGTTCGAAACGGGTGATGTCGATTTTCTCACCGATCTTAGCGACCATTTCCAGCAGTTTTTCACCAACGGTAGCGCCGTCAAGTGCAAGCGCTTTGAGTTCTTCTGCAGTTTTCACTCCGGAAGTCAGTGCTATGTCTGCTACTTGTTGTGCGAAGTCAATAAACTCCTGGTTTTTGGCTACGAAATCAGTTTCTGAGCTCAGGTTGATTACGATGCCATATTTATTGTCTGCGGAAGATTTGGCAATTGCCACACCCTCTTTTGCTTCGCGGTCACTGCGGTTGGCAGCTACCTTCTGGCCTTTGGCGCGCAGATAATCAATTGCTTTTTCAAAATCGCCTTCACTTTCGATCAGCGCTTTACGGCAATCCATCATGCCTGCGCCGGTTTGCTGCCGCAGTTTGTTTACGTCTGCAGCGGATATTGTTACAGTGCTCATCAATTATTGTTTTTAATACGGTTTTTAATTAGTTAAATTGAAAAATTTGGGAATCTGAAAATGTACAAGTTCATTGACTCATTTTCAAATTCCCAAATTTTCAAATTAATTTATCGTTTCGGTACGCCACCGGGTTTGCGAGTACCGGCTCCCTGGCGCGGTCCGCCACCACCACGTGTGCCGGCTCCCTGGCGACGACGGGGTGCTCCACCGGTGCCTTTTTCTTTTTTGTCACCTTCTTCATCAAGGTTCAGTCCGCGGAGTTCCTGCTGTTCAGTAGCTTCTTCCTGAGCTTCTTCTTCACCGCTTTCCTTACTTTGCGCGCGTTCTTCCAGTCCTTCGAGGATGGCTGCGGCGAGGTAATTGGTGACGATGGCAATGGATTTGGTAGCATCGTCATTCGAAGGAATAGCAAAGTCTACCTTGGTAGGGTCGCTGTTGGTATCTACCATAGCGAACGTAGAGATGCCGAGGCGCTTGGCTTCTGCAAGAGCAATGTGCTCATGTGTAATGTCTACGATGAAAAGCGCAGCCGGAGTACGTCCCATCTGGGAGATACCACCAAGTACCTTTTCCATTTTATCCCTGCTGCGGCTTAATGTAAGGCGTTCCTTTTTGGTTACGCTGTCCATGGTGCCGTCTGTGAGCATTTTTTCGATGCTCTGCATTTTCTTTACGCTCTTGCGGATTGTAGAGAAGTTGGTGAGCATACCACCCAGCCAGCGTTCGGTAACGAAGGGCATGTTTACTTTGGCCGCCGCTTCGGCAACGATCTCTTTTGCCTGTTTTTTGGTGGCTACGAACATGATCTTTTTACCGCTTTTGGCAATAGATTTCAACGCCGCTGCAGCTTCGTCGAGGCCTTCGATGGTTTTATTCAGGTCAATGATATGGATCCCGTTTTTTTCCGCGAAGATGTACGGGAGCATTTTGGGGTTCCATTTTTTCTTCAGGTGACCAAAGTGTACACCGGCTTCCAGAAGCTGCTGATGAAGGTTTTTGCTTTCTTCCATTTTATTTTTTCTTGAGCCTTGGCCGTAGCACTTTGCAGAAAGAGCGCCGGCCCGGCATTGTTAATTAATGATTGAATAATCCGGGTTCTGACCGGTGAATTATTATGTTAACGTTTAGAGAACTGGAAGCTGCGACGTGCTTTGCGTTTACCGAATTTCTTACGTTCTACAGAGCGTGGGTCGCGGCGCATCAGGCCTTCTTTCTTCAGCGCAGGGCGATATTCCTCATTGACGTCACAGAGTGCGCGGGCAATGCCCAGTTTAACGGCTTCAGCCTGTCCTTTCGGACCGCCGCCCTGTACATTAATAACAATATCAAAGCTATCTGTCGCTTCAATAGTTTTCAGGGGCAGTTCCACCTGATTTTGCAGGTACATGATCGGGAAGTAAACTTTGTAATCCTTATCATTTACGGTAATGTTACCGGTACCTTTACTGATATATATGCGCGCTACGGCTTCTTTACGGCGACCGACGGCATTTTTTTGCTTCTCCATCTTATAGAGTTATTCTGTTTGCTAATAATGAGATTAAAACTTCAGTTCCTGGGGCTTTTGTGCCGTATGGGGATGGTCGGCGCCTTCGTATACAAACAGTTTTTTGTACATGGCGCGTCCCAGACGGTTTTTGGGTAACATGCCTTTTACAGCACGTTCGATGATTACATTCGGCCGGCGTTGCTGCAACTCTTTTGCAGTTGCTGATTTCTGACCGCCGGGATAACCCGAATAGGTCTGGTATTCCTTCTCTTCCAGTTTGTTACCGGTGAATTTCACCTTACCGGAGTTAACAACGATTACATAATCACCACAGTCGAAGTGGGGTGTAAAATAAGCTTTGTTTTTACCGCGCAGGATGCTCGCGATCCTTGTAGTCATGCGGCCGAGCGTCTGGTTGGTGGCGTCTACCACGTACCAGTTGCGCTGTACGATCTTCTCGTTTGCGGATTGTGTCTTAAAACTCAGATGTCTCATTTCCGTTTAAAATTTTTTAACAGGCCGGGATATTTCCCTTCCTGCTGCTTTGAAATTTTGGGAGTGCAAAGGTAGACTCATGAATTGAGTATGCCAAAAAATTCATTAAAAAAATTTATTGCAATGCTGCAAATGCATGAATATCAATGTGAAAATAGCTTCATGTTTAAAATATCACGCAAAAAGGGGGATATTTTGAAGCGATGGTATTATTTTTGTTAAAGAAAATATAATGTGTATTCTTTCGAATGTTTTTTAAACCATATAAAAAATAGAGCCTATGGATCAAATACACAACCCTATCTGCCGGATACCGGTTTGTCTGCAATACAGCATCTTTTCTAATGTTTAAAATTTAAAACATGAAAAAAACACTTTTAACGCTTGTGATGTTAATGGTTGCCGTTCAGTTATGGGCGCAGGTACGTACCATCCGGGGGAAGGTCTCGGATGATGCCGGCCTTCCTGTTCCGGGCGCTACCATTAAAGTTCAGGGTACTGACCTGGGAGGGGTTACCAACCTGGATGGCGAATTTCAGATCGCGAATGTACCCCAGGATGCAGGTTTCGTTGAGATCAGCTCTGTCGGGTACAATAAGGAAACGGTAGCGGCTACCGGTAATTTTATCAATGTGCGGCTCAATCCGTTGTCTCAGTCGTTACAGGATGTGGTAGTGGTTGGTTATGGCACCCAGCGCCGGGAGGCGGTTTCGGGCTCTACCACTATTGTAGGGGCGGAAGAGCTGGAGAATAAGCCATTCGGCAGCTTCCAGAATATGCTGCAGGGTAAAGCGCCCGGACTGCAGGTAACGGCCATCAACGGTCGCCCGGGTCAGAATGCCTACCTCCGGGTGCGTGGTGTCGGTTCGCTGAATGCAGGCGCATCTCCGCTGATTGTAATAGACGGCCAGCCGGTTTCCGAAGATGCCTATAATGCGCTTAACCCGAATGACATTGAGAATATATCCATTCTGAAAGACGCTTCAACAGCATCCATCTACGGTTCACGTGCCTCCAATGGGGTGCTGATGATCACTACCAAAAAAGGTAAAAGGGATAAAGCGCAGCTTTCTTATACATTCCAGCACGGTGTAAAATCTAAAACCCAGGACAACTTCCGGCTGATGAATTTTGATGAAAAGCTCCGCTATGAACGGAATCTGGGGTATGCCAATGAATATGTTCAGGCATATATGGATGATAACGGATACGCATCCATACATGATATACCGGATGCGGAAATGCAATCGTTGAGATCTGCCATGAATAGTCAGAAAACCGACTGGTTCCGGGAGTTGCTGCGTCCTGCAAAATTCACTATTCATGATGTCTCCATCAGCGGCGGTACGGATCGTACGCGGGTATTCTTCTCCCTGCAGGACTATAAGGAAGAAGGTATCAGCTTCGGCTCCGATTTTACCAGGCGGGGTGGCCGGCTGAATGTGTCGCATGAATTTACCGACTGGTTTGAAGCCGGTACCAACCTCATGATGAGCAACCGTAAGGAGTCGTTGCTGCGGGATATCTATAACGTACAGAATCCTTTTGTGGCCATTTATACCTATAATCCTTACGAGCCGGTGCGGAATCCCGACGGTAGCTACAATCTTACACATCAGGGATTGTCCATTTCGGAAGCGATCGCCAATAATCCGGAAAAAGCGAATACACTGAACGGAGTGAGCACATTCTACGGTCAGCTAAAGCTTTTCCGCGACCTGAAGTTCAGAACGGAATTCAGTACGGAATATACCGATTATACCCGCGAGTATTTTATCAAACCCGGATCCGTGCTTGATTTTTATACAGGTAATCCCGAAAAACCAGGTAATAAAACGGATAATGGTTTTTACCGGTTCAATTATCGCTGGAGTAATACACTGAATTATACCAAAACCTTCGGCGGCGGGCATACGATCGGCGCACTTGCAGGTACGGAGTATACACAGGAAGAATTTAAATCCTATACGATCCGCAGTATCGGGTACCCTACCGAAAACAACAATACCCAGAATATTGCTGCTGAAAATACCAATTTCGGTACAGCCAAATACGACTGGACGCTGGCTTCGTTTTTCGGAAGGCTCGAATATAATTACGGGGGAAAATATTATCTCAACGGTTCTATACGGCGGGACGGTTCTTCACGCTTTGCCATAAATAATAAATACGGTAACTTCTATGCGGGTGGTGCAAGCTGGGTGATCTCACGTGAAGGATTTCTTTCCGGGTCACGCAATGTGAATATGCTGCGTCTCTTCGCTTCTACCGGTACGAGTGGCAATTTTGATATCGGTAATTATGAGCATCTTACCACCTTTGGATTCGGACGGTATAACGGGCTTTCGATCTCATACCCGGTACGCCCGGGTAACCCTAATCTTACCTGGGAAAAATCTATGATGACCTCTGCGGGTATTGACTTCGGGTTTTTCCAGAACCGGCTTACCGGTACGCTGGCCGCATTCCAGAAAAATACATCCGCCCTGCTGCTCGACCGGCCGCTTTCCTCCACCACAGGTTTTCAGTCGCGGCTTGAGAATGTAGGTGAGCTGCAGAATCGTGGTATCGAATTTAATATGAATGTAGATATCATCCGTACGCGGGATTTCAACTGGAGTGTTGGGGGTAATATTACCTTCCAGAGAAATAAGATCACCGAGCTCTACGGAGGCGATACCATCCCGCAGGATGCCGCCGGTACGCAATGGGTGGTCGGCCAGCCGGTCAATACATATTTCCTGGTACGGTCTGCAGGTGTGGATCCCCAGACAGGCAGGCCTTTGTATTATACAAAGGACGGGCAGATCTCGGATGAGTTCAGCACTACTTATGCGACCCTGCTGACCGGCAAATCGCCGGATCCGCGGTATTTCGGCAGCATCAATACGGCTGTAACCTATAAAGGTCTGACACTGTCGGGAGAGTTTTTCTTCAGCGGCGGCAACTATATCCTGAATTATCCCTGGCGGGATCTGAACTCCGGCATGGATGCTGTTTATATGGCACAGGCCGCAGACGCTATGAATTACTGGACGAAGCCGGGGGATAATGCTAAAAATCCCGATCCGCAATACACGGTGCAAACAACAGACCGCTGGTTGCAGAAAGGCGACTTTATACGCCTGCGCAATATTACGCTCTCTTATGTAGTGCCTTCTTATCTGCCCAATAAAATACGGATGCAGCAGTTGTCATTCTTTGTACAAGGCCAAAACCTGTTTTACTGGGCCAAGGAATATAAAGGAGATCCGGAAGTGGGCCTGGGCAGTGGTGAAGAAGATACCTACAAAGCTCCCGGTATGTATGCCCTCTACAGCTATCCGCAGGTACGCTCCATTTCATTCGGTTTAAACGCAACATTCTAAACCATGCAAAAACGAACAATTATGAGATCATATACTTTTCACGGCGTCCTGGCTGCAGCAATCCTGCTGCTGGGATTGCCGGCCTGCAGAAAGGCGCTGGATAAAGTGCCGTACGATCAGGTACCGCAGGAATACGCCTTTAACACAGAGCAGGACTTTACCAATGCGCTCCGTGGTCTGTACAACCGGATGATCATTACCGGGAACTCGACCGCTACCTTTGCTGCCAACAATTATCTGGGCGGAGAGGATGCCTTTGCCTGGGCTTCTTCGCCGGATATCCTGGCAGACAATGTGGTGATCGTAAGCACCGGCAGGCGGTCGCAGCAGGCTTTTTTTCAATGGACCTACTCCGCCAATACTACGACCGAGACATGGCGGGACGGATACCAGGTGATAAGGCTGGCCAATTCCATACTGGAAAATACAGATAACCTTGAAGACAGCGAAACGGAGTTCAGAAGCAATGCAGAAGGCGAAGCGCTGGCTGTCAGAGGTATGGCCCATTTTGATCTGCTGCGGGTGTATGCCAAACCCGTATCAGGACCGCAGGCTGCAGGCGGCTCGGATCCGGGTGTGCCTTATGTGACAACCACAGATGTAGAAGCAATGCCGGGCCGGCATACGGTGCGCGACGTATACGAACGTGTAGTAGCTGATCTGGAGAAAGCAGAAAATCTCATTGCGGCTAATAACGGCCACGGCCGGCTAAGTAAAGCGGCGGTATCCGGATTGCTCTCCCGCGTGTTCCTGTATGGCGGGGAATGGCAGAAAGCCAAAAATGCCGCAGATCGTGCGCTTGCTGTAAACAATGATGTAGGCGCTTTTAACCTCTTCCCGGCTATATGGAGAGACGAAACAGAATCGGGCGTACTGTTTAAAGTGATCATTACGACGATAGACCGTGTGCGGATCGGCGTGGGATATAACCAGCCCGGACCTACAGGTATCCGGAATGAATATGCCCCCGATTATAATTTTTACCAGTCATACGATGATGGGGATGTACGTAAGCAGACCTATTTCCTTACCAACGATTTCCAGGGATTCTCTTACAATTCTATTGTTAAATATCCCGGTAAGACCGGCGGTGTGGCTTCTGTAAATGATATGAAATATTTGCGTGTTGCGGAAGTACTGCTGAACCGTGCCGAGGCACATCACCGTCTGGGTATGGATGCTGAAGCGCTGACAGATCTGAATGCCCTTCGCTCCGAAAGGTATGAGTCATATCTGCCGGGTATGGAGACAGGACAAAACCTGCTGGACGCCATATTGGATGAGCGGCGCAAAGAACTGGCTTACGAAGGACACCGGTTCTTTGACCTGAAAAGACTTGGATTGCCTGTACAGCGCAGCGGATCGGGAGACCGGTCTGACGGAGCCGGTACGGCGCCGTTACCGCAATATCTCAATCTGTCTGCCGGCGACCACCGTTTCCAGTTGCCGATACCACAGTATGAGATCAATGCCAACCGGAGTATTATTCAAAATACCGGCTATTAATATTCACAAACGATTAAAACATTGTGTATGAAAAAGCTTCTAACAATATGCCTGTTCCTGTCGTTGTATACAGGAATGGGTTTCGCCCAGAACCGCTCCGGGCTGGGCATACATGCCAGTGGATTTGACTATGCCGGTCCGATAACAGGAAACTACCTGTTTCATGAGCGGGTGGAAACCTCCAACGGCCAGACCGAAATGAAGAAAAAACTGTTGTGGCGTCCCGGCGCCCGCCTTGGATATTACAAGGAGCTCAACCGCTTTTTCGATCTGAATCTCGGACTTTCTATGACCAACATCGAAATTCCGCTCAGTGAAACAGATAAAACATACGAGCCAAGGTTATTATATGACAATAATCCACGGCGTGAATTATACATGGGTGGAGATGTACGGGTGAATTTCAATATATTGGATAAAACCCGGTATATCGTAACACCTTATCTCTTTGCAGGGATCACGCCCACATATAAGGATAACGGGTATGGCCACAGCTATATGACTGCGAGCGCTCCGCTGGGACTGGGATTTAATTTTAATGTGGGGAAGGATATTGATCTTCAGTTAGAATCCGGTTACAGGGTGGCTATCGGCAATAAGGAATATAATCACCTGCAGCATTCTGTAGGGATGATATTCTGGTTCGGCAAAGCCGATGCGCCGCCTGTGGTTGTCGTGCCGCCTGTGGATACAGACAGCGATGGCGTGCCCGATGAAGAGGATGAATGTCCCTCCATACCGGGTAAAGCCGCGTTCAATGGTTGTCCGGATAGTGACAATGATGGTGTTCCTGACCGCGAGGATGAATGTCCGATGGTTGCCGGCAAGTCGGAGTTTAATGGTTGTCCCGACAGTGATGGTGACGGTATCCCGGACCATAAGGATAAATGTCCGTACCAGGCCGGTACGCCCGAACGGGATGGCTGCCCCATTCCCGATAGTGATGGCGACGGGTTTAATGATGAAGTGGACAAATGTCCCGATCAGTTCAGCAAGACAAACAATGGTTGTCCCGAGATCCGGATGGAGCTTGTCCGTGAAGTGGATAAAGCGGCAAAAGCCATATTCTTCCAGACCGGTAAGTCGGTACTGACGAAAAGTTCATATGCCCAGATCGATAAAGTGGTACAGATCCTGAAAGACAATACGCTTTTGTATGCCGATATCGAAGGACATACAGATAACACCGGAAGTGATGCCATTAATCAGCCGTTGTCGGAAAAACGGGCGGCTGTTGTTCGGGATTACCTGATCAGCAAAGGCATCAGCGCCGACAGGCTGACGTCCCAGGGGTTTGGATCTGCACAGCCGGTGGCTGACAATGAAACGGCAACGGGACGTGCGCAAAACAGGCGGACGGCTATTAATCTGCGGAATTATAAGAAGTAGGGAAATCCATTTTCCATTTAAAAGGGGTTGGCCGGTAGGTCAACCCCTTTGAGTTTAAAAAAATAAGAGATTATTTAGTCGCCCGTTAAAAACAATTCAATAGATTGATTTTCATTTGCATACTCAAAATATTGCACAAAAAAATTTGCAGGGTTTTTGTGGGCGTAAGTGAAAATCCTGCAATTTCAGCTCCATAGTAAAGGCATCTATATATCAGTTGGGACAACTGAATTATATCAAAGTGAGGAACTATATCAGGCTGCCATTTAGAGCCTGTTTAAAAATGATTAGTAAAAATATATTAATGCCCCCACACCCCTCACATTCTCCCCTCGAAGGGAGACGATCAGCCCATTCTTCAGTAGAGCTATGACAAAAGAACGGT
>JBBCJI010000037.1:0-18663 GCA_037190845.1 Flavipsychrobacter sp. | reverse complement strand
AATGTGGGACACTCATTGTGTGGGATCCTTCGCTCCACGCTGGATGACATCGTAATTATTGTGCAGCGTCGCCTCTGAAGCATACCCAACAATAAATGGTAGCTTGGAGAAGTGCCTCACTTTGGATATATTTCAGTTGTCTCAACTGTTATATAGCTGCCCTTCAACGGGGGAATTTGCACCGTTCTTTTGTCATAGCACTACTGAAGAATGGACTGATCGTCTCCCTTTGCGCGCCGAAGCCATAGCGCAGGCAGGCTGGGGAGAGCATGTGAGGGGTGTGTGGGCATTAATATATTTTTACTAATCATTTTTAAACAGGCTCTTAATGGCGAACATCATTAATGCATAGCTGTTACATTTACTTTTTCAATTCCTTTCAGGTGCAACTCAATATGCCTGGTGGGGGCTTTATTGCTGTATTCGCTGATGATCTCCAGGATATCGTAATCAATAAAATCGCATTCACTGCCGTCAATAGTCAATACGCTGTATTTCGGCACTTCATCTAATGTTTTCCGCAATTTTACTTTGTTCAGAAATGTTACATCTGTATTTAGTTTAATGTTGTATGTTTCAATACCTTGCTGTAATGTTCTTGTAATTTTATATTCGGTCTTGAAGTTGGCCTGCACAATGAAATATATAGAGATTAATAATCCGATGCAGACACCTATAAGCAGATCGGTTGCAAGGATAACGATGATCGTTATTAAAAAAGGCAAAAACTGTTTCCACCCAAGGCTCCACATACTTCGGTAAAGTTTGGGTTTGGTGAGGTTGTATCCGGTGATAAGCAGGATAGCTGCCAGGGAGGCATAAGGGATTTCATTGAGTAAGAATGTTAAGAACACGACCGATAGCAGCAGAAAAACTCCGTGTGTAAATGCGGCAAGCTTTGTTTTTCCGCCGGCGTCAATATTGGCGGCGCCCCGTACTACTACGGCAGTCATTGGTATTGCACCCAACAGTCCGCAGGTCATATTGCCGATACCCTGGGCTACAAGTTCACGGTTTATGGGAGTGATCCTGTGTTGCCGGTCCAGTTTGTCAATGGCTTCAACGCAAAGTAATGTTTCCAGAGTGGCGAGCAGCCCGATAATCCCGCCATATTTCCATATTTCTGCCGTGGAAAATAATTTTGTAAAATCGGGGAGGGAAATTTCTGAAAATATATTGGGCGGGATATGGACGAGTTGTGTTTCCTTAAGAGCAAAAGACGGGTAAGCATTCGAAAAGATCATACTTACTCCAATGCCAGTAAGTACTACTAACAGAGGAGCAGGGAAGATCTTCAGCTTCCTGGCAAAAGGTTGTTGTAATATGATCAGGATAAAGAGGGATACCATGCTTATTAATATAGCGCCTCTCGTAAGATTATGATTGAATCGTTCAATGTTTCCCAGCAGATTTTCAGAAGAAAAAAGCTGCAGAAAACCGCTTGTCCAGAAGTCCGGCTTATCGTAGCCGATCGCCAGAGGTATTTGCTTGGAGATAAGAATAATGCCGATGGCAGCGAGCATGCCCTTGATGACAGAAGAAGGAAAGTAGTTGGCAATCACTCCGAGTTTCAATAAGCCAAGGATGAGCTGGAATAAACCGGCAACCATTACGCTAAGGAGGAAGACTCTGTAATCACCCAATGAGATGATGGAGGCCGCAACAACGGTTGTGAGACCCGCCGCGGGCCCTGAAACGGCCAATTGCGATCCGCTGATTAACGAAACAACAAGCCCTCCGATAATGCCGGATAGCAAACCGGCGTATAGCGGTGCGCCTGAAGCTAAGGCGATACCTAAACAAAGTGGTAATGCAACAAGGAAAACAGAGAGTCCGGCAGGCAGATCATGTTTAAGCCAGATAATCCTGTGATATTTGATTGTCCGTCTCACGTGGCTTGAATAAATGAGGGACAAAGGTAGATATTTTAAAACTGTAATGCCGGAAGACATCTTTGTTGATGCGTTCCTGTAGCGATTTGATAAGAGTCTGTCTAAAAATGATTCGAAAAAAAGCGTATGAGCAAAACATCTCTGGCATCCACTTGTTGTTGCCTTTTTATGCTGCCCTTTCAGGGTGCAGGGGATGTGTGTTTTTCATTTCCCGCCCGGGGCGCTGCCCACGGGCTATGTATATCAAAGGCTTTGCAGCCTTGACAGTCTCTAAGGTTTTACTAGCTGCGATGTGGTTTCTCTTTCAAACTTTTTTACTTGTGATAATATGAGGACGATTGTCCCAATTTTGTTTTGAAAGCACTGCGAATTTGCAATCAGTGCTGTAAATATTCCGCTGTTTGCACAGTTACATGTTTATATCCTGATAAAACACTATTCAGTTTCTCGGAAATAGACAGCCTATCTGAGTTTTTTCAAAATGGCGGTGGACATGCTATCACTGGCGGTGCCGTATCCTGTAACCAGTACACCCTTCAGTCCGCTTGAGGAGCGGATACCATACACGGTTGCTTCATCGGCCGGGTCAGTATTGCCCTCGTAGCGGTAAACTTCAGTAATCTCAAATTCGTCGGCGCCGAACTTTTGCAGACCACATGCGATACAGTTTTCCTCCAGATTAAAGTCCAGTGTATAGCCTTGCGCACGTAGGCGGTCCAGAGCTACAGATACAGGTGCATAATATGTTTTGCGTTCCATTTTACAAATATACAGTTGTCAGGTGGAACCTTCTTGTGTACCTGTAAACTAAATATGGTTTATAGGAGTGTTGGCTGGCAGAACTAAGCATTTGCTCCCGCCGTCTTAAACTCACTCGTAAAGTGGAATTCGATCCCGGGATTGTTCTGTCTTTCCGTATTGAGAAACCATTCGCTTTGTGCCAGGTAGACCAGGTTGCCGTCTTTATCTTCCATGATGTTCGCCTGTTTGAAACGGACAAAATCTTCGATTGTTTTTTTCTCTCCGGTGATCCAACAGGCTTTATAAAAATTGAGCGGTACGAATGAGCAGGATGCGCCGTACTCCTGGAGCAGGCGATACTGGATCACTTCAAACTGAAGGTCCCCCACGCAGCCGATGATCTTGCGGTTCCCGCCATGCTGAGTAAACAATTGCGCCACACCTTCGTCGGTCAGTTGGCGGATGCCCTTTTCCAGTTGCTTGGTCTTCATGGGATCTTTGTTGACCAGCTCTTTGAACAACTCCGGTGAGAAAGTCGGAATACCTGTAAACTGCAGTTGCTCGCCCTGGGTAAGCGTATCGCCGATCTTGAAGTTGCCGGTGTCAAAAAGCCCCACTACGTCGCCTGGGAAAGCGGTTTCGATAATGTCTTTTTCACGTGCGAGAAATGAGTAGGGGTTGCTGAACCGGACATCTTTTTCCAGACGGGTATGTTTATAAAAGGTGTTCCGTTCAAATTTACCCGAACACACGCGCAGGAAAGCAATGCGGTCGCGGTGACGCGGGTCAAGGTTGGCGTGTATCTTGAATACGAATCCGGTGAATTTTTCTTCTTCCGGCTTTACGAAACGTTTGTCCGTCGGACGGCTTTGTGGTGGAGGTGCAATGCGGATAAAGGTGTCGAGTAGCTCGCGTACACCGAAGTTATTGACGGCAGAACCGAAGAATACCGGTGCTACCTTGCCCTTGCGATAATCATCAGTATCCAGTGCGCCGTATACGCCTTGCAGCAGTTCTACATCTTCACGGAGCTGAGCGGCGTCCTGTTCGCCTACTTTTTCATCCAGCAGCGGATCATTTATATCATTTACCGGTACGGAGTTTTCTTCGGTGGCTTTTTGGTTGGGGGTGAAAAGCAGTAATGAACTGTCGTGCAGGTTATAAACACCTTTGAAAGAGCGGCCCATATTGATCGGCCAGGAAAGGGGATGAAGGGAAATGTTCAGTTCTTTCTCGATTTCGTCCATGAGGTCGAAAGGGTATTTGCCGTCACGGTCGAGTTTGTTGACGAACACGATCACCGGTGTATCGCGCATGCGGCAGACCTCCATGAGGCGGCGGGTTTGCTCTTCCACACCATTGACGCTGTCGATTACCAGGATTACACTGTCTACCGCTGTGAGCGTGCGGTAGGTGTCTTCGGCGAAGTCTTTGTGACCCGGTGTGTCGAGCAGGTTGATCAGCAGGTCTTTATATTCAAAGCTCATTACGGAAGTCGCCACAGAGATACCTCTTTGCCGTTCGATCTCCATAAAGTCACTTGTAGCGTGCTTTTTGATCTTGTTGCTTTTTACGGCGCCAGCCACCTGAATCGCGCCGCCGAAGAGCAGGAGCTTTTCGGTAAGCGTGGTTTTACCGGCATCCGGGTGAGAGATGATGGCAAAGGTGCGTCGGCGGCTTATTTCTTTTTCGTACATGTCTTCTGTTTAATTTGAAAATTTGAAAATCCGGAAATGAACAAATTGATCTGTTAAGGTTATTCATTCACTCTTTCTCAAATGCTCAGCACCTGTCTAAAAATAATAGTGTCAAACGTCACCTTAAGTACACAACATCCCCCTCTGTCCCCGCTTCCAAGGGGGGACGATCAGTACATGCACGCATCATGGTCATCTCTTGTCAGGGAAGCTCTGTACCCTGACAAAAGCAGATGTATGCAAAGGGAATGAACTGATCGTCTCCCTTCGAGGGGAGAATGTGAGGGGTGTTCTGAATTATTACACATTAATACCTCAATGAATTTTAGACAGTTTCCCAGATTTTCAAATTGAGTGTGCAAAGTTGCGAAAAGGATAGCAGTTATCAACGGCCTTTCCGGAAATTGTGGGAAATTTATACATCAAACTGCTTTTAAGAACCAGTGGTTGACCGTACATTTGACGCCCAAATTCAGGCTGTTATGAGTACATCCCGTTTACACGATGACCTGCTGCAGGGATTCCACGAAGAGAAAAAGCTGATCCGGGAGCAACTGGATGTGCTTGATCCGATGGCCGTCTCATTGCGTAAGCCGGTTGCACAGCGCCTGCTGAGCAAAGGATTGCTGATATTTTATGAAATATTATGCTACCTGTTGAGCGTAGCCATGCTGCTGCCGGTCATTTTCATAAATCATATTTATCCGTTTCATCTCCTGAATGTTTTGCGTAGCAGAGAGATTTATACAGATCGCCTAGGTATTGCGGATATGAACAACCTGTATTTTTCCGTAGCCGGCTTGCTCGTAATTATTGCCATATTGTTTTTTATGCTGGCCCGTCTGGTTCGTAAAATGCGGCTGAAGAATGATGTGCTCAATCTGGCCGGAAAGCATATCAAAACGCTGGTTGGCCAGCATCTGAAGAGAAAGGCGGTTCTGGATGGGATTGAACAGCGCCATTTCCAGGAGCTGCCGGGGAATAATGATCTGCTGGATCCACCGCCTGCAGATGAGCATCCGGACTGGAAGAGGGATGTATAGAGAGGGAGGAGGTTTAATCCTGTTTTATTATCTTAGAGCTTCGTTTAGCTATCAGATATGTTTTGACGAGGTATTCACTAATTATCATTCTTTTTTTTCTGTGTAGTACCCCCTTGATTTTATCGGGGCAGGGCAGGAATAATATATGGACTTTCGGTGAAAGAACCGGTCTTGATTTCACTACTGGTACGCCTCAGATTATTTCCAGCCAGGTGTATGCGTTTGAAGGAGCTGCCTCTGTATGTAACAGTGCGGGGGAGCTATTATTTTATGGTGTGAGTGTCGGCCCCGGAGCGACTACCGGGAATGTATGGAACCGGCTGCACCAGCCGATGCCCAATGGTACGGGTATACTGGGGAATACAAGAGGATCTTCGCGGAATGGAGTAGTGATTGTTCCTGTTCCTAATGATACGAACCTGTATTATCTGTTTGTGATTGACGAAGTGGAAGCCGGCCCGCCGCAGTCGCAGTATCTGCGTTATTCGGTGATTGATATGCGGTTGGATAACAGCCTCGGGGATGTCTTGCCGGGACAGAAAAATATCATTTTAGATAGTTTTATGTGGGAGCGTATGTTTTCCGTACAGGGGGCAGGGTGTTATGACTGGCTTATTGTCCTGGCAAATATCCCTGGCCGTGAAAATGAGTTTCATGCGTTCCGGATTGATCAGAGCGGTGTACAGGGGCCGGTAATATCTCCGGCCGGCCCGAGACAATTGGATGGAGATATCCGGATTTCTCCGGATACCCGCACTATTGTAGCTCATTTGGCTGACGGGCCTGGTGTGCCTCCCCGGCCAAGACCTTATACGGATATAGGACTGTATAAATTTGATAATCGTACTGGTATCGTGTCCGATTTACTGGTCTGGGATTCTGTAATGCCCAGCTATGATTATCACTATTATCATGAATTTGAATTTTCTCCCGATAATACTAAACTGTATATGGCAGGTTTTGTTGGAGGGATCCTTCAATATGATATTACTGCATTGCCGGATCTGAATGCAGTAAAGGCTACGGAATATCTTGTTGCGGACACCAACAGGGCTGAGATCATGGGTTATTTCAGGAAGGGGCCGGATGGCAAATTGTATATACCTGTCTGGGGGGTGACAGGCACAGGTACGCACACTGCGGGATATGTACGATGTATTTCACAGCCGGATGTTAGTGGCATAGGTTGCGGATATCTGCCCACTTTTATACCTATGCCGGGTTTGTGGCATGGTTTGGGTAATCATGTAATTGATCGCCGGTTGGATACCGTGTACTTTCGTACCGATACTGCCCTGTGCTTTACTCCCGATGCGACTATATCCGCTCCGGCTGATTATGATCAATATACCTGGGATGATGGCAGCCCCGGTCTGTCTGTCACACTTACCGGTCCCGGAGTGCGATGGGTACGGTCTGTTTCTCCCTGTATCGGTTTGCGGGTGGATACATTCTATGTGTCGGCCCGTCCGCCTGATACAACGGCTGCCATAACCGATACTGCGATCTGTTTTGCACCCTCCTTACAACTCATATCTTCGGAAGCAATGGGCTCCTGTATCTGGAGCAATGGAGATACCGGCTGCGTACGGACGGTGACGGCCGCAGATACTTTGTGGGTCTATAATCGCGAAGACTGCCGGGTAACGATAGATACGTTTAAGATCAGTTTTATCCGTTTCGATACAGACCTGGGCAACGACACCACGATCTGCGGCAGCGACAGCCTTATGCTTGATGTCTCCATACCCTTCGCCGGCGTTGCCTATACCTGGCAGGATGCCACAACCGGGCCTGTACATGTAGTGCGCACTCCGGGTTTGTATGCCGTAACGGTGCAGGTGGATCATTGCATCGCAACGGACACCCTGATGGTCTATCCCGGCGATACGCTGACCCGCGTGCGGGATACCGTTGTATGCTTTGCTCCTTCAGCTACGCTGATGGCTGCTCCTGGCTATGAACGTTATTTATGGCATCAGGGCGATACAACGCCATTCCTTGAAGTACAGGAGCCGCAGACCGCGTGGGTATACGCTACACGCAACTGCAGTACCGTACTGGACAGCTTTATCGTGGATTTTATCCGTTTTGCTCCGGATATTGGTAATGATACTGTGCTGTGCGAAGGGAGTCTGGTGCTGAATGCCTTTACCTCCGGCGGTATTTACCTTTGGCACAACGGTACTACAGACCCGGAACTGACCGTTTCGGCGCCCGGCTTATATGCCGTTTCGGTAACGGTTGGGCCATGTACGGCATACGATACGATCTCGGTAAGATATGAACCGGTTATGGTCAGTGCGATTGCCGACCAGCATATTTGCCATGGCAGGGCTACGATACTGGATGCCTCCACGCCCGGCGCCACGGCTTACCTCTGGGATGACCAGAGCACTGATCCGGTGCGTGTGGTGCGTGAAGCCGGCACTTATCATGTACTGATATCCAATAGCCATTGTGTTGCTGCGGATACCGTGCAGGTGACTTCGGAATATTGCGATTGTCCGGTCTTTATACCCGATGCATTTACGCCCAACGGTGACGGGAAGAATGATTTTTTTGGCCCGACCATCGGCTGTCCGCCTTCCGATTACCGGTTAATGATCTATAACCGGTACGGACAACAGGTGTTTATCAGCAATGATATTTTGATCAAGTGGGACGGATACTATAATGGGGCGCAGCAAGGCACTGCCACCTTCTATTACCATCTGCAGTTTACCGGCAAAGACGGGATGAAATACAGTTACAAGGGAGATGTTACACTTGTCCGGTGATTTCCATTGAAAATTGATATAAATCAAATTTTTACAAGGAGATTTTTGTACGCAATTTGTTGCTGAACACAGATTTCAGCCCGGAAAAAATTGCCATGCTCGCGGACGTATCCGTGGATTTTGTCCGGGATATACAGGATGGGAAAAAGTAGAGACGCGATGCGTAGCCTCCCTATTTCTATCGCAACACCTTACAGCTTGTCTTCAGCTTCTTTCCGTCAATAAGTCCGTTTAATTGCTCCGCAGGCCGGGTGAGCGCCGTTTTATTGCCGCAGTCGTACAACTCTGTCAGGGGATCTTTGTCTATGATCAGTTTATATAATTCCTCAACGGAAGGCGCCTGCTTCAACGCCGCGTATGCCTCATAGGTCAGGCTTAGGAACGCCACATGCATTCCAATTCCCCTGTTGTCGAGCAGGTAACCTTCATGCAGCACGGTAGGAAAGGGGAATCCGGTTTCCGTACGGATATCCTCCGGGTGCGGATAGGAGATGATCGTAGCTTTATCCTCAGACAGGATCACCGGAACATTCCGGCTGTAGTCGGCTCTGGTTTTGTATACCAGTGCCGGAGGACCGGGCGTGAACTGCGGGGTAAAGCTGTGCTTTACGGTATCTGCCTGTCTGTGTTGTGTATCGTTGTCTTGTGCCAGCTTATGATTATTAGCGCAGCCGATGCATGAAACCAGCACCAGGGGGATCAGAAATTTCATTTCCCTACGGTGATTTTTTTCGTGATCATTCCATTGCCCGTCTGCAGTTGGATGAAGTAGATCCCGCCTGCCAGGTCATTTAGCGGCAGTGAAATGATGCCTGCCTGACCAGCCGGGTAAACGGTTTGTATCCGTTGCCCCTGCATATTTACCAGGGTGATCTCGCTGATCCTGTTTTCGTAAATTCCGGGATCCACATAGACAATATCCTTTGACGGATTAGGATATATGGTGATGATATTTGCTGCCTCAAACGTTTTAGAAATATCTGTTGTCCCGCTCCGCGTAATGCCCATATCAAGCCGGTAAGTACCTGTTGACCCGGTAAAATAGGGCGCCACATGAAAATATACCGTGCCGCCGCCGCTTACAACAATATCGCCTGTCATGACGTCATCATAGGTGTCCGACCAGGTAATTCCGTCCTGAGAATAAGAGAACAGGGCGTCCACCGTATAAGTCTGTCCGTTCCCGCTATTGTATGAATCATGCAGCCTTGGCTTAATGACATAAGTATATCCTGCAGGCAGGTTTATTTTATAAAAATCATTGTCTGTTCCGATGTGGAAATTGGAACCTGCTGTGTTTTTTGTTGTGGTATTGCCGGAGAATGTTACCGGCAGATTGTATGCCTGGGCTACCGTGTTATTCGTTTCGTAGATGTCAGGATTGATTGGAGGCGCCTGGACGGTTATCCGGATGGGATTCTGTGTAAAGGTTGAACCCGCAAGCCACCATGCGGAAGATCCGCTGTACTGATAAACCGCGGCAAGCAAATAGCTCCCGGGAGGCACGCTAACAGCGGTTGTGCTCAGTGTAAGATATGGATATGTGTATTCGAAACCCGGAGACAGTCCGTTGGTTTCGTTATAGCTATTGATGATCTGGATCATTGAGCCGTCGTAGTTACATATTCCTACAGCAAGCTGGCCGTAAAATGTCGTTAAACCTTCATTGGCAAAGTTCAGGTTAACGGATGCCGGCTGACCTTCCGTAAGTATGGTGCCGGGTGTAACGGTAAGAGGGGCGGTCACTTCAATCTCACTGGCATACTCTACATCCAGTTGAACCGGATTCTGGTAACTGCCGGAAGCAACCTGTGTCCAGTTGCCGCCCGTTGGGCGATATAATATGGCGATATTGTAAGTGATGCCCGGTACCATGCTATTCATTCTGGTCGCCTGAAAGGTAATGCCGCCGCCAGGATGTGTATTGCCCGGTTGCAGGGTATATCCGTATTTGACTTCAATTGAATCAATTAAAGTGGCGCCGTCGAAAACGGCTGCGCAATAATCTCCCTGGAACGTTGTGGAGCCATTATTAATTACATTCATGGTAACCTCTACGGGTTGTCCGTAAAATAATGTGCCAATTGGGTTTGTACTGATCGGGGCGCTCAGAGTAATGCCGCTTGTCTGGCCTCCGCCTCCACCGCCGGCAGGAGGTTCCAAACCGATAATTGCCTGCTGGCCATCATTGAAACCACCGCTACCGCCGCCGGTACCCACACCGCTGGGATTCAGCGCATTCACCGTAAAGTAACCATCGTAAGCGCCGCCCCATCCCCAGTTAAAGTGAAAGTAGTTGCTGTTGTCGTAACCATCGCAGACAAAGGCATGCCCGCCGCCGTTGCCAAAGCCGGCATATAGCACAGGGCGTCCTGCATCCAGTTCTGCTTTAAGCAGGTTGATCCATTGGGTTTGCGTATAATTATCACGCACTACGCCCTGAAGTGTGGATTTGTATTTGAAGTATGTCCTGAATGCATATTCAGCACAATTTTGTATCGGGCTTCTGGCACTGATCACAAAAGCGCCGCTGGAAGAAGGGCTGTAGTCCATCTCTACACTTACGCCGCAGTGGTACATAAGCTTAGCCACTTCATTTTTGTTGGAACCGTTTACCGTGTTGGGCATACTGCTCCATTGATAAGTGGTAGCGCCGAAATTGGCAGAGAGTGTTCCGTAATACGGATGGTTGTAGGAATGAAATCCTGTACCGGTCATGGGATATGACCAGAATTTCATGATCTGGGCCATCGCGGTAGCTACACAGCCTGTTACGGAGCCGCCCGGGCATAAAGCATTCTCATGGGGATTCTGATTCCATTTCGTCTGGATCAGCGGAGCAACCGCGGTTGTTTTTCCGGGTCGGTCCGGGGTATTGCCATCCTGGTAACGAGCCCATGCCTGCTTCACCTCATGGCCGGCCGGCAGGTCATTTTCTATGGCATAGCGTATCTGGTCTTTGTAGGCTTCAAGCCATTTTCTGGCATTGTCCGGTATATTGTCCGGATCGAAACTGCCCTGGTCAGAGTAGCCCAATACCGGTATTACATTGTCATCCCCGGATATAATCACGAACCCTTGTGTACTTACATTAAATACATAGAAGAACACGTCCGGTGCAACCCGTGCCGCCGGATTGATCGCACGGGATGCGGATGTATAGACCAGTTGAAGGTCTCCGGCTTGTATCGGGGCGGAGGTTTTTGTTTCAGAGACAAGGAAGCGTTGCCCTACACTTTTTGCGGTTTGCTCGTCAATATGTTTAGCGGAGACTGTTATACCGGAAAATATCAGTAAAAATAACAGGGATATTAATTTCTTCATTACTGTAATAAGTATATGTTGTATGCAAAGATACGTAATTTCATGCCGGATGGTTGGAGCAGTATCCTTGTTAATGATATGATAACCCGTTTTGCATCTACCGCTGATATGTAAAATAGGCATTCAGCAATACGCCGTTATTGTATTGAAATATCTCATTGTTGTTTACAAGCGCTCCCTGCTGCACGGTTTGGTTCAGATATCCGCCTTCCAGTCGCCATGCTCTGTTGAACTGATAGCCCAATAGCAACCCGATACGGTTCTGATCAAAAATATTCTGATTCACATTCTTCCCGAATCCTATAAACAATTCGTTAAAGGCTGCAGCATACCATGTGTTGTCTCCCTGCAGGTATTTATTGAGCGGCACGGATGTACGTATCTGGTACCGTGCACGATTGGTATATATCCAGTCTGTCAGCTCCGGTTGAGATGCCTGCTGATCCATTTTTCCATTAAACCGTTGTTCCATACGGATTCGGTGATTGAGGTTGATGCGGCCTATTTTGTCATTCCACATCAATTGCTGGAAAATACGTTGCTCCGGGACGGGATGCGGGCCGGCAGGGTATGCACCATATGGGTACGTTATGGTGTATGCATACCCTGCCATAATGCTGATCCCGTTAGGGAAATGGTATTGAAGACCGGTTCTGGCCAGGTTTTGCTGCCAGTTGGCGACGAGCTCGTCTCGTCTCATTTGGTACTCCAGCCAAAAGGATGTTCTGGGCGAGAGCGTAACGGAACTGAAGCCGGCAGCCCAGCCGATTCTGTTAGGGTCGCTGATCCGCCTTGCTGTTGCCGTAAAAAAGCCATGTAGCCATGCCATTGTCCAAAATAGCAATACAATTGTGCTCCGGAGATACCTCATGGTTTGTGTTTTGTTTGATTTTAAGAGAAAAATCAACTCCTGTATGTGTAAGCGAACCTGCAAGATAAAGGTTTTCAGTGTGTTTTATGATGCCGGCCGGCTTTTGACAGGTTTTTAACAATGATGCCAGGCACAAGCCCGGTTTTTGTTGGTATATTAGCATTATAACAATGATAAAACGCAAGGTATGGCCATAGCTGTTGAAAAGGAAAAGATTCCCGATCTGAATATTATTCCTGCTTTTGTGGATAAGAGTGATTACTGGCAGAAAGCATTGTCATATGCAGTGAGGCTGGGAAATGAGTTTAAGGGTAAGACCCGTATTACGTTCGAAACTACTCAGGGGCCCAAGATGGTAGAGACGACTGTCTGGTCGGTTGCAGGCGGCTTTCTCCAGTTGAAAGCTGGTATGTTTTTGCCGCTTAAAAGCATCATTGACGTACAGTTTTAATGTGGCAGCGAGGTAGAGCGGTCTGCTATTTTGTTCACTGTGCATGAATCTGTTCTCTATTGCGACAGCATAAACGGGACACTCCTATGGGGTGGTTCGCAATATATGCCGCATTCTATAAACGGGACGCTCCTGCGGAGCGTAATGAATCGTCCTGTTCAAAGCAGTCCCACCAATAATCAAAAAGCATCAGAACAGGCTATGGGTGCGATTTACAGTAATGCGTATAAATTTCATCCCGGACAACAGTGATAAAAACCATTATTGTCCGGTGAAAATATCAGGTATGGTTCCGCTCCGCAGGAGCGCCCTGTTTATAGCCAACAAATACAATACACACCGGCTCCGCAGGAGCCTCCTGTTTCAGTAGATTATGTTACACGTAATTAATAATCAGCCTGTTGCAGCCTGTCACGAACAGGATGTCCCTGCAGGGGTGGTCTTTATGGAATATACTGCGTTCTGTAAACAGGGTGCTCCTGCGGAGCGGAGCGCATCGTTCTGTTCAACAGCAAGACCCCTGTTTATAAGAATGACTGAAACAGTCTACGGAGGTGCATTACAGACGTTCTCCTGAAATTTCCCCGGACAGCAGTGATAAAAAACACGGAATTATCAGAAGATTTTTCAGGAACAATGGTTTTTAATTTTATGTTATCTTTGCACTGCAATAAATATAGCCGGCCTTTGCCGGTAGTTTAGCCAATTTTAAGCCCCCTTTTGGTTTTCTTTTATGAGCATACAAGAAATAATTGAACGTATCAATGCCTTTATGGTTGAGGATTTTGAGGTGGATGAACAGATGATACGTCCGGACGCCGGTCTGAAGGAAACGCTGGATCTGGATAGTCTTGATTACATAGATCTGGTGGTGGTTATCGAGCAGAATTTCGGGTTTAAAGTGAAGCCGGAAGATTTTCAGCAGATGCGTACGATACAGGATTTTTATGATTACGTAGCCAACCGCCTGCAGGCGCCAAGTCATGCCTGATCAACCCGTTTGGGAAGGCCGTTCACATGGACCGACCTGGGGATACCGTTTCTTCGTCTGGCTGTTGAAAACAGCAGGTATCCGTTCTGCGTACTTGTTCCTGCATTGTGTGACCACCTATTACCGTTTGTTTGTACCCGCAGCTACCAGACCGTTGCGTTATATATACCAGGAGCGGATGGGATACAGCGATCGTGATGCCCGTCGGCTCATTCGCAAAAATCTTATTATTTTCGGTCAGACTCTGATTGATAAGGTTGTTGTGCTGGCAGGTGTAAAACACCGGCTCAGCTTTACGCATGATGGTGGTGAAAACCTGGACCAAATGGTGGCAAATGGAAACGGTGGTCTGATTGTAAGCGCCCACCTCGGTAACTGGGAAGTGGCAGGGCATCTGCTGATGAGGTTGAATACAACGGTGAATATCCTGATGTATGATGGCGAGGATGATGCCGTCAAGACTTATATGGAGCAGTTTGAGTCACGTCGTTCATTTAATATTATTTATGTCAGGGAGGACATGTCTCATATCTATGAACTGAACGCCGCCCTGAAACGCAATGAGCTGATCTGCCTTCATGCAGACAGGTTTCGTCCGGGTAATCGTACTATATCTCATGATTTTCTGGGTAAAAAGGCTTTGTTTCCCGCAGGGCCTTTTATCTTAGCATCCAAATTGAAAGCTCCGGTGTGTTTCGTTTTTGCCTTTAAGGAAACAGATCATCATTATCACTTCTATGCAGAACCTGCCCAGGTATATGCAGGGCGTGGTACTACAGGTATGGAAGCAATGCTGGACGATTATGTGGGGCTGATGGAACGAAGATTGAAACAATATCCGGAGCAATGGTTTAATTATTTTGATTTCTGGGCAGATGGATCAGACTGAAGTATTGGCATATATACCCCAACGACCACCGTTTGTGATGATTGATTCGGTGGTGCGTGCCGGGATGGATGTGACGGTTACTACCTTTACCGTGAGGGAAGGGCATACACTTGTATCTGACGGTTTTTTTACAGAACCGGGTCTTGTGGAAAATATGGCGCAGACAGCGGCGGCAGGGACGGGCTATCGTGCCAGCCAGGAGGGTAAGCCGGCCCCCGTGGGATTTATCGGAGCGCTTAAAGGATTACGGGTACATGAACTGCCGCCGGTAGGTGCGACAATACGGACGGAAGTGGCGTTTCTCCAGCAGGTGATGCAGGCGCATCTGGTAGTGGGGAAGGTAATGCTTGATGACCGGGAAATAGCATCTTGTGAATTTAAGATATTTTTGCAATCAGAAAACCCAAACTAAACACCTATGAAAAGATTGTTCTTGTTGCTGGCTTTATTTGCTGGCGTAGCTTATGCCCATGCACAAACCAAAGCGGATGTTTTTAATGAAAAGAACGAAATTACCTGGCTCGGGCTTGATTTCACGCAGGTGAAATTTATTGGTTCTGCCACCCAGTGGAGCGATGCCGGTGAGATCACAAATGAACAACTGGTGGGAAAATATTTTCCGTCCTGGAATCAATTATTCATTAATGAGCCCAAAAAGTTTGATGTAGCGGGCGCTGTAAACCGTTCTGAAGTTAAGTATGCTACAGAAATCACGGAAAAAGCCAATAAGGCGGCAAAGGGTAAAGAGTTCTTTTCGGATAATCCGGACGATTACAGCCTGCTGAATGAAGAGAAGATATCTGCACTTGTAAAAAAATATGATTTCGCGGGAAAATCCGGTATCGGTCTGCTCTTCTTTGTAGAAGGTATGAGCAAAGGAAAAGAAGAAGCTTCCATGTGGGTCACTTTTGTAGATATGAAAGATAAAAAGGTGCTTTATACCGTCCGGCAGACCGGGAAATCCGGGGGCTTTGGTTTTCGTAATTACTGGGCAAAACCTTTTGCACTCGTGTTGAAAGATGTGAAGAGTAATTACAGTAAATGGAAGAAAAATATTTGATTTAATTTCTCCAGCGGCGTAACATTATTGTTTTGCACCAGACACTCACACATACTACAGAACAGGAAGTGAAATTCAGCGAGGCTGACCCGCTGGGTATTGTATGGCACGGCCATTTTATCAGGTATTTCGAAGACGGGCGGGAAGCCTTTGGTGAAGCGTACGGATTACGTTACCTGGATCTGTACCGCCAGCAGATCGTAGTGCCTGTCGTGCGGATCAATTGTGATTACAAACGTATTCTTCGGTACGGTCATCGTATCCGCTTGGAAACAACCTATCATGATACGCCTGCGGCGAAATTATTATTTCACTATGCCATTTATGATGCGGCGAAAAATGAAAAAGTAGCTACGGGTAGCTCTGTACAGGTGTTTATGCACCGCGAAAGCCTGGAGCTGATGCTTACGATACCGCCTTTTATGGCTGCATGGAAGGAAAAATGGCTACGCAGGAAATGAAACAGGTATATGCGGTGGCTACACATGCCGTTTCTGCATTGGGAGCTGATACGGCGATGCACTGGCAGGCCGTGTCCCGGATGCAGACAGGTGTCAGATGGTATGAGGATACGGCATTTAGTACTGTGCCTTTCTGGGCTTCTATGCCTGGCCCTGCGCTCTGGCAACTGGTACAGGCGCAGACAGATCATACCAAATCACTTACTGCATTTGAACGTCTGGCATACTATTCTGCCCGCCGGGCTTTGCAGGATGCGGAAATAGATACAACTGATGCCGGTACGGCATTCGTCCTCTCGACCACCAAAGGTAATATTGAACTGCTGGATCAGGAGGGCAGGGAAGACCACCGGCTTTCATTGTCATATAGTGCCGGTGTGGTTGCAGCGGCATTGGGATTGAATACGTCGCCATTGGTAGTTTCCCATGCCTGTATTTCCGGCGTGATTGCACTCCAATATGGATTACGTTTGATACAGACGGGCAGATACCGGAATGTCATTGTCACCGGTTGCGACCGGTTTTCGCGCTTTGTATTGAGCGGGTTCCGGTCTTTCCAGGCAATAGCGGATGAGCCATGCCGCCCTTTCGATGCAGCACGGAAGGGTATTAATCTTGGAGAAGCTGCCGCTACAATTATTCTTTCTGCCGACCCGGGTGATGCGCCGCTGGCGGAGCTGGTATCGGGGGCTACTTCCAACGATGCCAACCATATCAGCGGACCATCGCGTACCGGCGACGAGCTGGCAATGGCGATCGCCCGTACACTAAGCCAGGCGGGTATTTCCCACGGGGATATAGACATGGTTTCTGCTCACGGTACAGCTACTGCATACAATGATGAAATGGAAGCGAAGGCTTTTGATACGGCAGGATTGATCCATGCGCCGGTTCATAGCCTGAAGGGCTACGTAGGCCATACGTTGGGCACTGCGGGTGTCTTGGAGAGTGTGCTGGTGATCGAAAGCCTGCGGAAACAGCAACTGATCCCTTCCGTCGGGTTCAACAATATAGGCGTATCAAGGCCCTTACAGGTTACGCAAGCGATGGTGCCGGCTGATATCCGGTATGCGCTGAAAACAGCATCGGGCTTTGGCGGCTGTAATGCGGCGCTGGTGTGGGGGAGTTATGAATGATGAGTTATGGGTTAAATGCATTTACGCACACTGTACAACTCATCATTCATAACTCATCACTCATTAGTTCTGCTTTACAAAAACAGCAGTAGTACTTTTTCCTGAATGTGTGGTTGCCCTGATCCAATAGCTTCCGGATGGAAGGTGTGTGATGTTGTAGTAGCATACGATATTCCCTGGATCAGGTATAACAGGCTGATGAACCCGGCGTCCGGTCATATCGTACAACTCAATTTTTTGTACTGGTTCATTATCGCTTAGCTGCAGCAACACAAAATTCCTGGCCGGATTGGGGTATAGTTTCAGCGATGTGACGTTAGTCGTTTCACTTGCTGTATTGCGTACAGATAGTCCGCCCTTCGTAATGCCGAGGTACTCGTTTACGGGTGGATTCCTGATTATTGTTTCACTGCCTGCGGCATCCGGCCACGCAATCTTTATGGAGTCTATTGTTGTATTGCTGCCCAGCCCGAACAACATGGCAAACGGCTGCTGACCTCCATTGTTGCCTCTCCCTGCATGTACCTCTCTCATACGTTGTACGCCTCCACTCCACACGTATATTCTTGCGCCGATACAGCTCTTGTTTACACCCTGTGGCGCATGCAGGGACATACCCGTCCAGTTGTTGTCCTGGCCGATACGGTTCTCTACCATGTGTAATCCCCGGGGGGAGCCGGTGCGGCAGAAAACAATGTCATCATCGCCATCCAGATCATAATCTATTGCTTCCAGCAGGTGAAGATCTTTGGTCTCAGCACGGATCAGCCCCAGGTCGCTCGTAATGTCTGTCAATTTACCGTCTGTACCCTGCTGAAAGATAAACAGCCGGTCTGTTACAGGTGTGTAAGTGCCCTGTACCATGGCCAGATCCATCAGTCCGTCATTGTCAATATCCAGCCACGAACCGTCATAATCACCGTTGTGTGCAGAATAGGGTTGCTTCTTAATGATCAGACTACGATCCGGGGTAAGTGTGTAGTTGTTGGCAGTACCTTCGTTTATAAACATGGCGGAGCGTCCCTCATTTGCATCATTACCGCCATGTACCAGGCTGAAAAACAAATCCATGTCGCCATCATTATCATAATCCTCCGGTACGGCGCTCCACAGGCACATGGTCTGTCCCCCGTCGCCCGGCATATACCTTGCATTGTAACCTGTTTGTGCAGCCACGTCTGTAAACGTTCCATCACCATTGTTTTTTAATAACTGTCCATTTGTCCGGCAGTAGGGAGCCGTCAGTATATCCGGCCACCCGTCGTTGTTCCAGTCCACCACACTGCAGCCGTACATCGGTTCCGGTGTGGTGATACCCGCCTGGGCA
>JBBCJI010000036.1:0-25229 GCA_037190845.1 Flavipsychrobacter sp. | reverse complement strand
GACAACTGAAATATATCCAAAGTGAGGCACTTCTCCAAGCTACCATTTATTGTTGGGTATGCTTCAGAGGCGACGCTGCACAATAATTACGATGTCATCCAGCGTGGAGCGAAGGATCCCACACAATGAGTGTCCCACATTACGTAAGATCCTTCATTGCGCTCCGCTGCATTCAGGATGACGGAGTGGCTGTTCGGAGGAATTACTATCCTGGAAGCATCAGATGCCGGAAAACATTTTTGACAAACCTTGTCCCAACTCGTATATAGTCCCCCTTTTAAGGGGGTGATTATTTAAACATCACAGTTGCTCACCAGTCTATATAATACATAGTTGAATATTAAATTCGATATGTGTGTAAGGGATAAATGCATTGTACATTAGAATAATATCTCTTTTAATATACTAATGTCTCTGATGAAAATAAGCATTCTATTATTTTTTGACATAAATCAAATTATCGATAACGTTATTGTGCTATAAAAGTATTACTATACATTTGTAGTTCTATTATTAGATAGACAATATTTATATTTTAATAAAAAATAATAATTTAGTGTAATGATGAGTATAATGAATAAACTTTCATTGAAATTATTTGTTCTTATATATATTATAACTTCTCTATATGCAAATGCACAGGACACCCTGCACCCGGTACAGGAACTTTCGGTGCAGCTTACAGGTGGGGTACCGCAGATCAAGAATGACGCTGATTTGGGTATTGGAAAACGTCTCCCAGGTGTTGGTGCTGAAGAAGAAAAGACAGCTTTCCAGTTTGAGATAGACAATACCCGGCCTGTACAGGAGGCGGTTTTATTCATTTATATGGAGTCCGCATCTTTTGCGGGCCCGCTGAAGGTTGATGTGGCCGGAGATAACTGGACTACCGGCAGTGTAAAGGAACTTTTTCCGGTGACGCTATCCGGTACCTCGCCATCGGTACTGAACGGAACGCTTACCTGTACCGATTGTGGTAATACATCACTTGACTTGCACGAATATAAAATTGACCTTACCTCCCTGATGACTACCGCCAATATAGCGGCGGGTACGGACAACCGGATCAGTTTCGTATTAAGCAGTACGCAGAATCAGATAATCATGCCCCGGGCCTGGGAAGTGTTACTCTATCCGGAGTACGAGATGTTTGTTCATAAGCTGGTGGTGACCTATGGTTCCGCATCTTCAGGGGGCACCTCCTATGTAGAAGATTTTGAAGGCGCCACTGCGGATGCAACATCTTTTACCAGCAACGGAAGTATATTTAATCTCAGCACGGACAACTCCTGGATGGGCGGGGCAAATTTCGTTGTATATCATGCGGGCAACGGATATGGTTATGATGGTTCGGCAGGGTTTATTCATGCTATGGATCCCGTTCATCCCAATAGTACCTATGGCCAGACGGGAACGATCAGGAAAGCTACAGGCGCCTTTACCGTAAACAGCCTCTGGCTTTTCGTTACCGGAGACGCAACACAGACCCCCGGGGCCACAGTGAATGGACAGCCGGGATCCGTGACCTTTACCGGACAGCTGGGTGGGGTCACACAATATACATTTACGAAATCGAGCGGGTTCAGCACCAGCTTTGCGCTTCCCGGCAACGGGTTTGCAATGGTGGACTTCAGCAGCGAGGGATCATCGGACTATACGGGTATTGCTATAGACCGTCTGGAAATAACCTTAAGCGGAAATCTGGATTACTTTGCCATAGATGAATTCGGCTGGTCGTCGGTGGATGCGTCGTCTAATACCCCGCCCACGGCATCTGCAGTTTCCATTTCGGGCACGCTGCAGGTCGGTCAAGAGCTCACCGGTACCTATACATATACGGATGCCGACAATGATCCTCAAAGTGGTAGCACATTTAAATGGTATCGTTCGGACAATGCTTCAGGTCTGAACAAGACCGCCATCGGAAGTGCAAACGCCACAACCTATAAACTGACGGCAGCCGATGCGGACAAATACATTAGCTTTGAAGTGACGCCACACGACGGTACGGATGCGGGTACGGCGGTAGAAAGCAGCCGGCAAGGGCCGGTGACCGGAAGTGGCACCTGCGATATTATTACGCCGACAGAAGAAAATTCCAGCATCCTGGGCACTATCTTAGGAAGTTCTTTCACTGCCTGCGATAGTGGCGCATTAAGCAAGATAATTGTACAGGCCGGTTATGCCGGCGGCCCTGAATTTGTAGATATTAAGGTGTACAGCGGGGGATCCGCACCATTAACTAATTTACTGGGAACCTTGACAAATCAGGCTTATGTCAATAATAGTATAAATGAATTTGATTTTTCCAGCCGGAATATTCGTCTGGATTCCGGCAGTGTTTATACGTTTGTCATAGAGCGGTCAAGTGGTCTGACAAGCGGCAGGCCACATCTCAGATACATAAACGGTAATACTTACGCTGGTGGGGAGCTGTATCTCCTTAATGGTGGATATGATGGTTTCCTTCCTGACCTTGACCTTTATTTCACTCTTTCTATCGGTCCGTCTGTGCCTAATACCCCACCTGTTGCATCCGTGGTGACCGTAGCAGGTCCTTTGCAGACTGGTAAAACGTTGACCGGCGCTTATACTTATTATGATGCGGAAAATGATCCCGAAGGCGCATCGACCTATAAATGGTATCGTGCGGACAATGCATCCGGCGACGGCCGTGCTGAGATCGGCGGTGCGACGGACACGGTATATGTACTGACGCCGGATGATGAAGGAAAGTACATTATTTTTGAAGTGACGCCCCATGACGGTGCGGATGCGGGCACTGCGGTGGAAAGTCCGCTTCAGGGGCCGGTGCTGCCTGCGCTGTCGGCAAAGGCCCGGGACTATACGGTATATCTCGGACCCGGGGGGACAGCGACACTGACCCCGAATAATCTGGACAACGGCAGCATGGGCTATGCAGGCCTTTTCCTGGATCGTACAGCCTTTTCCTGCGACGACCTGAATGCAACAGGCTCCTGGGCTGCATTAGGTGAAGATGATCTGGAGGATTGGGAAGTGCATGATGCCGGTATTGCAGCATCCGGTAACGGCAAGGTTTATATGGCCTTTCAGGATCGTGATCCGGCCTCAGACTATAACCTCCGTGTATTGGAGTGGGACGGTGCTGCCTGGAGTCAGGTAGGGGCAGCGTTCCCGTTCAATTCATACAGGAGGGCGCTTGCTGTGGGCCCTGATGGTAATCCTTATGTTGCCTATGACGAACCTAATGCGGGTGACGGGCTGAAAGTGGCACGCTGGGATGGCGTCCAATGGATCCTGCTGAATAATCATGTGGTCCCTTCCATAGATGTATGGTCTGCCGATTTGAAGTTTGCTCCTGACGGAACGCTGTATATCGCTTTTGATGACGAATATGATATCTATTATCGTAAAACAAAAACAAAGGTGATGCGCTGGACGGGAACTGTATGGGAGCCCCTTGGTGCCAATGGTATTGAGGTACTTAACTCCGGCCATCAGTCACTGGCTTTTGGTAATGGGGATACGGTTTATGTATGTTTTAATGATGATACTTTCCCGGGTGGTAAGGTTTCGGTGTACAGATGGGACGGCACAGCCTGGGCCCCTGTGGGCGCTCCGGGCATTTCTCAGGGACAGTCAATGGATCTGAGTATGGTCAGGGACTCGGACGGTACTCCATACCTTGCTTACTACGAAGGAGTGCTTGTTGGCCCCGATTTGATATACAGACCTGTTGTAAGCAGGTGGAATGGAACTGCCTGGGAATCAGTGGGGAACCAGAATGGCGTTTTTTCGACTCAGGTCGCCTCTACCAGCCTGGCAATCGGCTCCGATGATGCACTTTATCTTACATACCAGGATGAGCTGCAGCAGGATAAAACTGTTGTATTTAAATGGAATGGTGCGAACTGGATGGATTTGGAAGATGCCGGTGTTGAGGAAGCGTATAACCAGAAGATTGCTGTAGCTGATAACGGAACTGTTTTTGTTAGCCAGCAGCTTTTTGGTAATAGTGCCCCTGTTGTTATTTCCCGGAGTGAAGGTATACCTGTGCGGCTGACTGCTTACAATAATTATGAAGATACAGTGCATGCTGCTGCAACGGTGCGTGTGCTGGATACATTGCCACCGGTGGTGAACATACAGAATCTGACGGTGTACCTGGATACTGCCGGTCAGGCAGTGCTGTTGCCGGCACAGATTGACTATGGTTCATCAGACAATTGTGGCATAGACAGTGTATGGCTGGATGCGACTTCGTTTGATTGCAGTAATACAGGAGCCAATACAGTAACATTGTCTGCCCGCGACAGCAGTGGTAACATTGGTACAGGTACGGTATCCGTTACGGTGCTGGATACCCTGGCGCCTGTTGTATGGACGCGCGACCTGGTGGTTTACCTTGATACCGTGGGCAATATTTCCGTTACAGTTGCACAGATAGACAGCCTGTCTTCGGATAATTGCGGGATAGATAGTCTGTGGCTGGACGTGACTTCATTTGCCTGTGGCGATACGGGAGTCAATGCAGTGACATTATTTGTGCGCGACAGCAGCGGCAACATTGGTACAGGTACGGCATCCGTTACAGTGCTGGATACGCTGGCGCCTGTTGTATGGGCACGTGATCTGGTTGTTTACCTGGATGCCGGGGGAACAGTTTCTGTTTCGGCTGCGGAAGCAGACAGCACTTCTTTTGATAATTGCGGTATAGACAGCTTATGGCTGGATGCTACGGATTTCTCCTGTGCTGATATCGGCGTCCACACCTTAACATTATCAGTCCGCGACAGTAGTGGTAATACTGCCACAGGTACGTTGACGGTCACAGTAGCGGATACAGTGCGGCCGGTTGTAGTTACACAGCCGTTAACGGTGTTTCTGAACGGATCGGGCAATGCCGCCATTACTGCCGGAGATATAGATAACAGCAGTACGGATAATTGTGGTATAGATAGTATATGGCTGGATATTGCGGACTTTTCCTGCAACGATATCGGAACGAATACTGTGACATTATCCGTTCGCGACAGCAGCGGAAATATAAATACCGGAACGGCTATTGTTACGGTTGAGGACACGATACGTCCGGTAGTGCTGACACAGCCGGTTACAGTATACCTGGACGGATCGGGTAACGGTGGTATTACCATAAGTGATATCAATAACGGCTCCTCGGATAATTGTGGTATAGACAGCCTGTGGCTGGATGTTACGGATTTCTCCTGTAATGATCTCGGGGTGAATACCGTGACATTATCCGTTCGCGACAGCAGCGGTAATATTGGTACCGGAACAGCCGCGGTAACGGTAACGGATACGATACGTCCTGTAGTGGTGACGCAACCGGTGACGGTATATCTGGATGGTTCGGGTAACGGCAGCATTACTGCAGGTAATATTAATAACGGCTCAACGGACAATTGTGGTATCGACAGCCTGTGGTTGGATATTACTGCATTCTCCTGTAATAATACAGGCATTAATACGGTAACATTGTTTGTCCGTGACAGCAGTGGGAATACCAATACCGGAACGGCAACTGTTACGGTTGAGGATACGGTACGCCCGGTTGTGGTGACTCGCTCCGTTTCGTTATATCTGGATGGTACGGGTACTGCGGCTTTGACAGCTTTCCAGGTGAATAACGGCAGTAATGATGCTTGTGGTATCGACAGTATGTGGCTGGATGTCACTTCGTTTGGCTGCAGTGATACCGGAGTACATACAGTAACATTATCAGTCCGCGACAGCAGCGGAAATATAAGAACAGGCGCTGCCACCGTCACGGTTCGTGATACGATACGCCCTGTGGCAATTGCCAGTAATCTGACCTTATACCTGGATAATAGCGGTGAAGCAACAACAACGGCGGCGGCAGCAGACAACGGCAGCTACGACAACTGCGGTGTATCAATGTCGCTGAGCCGGACAACATTCACCTGTGTGCAGACAGGACTGAACCTGGAGACGCTGACGGTAACAGATCCGTCAGGTAATGCATCTGCGGCGCAGGTGTTGGTGACCGTGCTGGATACGATCCGTCCGCAGGTGCGGACACGTAACCTGGTACTGGAGCTGGATAACCAAGGGAAAGCGACGCTGGTGGCTTCCCAGCTTGACAGCGGCAGCACGGACAACTGTACGAACCTGCTGCATTTTGCAGCAGACCGCACGAGCTTTACCTGTGCAGACACGGGTGTAAACACAGTGCTGCTGACGGTAACGGATAATAAGAACAACAGCGCCACGGCTCCGGCCACGGTAACGGTACGGGACGTCACCCCGCCGGCAGTGCATACCCGCAACATTACGGTGTATCTGGATGGTACTGGACGTGTAACGGTAGCTCCGCCGACTGTGAATAACGGTAGTACGGATAACTGCGGCATAGAAGCGCTATATCTGGACAGGGATACATTCACCTGTTCGGAAAGAGGCCAGAATACGGTACGGTTGTACGCAAGGGATTATAGCGGGAATACCGCCTGGTCGAACGCGGTGATCATAGTAATAGACACCACACGGCCGGTAGTACAGACAAGAGATACGACGATCTATCTGGACGGTGCAGGAATGGCATCAGTTACTGCCGCCGCAGTGAATAACGGCAGCAGTGACAACTGCGGGGTCACAAGCCTGACCCTGGATAAGACCAGCTTTAACTGCACCAACCGCGGAGCCAATACGGTAATACTGGCGGCAACAGATGCATCAGGCAACATCCGCAGCGGCACGGCCACAGTAACGGTGCTGGATACGATCCGTCCGGTGGTGCGTACCAAAAATATAACGGTCGTCCTGAGCGCATCGGGCTCGGCTGCGATCACTACCGCCGACATCAACGACGGCAGCACGGATAACTGCGGCATACAGAGCATGACACTAAGCAGGACGAGCTTTGGTTGTGCAGACACGGGCAACAATACGATTCGCCTGGTTGTGACCGATGTGGCCGGCAACAGGGACAGCGCAACAGCCATAGTCCGGGTGGTGGATCAGACAGCGCCCACAGTGGTAACGCGTAACATCTCCGTCTACCTGAACGCAGGAGGAAATGCTACGATCACTGCTGCGGATGTAGACAACGGCAGCAGTGACAACTGCACGATAATCAGCAGGGTTCTGGATAAAACAACATTTAACTGCAGTAATGCGGGTCAGAACACTGTACGCCTGACGGTCACGGACCGCAGCGGTAACAGCAGCTTTTCCCAGGCGTTAGTAACGGTGCTGGACACAGTACGTCCCGTAGTGACGACCCGGAACCTGACCATATATCTGAATACATCCGGTACAGCCTCCATTACGACTGCGGATGTAGATAACGGCAGTAGTGACAACTGTGGTATTACAACGAGAAACATAGACAAGAGTAACTTCAATTGCGTTGATACAGGCATCAATACAGTGACGCTTACAGTAACAGACGGCAGCGGTAACAGCCGTAGCGGTACGGCTACTATAACAGTACGGGATACAACCCGACCCGTAGTAGTGACGCGTAACGCGACGATCTACCTGAATGCAGGCGGTACCGCGACGCTGACGGTAGCGGATGTGAATAACGGCAGCAGCGACAACTGCGGCATACAAACTATGACGCTGAGCAAGACGGCGTTCGATTGCAGCAACAAAGGTGTGAATACGGTAACACTAACAGTGACGGACGTCAATGGCAACGTCAATACTGTACAGGCTACGGTGACGGTAGCGGATCAGACGCCACCGGTTGTCAATACCCGGAATCTGACGGTATACCTCGACGGTAACGGTTCGGCTACCATTACACCTGCCCAGGTAAATAATAACAGTAGCGACAATTGTGGCATACAGACATTAAGCCTGGATATCAACGTGTTCGATTGTGCGGATCTGGGTGCGAACACAGTGATGCTGACCGTAACGGACAGCACGGGCAACAGTGCACAAAAGACAGCGATCGTTACCGTTCATGACACGATTCGTCCTGTGATTGATAACCTGCCGGTAGCGATCACTGCTTATGTGGGCGCAGGCCAGTGCAGTGTGCCGGTACAATGGGCGACTATTACTGCCAGCGATAACTGTGCGGGTACGCAGGTACAGACCTCGCACCTGAATGGCGGCATCTTCCCGGTAGGGACGACAACGGTAACAGTGACCGCCCGTGACGGCAGCAACAATACGCGTACCGGCAGCTTTACGGTGACGGTCGCAGATACGGTATCGCCGGTATTCAGCAACATACCGTCCATGTTTACGATTGTACCTGACAGCCAGAGCTGCGGGGCTGCGGTGAGCTGGGCAGAGCCGTTTGCCGTGGATAACTGCGGTACGGCTGTGGTCACAAAGACCCATACGTCCGGCAGCACATTCCCGGTCGGCAGCACGGTGGTGAGCTATACGGCTACAGATGCATATAACAACAGTACGACGATCGACTTTACGGTAGTGGTCAGGGACGAGATAGCGCCGGTGATCAACTGGCGCGGCGGCGGCAGAGACATGACTGTGGCGGCAGCCAACGGCCGTTGTGATGCGGCGGTTACGTTCACGGTTCCTGTTGTAGCGGATAACTGCAGCGGAGCAACACTGACCGGCAGCCACCAGTCCGGCGACCGCTTCCCGGTCGGTGTGACCACGGTGACGTTCACGGCCACAGATGCCGCAGGTAACCGTACGACGGGGTCATTTACCGTAACGGTCGAAGACCGGCAGGCGCCTGCGGTAGCGACCGTACCGGCCGACGATACGGTAGGTGTCTGTGATGCGGCGTATATGTATATGCTGCCCACCGGTACGGACAATTGTGGGCCGGTAACGGTAACGCGCATCGCCGGACTGCCCAGCGGCAATATCTTCCCGGCCGGTACTACCGTGAATACCTTTGAGCTGAAAGATGCGGCGGGCAATACCACTATGGTGAGCTTCCGGGTAACGGTGCTGCCGCAGGGAGAAGGGCGGCTGCCGTCGCTGACGCAAATATGTGTCTATGAATCCCCGGTAGACCTGACGCTGGGCCAGCAGGGCATCCAATGGAGCGGTGCAGGCGTAACACCGCCGGGCACGTTCAATCCGGCAGCAGCAGGTACAGGACGTCATGTGCTGAGCTATACCTATACAGACGGACAAGGTTGCAGTGCGAATGGTACGATCGCGATCACGGTACTGCCGGCGCCGGTGAAGCCGGTAGTATCACGTATAGGCTCTACGAAACTGACAACCGGTAACTATATCACGTACCAATGGTACCGCGACGGCCACCTGATACCGGGCGCCACCACACAGCAGTATACGTATACCGAAGGCGGCAATTACCAGGTAGTGGTAGCGAACGCAGAGGGATGTACGGCGCTGTCTGACGATCATGTGATCGGTAAGAGAGGTGGTGGTGTAGGTATCACAGACCAGACGGCACAGGGAGACCTATTGCTGTATCCGAACCCGTCCACAGGTGTGGTAACGATAGAAGTACCGGAGCACTGGAGGGAAGAGCTGTATATCGAGGGCTACGGCACAACGGGGCAGCGTATCCTGTCGCGGAAGGTACAGCACCCGGATATAGAGCGTGTGCAACTTGACCTGCGCGATCTGCCGCGCGGCATGTATTACCTGCATTTTACATCGGGCAGCTATACAACGACAAGAACAGTAACATTGAGATAAACCTGACTGGAAAACAGTAAACATATGAGATCATATATAAAGGCTAAAGCAAGACGCACGGCCGGTATCGTTAGTACGTTATCCGTGACGGCTGCATTATTGTCCACAGGCACCGTGCTCTTTGCCCAGGATGCTGCGTCGGGGGAACAGCCGTCAAAGCTGAAGGGCTGGAGCATCGGTATCCGCGGGTTGCATTTGTACGACCTGCCTTCGTACCGCTACGACACGGAGCTGAGCCGTGATCTGCAGGGCTTATATGGAGATAAGACGAAGGTGGACATAGGGCTGGAAGGATATCTGGAAAAGCAGTTCACACCGTTACTGGGCGTCCAGGCGGGATACCGCTGGGGGCAGATGACGGGCGCGAACGATGTAGAGTATTACAAGAACAGCTTTTATACGGTTTACGGGGACATGCTGTTTCATCTGAGCAATATAGACAAGCGGCGCGGCACACGGCGCTGGGGGCTGTATACGAAAGCGGGTTTGGGATGGGGAAGCTTTGAAGCGGATCGCTACCTGGTGGCAGACGACAGCCGTAACGGCAATGTGGCAGATGACTTCTGGACGTGCCGGCTGGGCGGCGGGTTCCAATACCGTATCACAAATTACCTGCGTGCAGAGCTGGACGCGACGTACAACATGGTATATCACGACGGCTTTGACGGCTACAACAATGCTACAGGTAACAATCCTTACCTGAGCACAGGGCTGGGTGTTGCATATACGTTCGGCAGATCGCGGAACAAACCGATGTATGGCGTCAATTTTTTCGACCCGGAATATTTTGGTATGCCACAAGCACCGGCAGTAGCGCCGCCGCCGGTAATCGACGATGCGGTTCGCGCAGAGCAGGCGGCGCTCAAAAGCCAGGTAGCGGAGCTACGGCAGCAGATAGTGGTACTGCAGCAGCAACTGAACGCTGTACCCCCGCCACCCGAGGCGGTGCCTCCGCCTCCGGTATCGGTATACTTCAACGTCAGCTCGGCCTACCTGACGCGGGAGACCAAAAAGACACTGACCGAAGCATTGGCGGGCACTACTGCATCTGCCCTGACGATTACGGCTTACGCCGATAATACCGGTAAGGAGAGTTTTAACCAGCGGCTCAAAGAAAAAAGAGCGGATGCCGTGAAACGGTTCATTACGGAAACACTGGGCTACGGCGGAACGATATCGGTACGGATAGAAGAGACCCAACAGGTGGCAAGAGATAACTTCCTGAGCAGAAAGGCGGTCGTTTCTTTTGAATGACACCCCATCTTGCAGGAATGAGGGATGAATGATTAGTATTATCTTCATCCCTCACCCCTCATTCCTGAAAAATATGCGCTTCAGACTGTCATTAACACGTACCAATCAGGCGTCATTGCTGACGTTTTATTACCAGTACCCGCTCTCTGCCGCTATTTACAGGATCATCGGCCGGGCAGATGAGGCATATGCTGACTTCCTGCACAACAAAGGGTATGGCGAAGGACTGAAAAACTTCAAGCTGTTCACCTTTTCCGACCTGCGCACGCCTTTTAAGATCCGCGACAACGGGCTGCAGTTACTCACCGACCGGGCAGAGCTGACCGTATCCTTTCACCTGCCGCAGGCCGCGGAAACATTTATCCGCGGACTTTTCATGAACCAGGAGCTCGAGATAGCCGACAGGCATCACAGGGTTGTATTTTCGATTGACCAGGTAACGTCCGTACCTGCACTGCCGGGTATACATGCAGATACTACCATGCAGGAGGTGCTGCTGCAACCCATGTCCCCGGTAGTATGCGGGGTCAAGAATGAAAAGGGACATTATACCTTCCTGTCGCCGGAGGAGCCGGGTTTTATCCCCCAGTTGCTCTACAACTGGAAAGAGAAATATACAGCACTGCATGGGGCAGAAGCGGCGGATACCACATTTACCAGCATCGGGATGGAAACCGTATTGTTCCCGCGGCCGCCCAAATCCCGGCTCGTGACTATCAAAGCGGGGACACCGGCGGAAACAAAGATCCGTGGGTTTACCAATTTCAGGCTTAAAGTGCGTGGTACAGGTGCGGCGCTTGAACTGTTGGTGAATGCGGGTGTGGGGGTGTATAATAGTTTGGGGATGGGGATGGTCGGGGTTGAGGTATAGAACTGTTTACTCCTCACTCCTGAAGCCTGTTATTGTAATTTTTCTGGAAACAGTACAATAAGAAGATTTGCTATTTTCCATTTTTACGGTTTTTGTACAATAGCGAATAATCCTGTTTTCCCTATACAGCAATTTCAGGCAGATCACTACAGTCTGTACAATGATTGACGACAAAAAAGCCTGCAGATCATAGAGGTAAAAGGAGCAGGATGTATATTTTTGAAGAATATGTACATCTTTTTAAATAAAATGGTAACGAAGCTTAATAATTCAACTATTTATTTCTATCTTCCTTCCACAGTTCAAAGGGTAAAAAGGGAAGTAGAAGAAAATAACAATATCTCAATTCTTCAGGAATTCTATTGATATATCACAAAGAGACAATCATTAAAAATTATTGATTTATTTATAAATAGCAAATGGTACTTCATCAAAATGACTAAGGAGATTACAGAAATTAATTGGCTTACCCATCCAACCGGCGATCCTTTTGCAGATATAGGAGGTGTAGTGATTGAGTATCTACAGGAAAAATATCCGGACAAATCTATTATTGATCTAATAGAGAAGGTTGCCAATATTTATGTTCATAAGTGGGAAAACAACTTGCATAGCTTCTTTTTGAACTCAACCATTACACATAATTCCAACAAAGGGCAAAAAGGATATGACAAAACGATTGCCTACTACAAAAGTCTGATAAACGGAGTTGAAGGTGTTGATGGCTATTGCAGAATTACCGGGCAAAAAACAAAAGTCTTTGCTGCGGCAAGAGACAATCATATCATGTCCGGTTCTGCTACACTAATCAATTTTCATCATGGCTTCGAAAGTGGGCTTCAGTTATCCGGGGAGGCATTGATCCGGATATTTTTTGTGCCACTGGGTGTTGAGCAATTAGGTGATAAGGTGGCAGCGTTAGTGAGCAATAAATATGAAGTGACCAGATTTTTTACCCGTAAAAATGTAGATGAAAACTACAGAAGCCTGGGAAGTAATCTTTCTAAGTCAATTGTACGTTCTGATTTTTCAAATCCTGTAAATGCCATTTTTGATTATGCCAGGCAATGTATTGAAGGTGTAAAAACAGCTACTTATGATGAAGATAGTGGACGGAGCTTTACAAAAGATGTGACTTTAAACCTTTTTCATTTTACCAATTTTGGAGCAAGCCCGACGATCAACATCATCACACTTCCTGCCATTGTTTTCTCCTTTTATGCGTACTGCCTTTTAGATCACAAAAAAGATTGGAACAATTTCATTTACCGGCAATACATCAATTCCAAGTTTAAGAATGCAGTTTATGATGCGCAATCCGAACAATGGACAAATAATAAAGAACAAGCGGGTTTCGATACCTACAGGATATGGCGGAACAGGGCGTTTGAATACTTACTGAATGGTAATACAGAGGGTTTCCGCCGATTGGTATTGAAACATAGCAGGACCCAATCATTCAATTTTCAAATTATAGAACAATATCAAATAAATATTAGAAATATGGATAAACGTACACTTTCCAAAATACTGGAACTGGCCGATTTTATCATTGCCGACAGCAGCGATGATGAAATCAAAAAAGCCATTACCCGCATAAATGGGCAGCGGTCGAGCAATGCATTAAGGCGATACCTGTTGAATCTTGTTGCCGACTACAACAGAACACATGGTGACAGAGCAAAGCCACTTCTTACCATGGAAGAATATGCAGATTATTTATTCCCGGATGGAACCTATTGGAATGAGATCAGAGATTTATTGCTGATTGCCATCTATCAGCGATTGCACGAGATGAACAAGTCTGTGGACGTCGCATTGGAAGAAGAAACAGAAATTGATAACGATAACTAACAAAATGTATAATCATGAATTTAAAAACACAAGGTTTTATCCTGCTCGATGTAGATGTTGTAGCCCTGAATAACGCGGGGAAAAGCACCAGCAGCAATTATGACAATGGGGTAGCTACCAAAAGAATTTATAAAAATAGGAGAACGTATACCTATGTTTCCGGTCAGGCATGGCGGTATTGGTGGCGTGAAACTCTTCGTAACGAGTATGGATGGGTAATGTCCCCTATTATTAAAGTTGACGACAAGAATCAAACATTTACAGCTTGTAACCCTGCAAAATATCCAGATGATGATGTATTTGGCTACATGAAAGCGCTCAAAGATATTAAAAGAGATGGTGATGGTAATCCAATATTAAATAAGAAAGGAAAAGAAGAAACGGAGAATGTTTCTGCTACAAGAATTTCGCCATTAAAAAACTCTGTTATTGTTTCGGTAACCTCCACCTCCACTGAGGAGCACCCCGCAAGTATGACAAGACATGAAGGCAATCCAGTTCTGTATAGTAAAATGGAGTATTCCGCAATAATGAAAGGAATGTTTTCTATTGACTTATTCCAAGTGGGAACTTTTGGAAATTATAATAAGACCGGCTTCAAAAACCTTAGCGATGATCTAAAAAAAGAATATGTTGAGAATGGCATTGTCAGTGAGATTGATGACCCTTTTGTAAAAACAAAATCCGGCGAACCGCAACAACTGGTGCAATTGGATAAAGCAATCAGGGAAAAACGCATTACAGACACTATTGCCGCCCTCAAAACCATTTCCGGGGGCGCCATGCAAACCAACAATATGGCTGATGTTACACCCAAGTTTATTATACTGGCTACCACTACATCAGGTAATCATCCGTTCTCACATGTTGCGGTAGGTGAAGGACAAAAAAGTGAAAGAGCCATATTGAATATCGAAGGACTTAAAGAGGTTTTAAACGACTATAAAGAACAGTTTAAAGGCACCGTATTCATTGGCAAGCGTAGTGGTTTTATGGATGAGTATAACGAAGCATTAAAAGCATTAGAGTCGGAGTTTGACATTGTTAAGGTATTAAGTGTCAATCAGGCAATAGATCAGTATTGCGATCAGGTGAAAACTCAATTGCCGTAATATGGAAGTATTTAAAATTGACATCGCAAGCTGGACGGCAAGTTTCCGGTATCCGAATCTGATTAGCGGTACGCAACCCACGCTGGAAGTTCCGCCTTTGAGTACTGTACTGGGACTGATCAATGCGGCAGCCGGTCAATACCTGCATCATAAAAACCTGCAGTTAGGTTATTATTTTGCGTACGAGGGTGAAGGCGAAGATCTGGAAACAATTTACCAGATCAGCAGTAAAGATGGTAAACCTACCAATAATGCCAAGTCGAATATCATTTACAGGAAATTTTTGTTCAACAACTTCTTACGTATCTATACGCCAAATGAGCAAATAGCAAAATATTTGTCTGCCCCTTATTTTCAATTGCTATTAGGGAGAATGAATGACCTGGCGACCGTCATTAATATTTCTGAAAAGGTGCGACTGGAAAGGGCAGAAAATCCGAGCGAGATCAGAGGGCAGATTGTTCCATTCAAACATCATCTTCCCGGACAGATCCAGGCATTGCCCCAATATTTTACGGATGAATTTCCGAGGAAAAACTTAGGAACGGAACCTTATAGCATCATTGGCTGGAAGTCACCCACGTCAGGCCCTACCCTCACCGCTTTTAAAGATATATTGCCCGACGGGAAGGACGTGAACATTTACTTTCATGAATTGAACTTTGCTTAAATGATGGCGTTATTGGCAAAATCCAAAGACAGCAAACGGGGCGTCTCAGCAATAACGCTGAAAGAACATATTGAAGATTGCCTGGTTATCTATGATTTCCTAAAGACTGCTTTTCCCAAAGCCGTTTCAGTTTCCGGATTGGGGGCACAATTCTGGGAAGTACTAAAGACTACCATTATTTGCCATGATTTAGGAAAGGCGCATAAAGAGTTTCAATACCTCTTAGACGAAAAGCCCAATCAGTGGCGGTCCCAGCGGCACGAGCTATTCTCAATTCCCTTTATTGATGCACTTACGGATTTTGATAAGACCACCATTAACTCAATAAAACTTGCTGTTGCCGGACATCATAAATATTATCAGGAATTGCAAGAACAGCTTGCTTTTTATGAGACTGGAGATAGCTTCGGAATATTGTCCACGATTGACGATAGGAAAAGCTTTCAGGATGCATTTAAAGAATGTGTTCGAATAAATGATGTACTCAATTTGCTGAAAGAATATGGTGTACATACTGGTGAACTAAAGCCCAAAGCGTTAGACGGGTTAATCAGGCCGTATAACAAGTCACCACATAAACCTGCCACAGACCAGTACTTTCTATTGATGATGTTGTTCGGCGGTTTGAAATGGTGTGATCATTTGGGTTCCGCCAAAGTTGACACTTTGTTCACCCTTGAGGACAAAGATTTTAACTACCTGTACAACACCGCTTATCAACCCTATGTACACCAGCTACAATGCAGCAGCATCATCGGAAATCTATTTCTGATAGCACCTACCGGTTCTGGTAAAACAGAAAGTGCACTTATGTGGATCCAAAACCAACTGAACCATTCCGGACAGGGACGGGTGTTTTACACCCTGCCCTTTACAGCGTCTATAAATGCCATGTTCGAGCGGCTTAAAAAGGAAATGGGTGAAGATAAAATCGGGATGCTGCATGGGAAACTGAGTGATTACCTCAATAACTATTTTGATAATCTTCAGTACACTGTCCAGGCAAAGAAAGAAAACATTCAGGGGCTGAAAGAAAAGTTCAAAAGCATCATCACCCCGGTGAAAGTAACGACGCCGTTCCAGTTGTTGAAGCACCTGTTTGGGTTAAAAGGATACGAACAAGGTATTTTTGAAATGTCCGGAAGCTATCTGGTGTTTGACGAAATCCATGCCTACAGTCCTGAAACTTTTGCACAAATAAAAGTACTGATAGAATTTGCTACGCAACAATTACAGGCAAAGGTTATGATTATGACCGCCACTATGCCCCGGTTCATGCAACAGGAACTGGAAAGTATACTCGGTGAATTCAGGATAGTGAACGCCGATCCTGCTTTATATAAAAGCTTTAGACGGCATAAGATCGTATTGAAGGAAGGATTGCTGAGTAATTCCTTAGACGAAATACAACAGCAGCTAAATGCCGGTAAAAAGGTATTGGTTGTATGCAATACTGTAAAATCTTCACAGGATATGTTCCTGGCATTGAAGGGTCATGTTTTGGAAAATGAAGCTGTTTTATTACATGGCTCATTCACAGGAAGAGACAGAAGTAAAAAAGAAAAAGACCTGATGTCTGATGATGTGAAATTGTTAGTCGGTACACAGGCAATCGAAGTGAGCCTGGATATTGATTATGACATTATTTATTCAGAACCGGCGCCAATTGATGCTTTGATTCAACGGTTCGGGCGGGTAAACAGACGAAGAAGAAAAGGCATTTGTGCATGTATTGTATTTAAAGAGCACCATGCCGCAGACGAATACATTTACGATCCATCAATCGTTGAAAAAACGCTTACCGCTTTTCAAAAAATCACCAAAGTTGATGATGGCATAGTTGATGAAGCCAGGTTGCAAAACTCTATTGACGAAGTGTACGGGGATTGGAATGAAAAGGATAAAAAGACTTTTGAAGACCAGTATCGTTGGCTGAAAGAGGCTTTACAGATGTTATCTCCGATGGTTAAAAATAAACATACCGAGGATGATTTCTACAAACAGTTTGACGGCATCAAAATACTTCCTCAATGCAATAAAGCAGATTATGAACAGCATTTATCCCGTCTGGACTTTATCAGTGCTGAAAGTGAAAAAGTGCAAATAAGAAAAGGCAGATTTATCGGTTGGTCGAAAAATGATAACATCAGGAGAGATAGCTACGCTTTCAGTAAAGGAACTAAAGTAAATATTGAACAATATCTGATAACCAATAAAAAATACAATCCGGAAATAGGTTTGCAAGCAGATGCGGAAGATGCCTGGGGGACTTTTGTGATGCTTTAATTTCAATAAAATTACTGATGTAGTTTATGACCATCAATGCCACTCTTATCAACCTCTACCACGTATGCAAGCGCGAATGCTGGCTGCACGCCCATGGTATCCGTATGGAACACACCAGTGACACCGTCTATGACGGTAAGCTCCTCCATGAAACCAGCTACCCGCAACGTGCGGAAAAATATTCCGAAATAGAACTCTCCGCTACCTTCACCTCTCAGTCCTCTCCCCTCAACCCTCTCGATCTTTCCGGCAAAATAGATTTTTTCGACGCCCGGCAAAAAATCATTCATGAAACCAAACGCGGCAATAAAGTAGAAGTCGCGCATGAATGGCAGGTGAAGTTTTACTTATGGCTGCTGCGGCTTAACGGGATTGAGGATGCCAGCGCGATCCTGGAATATCCCCTCCTTCGGCAGACGGACACAATATATTTATCCGACGAAGACATACGCTATCTGGAGCAGATTACGCCTGAGGTCGGTCGGTTGCAGGAGACAGAGCAATGCCCGCCGGTCATTCATGCCAAAATATGTAAGAGTTGTAGCTATTATGAGCTTTGCTATGTGGGAGAATAAATACAACCCCACTGTTGCTCAGTGAGGTGTTGGCATTTTACCCGTCTAAACGCTATAATGCCGGTTGAGGGTTCTGGATTGAGATAGATTGGATAGCTGTTATGTACTCTTCCGTAAGGCCTATATAAGAACTGGTTTGTACCAACTTATCTCTCAGGAAAGCCGGAAGCTCATTCAACGACTTGTCATCATCAATAATGACGAAATTTTCGTCCACATTATGAACATTAAACCAATGGACGATTTCGTCTTTCCTGCTTAGATGATGCACGTTTTCAGGAAGGACCGCTAAGTTTTCAATGTTGATCCCTCTATTCCTGAAAATTCGTTTCCATGCTTCTATGCTATACGTTGACTTATGCGACGTGGTCAGCATAATAGTATCTGTAGCGGCAACCAAACGCTGAAGTGTGCGGGTTGCCCTGATGCTAAACACAGGAAACCCGTCATGCAATAATTCAGGACACTTCCAGCCTTTGGCAGGAACCATTACACCATCTATGTCCAGGAAGAATAACATAACAAGCAAAATTACGCTTTATTTCAGTAATCCTATTGTTATTATTTATTTTTCATTTTAATAATCTTCAATAGGAAATTAAAATATGAATTTAATATTTCTAATTATGTTTAGGAATTTCTTATTTTCGTTTTGAAAAATGTGCTTGCGATCCTTCTTTGCTTGAAGGGTAATTGCTTTGAACCTCGTTACAGAAACCTGAGAAATTTCACACACGAGAGTATAAGCAGATTGCCGGCGTTATGCGCGGGGCTTCTTCTTATTCGTGTGTGGGCTGCTCAGGGCCTCTGTAACATAAGATGAGCTTCGCGCTTTTTATGATGATCGCCGGCAGGGATTTTTGCCGGTAGATAGTGATCAGAAGTGTTTGTTTCATCCCGGTTCATCGGATTCATCCTTATACAGGCTGCGGCTCGCGGCAATCCTTTGCCTCATCTGTAAAACGAATTGTGATGAACCGGACGGATATAACAGATACCCACACCCCGCAGCAGCAGGCGGATATATCGCCAATCGTAAATGCATTACTGCCCATCATCCCGGCAGATAAAATATTCCTGAAGCAGCACTGCCTTTACATCGTGCTGTCCGAAGATACAGTACATACCCTGCAGCAATACAAGGTGATCCTCGAAGGCTCTGGATGGGATGGGAAGGGCTACCGCCCTACATTTTATGCGCTCGCGGAAGTACGCGCCGGATTGGAAGCCGGTAGGATGCTGCATAGCACGATATTCATCCCCCGCTATCTGGTTTATGACAGCGGTCGGTCGGTGCTGCCTGTTCCGCTGGCAGTCCGCATTGCGGAAGAGCGCCGTCAGAGTGCAGGCGCGTTCACCCAGGGCTGCGAAGCATCGCGTGATTTCCTTGACTCCGCCCGGCTGATGTTAAACAACCGGCGGCCTGAAAGAGCAGTGTTTTTCCTGCACCAGTCGGTGGAGTTGTTGCTGCGTGGGTTTATCATCGCGGTAACAGGCCGGGAGGTAAAGACACATGTGCTGAGCGACCTGCTCCGGGCAGCGGCATGGCATGCGCCACAATTACCCGAACTATTTCCTGCAGATGCATCGCCGGGCAAAAGCCTGCTGGCACAACTGGAGAAAGGGTACGTCTGCGCGCGTTACTCGGCACATTTCCGTACAGACGTGGATTGCGCCCGGCGCCTGTATGAGACGGCAGCGGATATGCACAGGTATCTGTGCGGTGTATATCGAGAGGTGTTGCAGGATTATACCGGGCGGCTAATCAGTGAGCATTGTACCTGTCGCAGTTTTACTCCTGGAACAGATGGCGATGCCGCCGGACTATCAGGTCAATATAATGCCCCTGCATCTGATCTGATAAAAAGCTTTGCCGGATGAAAGCAGCCCATTGGGGCAGCGCTTTTTGAAAACGGTTGTAAATCGTATTCAGCACCTTTTCACTGATTTGCAAGGATTGTGATAACACATCAAAATCTTTGCGCGTGAGGCGGTTTTTCTTTCCATTGATTGTCAGCGCGCTTTCTTCCTTGTCGTCGGGAATAACCAGCGCAGTGCTTACCAGGTCATATGCCGGGGCAAATTCGTAAGCTCCCCAGGCGTTTTCAATGAGCGCAAAATTCTTTAAATGCATATCGGCATTACCGGTCAGGTAGCAGAAGAGCACCAGCTCAAACAAACGTTGCAGTTCGTATCCTTTATTGGCGGTAAACCGGTAGGCTAATCTCCCGATCTGCTCAACAGAACCTCTATACTTATGTTCCGTCAGTTTTTCACTAAGCTGGCAGAAATCTTCCACGGCTATTTTTCTACCTTTCAGACGGTCGAAACGCCGGGTGATATAAGCCAGTTCTCCCGAACGCAGGCGAATAAGCGAATGCTGTGCCGTATTGATCTTTACCAGTGCGGCGAGGTGCATGGTCAGATCTTCGTTTTGCGGCAGCTCAGCGTACTGCATCGAGGCAGGCTTCAGGATATAATCTCCATGCAGCCCTACGATAGTAAGCCTGGGTGCTGCGCCAGTCCGTTTATCAAGCTGCAGGGAAAGTTTAGGCTGCACGCCGGTCACCGCCACACTTCTTACGATGATCTGCTGTGCCAACGCTTCAAGCTGCTTACCATCGAACTCCATCTCCGGAACCTGTGTGCTGCCGAACATTTTTTTTGCGCAGGACGGATGAAAATCTTGTTCCGTGTCTTGCAACGGCCGATAACAGTACAAACAGGATGCAGTGCGGCTCATAAACTATCTTCTTTAGGATGAACCGATACACAACCAATACAATCCCTGCACAAGGCGAGCAATAAACCGAAACGGTCTCTCGGATTTATTTTCCAGTTGGATACGGCAATATCCAGCAGCCATCCTTCCGGGATGAGTCCGTCAAAAAAAGGGAAGAGGATATTACTCTCGTAAGCCTCACTTTGTAAAGGGAGCGTCAGGCTGACGGGGTTGGCCGCTTCAGCAGCCAGGTAGTCCCGGTTGTACTGAAAGGTATAACCACCTTCATCCAGTTCGTTAAGGATGCCTGCAAATAAGTCTTTGTAAAAAATATAGGCCTGTCTCATTCTTCTTTCCTTATTTCTCCTGTACAACACCTACTTTGGCGCCAAATAAAGCCAGCACCTGATTCACCTTGTCCAGGCGCAACGTTTCTTTACCCTGCTCCAATTCCCGTACAAAACGAAGTCCGACCCCTGCGCGTTCTGCCAGCTCAGGCTGGGTTAGCTTCAGTTGTTTTCTTCTTTCTTTGACAAATTGTGAGAGTGAAGCACTCATTTTATACCCTTTAAGGTGTAAATATAGGTTATTCTATTTAGATTATACCTGAAAGGGTGTATTTTTAATTCAATAAACAGATTTTATACCCGAAAGGGGTTCATTTTTCCATGAAAAACGAAGATCAGATTTACTATTTTCATGGAAATATGATTTAGTAAAATCAGCTAATTATAATAAATAAAAAATTTATTTTTGGTTTGAGTGAACACCAGTTGATAGTATTAACCTACCCATCCATGCTGCTCCGGTTTCGTATCCAGCTCGCCCATATCAAAAAACCACCAGTATGGCGTCAACTGGCGGTACCGGCAGATTTCAACTTTTACTGTTTTCATAAGATCATACAGGTTGCTTTCGGGTGGAAAGACAAACATTTGTACCAGTTTTCAGCACAAGGTTATCGTTCAGATGATATTATAAGTGTACCCCATCCTGAAACAGATTATTTTCCCGTAACAGACAGCCGGAAAGTGAAGCTGAAAGATATATTCCATACGGAAGGACAAAAGCATGTCTACATGTACGATCTGGGCGACGATTGGACGCATAACATTCTGCTGGAAAAAATAACGGATGAAAAAGTCCCTCATGCCCGGCTTATTACCGGCAAAGGCATGTGTCCGCCTGAAGACTGTGGCGGCCCCTGGGAGTATGAACATATAAAGGAAGTAATGGCGAGCCCAGGACACGAAGAATATGAAACGGTAAAATCATGGTGGGACAGGGAACAGCATACTCTTTTTGACCCCAGCTTCTTTGACTTGGAAGCCGTTCAGCAATCAGTGAGTCAGGTTTGACATGCATTCCTCACCCCCTCAATCCTCACCCCGGAAATGAAAAAATCCTACTACCTCTTCAATCCCGGCCGTATGAGCCGCCGGGACAACACCCTGAAGTTTACCCCGGTAGATGAATCAGGCAATGAAGGCGCCCCCAAATATATCCCGGTAGAGGGTGTGAATAATCTGTACTGCTTCGGCAGTCTCGACGCTAACAGCGCCCTGTACAACTTCCTCGGCAAGGAGCAGATCAGCGTTCATTTCTTTGACTACTACGAGCATTATACCGGGAGTTTCATGCCAAAGGAATACCTGCTGGCAGGAAAGATGGTGATTGCGCAGGCCGCTTCCTACCAGGACAAGAAGAAAAGGATCGCCATTGCCCGGAAGCTGGTGGACGGCGCAGCGTTCAACATGCTGAAGAACCTGAGGTATTATAATAACCGGGAGAAGGATACGGCTGGAGCTATCGCGCGTATTGAAGAACTGACAGCCTGCATTGAAGCGGCGCAGGATGTAGAAACCCTGATGGGAATAGAAGGGAATATCCGGATGTGCTATTATGATGCCTTCGCAGTGATCATTAACGATTTTGAAATGGGTACGCGTACAAAGCGGCCGCCGTCGAACGAGATCAATGCGATGATATCGTTTGTCAACAGCATGTGCTATACCGCTTGCCTCGATGCGATCTACCACACCCAGTTGAACCCTACGATCAGCTTCCTCCACCAGCCGGGAACACGGCGTTATTCACTCGCGTTGGATATTTCGGAGATCTTCAAACCTCTGCTGGCCGACCGGCTGATCTTCTCATTGCTGAATAAAAAGCAGGTCACGGAAAAGGATTTTGATACGAAACTGAACCGGTGTCTGTTGAAAGATGGAGGCCGGAAGACAGTGGTGAGATGCTGGGACGAGCGATTGAACGAAACGATCAAACATCGTTCACTGGGCCGGCATGTCAGCTACCGGCATCTGATCCGGCTGGAATGTTATAAGCTGACCAAGCATATACTTGGCATGGAAGAATACAAACCTTTCAAGGCCTGGTGGTAGTTTTTCAGGGGTGAGGGATGAGGATTGAGGGATGAAGGTTTGTCAGGCATATTTGATTTATTATATTGTAGGTTATAAAAGGCATCAGGCATCAATGAAAATTTACAAGAGTAAAGACAATCATGAACCCAGGCAATACTTGTACAAACTACCGTATCCTGAATGCTAAACGCTTCACTCTGCTCTTTCAATCCTCAATCCTCACCCCTCAATCCTGATTCCTATGTACATAATCCTGGTGTATGATATCGAAGAAAAGCGGGTGGGCAAAATGCTGAAGATCTGTCGCCGTTATCTGAACTGGATACAGAACAGTGTCTTTGAAGGGGAGATCACCGAAGTGAAGCTGAAGGAATTAATACATGAGGCGGGCGGCATTATGGATAAAGAAAAGGATAGCCTTATTATCTTTAAGAGCCGCCATGAGAAATGGCTGGAGAAGCAGATTGTGGGCAAGGAGAAAAACGAATTGGACAACATGCTTTAGTCGTCGCTCCCGGTGGAATCAAGGCATCAGCCTGTGGGCGGATAGTTCTTTGAAATATGGGAAACAAAGACAGGAGCGGTGTTTAACTGTGTCGTCGAAGTACGGGCAAAATCATATTATTGCCGTTCGACTACTAAATTCATCGAAAACGACTATTTTTAACGGGGCAAAGCATTGATTTACAAGTTTTGTCCCCGTTTTTTTAAACGGCTTTTAATCGTACCAAAGTGGAATTGAAATAACGCTCACACTAATGACCAGAACCGCAATTCTAACTTTTAATCGTACCAAAGTGGAATTGAAATATCCGTACCGGCGGTATATCCGGTAATCTTTTAACTTTTAATCGTACCAAAGTGGAATTGAAATAAGATGGTGCAGGGTCGAAGTTGATCCCGTACTGCCTTTTAATCGTACCAAAGTGGAATTGAAATTTCTTTTTCTTGCTTCTGACGCTTTCAGTGCAGACACTTTTAATCGTACCAAAGTGGAATTGAAATTCGCTTCCGCCGCCTTGCGATCCATCGGTACGGCACTTTTAATCGTACCAAAGTGGAATTGAAATGGTATTGGATACCGCAGAAGAGGGGAGTGTTTGCTCTTTTAATCGTACCAAAGTGGAATTGAAATATTTCCAACTTGCCGCCCAGCGCCGCCGCTGCCTTCTTTTAATCGTACCAAAGTGGAATTGAAATGGTCCGGAGGTTCCGGCTGCATTCTCTTTTTTCTTTCTTTTAATCGTACCAAAGTGGAATTGAAATAGTGCATTTGCAATGAACTCATTTGGCAATCCTATCTTTTAATCGTACCAAAGTGGAATTGAAATACGAAAGATAACGACACAGCTATGCACAGCAATTGCTTTTAATCGTACCAAAGTGGAATTGAAATTGGAAACCTACGACGAGCATGGCGAACTGATCGCTTTTAATCGTACCAAAGTGGAATTGAAATACCTGTGTATCATGGGATCGTGCAAATCCTAATGACTTTTAATCGTACCAAAGTGGAATTGAAATTTGAAAACAATGTAGCCAATGGCGCAACGATTGTACTTTTAATCGTACCAAAGTGGAATTGAAATAACAGATTAGAGATATCGCCAAATGCAATCTTAGCACTTTTAATCGTACCAAAGTGGAATTGAAATGCGTACCCCCATGATGTTTTTCCGAACTCGTTTTACCTTTTAATCGTACCAAAGTGGAATTGAAATTATAAAATTTCTCCCCGGATTCAGGTTGACCAATCTTTTAATCTTACCAAAGTGGAATTGAAATATTTCAGGTGGCGCCGATTCGCTCATGGGATGTGAGCTTTTAATCGTACCAAAGTGGAATTGAAATGATCTTCGAGCTGCTGTTTA
>JBBCJI010000035.1:0-4993 GCA_037190845.1 Flavipsychrobacter sp. | reverse complement strand
GGTCCCAGGTCCGGCGTTACCCGCATCCAACACACGGGTGAACGTATCGCAGTACACCGTATCGTTGCCGAGTGATACAGACAGGGTCTGGCCCGAAGCCTGTACCAATACTATATTATCCAGGGCAATCACGCCGGGATTGCCGATGGCACCCTCTCCTCCACAGGAATATTGACCTGTCCTGAAATCCCGGCATCTTCCTTCACCGGTAAAACGAACTACTGTAGGGTTATTCTGAGCTACAAAGATCAGGGAAGATTTACGCTCCCAGTACAAAGGAGGTGGACATCTGATCGTGTCCACATGGATCCACCCGCCAAGAGGCTGACCATCTATCGAAATATAAACGCCTGCACGGCTGCCGTCCCATCCACAATGAGACGAAAGATCAAACTCAATACGATAGCATTGACCCACGGTTACCGGTATCGCCTGCTCGATCCAGGTACCGTTTCCCCAGCCATTGCAATGGGTAAGGTCTATCCACGCATCCCCAGGCTGGTAGGTATCCGTGCGCTGTGCCGACATCGGCCCCGTGTTCGTCGTCCAACCTGTACCCGCATTACATCCCATCGTCCCCAAACTGAAATTACCATTCGTAAACTGGGCCTGTACAGCGGTACAACAGAAAAAGGAAAGCAGGCAAGCTATCAATAGCTTGCCTGGATAGCATTGGATTAAGGTGATGCCCGATATGAATTTCATAAATAGACGGATTGATTATTCCCTTACGCTTTATACAATACAGTTACTGTGCCTTCACGAGCTTCTCTAAAGTCAGTATCATCCCTTACTCATCCATAACAGCCAGGAAATAAATACCCTGGGTCAGAGATGAGACGTTGATATGTTTCACAGCCGACCTGAAAAGACTATTTTTCTTTCAACCAGAAGAAGTAATGCTTTTAGCTTCTGTATATGATTTTAAATAAATAAATAACCCAGCCCGGAATACGCTCCGGAGTGAATATTGACTATTCAAAAGTAGCGGGGAGTATATTCTCTGACAATCACATGTCCATGTGATAAGTGTTACAGCCGGATAGTAAATACTATACTATATCACTGTTGTCCGGGAATGCAACTATAGGCGTACCGGGTAACGTGTGTGGTACCTTCTGTGGTTAAGGGACGTTTGTCATGCTGACGAAGGAAGCATCTCATAAAATGCTGGAAATCATGCATAACCCGGGATCCTTCCTTCGTCACCATGACATTGTGCTTACCTACAAACAAGTCTCATCTCTACAGGCTCACTGTTCCTGTCAAAGCATGCCCCTGTTTTTTATCTTTATCGCACCAGATGAAAATCACCTTTCATCTGGTATGGTTTGCCTGCAATCTCATATTCCAGCAGATAAGAGTAAGTACCGATCAACGCAGGGCTACCCCTGAACATACCATCCCAACCCTGGCTTTTATCCATGGAGTGATAAATACGTTCTCCCCACCGGTTATACACGCTCAATCCGAATTTTTCTATTTTGCCAAGATTTCCCCTGATACGGAAGACATCATTTTTGCCATCGCCATTCGGAGAAAAAGCATTTGGCGCCCATAGATCACAATATATCGGAGCAACATTAACCGTGTCGGAAGCGGTACTACATTTATTGATCGCGGTAACGGCATAAACACCGCCTGTGGATACAGTGAGCGTGTTGCCGGCGCTACCGTCAGACCAGCGTAATGACTCCGTATTAAACGTATTCGGAACGATCTCAAGCGGGTTTTCTTCACAAACAACGGTATCTTCCGGTAGTGTCACCTGAGGATCCGGATATAATGTGAGGAAGATTGAATCCCTGCCAACACAACGGTAACTGGTAACTACGGTAACATAATACAACCCTGCTTCGTCCGTTTCAATGGAAGGCGTTTCAGCGCCGGTATTCCATTCGTAGCTGACGCCATCCGGAAGCGAAGCATTCAAAGTCAATGTCTGGTTTTCACAGATGTCTTTGTCAGCGCCAAGAGATAACGGAGGTACCGGTAAAGCGGTAATATTGACAGTATCCGCAGCAATACATCCTTTTTGTGATACCTCAAGAATATAAGTGCCGGTTTCCTGCACTTCAATATAGTGAGTCGTAGCGCCTGTATTCCAGGCAGGATCATAGCCGGGGATTTCAGTACCGATCGTCAGCGGGAACTGGCTGCATATCGTAGTATCATGCCCGGCAAAAACATCCGGAGATTTGACAACTTCTACCCGGATCGTATCACTGTCCTTACAGGTACTGTAGCTAACCTCCAGCCAGTAATTACCTGTTTTGGTTACATCCATCTCCCGCGTGGAAAGTCCGTTGCTCCACAGGAAGTGAATATCGGGATGTTGTGCGGAAGTCAGTGTCAGGGGCAGGTTATAATCACATATAGCTGTGTCGGGCCCGAGATCCACCATGACAGGGATGATCCGTACCCGTATCGTGTCTGATCCACTGCAACCGTTCACATCCACGGTCACCCAGTACCTAGCAGAGTCTGCTACAGTGACAGAAGGTGTTGTTGCACCATTACTCCACAGATACGTAGCATTCGGGTAGCCTGACGGCGCATTCAGTGTAAGCGACATGATGCCGCAGGTGTCTATATCATCGCCGAGGCTAACCACCGGGACAGGATTAACCGTAATAAATGTATCTGTATAAGCGCTATTGCCATATTGGTTGACGGCACGCACCCGCAGTTGCCCACTGGTAGCATTGGCAGCAAAATCAAGGCCATTGGCAGGTACGGTTGTAGAGGCGCCGCCACGCAGCGTTACACCGGTACCTGTATATATCCACTCATAAGAAGTGGCATTGGGAATAGTATTGACGGTGTAGCTAACCATCGTATCTCCTGCACAGACGTGTGGCAGTGCATTCGTATATATGGGTGCAGCAGGAGGGACAGCTACCTGATCCAAACGCCAGAGATCATTGGTAGGTCGATCCTGATAGATTCCCTGGTTAGCTCGTGTCAGCCCTCCCAGCAGCCAGAAATTACCACTTAAATCAGTCCATGTAGCAAATGCATGTTTACTGCCCGGACGATTGGCAGGAGCGCGTACACCTCGTACCCCCGGAACGGGGAGATGAGTATTCGTAGCGGGATCCGGTCCTTTCATCCAGGTCCATATATTAGTCGCCGGGTCATATTGCCACAGGTCACTCTGATAGGTTGGCGCAACAGCGGTGGAGTGGCCATATCCACGACCGGCGTAAAGCCAGAACTTACCAAATGCATCATGCCAGCCCCGGGGTTGGCCCATTGACATACGAGCTCCGGGCTGATTGGCAGCAGCAGCAACCCCCATTGTTCCGTAGCTGGCATACTGATCAGGCAGGTTCGATCCGTTGATCCAGGTCCACATGTTGGTCGCCGGGTCGTATGTCCACAGATCATTCAGAAAATATGCATTCCCTCCTGCATCTCTACCCTCTCCGCCAAACAGATAGAATAACCCGTTACTGCCCTGCCATGCATAAGCGCTAAATCTTCCGCCGGGCATATTGGCAGCAGCAGCTACACCCCTCGTTCCGTAAACGCCTTGCTGGTTAACGGCATTTGAACCGCTTATCCAGGTCCACATACCCGTTGAAGGTGTATACTTCCAAAGATCGTTGAGTGCACCTACCACTCCGGCCCCACCATATCCTAACCCTCCGAATACCCAGAAATCACCATTGGCATCTACCCATGATACGGGATTTCCCCCATGGTAATTGCCACCACCACGACCACCGGGTATATTACTCGCAGCCGCTACGCCTCTTGTTCCGTAATTGCCATGGGTAACGTAACCGTTCGTGCCAGATACCCAGGTCCACATACCGGTAGTGGTGTTATAATTCCACAGATCATTCAGATAACCCGTCGCTAGCGTACTACCATTCTTATTCCATCCGCCAAATACCCAGAAAACCCCGTTCGCATCTTTCCATCCGGCTGCGCCGCGACGTGAACGGGGGAGGTAGTTTGCACCAGGCGTATTAAGCGGTCCATACACCCCCTGATCTCCAAAGCCCGCATTGGAAGTAGCACTGAACGTCCCCTTAACCCAAGTCCATTGTCCGGTTGTAATGTTATACATCCAGAGGTCATTCATCGTATTCCCATAAATTCCACCATTATTACCATTATTATATTCCCCGCCAAACAACCACAGGTTGCCGTCATTTCCGGTCCACGCCACCGACTGCCAGCGAGACGGAGGGCGGGTAGTAGCGGTAGGAACACCCGGAAGAGCGTTAGGATCGCCCCGGTCAAGATTGTCTATGCTTCCGCTCATCCAGGTCCATTCGGCATTGCCGTCAAAGACTTGTGCATACACAGATGTACTTAAAAGAAGGAACAGACAGGGTGCAAATAGTAAAATTCCTATTCTCATAAATAAGAGATTTTTTAACGTAAATAATCCAACTAACTTAAACACACATCCGGAAGCGGCACATTAACTATATCTGCCTGTCGTGATAGCGCTATCACGACAGGCAGACCTGAAAAACTTATTTCATTTAAAGATACATTCGAATCCAGGAACGTGCAACATTATTTCCGTTTCACGATCTTCTCATTCCGGATTACCAACCCGCTTTTATTTGTAATCCGGAGCAGGTAAATCCCGTCAGCAAAATCACCCATATCCACTTCTTGAACATCAGCCTGCTGCATCAGCAATCTGCCATCCACACTGCTCAGCTGAATATTGACCCGGACAGGGGACTGAATATACAATCTATTCCCTACCGGATTCGGATATACGTACACCGTTCCGGACAGGTAACCTGCATCTGTAACAGACATGCCCACATCCGTCACATTGTACACCGAAGACGTGCTGCCGCAGTCATTATCATCCGTCACTGATACACTGTACCCGCTGTTGGACGACGGTACATAAGTCGAATCCGTAGCGCCTATGATGCCCTGACCACTGTTGTGCCACTGATAGCTGCTATGACCCGGAGTTGCATGTAAAGTCACCCCATCCCACGTTACATCCACA
>JBBCJI010000034.1:0-42915 GCA_037190845.1 Flavipsychrobacter sp. | reverse complement strand
TGGAGAAGGGCGCTGGCTGCATTTGCGTTGATTTTCGCAACACTCATTGCTTTGGCACTTCCGGTCTGGCTGCTGATTGAAATACTCATTCCGAAAGTGACTTACCTGGTGAATAATTCGGATTACCTGTTGCAGCGTGTTACCGTTATCATTGCAGAGCTGAAGGAGCAGTTTCCGCAGATTGCGATCAGTAACGAGCAGGTGCAGCAGACCGTACAAACGATGCTTACTTATGTGCCGGGCATACTGGGCACTACTGCCGGGGTATTTACCAACCTGCTTACGGCATTTTTTATCCTCTACTTTATGCTCACAGGAGGTCCGGAGATGGAGCGGAAATTGAAAGCGTTTTTACCGCTGAAAGAATCAAACAAGGATTCTATCTGGCAGGAGACTCATACGCTGATCGTATCCAATGCGATCGGTATTCCGGTGCTGGCCTTTTTGCAATCTATTGTGGCATCGCTTGGTTACTGGATATTCGGTGTCCAGGAATTTATCGTCTGGGGGCTGCTTACGGGTGTTTGCTCTCTTTTACCTGTTATCGGAACAATGATCGTATGGGTCCCGATCGTCATCTACATGATTGCGACAGGTGATGTAGGGAAGGGGATCGGACTTGGTTTGTACAGCGCTATTGTGATCTCGAATATTGATAATGTGCTGCGTTTTACCGTAATGAAGCAGATCGGGAACGTGCACCCGCTCATCACAGTATTCGGGGTGATACTCGGCCTGCAACTGTTTGGCATTATGGGATTGATATTCGGGCCGCTGCTGCTCTCGTACTTCCTGTTGCTGATCAAGGTGTACCGGGCAGAATTTTCAGAGGAGAAGATCATTATCAGGCCCTGATAATACCACTTTATGGGTGCAATGCTCATAGTTCAAGGTATTCATTTCGACCCTTCGACAACCTCAGGGCTCGATGACCGTCTTTTAATGTTGGTTGCTGAGTGTGTCGAAGCAAAATTCAGTTTTTTATAGCGAAGATTTGAATTACACCCCTCTTTAGTTATTGACTGGTTAACTGGGTGAGGAGTCATAACGGTATTTAATACCTTTGCAAGTAATATATAAACTGCGATATATGATGTATGGCAACATAGTGAAAGGTAGTATCGTGTTGCTGCTCACGGCAATGCTCTGCTCATGCTCCGATGATAAGCCTGGAGACAACTATCAGAGAAAGGTAGTGTTGAAGCCGCATGACACAGTTGTTAAGGGTTATCTGGAAAAGGTTTTCCAGGTAGTAAATGTTACCGGCAGCCTCAATTATAAAGCCGATAATTACGTAAGCGAGGGTACTATAGAAGTGCGGATCCGGTCTGTCGGCAGCGGTGATAATCTGGATTACGGATTAAGAGACGGGCACAAAGGGCCGCTTTTCCTTACGCTTTGCGACAGTGCCGGAAAACCCATAAGGGGATTCAGCGATTTTGCCAGCGATGCCACCGGTGATGCAATGCTTAAAAATCTGCTGGCCAATAAAGGCGCAACGCATCGCATCCCTTTTTACCTGTTTCTTGATAAAGGCAAAAAATTGCCGGACGGGGTAAAGACGTTTACCATCCGCAGCGAAAAGCAGGAAGAGGAGCGTATTCGCGATACGGCAGAATGGTATCGTCCGGACTGGGATGAGATCATTGATCAGTTTGAGCAGCAGGTGGATGCTTACGGGGAGTCTGTGAAAGAAGCACGCAGGGGAGATACCGCAGCTATCGTACAGCATCCGATGCACCTGAGGCAGGTACATGGTACGGAAGAAGTGCTGGTCAGGGCGCGGTTTGATCATGAATTGTCTGACCGGCAGGCACGCCGTGTTATTAAAATACAGGATAAATTGCTGGATGTGGAGAAAAACCGGCTGAAGTTGAAGGATTAGCATGCGTTATCCTGTCAGTCTTCTGACAAATCTCACCGACACTTATTCAGACAGGCAGAAAATGCCTGTCATTTTTTTTGTTTCCCTGAAATTTTTTCCTTTCGAATTGTCATAAGTTCCGCGTTTTTGCGAATGGTATCCGGCTTGTATTATACCTGCCAAACACTAAAACTTACAATTATGACAAAGATCATTCAAAGACAGCGTGGTAATGCTCCTGTAGTATCGTTCGGCAACCTGGTTGACCATTTTTTTCAAAACACTCCGGTACGTTTCTGGGACGATGATTTTACATCTTTCCGGGATGCCGCGAAGAAAGGCAGTGTGCCGGTGAACGTTAAGGAAACCGATAAGCAGTATGAGGTAGCGGTTATTGCTCCGGGTTTGAAAAAGGAAGACTTCAGGATCCATGTGCAGGATGACCGGCTTACTGTCAGCTTCGAACATCAGGAAGAAGATGCCGGGGAAAACAAGGATAATGGCTGGATCCGTAAGGAGTACCGCCAGCAGTCATTCAGCCGGAGCTTTACGCTCGATGATACGGTAGATGCCGGTAAAATTGATGCCCGTTATAACGACGGTATCCTGCTGCTGAATTTACCTAAAAAAGAAGGTACAGCGCCCGTATCCAAAACCATCGAGGTGCAGTAATCACCTGAGTGCTTGCATGCCGCAGCGGTCTGCTTCAGGCCGCTGTTTTTTATGCTATGCGGAATGTTCCTCAATAGCAGAAACAGATGATGTCATCCCGGGCTTGTCCCTACGGTGTACCCGTACGTGTAGTGAAACGATCGCATCCTGTAGGGTACGGTGTCATCCTGACGAAGGAAGGATCTCACAAAACACGGGGAATCACTCATTATGTGGGATGCTTCCTTCGTCAGCATGACATACATCCCTTACCGAACTTCAGCTATACGATCCATCCAATACATCAAATGGTAAGTATTACATGTTCACCGGACAACACTGGTTGTTTAGCTACCTTGACAGATGGTATTAAATAATTACACTTGTGGGTACACGGTAGGGCTTGTCCCGGGATCGTATGTAATTACTACAGCCTTTATTAATGGCTGTGATATTCCGAAGACGATTGTAGCTCAGGCCCGCAATGACAGCTTTTTTGATGGTCGGGAAGCAGTTTATAGCCGGTACCTCTTTATAGCCGGCAACCACAGTGCCAGTCGCAACTGTCTGTGATAAAAGCCGGTTAACAGGAGGGTTACAGCCAGCAGGATACCCGTTTCCACATTTTCATGTGCCCGATTATCAATAAATACATGCAGCAGGAAGATATTCAGAATGATAGGCAGCAGGAGCAATAATCCTGTTAGTCTCAGTGCCGGTATAAACATCAGCAGGCCTGCCGTGATCTGGAAGATGCCGATCAGCTTCAGAAAGCCGTTCTGCCGGAGTGTATTCATCGTGACATTATAGGCAGCCGGCGGCTCATAGGTTTGTTTTATGATTACGGTTTCTATAAGTTGTCTTTCATCAACCGGCCGTAACGGTCTGCCCCGGAAATTTTTCATACCGGCATTGATGAAAAATATGGCCAGGCCAATAACAGCCACTGCATGTGCGTATCGTAAAAGCGTATTCATAATAGTCTAAAATAAAATAATGACTTGCACAAGCGTTATCAAAATCGGGAAATTTTAGTAAAACCAGGTGATTGTTTAAAAATGTGAGGGATGTGTCGGATGTGGAAGATGTGATGACACCCGTCACATCCAACACATCTCCCACATCCAACACATTTAATAGTTCCCGTTTCATTGATATTCCCGAATTTTGTATACCCATTATGAAAGAACAACCAGTCACCATCCTTGCGATTGAATCTTCCTGCGACGATACCAGTGCGGCAATCGTCCGGGATGGAATCGTATTGAGCAATTTGATTGCTACCCAGAAAGTACATGAGCTGTATGGCGGTGTAGTGCCGGAAATGGCTTCGCGGGCGCATATGCAGAATATTGTCCCGGTTGTGGACGTGGCGCTCAGGCAGGCGGGTGTGAAAAAAGAAGAAATAAATGCGGTCGCCTACACCCGTGCGCCCGGGCTGATAGGCTCATTGCTTGTTGGGGCGTCTTTTGCCAAAGCCTTTGCACAGGCGCGCGGCATCCCGACGCTGGCGGTGCATCATATGCAGGCGCATGTGCTGGCACATTTTATTGAAGACCCGAAACCTTCTTTTCCTTTTTTATGTCTGACGGTATCAGGTGGCCATACCCAGATCGTGCTGTGCCGGAGCCATCTTGATATGGAAGTATTGGGTACTACTATGGATGATGCTGCGGGAGAAGCATTTGATAAAACGGCCAAGATGCTCGGATTGTCTTACCCTGGCGGACCTTTGATAGACAAATATGCAGCAGACGGCGATCCGCTCCGGTTCAGATTCCCGGTTACGGACATGCCGGATTATAATTTTAGTTTCAGTGGCATCAAAACGGCGGTTTTATATTTCCTGAAAGAGCAGCAGCTCCGGGATCCGGATTTTATAGCAAAAAACATGGCTGATATATGTGCTTCCGTTCAGTATACGATTGTCCGTATGCTGCTCGCCAAGCTTGAAAAAGCGGCAGCAGCGCTCCAGATCGCACAGGTGGGTATTGCAGGTGGCGTTTCTGCCAACAGTGCATTGCGCAGGGCTTTGCTGAAAGCCGGGGAGCAGAACGGCTGGCAGGTGTACATACCGCGCTTTGAATATTGCACGGACAATGCAGCTATGATCGGTATCACCGGTTATTATCAATATCTGCATGGGGTCTTCTCGGATCTGTCTGTAATACCCGAAGCACGAGCATCCTGGTCATGAGTAATCATTATTTCCGGTTTAAGCAGTTTACGGTACACCAGGAGTATTGTGCCATGAAGGTATCTACCGATGCCTGCGTCCAGGGAGCGTGGGCGCCGGTTGCGTCATCTGCGAAAAGGATCCTGGATATAGGTTGTGGTACAGGTTTATTATCGCTGATGATAGCACAAAAACGTCCGGATCTCGTAATAGATGCGCTGGAAGTGGAAGCATCTGCCGCGCAGCAGGCCAGAGAGAATATAGCGGAGAGCCCATGGGGAGGCAGCATTCATGTGCAACATACGGACGTACGTGACTATACCGCTACCGTAAAGTATGACATGATCATCTGCAATCCCCCTTTTTTCAGCGATGATCTGCGGGGCCCGGATGAAGGCAGGAACCTGGCGCGACATGATACCTCATTATCCCAGTCGGATCTTTTTTTCGTCCTTTCACATAATCTCAGTGCACAGGGTGTGGCTTGTGTTATGCTGCCTGCTGCGGAGCATGCTTTGTGGGAGACTCTGCTTACCCGGCAGAGCTGGCATATACACCGTGCGCTTTCTGTTCGTCCGCTGGCAAGTAAGCGTATAAACCGGGTCATCAGTGTTGCTGCGGCATTTCCCTGCGGCGGGCGTAAAGATGAAGTCCTTACAATATACAACAGTGTGGGTGTATATACGGAGCCATTCAGGGAACTGTTGATGCCGTATTACCTGTACTTGTAGTTGGCAGGATAGTATTAAGATAGCTGTCATTGCGGGCCTGACCCGCAATCGCCTGAAGTTATAAGATACTCAATGAATTCCGGCTTGATAAGAAACGATCCCGGCTCGGTGGCCTACGGTGTACCCGCATCTATTGCAAGTATAATATCAATAGGGAATTGTATTGTGTTTCATATGTTCATAACAAATAGTACGGCTTTTTTCTCTATACGGGTACGTGTAGTGAAACGATCACATCCTGTAGGGTATGGTGTCATCCTGACGAAGGAAGGATCTTACAAAACACGGGGAATCACTCATTATGTGGGATGCTTCCTTCGTCAGCATGACATACATCCCTTACCGAACCTCAGCTATACGATCCATCCAATACATCAAATGGTAAGTTAGGTAGTACATGTTTACCGGGGAACAGTGTGTTTTATCTACTTTGACAGATAGTATTAAAAAAATACACTTGTGGGTACACAAGGCTCGGTGACCGGGATGACATCATTTATTTTTCCCGCCGATTCGCGGGTCGCTACACCAACACATCCTGCCACTCTTTCATTTTTTGAAAAGTAGCTTTTGCGAAAGGGCAGAGGGGGAGTACCTTTATTCCGTTAGCTCTTACATAATTTACAAGTTCAGCCTGGATTTTTTTGCCGATGCCCTGTCCTTGCAGGGATGGATCTACCTCGGTATGCTCAATGATCATTTTGGCGTCGCCTGCCATTACATAAACCATTTCAGCAAGCTGTTTTCCGTCCTGTTCGTAATAGAAACCACCTCCCTTATCGTTTTTTCTATGATGAATGGCCATTTAGTTGAAATTAAGTGTTGAAAATGAAAATCACCGCACTGCACGCATCAAATACATTTGTTGCTATTAATGCAATCTCCAATCTATAAATATACGAAAATCTCCGGGAAATCAGGAAGAAATTAGAATAAAACCTTGCCAAAAACGCTAAAGAAGTAATACCTTTGCATCTCTTTGGAAAACGGCCTCGTAGTACAATGGATAGTATAAGAGTTTCCGAAGCTCCAGATCCTGGTTCGATTCCAGGCGAGGCTACAAAATAAAGAGCGGGAAAGAGGGAGCGTAAGCGCACTGTTTTTCCGCTCTTTTTCATTCCCGCTCTCTGCTCACTCTTTTTTATTTTGGATACGTCTATTCCAGTATGCCAAACTGAACAGCTTTCATCAATAAGCCGGCAGTATTCTTCACCCCCAGCTTCTGCATCAGGTTGAAGCGGTGATTCTCGACAGTCCGTTGACTCAGGAAGAGTCTTTCTGCTATCTGCTGATTACTGTACTGGGCAGCGATCAGTTGCAGCACTTCCCTTTCCCGCTGACTGAGTCTGGGTAAGGGTACATTACTCCCTGAATTACGACTGGTGCGGAATATTTTGTTGACAAGCTGATCTTTGATTGCCTCGTCAATAAACGTTTCCCCGGCATATACCTTCTCAATGGCCTCGGCAAGCATGTCCGGGGTGGTGGCCGTTTTGAGCAGGTACCCCATACATCCCTGCTGCATCACGTCCTTAACATGAAAGGCAGATTCCATCCCGGTAAGGATCAGGATACGCATATCCGGATATGACTTCCGTAGTTTTCCGGCCAGGTCGTTGCCCATAATATCCGGTAAATGCAGATCAAGCAGTAACACATCCGGTACAGAAACACCAAGTCCTTTCAGCAGATCGCCCCCGGTTGTGTAAATATTTGTCACCTCAATATGCTCATATTGACGCAAAGCATCTACCAGACCGTTGATCAGCAGTAAATGATCATCTGTAATTACGACTTTAATAGACATGGCTGCTGTTTTGAAATTTGGAAATATCAAACTCGATATAGATTGTAGTACCCGTATGCTCCTTGCTTATCACATCTACATGTCCGTTCAGAGAGAGTACCCTTTCTTCTATAGCCCGGAGGCCTTTTCCCACATCTCCAGGTATATTATCTGCCGGTAAGCCCCTGCCATTATCTTCAACGGTAATACTGAGCAGTTGGTCCCTGCAGCTCAGTTGCACCATAAGGTAAGTGGCGCTGGCATGCTTCAGCACGTTCTGGGTGAGCTCCTGGATCATCCGGTACAGAGATAATTCTATCTCATGGTGGAGACGGGGAATGATACCGTATACCTGGAAGTCTGTATCGATCCCGGTGCCAGTTTTGATTTTTTCGCAAAATAACCCGGAAGCGATTTCCAGCCCGCTTTCTTCCAGTGTATCGGGGAGCAGGTTGTGGGCTGCTTTCCGAAGCTCTTTTGTGGTTTCGTCCAGTTGCAGAAAGACATTATCAAGCTCTTCCGGGGTGATCATCCGGTCTTTCCGGTTACGCAGATTACCAACATTCAATTTTACAGCTACAAGCTGGCTGGTAACTCCATCATGTAATTCCCGTGCAAGGCGTGCCCGTTCTTTTTCTTCTCCACGGATCATAGCTTTGAGCTGTATGATCTCCTGTTCCTGTTCTATGCCCCGGAACCGTTCCTTCTGCAGCCGTTGTTTGTGCTTGTAATTGCGATGAAAGCTGAACAGGAGTACAATCATTACAGCAACGCCTGCTGATATGCCCAGGATCAGTAAGTTTTTTTTTTGTAGCCGTTTTTCCTGTTCGAGTATCTGAAGCTTTCGCAATGCAAGCTGCTTGTCCTTTTCTGCTATATGGTATTGCTCAAAAGTGCTTATTACCCTCCTTTTCTCTGCCTTCATCATGCTGTCATTCATCTTTATATACATGGCAATATGACCCCAGGCCTGACGATGCCGGCCGGTGTGTGCATAGACTGTAGACAGTCCGCGATGGATCAGGGCAATATCATAGTCAGCTTTGATGCCGGATGTGTTTTCCAATGAAGTTTTCAGGTATTTCTCGGCCATCCTGTGGTCTCTGATATTCAGATAGGTAATGGCCAGGTTGTAATAAAGTACAAACTTCTTTTCCGTATTCCGGCTTTTTTTGGTGTGCTTAAGGCTTTCTTTAAAATAGGAGATCGCCTTCTCCGGCTGACCTTCATTATCCCAATAAATGCCAAGGCCCTGTGTAGCGGAAATTTGTATTAGGGGATAATTATTTTTATTCCCGATCAGCAAAGCTTTCTCAAAATAATCCCGGCCTTTTTCCTTGTCTGTGGTCTCCAGCGACGCAATATTGCAGTAAATACCGGCCAATACAAAAGAGTCTTTACTTTTTTCGGCCAGTATCCGTCCCTTTCCCAGGTAGTATCCCGCCAGCTTCGGCTCTTTCAGATCGTTCCACAAGGCCCCGACATTGTTGAAAAGCAGCATCGCTGCCCTTTCATCTTTGCTGTCTTTCAGGTGTGTGCTTTCTACCGCATTAATACCCATGCTATAGTAATAAATAGCCTGATGGTAATATCCCATCGCTTTGTAATTCCGCCCCAGGTTATTAAGTATCCGGATAATGATAACCTTGTCATGCCGCGGGTGTGTTTCGATAATTTCCCGGGCCAATGCCAGCGCCTGTTTGTAAAAAAATATACTCTGATGATGTGCACCTTCCGCACTCCTGAGATTGCCCATAAGAAATAAGGCCCTGAGCTGGCCTGTTTTATAATCTGTTTGCCGGGTTTCTCTGAGCGCCTTCCCGGCAAGCAGTAATGCACTGTCAGGATGTGTAAACTCTAATGTTTCTCCACCTTTCAACATCTCCAGAATACGAGTCGTATCAGGTTTATATTCGATAACGGGGTCGGGTTGGATCTCCAGCCTGTTCAGCACCTCGAATTCCTGGGCGTAAACCGTTCCATGCAACAGGAAGTATGCCAGGAGCAGGAGTTGTAGTATCCGGAAATGTCCTTCCGTTCTTTGGAGTGAGCACATGATCAGTAATAGTACTGCAAATTAACAATATGCGTAGACAGACCTGCACGCAATGTCTCTGATCCCGGACATTGATGCGGGCAGGTATGCAACAACGGGTTTAAGGTAATATAAAAACGAAAGAAGAATTATGGAGCGAAAAATTATTGAGTATTTCTACTCAGGTTTTTGAGTACTTAAACGCAGCACGGGGATGACGCCGTAGAATAATTTTGTTGCAATGGCAATCAATCATCATGATAAAAACAACTACTGCCTTATCTGTTTTTATATTATTTTTCTGTATCCGGCTTTCGGCTCAATACTATAACCAGTTACCGCAGTTTCTGCGGGTTAACGGGATATGGGTTTTCGGCAGCGGAACCGGCGTGAGCTTCAGCACAGGGAGACCGGTATCCATGAATACTGCTTTCTCCGGTCTGGAGGGATGTGCCGCTGTATCATCTCCGGTGACGGGAGACCTGCTTTTTTATTCAAACAGCAGAATGTGCTGGGACAGGAACCATACGCCAATGCCCGGCAGCAATGGGCTGAAAGGGAATATCTCCACCACCCAGGGCGTATGCGCCGTGCCTGTCGCAGATACGCCCGGAAGGTATTATCTGTTTACCCTGGGGCCGGAAGGTGATTCCCTGCATTATTCTATGGTGGACATGAGTCTGAACGGCGGATTGGGAGATATTGTGCCCGGCCGGAAAAATATCCTGCTGGATATAGGCCTCCTGAGCGAAAGCATGATCGCGGTGCCCGGGGAAAACTGTGATGTCTGGCTGCTGGTACATGCTTTTGACAGATCGGAGTTACGGGCGTATCGCATTACCCGCAGCGGACTGGATCCCAATCCTGTTGTTTCCGCAACAGGATACCTCCCCGGCAGGTGGGGAAACCGCCAGGGCAGTATGAAGGTTTCTCCGGACAGGATGATGCTCGCCGTCAGTTGTTCCAAGAGTCTCGTAAGCGGTGCCAACGGTATTATCTTGTACCGGTTCAATCCGGGTACCGGGCAGGCGTCCGCTCCTATGAAGATAGAGCGGCAGTCGGTATATGATATTTGCTTTTCGCCCGACAACTCTAAACTGTATGGTTGTGGTTATGAGTCATTTGTCGCAAGTGTTTATCAGTATAATGTTAGCGTATATGATTCCGCAACTATAACAAATTCCCGTACCTATATACGGAGCGCTCGCAATGAAGGCACCTCCTTCAGGCTGTACCGCGATTCCATTTACGTCACTTCTTCGGGGTTAGGTTTTCTGGACAGGATCAACCGGCCCAATCTGCCGGGGAATGCGTGTAATTACCAATTGAGCGCGGTAGCGCTGACCACATACACGAGTTATAACTTACCCAATGATGTCGTCTATCCTTATCCGCCGGACACCCTGTTTGTAAAAACGTTGGATACCATGATTTGTGAGGCCATGCCGCCAGTGACACTTACTGCATTGCCCGGCTTCTCTGCGTATGAATGGGAAAATGGTGATACGGGACGTATAAGAACAATAACAGAGCGGGGTGTTTACTATGTGATTTCAAAGGATGACTGCCGGCCCCGGATAGACAGCTTTGTGATTGGCGGTGCAGATATCACTTTTTCTCTGGGTAATGATACGCTTATCTGTGCCGCGCCGTATCCGGTAACATTTTCCGTACCCCTACCGGGAGCCGCTTATACATGGCAGGACGGGAGCGTCGATAGTTTTTATACGGCAACTGACGAAGGGGAATATTGGGTTGTGGCAGAGCTGGCCGGCTGCAGGTCGGCGGATACCATACGGCTTCGTTTTACCGATTTGTCGCAGGATATCGGCCCTGACACCGCTTTCTGCGACCGTGGAGCGGCCTGGGAGCTCCACGCCCATGTTCCCCCGCGTTCAGTAGTGCTGTGGCAGGACGGCAGCACAGCCGGGACACTGGCCGTTACCACATCCGGAAGGTACTGGGTTACGGTGAGCGAGGAATACTGCGCTTCATCCGATACCGCAGACATCCGTTTCATCTCCCTGCAGCAGGATCTGGGCCAGGATACCATTATCTGCATGGAAACACAGATACAGCTTAACCTGGAAGCCAATGTGCCTCCCGGTGCTATGGTATTATGGGACAACAGCACGGATGATCCTGTACGCCGTGTAAGCGACTCCGGTGCCTATTGGGTCGTGGTGTCGGATTATGGCTGCACTGGTGCAGATACCATCCGTGTATCGCTTGAATTTTGCGATTGCGTCTTTACGGCTCCTTCGGCGTTCTCTCCGAACGGCGACGGGCGCAATGATACCTTCCGGCCGGTGATACAGCCGGGTTGCCCTGTAAGCGGGTATCAGCTTCAGGTATATAACCGCTGGGGACATCTGGTATACCAGACCCCGCCGGGGGCAGCTCATTCAGACGGCTGGGACGGCATGTACAGAGGCTTACCGGCTGAAGTAGGTACTTATATGTACGTCCTGGAATTTGAAGCGGGAACACGCGGGCAAAGGCACCGGCATAAAGGAGATGTGACACTGATCAGATAATATGCTGCACGGCAATTATGATAAAAATATAGGAGTAAGCTGAAAATCCTGAAAAGAGTAGGCATTTACATCAAAAAACTGGTTGATGAAAAGACAAGTTTATAGTATGTCCCGGATAGCGGTTTGCCTGCTTGCTGTCCAGACGTCCGTCGCGCAGATGCATGTGGCCGGTAATTTTTCCCTGGCCTCCGGTACGACGGTCGGCGTGGGTACAGACCTGCACAGCAATGCGGACATTCACGGCAACGGCCGGCTGGCGCTTTCGGGCAATACACCCCAGACCCTGAATATGAACACTCATGAGGTGCCGCACCTCATGATCAATAACAACGGGGGCGTAGTGCTGGAGAGCGGGGTTCGTATCGGGGATTCACTGGTGTTCCTTAACGGGACTGTACGGTTGGGTGCGTCCGATCTCCTATTCAGTCCCGGCGCCGTATCCTCCGGTGCAGACACAGATAAATACCTTGTTACGGATAACACCGGTGTTGTCATGACAGAAGGTATTGCCGGAGGAAACTCTTTTCTCTTCCCCGTCGGGCAAAGTGCAGGGGCGGATTTTACGCCTGTCCTGATCACCAACAAGGCAGGAATGCGTACCCTGAGCGTACAGGTGAAAAATGAATCGTTTTCGCCGGCGGTCATTCCCGGAACTGCCATCAGCATAGACCGCATCTGGCAGATCACATCAGATGTTGCCGGAGATGCGGATATAGCGTTTACACATCATGCAACTGCAGAATCGGTTGTATTCGACCGTGCTGCCGCATGGGCGACGCAACAAACCGCATCCGGACAGTGGAGCACAGGTGTGCCTTCCGCCGGTACCAACGGCAGCTTTACGCACAGCGGTAGCTTTGCCGTACCCGCAGGCGCAGGGACTACTGCTTTTTTTACCAAGTTTTCGGAAGAGCTGGTATCCGTACCCATGCTTGCACGCACTGCTACGGATATCTCCGTATTCCCCAATCCGTTTACAAATGATACACGTATCCGTGTCATTACCGGCGATGCAGGGTCTTTGTCTTATAAGCTCACTGACATCAGCGGGAAGGTGTTGTATCAGGGGGTATCCGGGGTAGAGAGTGGTGTCAATTATATACCATTGCCCGTTGCCGGGATCGCCCCGGGTATTTACTTGCTGCAGGTCACTTCAGGGGAGATAGACCGTAACATAAAACTGTACCGGCAATAACATTCCATAACAAACAAATCAGTAAACACAATGAAAAAAATATCCGTTTTATCCGTTTTTGTACTGATCCTGTCTTTGACGGTGTCCGCACAGGTGAAGATCGGGCATGATGCTTTGTCACCTGTATACAATGCTGCTGCGTTGCTGGAGCTAAACAATGATCCTGCAGCTACAGTGAACACATGGAAAAGCCTGCTGCTCCCGTATGTGGATTTTACCGATGCTGCTTTTACCGACAGCGCTACCTGGGGTATTGCCGGCACACATACGGCAGGTGCGCTTGTTTTTAATACAGGTAATCGTATCACGGACGGCTTTGAAGGCCCCGGCGTGTACGTCTGGAGTGAAGGCGCATGGGTACCGCTAAAAGAAACCGTCATAAGCAATGCCCCGGGCGTCTGTAGCGATCCCGGACCGAATACCGGCGACGAAGGTTGTGTCGTCTTTACCTATCGCAACGGCCCCGTTATTCATAAAACGGTTCGTGCCGCCGATGGCAGGATCTGGCTGAAGCAAAATCTTGGATCATTGCGGGTGGCTATCGCGCTCAACGACAGTATGGGTTACGGGCACTATTTCCAGTGGGGACGTGGGGATGACGGACATCAGTTGAGAACCAGCCCGTCGGCATTGACCAGCACGCTGCCGGTAAATAATCCTACCGGCCTGCCGCCCGGCACAGATACTTTTTATCGCGGCACGAGCACCATTGCCGATAATTGGTGGCAGACCGGTACTACCAATGATTCTGTCAGTGCCAATCCGCCTACTGCCAATAACGGTATTGACCCCTGTACCGCGCTTGGTGCAGGCTGGCGTCTGCCGACACAGGCGGAATGGTCGGCTGTGGTATCAGCAGAAAATATCACTAATACAAGTACTGCATACGCCTCTACGCTAAAGTTGACCGCTCCCGGCCAGCGTGCGCGAAACACCGGCAATATGAGCAGTATGGGAACAGTTGCCGGCTATTGGAGCAAGACGCCGCAATCCGATTCTTATATCTATTACCTGATACTGATGTCAAGTAATGCCGACCCGACCTATAATATGTATCGCGGGCAGGGAATGAGTTGCCGTTGTATCAAAGACTGATCCTGTTTTTTACCATAAAAAAATATCTGATGATAAAATCAATTCTTTTTTCCGCTGTATTGCTGGTACCGGCATTACATATGTCAGCACAAGTCCGCATCGGACACAGTACCTCTGCTTCCGTCAACAGCGCCGCCGTGCTGGAGCTGGGAAATGACACGGCTGCGGTGGCAGGCACGTGGAAAACCCTGAAACTCCCTTATGTGGATTTCAGCAATGCCACTGTATTTCGCGATAACACGGTATGGGGTATTGCCGGCAGCATTACGGATGGTATACTGGTATATAATACCGGGCACCGTACTACGAATGGCTTCACCGGCCGCGGGGCCTATACCTGGCGCAATAATACCTGGATTCCCATGCAAAAGGGTACCGGCAAAGGCAGCTGCAGTGATCCCAACAGCACCAGCGATCCGGAACAGGCTGCCAGTTCCCTGGGGTGCGTCACATTTACCTATCGCGGTCAGACAGTCACCTACACCACTGTCCGTGCCGCAGACGGTAATGTATGGCTGCAGCAAAACCTCGGTGCAAGCCGTGTGGCGACAGCCGGTAATGATACTGCTGCCTATGGCCATTTCTTCCAGTGGGGGCGGTGGGACGACGGACACCAGTTGCGTAACAGCGACACGCTTCAGGCATCCACCCTTACCGCCAATAACCCTTCGGGGCTGAGCGGCGGCTCACCTTATTTCTATACCGGCCCGGCTACCGGCGATGCCTGGTGGTGGGGAGGCGCTTCTTCGGATACCTGGAGTGATGCAGCCATTGACGCCACAAACGGTCTGGATCCCTGTGCCGCGCTCGGACCGGGATGGCATATCCCTGATATTGCTGAATGGAGTTCTCTTGTTGCGGCAGAGGGTATTAATACCGTAAATGATGCCTTTTTGTCCAATCTGAAATTGCCGGTGGCCGGCTATCGTGAATATACAGATGGCAGTATTTATTTTACGGGTACCAACGGCAGCTACTGGAGCCGTAGTATCAGCAGTACCCCAGGACATACAGACTACCTGTTCCTGCTCGGCAGCGCCAACAGCACAACGATCCAGCATGCAGACCGCGCAAGGGGATACTCCTGCCGGTGTGTGAAATGACCTGTCTGCACAAACCAGGATTGTAACTCCAAAAAATACCTCCAAGCACAGCCTATAATCGCCGATACATACAGGAGCACGCTGAAAATCCTCCAAAGAGTAGGCATTACATCAAAAAACAAACGAATAATGAGAATCAGACATTTACTTACTCTGTTGGTATGCAACCTGGGGATGACCGTACAAGCCCAGATCCAGGTAGACCCCGGACAAACAACAGGGGATACGGGAACGGTAACATTCACCTATCGGGGCAACCAGGTTACCTATACCACGGTACGCACGGCAGACAATACTATCTGGCTGCAGCAGAATCTGGGTGCAACACGGGTGGCAACTGCCAGCGACGATACCAACGCTTTCGGACATTACTTTCAATGGGGCCGATGGGATGACGGACACCAGATACCGACCAGCGATACGGACCGCGCATCCATATTGAGTCCTAATAATCCTTCAGGTATCGCCACCGGATCAGACAAGTTTTATTACTGGGACGGAATGAACGATTGGTGGTGGGGTGCAGTAACCTCTGCTTCTACCTGGACAGCGGCTCTACCTTCCGCCACAAACGGCACAGATCCCTGTGCAGCGCTGGGAAAACACTGGCGCGTAGCAAGCACTCAGGAATGGGAAGGATTACTGACACTCGAAAACATTACAAATACAGCCTCTGCTTTTGCCTCGAATCTGAAACTGCCGGCGACCGGGCTACGAATATTTGATACGGCGACAATGCGTTACCGCGACATAGATGGGGAAAGATTTGGAAACTACTGGACGTCGTCGGTAGATGTTGATTTCGATTATCCGCTCGCAGTACAAATATTGGCGTCACAGGTCATGGCGAATGATATGTCCATGGCAGGCAACGGGAATGCGGTCCGTTGTATGAAAGATTGCACTACACCCCGCCAGCCTGCTGCGATCATAGGTGAAGACTCCGTTTGTGCCGGCGTCGCTGCCACCTGGTATGTCACCACCGTAGATGGGGCGCTTTCCTATACCTGGGATATTCCTGCCGGATGGATTGGTGGCAGTAGCACCGATACCATCACTCTGACAGCCGGAACCAGTGGCGGCATGATCTCCGTACGCGCCAATGGCACCTGCGATACCGGCCAAGTGCAGACGCTGAACGTATCTATAGCTTCGCTTGCCGTAACCATCTCTGTAAACGGTGATACGCTAAGCACGACTTTGCCTTACAGTACATACCAATGGTATCGTAATGACACGTTGCTGTCCGGTGCCACCAACGCTGTACACGTGGCTGTAGCAAATGGTACTTACACCGTAGAAGTAACGGACGGGGGCGGCTGTGCCGGTATCTCTGCTCCCTATGCCATCACCAATGTACAGGTACACGATATGGCCGGAACTGCACCAAAGGTGACCGTTTATCCCAACCCTGCCCGCGATTGGGTCTATATCACTGCCGGCACTCCCGTACAGGCGATTGTCCGCAGCATGGACGGAAAGCTGCTGCAGCAGAGAGAGGCGAAAGACCGGGTTGAACTGAGCGGGCTTCCTGCAGGGTTGTATATCTTGCAGGTGAGGGATGTACAGGGCAGGTTGCTGCATACCGAAAGATTGACAAAGATGCCGGAATAATTATTGCAAGACCGCAATGATGTATTGCATGGATCTGTCCACCGTGTCATGCAGAATGCAGCGTAGCGGAGTGAAGCATCTCACATAATGTGTCCCGCGCATTGCGTGGGGTCCTTCCTTCGTGGATGACACCGTTTGTTCGTTCATTCATGCTTACAAATACGTGCATAACGGCCGCGTTATTCAGTATGCTAAAAAAACGTAACCGGTAACTATAACACATAAACAAATCCCAAGCCATTATCATGAAAAATACATGTCTGCTGTCGGCAATTGCATGGTCACTGTCACTGACGGTGTCTGCACAGGTAAAGATCGGATATGATGCTGCGTCTCCTTTCTATAATGATGCCGTACTACTGGAACTGAACAACAACCCCGCAGCCGCGGCAAATACATGGAAAAGCCTGCTGCTACCGTATGTGGATTTTACCAGTGCCGCTTTCACCGATAGCGCTACTTGGGGTATTGCGGGCGCACATACAGCAGGTGCACTTGTCTATAATATAGGCAACCGTATTAAGGACGGTTTTGCCGGACCAGGTTTTTATGTCTGGAACAATGGCGCCTGGGTACCGCTTAAAGAAAGTGGGGGAGGAAATGCTCTCGGTTCCTGTGGCGATCCCGGTCCTAACCCGGGCGATCTCGGATGTGTAGTCTTTGCCTATCGCGGCAGTCCTGTTATTTACACAACCGTGCGGGCAGCCGACGGCAGGATATGGCTGCAGCAGAATCTTGGATCACAGCGGGTGGGTACCGCTTTTGATGACAGCCTTGCATACGGGGATTATTTCCAATGGGGACGCTGGGACGACGGACACCAGTTGAAAAACAGCTCCACCTCCCTGGCAGCTACGCTTGTCGCCAACAACCCTTCAGGGCTGGGTACTACGGGTAGCCCTAATTTTTATATCGGAGAGGGAACGATCGTTCCTCCAAATCCCTATTGGTGGGGAGACGGAACCTCCGCAGATTCGGTGAGCGCTCATCCTCCTTCCGCCACAAACGGCAGGGATCCCTGTGCCGCGCTTGGTACGGGCTGGCGCCTGCCGGCCCAGCAGGAGTGGGCGACAGTAGTCTCGGCGGAAAATATCACAAATACCTTTTCCGGTTATGCTTCCCGTTTAAAGCTTACTGCCGCCGGCCAGCGCAGCCGTGTTAATGGAAGTATGGACCATGTCGGCACCGTCGGCACCTACTGGAGCAGAACAGCCCAGACAGGTAGCTATTATGTGTATTACCTGGTATTGATGTCGAGTATGGCCGACCCATCGTACAATATGCTCCGCGGTAGCGGGCAGAGTTGTCGCTGCATCAGGGATTGATGCCTGGTTATAAAAGGAATGTCATAGCGGTACTGAACCGCCCTGACATTCCTTTCTTTATCATGGTTGTTTACTGTGACAACCCTTTGTGATGTTGGAGAGACTGTACCGCCGGCTTTTTTTTTTCATCGACCCTCATACAGGGTGTTGAGAAAATCAATCAGCAGCTCTTCTACAAGGTGTCCTTACCGTTTTATTACCTTTTCCACCTTAACCGGCCTGCCGTCTGTATCCAGGATATGCAGGAAATAAATTCCTGTCGGCAGGGATTTTATGGGAACCGCTTTGGTATTTTCGAGATGCAGGATATTCTTTCCTGCAGGGCTGGCTACCACAACGTTTACAGATGCCGGGCTGCTGATGTGGATAATGTCATCGGCAGGGTTGGGATAGACTGTAATGTTTGGGGCTATGCTTTTTATATTATCTGTCGACAGGTTATTGACTGTATATATAACAGATGTACCCTCACATCCGTTTTCGTTGGTAACAGTTACTTGATAGTCTGCATTTTCATTCACAGATAAGGTGCTGTTGGTAGCGCCCGGTATGGATGTGTCATTCCTGATCCATTGATAAGTACTATAAGTAGCGGTCACACCCAGTATAGTTCCATTTATGGTGATGACAGGTTCTATTTCATAAAACGTTAAGTCAATAGTTATAGTGCTGTCGCAATCGAGTGCATTAGGCATATGTTGTGTATAAGTACCGCTGGTAGTATAAACGGTTCCGTTCAAAGTAAAGCTTCCGCTGCAGTCTTCAATCACCATGTAAGAAGATGAAGTATCATTACAACCTAATTTTACGACGAACGCATCATTGTTGCCTGCAGAAGTCAGCATTCCTCCGGTGCCGCCAGGGTTGAAATCTGCCCCTCCGGCGCCAAACTGCCCTGTTGCGTATACATTCCCACTATTACTTGCGGCCACTCCCCAACCCTGATCGGCGCTACCGCCTCCCATGCTTTTAGCCCATAGGAAGGCCCCGCTGGAATCGTAGCCCGCTACAAACACATCCATACTGCCTGCTGATATAATGCCGCCACCAATACCGCCAGGGTTAAAGTCTGCTGTCGGCGAAAGATAATACCCTGTTATATATACATTATCATTACCATCTACAGCTGCTTTCCAACCCTGGTCACCTTCAGTCCCTCCCATACTTTTAGCCCACAGGAAGGCGCCACTGGAATCGTATTTGGCTACGAACACATCATTGCCACCTGCAGAAGTCAGTGCGCCTCCAACGCCACCAGGGTTGAAATCTGCTCCATCTACAGCTATATAGCCTGTTGTATACACATTGTCATTGCCGTCTACAGCTACTCCATAGCTGTAATCTCCTCCGGCTCCTCCCATGCTCTTAGCCCACAGGAAGGCGCCATTGGAATCGTATTTGGCTACAAACCCGTCAATACCGCCTGCGGATGTTAGTGCCCCACCAGTGCCCCCGATGTTGAAATTGGCTCCTGCAACAGGAAAGTGCCCTGTAACATATACATTGCCATTGCCGTCCACGGCCAGTGCGTTACCATTATCGCTACCGGTTCCTCCCATGTTTTTAGCCCATAGGAATGCACCGCTGGGATCATACTTGGCTACAAACACATCATTACTTCCTGCAGAGCTAAGCGCCCCGCCAGTACCACCGATGTTAAAGTTAGCTCCTGCAACAGGAAAAACGCCTGTTACATACACATTGCCATTACCGTCCACAGCTACTGCATTGGCATTGTCGTTACCGGTTCCTCCCATATTTTTAGCCCATAGAAATGCGCCGCTGGAATCGTATTTGACCAAGAACGCATCATTGCTTCCTGCGGACGTTAGCGCCCCTCCAGGGCCACCAGGGTTAAAATCAGCTCCTGCAACAGCAAATTGTCCTATTACATATGCATTTCCATTGCCGTCCACAGCTATCCCCCTTCCATTTTCGCTACCGGTCCCTCCCATACTTTTAGCCCATAGGAATGCGCCGCTTGGGGCATACTTCGCGATGAACGCATCATTACCCCCTGCGGAGATAAGCACTCCTCCAGTGCCTCCAGGATTAAAATCTGCTCCTGCCTCAGCAAACTGCCCTGCTACATACACATTACCATTGCCGTCCACGGCTACTCCATTACCATACTCACTACCAGTTCCCCCCATGCCTGTAGCCCATTGATAATCGGAAACCTGTGCTGCTACAGGAGAATAACAGAAAATGGCTGAAAGATTAAAAATCGCCATTATCACATAATACCATATGCAATTCATGTTTGAATTCATGTTAGTAATTTTTAAGTTCATATAATTCATTTTAAGACTGTTTTTATATTTTTTATTTGCTTGAAAAAGACGTGACGAAATGGTTGTTGTTACATCAAAGCTACTTCTAACCTTAGCATAAGCCTATACGGAAAAACCCGTATTTTCAGAAAATCCGTATATTCCCGTAGAATTTTTTCATTGCTTCTTTCTTTTTTTAATTATGCTTCTTTTACAGCGTATTGGCCTTATTACTCTGTGCACTGCCTGGTGTATGTTGCAGCGTGATTTTGCCTTTTCGCAAAGCAGTGGTCTTGCAGATAAGCGTACATCGGTTACATTCCCTGAGTCAAAATATTACGGTCTTGTCCAAAAGGATACTCAGGAGATCATTAATCAGATCAATTATGCAAGCATGCTGATGTACAGAGATATTGACAGCGCCATATACCTCCTGCATGATGTTCTGGACAAAAGCCGTTACTTGTCTTTTGATATGGGTATAAGTGCCGCATACGGCAACCTTTCTTTTTGCAGTAACCGGCTGGGTGACTACCAGGCAAGTATTGAGTACTACCGGCTGGGACTTCCTTACATTAGTGGTTTTCACGACGTTGTTAAGGAAGCTATGTATTATAGCTGCATGAGCGCTCCTTATTTTTATACAGGGCAATACGACTCCATGTCCTATTATGTTTACAAAGCAGAGGAGATGATACGGGATCTTAAGCCGGCAGATGTAAGCAGCGCAAAAGACATGGCAGGCATTTATAATAATATCGGCATGTTGTGGGTGCGGTCCGGTGATTACGGCAGAGCGAGAGTGTACGTAGGAAAGGCAAAAAAAATATTAATGCCTTATGTACAAGATTCCTTTGCACAAATATTTATCTCCATAACAGATGGCAATCTTGCCACAATTTATTTTCAGCAAAGGGAACAGGACAGCGCTGCATATTTCTATAAGCTGGCTTTACAATCACACCCGGAAAACACAAATGCATTACTGGGTTTAAGCGATCTGTATGCTGCCGGTAACCGGGAAGAAGAAGCCATTTCCCTGCTGCAAAAGGCCATACACATAACGGCCGGATCCGGTAATTATATTGAAAATATGAAGGCCCGGTTCCAATTAGGTCTTATGTATTACAACCGGCAGGATTATGATAAAGCAGAGCCGATATTCTTATTTGTCATCAAAAAAAACAAAGAGATCAGTGCTTTAATACTGGAAGATGTTTTCAACCTCTATCTTGCATTCGCGCAGATCAAGAAAGCGAAAGGGGAAGATAAAGAAGCCTTCGCATACCAGCAGGCAAGCCTGGAACTCTCGGATTCACTGGCTAAACAAGCAGGCCAGAAAGCAGTCTACGACATGGAATTAAAATCACGAACTGCTCAAAAAGATAAAGAGATTGTTCAAAAGCAATTATTGCTCGGTCGTAAGGAAAGCCAGTTGAAAACAAAAAATGTATGGATAGGTACGATCTCCGCGATTGCAGTGCTCGTCGCAGCATTGTTAACCGTACTTTACAGAAACAGCAAGAACAGTCAGCGCCTGCAGGCGGAAAAGTTGAATGCCATGCAACAAAGCCAGGAGATCAGCCATCTGAAGGCAATCATACAGGGAGAGGAAAAAGAGCGTTCGCGTATGGCGAGAGAACTACATGACGGTATAATGGTACAGTTATCTACGGTAAAGATGAACCTGAAAACAGTTCCCGATCCATACAGAAATACTACCAGCCATGACTATTTCCATACACCTTATTACCAGCAGATGATCCGCCAGCTCGAAGATGCGACCCGGGAGCTTCGCCAGACAGCGCACAACCTGATGCCGGATATGCTGCTGGCAAATGGTTTGCCCGAAGCGGTTTACTATTTTTGTAAAACAGTACAGCAAAGCACCCCGCTCGAAATCATTTTCCAGCAAAACGGTGATATACCCCGGTTTCAGTCCGAATTTGAATTGTCTGTTTACCGTATCACGCAGGAACTGGTGCAGAATGTGATAAAGCATGCTCATGCTACCCGCGTTATTGTGCAGCTTTTTCATACGGACGAAAATCTGCTTGCCGTTACGGTAGAAGATGATGGTCAAGGGTTCGATACCTCAAATTTACAGGGTGATGGTATGGGGTTGAAAAGCATTGGTACACGCGTTGCCGTATTGGGAGGTACAATAGATATCAGCAGTGAATACAATAATGGCACTACTGTTTATCTTGAATTTGACATTGATAAAAGTGGTGCAGCCAAACCAGATATTTCATGAGTATTAAAGTAGCGATAACGGACGATCACCCACTTGCCATAAACGGCATCAGTATGATGCTGGCGAGTCATCCCGACATACAGATAACAGATACCTATACTTCCGGTACAGCGCTGCTTGAAGGTTTGTCGCAGCGCCAGCCCGATGTATTGCTGCTGGATATGCTGCTGCCCGACAAATCAGGTATAGACCTGGCGCCTGTTATTATAAAAACATACCCGGATGTTCGCATTGTTGTGCTAACCAGCCTGGATACACCTGCAATGGTGAAAAGCATGCTGTCATATGGCTGTCTGGGTTATCTCCTTAAGGGAACGGATCAGCATACGCTTATAGAGGGAATCATGCATGCCTGGCGCAGAGAAGAGTTTCTGGACCCGGTACTCAAAGAGTATTTGCTGCAAACGATGCTCAAAACGGATAAGCCGAATACTGCCAACCGGTATGTGCTTACAAAACGTGAAACACAGATACTGCATATGGTAATTGCCGGTGACACAACACAGCAGATAGCGGAAAAACTATTCATAAGCGCCCGCACCGCAGAAACACACAGACTTAGCATCCTGAAGAAGCTTGAAGTAAAGAACACTGCAAGCCTTGTAAAAAAGGCAATTCAGTTGGGATTAATTGATTACCATATTTAGATGCTGTCTGAAAATACTTGATAAAAATAAATACAGTTGAATCTCCCTGCCAGGTCTCTGCGATTGCTGCTTTTTATATTGCTCTTTCAGGGTGCAGGGAGGGTTGCTTTTGTCTGCCGCCCGGGTCGATGGCCCTGGGCTATATATATCAAAGGCTTTCAGCCTTTGGGATTATGGAACACTGTCTTGTCCTAAAACAGCTGTTTTTCTGCCAAAGAATAACATATAAGGGGTATAGGTAGAAAGCCTCCGCCCCGAAGGAGCAACATATACAGAACCCAACGCAGCGCGTTGGGTACAACACGGTCAACACATCAGCTTCGTCCTGAAAGGGCAGCATATATCTGTAATACAACAATCCTATGCTTCGGCAAGGCTGATATTTACACTAACGCATATTATGATCTGAATAAATTTTAAACAGAGTCTTAATTCAGGAAACAGATATGTTATGATAAGCGAAAATCATGCGTCTGCCAAATGGAAGAGCAGTTATCATATCTGGAGAAGTTTGCTGATATTCAGTCTATAGCGAATATTTTTAATATTCAAAAAAAGATTTTTATATTTGGGAAATTTTCCGAAAATAATATTTAAATACTTCCTTTCGAATGAAAAAAATATTAAAAGTAACAGGGCTTATCGTATTGTTATTTATCGCAATTATTGCTGGTGCAGGGATATATGTAAAAACAGCATTACCTGATGTTGCCGATGCGACTGATATCCGTATAGAGCAGACACCGGAAAATGTTGAACGTGGCCGTTATATGGCCAATCATGTGGCTGTTTGTATGGATTGCCATAGCAGGCGCGACTGGTCGCTGTTTTCCGGTCCGCTGGCACAGGGTGGCTTCGGTGGCGGAGGGGAAATATTTGACCGGAACATGGGTTTCCCCGGTGTGTTTTACGCCCGGAATATAACACCTGCTGCATTGAAAGACTGGACAGATGGAGAGATACTGCGCGCTATGACAGCCGGTGTCCGTAAGAACGGGGAAGCGTTATTTCCTGTGATGCCTTACCAGCACTACGGGCATATGGATATCGAAGATGCCTATGCTATCATTGCCTATATCCGTACACTGACTCCGGTAAAGAATGAGTTACCGGTCCGCGAAATAGATTTTCCGGTATCTCTTCTGATCAACACCATGCCGGCGGATCCTTCGTTTCAGCAACGGCCGCCTGAAAGTGATCGTATCAGATATGGCAGGTATCTGGTGAATGCTGCCAGTTGTGTGGATTGTCACAGCCGGCAGGAAAAAGGACAGATCGTGCCGGGGAGCGAGTTTGGCGGTGGGATGGAGTTTCGTATGCCTGCCGGTATTGTCCGCACACCCAATATTACACCACATATGGGAAATGGTATCGGCAGTTGGACCCGCTCCGCATTTGTACAGCGGTTCAAGATGTACCTCGACAGCAATTATCACTCTCCTGTATACACGGCTGCTGATCTTAATTCTCCGATGCCGTGGACGATGTATGCCGGTATGTCTGAGTCTGACCTCGAAGCCATCTATGATTACCTGCGGACGCTGCCGGTAATAGATAACGAAGTGGTCCGTTACGAAAAGATACCCGCAAATTAATGGTAGGGGCGGGGTTTACCCCCCGCCCAAATAAAAAATAACCACCCCCAATAAAAAACAATAATGATGCATGGGGCAACCGCAAGATGGGCAACCGCAAGGGTTGCCCCTACTACGTTTTTTTCCGGTATCCGTGATTGATGAAATAAACACCGCTCAGTGTCGTTAACAAAGCCAGTGCGGTAATCCATGTCAGTTTTTCATCCAGCAGGAAAAATCCGAGTAGCAGCGCGATGAACGGGTTGATATAGGTATAGATGGATACCAGCCCTACCGGTAGCTTTTTCAGTGCATAGACAAAACAACTGTACGTAAGCAGCGACCCGAATACGATCAGGTACAGTAGTGATAAAACGCTTTCCCGCGAGACTGTTTTAAGTTCAGACAGGTCATCCACGAAAAGTCCTGTCAGCAACAGCGCCAGACCGCCGCTGGTCATTTGTATGGCGGCGCTGGTCAGCACGCCGGTATGGAGTGGCTTGTACTTGGCATAGATGCTTCCAAACGCCCAGGCCAGGCATGCGGCAAAGACAACGATCATCCCCGCGAAATAGTCAGGACGGGCGATGTCTTTGATATTATCCCTGAAGATCAGGATCACACCCAGGCTTCCCAGCAGCAGGCCTGTTATTACATGAATATTTGGTTTTTTCCGGTCAGTGCCCGTGATGTAGTTGATCACCACAATATAAACCGGAGTGACGGAGACAATAAGGGCTGCCAGTCCGCTGGGGATGTACCGTTCGCTCCACCCGATGACGCCGTTCCCCAGTGTGATCATCAATATACCCGGTATGGCCCCCCGCACCAGGTCGCGTCGCGATAGCCTGCCCAGTTTCCCGGTAGCCAACAGGAAGATGAACAGCAGTATGCCGGCGACGAATTGCCGGATACCGGAAAAAATAAAGGGTGGAAATGTCTTTACGCCGATAAGCAGCGCGAAATAAGTTGTACCCCATACAATGCATACCACGGCTAAAGCCAGATATGCCATTGTCAGATCTTTTTTCATGATGTTGCCCGGTGGGACTCGTATTGTGTTACTAACTGTTAACCACGTTCGTTAGGGTCAAACACCCACCAGACATTTTCCGCCACAACCTCTTCGTATGATTTTTGTACCGGGCCGAATACAACGCCACCGATACCCAGGACCGCATCATATTTTACCTTGCTGGGTACTACCGCGATATCCAGTGTTGCAGTGACCGGATCGTTTTGTGTAACAACCCGCAGGGATATATTATCCGGGTTAGCATCATTAAAATCCGCCGCCGGTCCGCCGGAAACCGGGTATTTTATAATGTTCTCTCCTGTTTCGAGCGTTGTAAGCTGTGCTGCTGTTGTGATTTTATGCCACATATAGTTGTTGTTTTTACTCCCGTGCAATAAATGTAAGACAAGTTCCAATCATTTTTTATTTTTAGTGGTTCCCGGAGATATAGGCCCGGTAACAGAACACATGCTTATATGGAAGTAGACAACAGCGAATACAAGATCATACAGCAGGCGCTGGATGCCTGGGAACAGGAAGGTAAGCTGGATGCGGCACAAAAACAATCTCTTCAGCAGTCACTGCAACTAAAAAAGCCAGCCGGGCAGATAGCGCAGTATTTTTTCCTCATTGCTATATCCTGTACCCTGTTAGCCTTTGTGGCCATCTTCATTGATGATAAGCTGCTGGAGGTGATCCGGAAACATTTTGCGCTCAGCAACTGGCTGATAGGCGGCATTACGGCTGTATTGGCCGGTGCCTGGTTTGCCTACCTGCGCAGGAGGTACGACCGGTTCAGCGTATTCTCCCGTGAACTTTTTATGATATTGGGCGGTCTCGTGGCGCTGACCTCGCTGGTATATTGCTGTAAGGATTTTGAACACCGGCTGCACTACAGTACACTTCTGTTGTTGGCAACGGTACTGCTGGGTGCGCTGGGCGCATGGTTTCGTTCTGTGTCATTGTGGATGGGTGCTTTGATAGCGTTTACCGGCTGGTATGGCGGGTTCTCCACCTGGCAGAGTACACACCATCTTTTCCTGGGTATGAACTTCCCGATGCGGTTTGTGCCGTTGGGTTTGCTGATGCTGTGGCTGTCCTGGCTTCAGCGGTATATACCACGTCTGCAGTCCTATAAGCGGCTAACGTATGTTTACGGGCTGATCGCTTTGTTCACGGCACTCTGGGGTATTTCCGTTTTCGGGAACTATGGCTCTTATACCGCGTGGACGGCGGTACGGCAAAGCCAGGTAATAATATATGCTGCGTTGTCTTTCCTTGTTTCCGGGCTTTCTCTTTACCTGGGCATCCGATACCGGGATAACCTGCTGCGGGATATCGGCATTATTTCCCTGTTGCTGAATCTGTACACCCGTTATTTTGAATATTTCTGGGACAACACCAACAAAGGTATCTTTTTCCTCGTGCTGGCCGTCAGCTTCTGGTTGCTGGGCCGGTGGGTGGAGAAGAGGAGGAAAAAAGCATGAGTATTTTAATGAAATATTTACCGGATTGCAAAGAAATACAAATGTATCTTCGTGCGTTTTTTAAAGTAAAAAATCATATGAATAAAGCTGTACTTGTAATTATACTCTCTTTGATTTTTACACAAATAGCAGGTGCACAGCTATTTCTGAATGCTTTTGGTCGCTACGACAGCGAAGCCTACAAAGAACATATGATGCAGCGTTATCAGAACCGGCAGACCGGTCAAAAATGGTATCCTTCCCGTCATACACCTGCCACCGGAGCTCATAAACCTGCTTCCGGATCAGAACGGCTGAAATATATGGTGAATCATTTCATAGATGATTATTACCTGCATCAGACAGACTCCACGGTATTTATATACAACGGAAATCAAGGCTCTGCATTTGACTATGATGTGCTCGACTACCATCTGATAGAAGATCTGTTTATCCTTGGGATTTCTAATTCCTTCGGTCATGATTTTTTGCATGTGCCGCTTGTTAAATTCGATACAGCTTATGTTTTCAGCACCAGGTCTAACAGGCCACTTGATACATTTTATATACGCTATTCTCCGGAAGGTAATCCTGTGGAGCAAAAAATGCGGAACTGGTTTTATTCCCATACTTATAATAGCCGGTCATTGGTCACATCCATAACAATTTTTGATCTTGATGCGGGAGATTCTGTATCTAAATATGATTATGAGTATAATGGAGATAACCAGATAAGCACCTGGACAGCCGTGTCCAATCTGTATGGCTGGCTCGAACCGATTTTCAAAGAAGAATACAGGTATGCAACCCCGTCCGCTTATTTGCCATCCCAGGTAATCCGTTTTCAAAGAGATTTTAATACCCTGAATGAATGGATACTGATCGATAGCATATCTATTATCTCTGTCACAAACAGCAAGTCGCATACACGTACTTTTTATGACAAAGTCACGACCGGTGGCTGGGAGGGACCTCGCTGGATACATAGCTACACCTATGATGGAGACCAACAAACCAGTTTCCTCTGGTTGGATGGTTCGTCGGGTTCACCAACCATGAACGATACCACATCCTATGGAGAACGGACTTTAAACAGTGACAAACTCCCGGTACAAAGCATTGTTAGATCTTTTTATTATTATATATGGGATACTTCAGTATACGATATTAAATACAATGCAAACAATAACCCGGTAAGTGTAAACATGCTCGCAACAAGCGGGTGGGTCATAGATCGTAAATACGGCTACGAATCCTATATCGCTTCCGCTATCGGATCAACAGAGATCCCTGCAGCAGCTCTTGCAATTTATCCCAATCCTGCCAGACAGACCCTCTACATAACAACAGGGGCTATAGCTCCCGGTGATATCAGTATCCGGATTGTGAATACTTTGGGGCAACAGATACACTATACATCGGTATCTGTTCCGGATAATTCGGGTACGATTACATTGCCTCTTGAGAAAATTCCTCCGGGGCATTATCAGGTATGTGTTACAGATACCACCGGTAAGAGGCATTATGCAGGGTTTGTAAAGATATAAGTCTTTCGGATAGACTGGAGGCTCCGTCAGCTTCATAGATTTGGCGGATTAAGAAAGACTGTTTGTATGGATGTTTTCACTGTCGCGGATGTTCCCAGCGCCTGCTTTTTGGCAGGTGATGAGCATTTACAGAGAAGATCACCTGTTCTATACCGGGGGAGTTCGTAGGGGCAACCCTCACGGTTGCCCTCTCGCGGTCCGGTTATCCGTTTTATTTGGACGGAGGTGAACCCCGCCCCTATGGGCTATCCTTTCCCGGATGTTTCCACCATCTCGCCGGTGAGCCACGCCGGCACTGGATGGCTTGCTTCGTTTCGTCCGTCAATGAGCGGCACAAAGCAAGCATTGCAAGAGTCCGTGTTAACTGTAAAGTCAGATAATCATGCCGGCTTCATATATATTGTTTGCTTTTTTCTGCTTTTCGTTTATAACGTAGCTGTACCAATCCTGTATCGTAAGTTTTTGCGCTCACAAATTCAAGTCGTTGTTCAGGTCTGCCGTCTTTGAAAAGCCTTGTCCCATTGCCAACCAATATGGGAATAACCGAAATGATAAGTTCGTCAATCAGGTCGTTTTTCAAAAGTTCGTTTATGATTTCCGCTCCACCGTCACAATAAATATTTTTCCTGTTCCCTGATTTCAATTGCTGTACCAATTCAGTCAGGTCTCCTGTGTAGAATATTGTTTTGCCAACACCTGGTCGTTCTGTTCTTGTGATAACATACACATCTCTTTCACCATTGTCATAATGAGAAGCACCGATTTCTTTAAGTACATAATCATACGTTTTTCTGCCAAGAATGATGGTGTCAATAGTTTCGGTAAATTCCCTGTAGCCGTAATCTTCACCTTCTTTTTCTACTAATGTCAGGAAGCTGAGATCGTCGTCAGGCTTGGCAATGTATCCGTCCAGACTTGTTGCTATAAAGAGTGATAATGTGCGCATTGACGTAATGTTTGTGTTATCTGTTTGAATAAAATTAGGTAATGTCTCGTATAAATGCGGTAATGGCTTTTCCGGGATAAAAATGTACGTACAACTGAGTTGTATTCGTTGTTACCTGATCTTTGTAGCTACCACGATGTCATCCCGACTTGTTATAAGGTCAGCTTAATCCTATTGGAGATGACGAGGTGCATGAATCTGTCGACCGGGTTCATTCTGAATGCAGCGTAGCGAAATGAAGGATCCCACGTAGCAAGAGACACTCCTTGTGCGGGATTCTTTGCTCCACTTTGTTTCGCTACAATTGACATATTTTGTAAATGGTGTAATGAGCAACAGGATATGGATAAACAACATCCGCCCTGAAAGGACGGCATATACACCGCCCGATACAACATGTCGGGACACATAATTATACATAACCACAAATTCGCCCTGAAAGGGCAGCATATACACAACCCAACGCACCGTGTTAGGTATAACTTCCGGTCCACACGCCAACGCATACATCAGCATGTCATTTACCCCGGCTTTATTATCTTTATAAGATGAAAAGAATATCCCCCCTTATCCTGTTCATCTGTCTGGCACAAACGCTACCGGCACAACACACGGTTGAAAGCCTGATACAGACCGGAGTAGCATTCCATGATGCGAAAGAATACGACAAAGCCATCAATACCTATAAGATTGCCCTCCAGATGGAGCCCAACTCTGCCATGATCAATTATGAGCTCGCACTGTCGTACCTGGAGGGGGCAATGTATGACAGCGCTATCAAATACAGTGATAAGGTGATCAGCCTGAATAAGCAGTTTGTACCCGATGCTTATATTGCCAAAGCATCCAGCCTTGATTATGCCGGTAAAACCGATGAATCCATTCAACTGCTGGAAAGCGCTATCCGGAAATTCGACCGGAACCACCTGATGTATTATAATCTCGGATATAATTACGTTAGAAAAAAGGATTACAAAAAAGCAGAAGCAGCGCTTACCAACGCAATCAAAGTAAAGTCGACGCATGCCAGCAGCCACCTGTTGCTGGGTTCTTTTGCCGCAGAATCGGGACAGAAGGTGCCGAGCCTGCTCAGCCTGTACTACTTCCTGCTGCTGGAGCCCGATACCGAACGGTCAAAAGCTGCTTATATGCTGCTGCAGCGGCAGATGACGGGTAACGTAAAGGCAGATGCCGATGATCCCAATAAGATCAACGTTTTCCTCAACCCGGACGCCAGCTCCGATGAGGGATTCCGCGCCGCAGAACTGATGCTGTCCCTGCTCTCAGCTTCTGCATTAACGGCAGAAAACAAAGAGAAAACACAAGAAGAACTATTCAGAGAGCGTACAAAAACGTTCTTTGGGATATTAGGTGAATTAAAGAAGAAGAAAAACAAAGGCTTGGTGTGGGAAGGCTACGTTCCGTTTTTTCATGCCCTGTCCGAATCCGAGCACCTGGAAACCTTTTGCCATTACATCAGTCATTCCATGAATCCCAGCTCTTCCGACTGGCTGATGAGCAACCGGGACAGGCTAAAGAAATTTGGTGAATGGGCAGATAAAAATAACCTGAAGATATGACGCTGCAGTAACTCGGATAGTTTTTGTTTATCGATAATTACTCATTTTTCATCAACGTTTGCAGATACATCCTGTTTTTCCGTTGTTTCCGCTCCGCTTTTCAACTCGTGCGTTTCCTTATCGTACATGCCTTTCAGCTCGTCCAGCACTGATTTGTCCCACATGCGTATACCGGTAAAGTAAGATGCCCTGCCGATCATATGGGCAGCGACAGGCGCAGTAAGCAGCAGGAAAAAGATGATGGCGACAACCCGCGAAGTAACGGCCATGTGATCGAAAAACACAGCAGCGCCCACCAGAATCAGGCCCAGACCGAGTGATACGGCCTTAGTCGTTACCGATAACCGGAGATAAAAGTCGGGCATACGGACGATACCGATGGCGGCAAGTAATATGAACAGCGTCCCGGTTGCTGTTACGATCATAATGATTATGTTAGTCATTTTTTTCCTGTTTTTCGAGGTAATAGGCAAAGGCTACTGTTCCCAGGAAGGCGATCAGCGCCAGTATCATGGCGATATCGAGGAATGTCGCTTCTCCGGTCAGTATGCTATATACAGTGATGATGCCGATACCGGTAGTGATCAGCAGATCCAGCGAGATCACGCGGTCTACGAAATTGGGGCCTTTCAGGAGCCGGATCAGTATCAGTAATACCGCAAGGCTCAGGACGGGCAATATGCCGTAATATAAAAAGTTGTATAAAGTCATCGCATTATTTCCAGTAACCTTCTTTCAAAACCTGTTTTTATTTTCCGGATATACTCATCTTTATCCCGGATGTAAATGGCATGTACATACAATACTTTTTTGTCGTCGGATACGTCGAGGATCAGCGATCCGGGCGTCAGGGATATCATATTGGCCAGCAGGGTTATTTCCAGGTCTGTTTTTGCATTGAGCGGTATTTTGATAATGCCGGGCCGCATGGAGAAGCGCGGTTTCAATACGTCCGTAGCTACATGTATATTCGCTTTGGCCAGCTCGTACAGGAAATAAAACAGGAATCCTATCACATTGATCAATCGCTGGAAATACTGAGAAGGCTGGTCGCGCCTGCGGATCAGCCACATCACGGCAAAGCTGAGCACAAAGCCGAAAATAAAATTGCCGAACACAAAGCTGCCGGTGAGCGCTACCCACACCAGCATCAGCAGCAGGTTCATCAATAGTTTCTTGGTCATCATGGCAGTATCGTTTTTTAGTTTGTTTGTCCGAGCACAGCCCTCACATAGGCGGATGTATCCATCATCTCCATAGCAATATGCCGGGAGAGCGATATGACATGCTCCGCAGCAATACCTATATATAAAGATACGGCAGTCAGCATTATGACCGGAGCGATCATCAGTATTTTCTGGTATACAGGCAGCTTGTCGTAATCTCCGGCTATAGCGCCTTCTTTTTCTTTCCAGAAGGCCTCGCTCCATATCTTCACAATCATATACAGGGTGACGAATCCCGCCAGCAGCAAGGCGCCTGCCAATATATAAGAGCGCGTGTCAAATGCGGCTTCAAAGAGGAATATCTTGGGCCAGAAGCCTGATAGCGGAGGGATGCCGGTCAGGGAAAACAGTACAATGGCGATCACGAAAGACAGCCATGGATAGTGCCGGTACAGCCCGCCGATCTGCTTCAGTTGTACACTCCCGTTTATTTTGTAGATGATGCCGCTCACCATAAAGACGTTGGTCTTTATGATAATGTCATGGATCATGTAAAAGATCGCTCCGGCGAGTGCGATCTCGGTAAACATGCTCAGGCCGGCAATCATGTATCCGATGTGGCATACGATGAAATAGGAAAGGATCCGTCGCAGATTTTGCTGGATCAATGCGCCCAAAGCTCCTGTTACCAGCGTCAATGCCGCGACTGCAGTCATGATGTGCAGGGTGAATGTGTCCGGTACGAATATGAGCGTGAAGATACGCATCAGCGCATAGACGCCTACTTTGGTCAGCAGTCCGCCGAAGATGGCGGCAATGGCAGATGGCGGTGTGTGATACGATGACGGCAGCCAGAAATACATCGGGAATACGGCTGATTTGATCCCGAAGCCGATAAAGAACAGCATGGCTGTTACATTGATCAGCCCCCGGTTGGATACCTGGCTCACCTTCAGGGAGAGGTCGGCCATGTTCAGGCTACCCGTCAGGCCGTACAGGATTGCGATAGCTGTCAGGAAAATGACCGAAGCAAGCAGGTTCATGGTGACATATTTGATGGCCCCTTCGATCTGGGGTTTTTCCCCGCCAAGTGTCATTAATACAAATGATGAGATGATGATGACCTCAAACCACACATACAGATTGAAAATGTCACCGGTAAGAAAGGCTCCGTTCAATCCCATCAGGAGAAAGTGGAAAATGGGGAAATAGCTGAACCGTACCCGTATCCGGCTGATCCCCGCCTGAGAGAATATCGCAACGGCAAGCCCGGCAATACCTGTGAGCAATATCATGGTCGCGCTGAACATATCTGCCACAAAAGTGATCCCGTAGGGCGCTTCCCAATTGCCTGCCTGCATGGTGAGGATGCCCTGATCCAGCACTTTCCTGAATAGCTTGATGCTGAACAATAATACGATGGCATTACCGGTAACGCTCACCACCCGCTGCACCGCGATCCTGTTCCTGAAAAAGATCAGGAATACGGCAAACAGCAAATGCAGCAGTACGGGCAGTATCAGGTTATTATCAGTCATAGGTCTTCTTCTGTTGTGTTCATATCATCGAGGTCGTCCGATCCGGCTACACTGTACACTCTTCTGATCAGGACAATGGCAAATGCCTGCAGGCCGAAGCTGATAACAATGGCTGTGAGTATAAGTGATTGTGGTACGGGGTCTGCATAAATGTCTCTGAAAGAGACGCTGTGCTCCGGGATAATAGGCGGCTTGCCTTTGGTAATGCGTCCCAGGAGGAATATCAGAATATTGGCGCCGTTGCCCAGCAGGATCAGCCCGATGATCAGCTTTACCAGGCTGCGCTTGAGCATCATATAGATTCCCGAAGCATACAGTAGTCCTACCATAATAGCAAGTAGTAATTCCATAGGCTCAGATTGATTCAGAAATGGTAAACAGGATGGTAAGTGTCACCCCGATCACTACGAGGAACACGCCGGTATCAAAAAGCAGGGACGATCCTACCAGGCCGATAATAGGAGCGGGCTCGCTCGACCATAAGCCGGTCAGCACCGGCAGGCCGTTCAGCATCGGAAGGAATGCGGCAATGAGCGCCAGCGCCAGGCCGATAGGCATAAAGCTCCGCGGATGGTATTTCAGCAGCATGCGGGTTTCTTTATTCCCGTTGGCAAAGCCGTGCAGTACAAAGGCAATGGAAGCCACGAGCCCTCCGACAAAACCGCCTCCCGGCTGATAGTGTCCCCGCAGGAGGATGAAAACGGAAAACAGCAGCAACAGAGGCAGCAGGTAGTTGGACGCTGTTTTTAAGATCATTGTTCTCATAGGCTTATTATTCTTCTTTCAGGAATTTGAGTTTAAGCAGGCTGTATACACCGATGGCGGCTATCGTCAGTACCGTTATTTCGACCATCGTATCCAGTCCCCGGAAGTCTACAAGAATGACGTTTACCACGTTTTTCCCCTTGCCCAGCATATAAGCATTGTCGCCATAAAAATGGCTGATATCCCGGCTGGGTGGCTCATTCAATACCTGCAGGGCAATAACGGAGATCAATGTGCCGAATGTAATGGCTACAATGCCGTCGCGTATCCGGTCCCGGTTGTTGGTAAACTGCAGGTAAGGCGGCAGCCGGAACAGTACCAGCACGAATAAAACGACCGTCAGGGTGTCAATCGTAAACTGGGTCATGGCAAGATCGGGGGCGCTGAAAAATACGAAGAGCAGACAGATCGAATAGCCTACAACACTCAGCGCCGCGACTGCGGTAAGCCGCGATCGTGAGAAAACGGCATACAGAATAGCCGCCGCCATGACAAGGAGGATCATGATCTCGTAAAAGGTAACCGGCGAAAATTTGATATGGCTCATGCTGAGGTCTACTCCCAGGTACAGCTTGTATCCCAGCAGGAGTATGGCAAAGCACAGAATGGTAAGCAGATAAACCCTCAGGTACCCGTTCTGAAGAGTGCGTGTGTAAAATCTTGCAAAGGAACGGAAGAGCCGTGTGATCCGGTATAGCAGCCGTTGCGGGGAAACGCGGTTGAGGCGGTGGATCCATGCCTGCCTTTGTTCTGTAGGGCGCAGGGATACATAGAGCAGGGTGCCTGCGGCAAGGGTGCTCAGGCTGAGCAGTAGTACCGTGCCAAACCCATGCCATATTTTGAGTGCGGGTTGCCCGGCTATATCCCCCAATGCCTGCGCGGCAGGACGTGCCAGCGCTCCGTCAATCAGCGCAGGAAAGAGGCCGAATACCAGACCCAGGATGCCCAGGAGCAGGGGAGGCCCCCACATGAATATACCGGGTTGTTTTGCTTGCTGAAAAGCCTGGGGAAGCGTTCCCCGGAATGGCCGGATGCCGGCCTGGAATCCGGCGTATAACAGAAGTATATTGGTCAGCACAGCCAGTCCGGTCTGCGTCCAGGACTGCCATCCATTGCGTAGCGTGGCTTCATATATCAGGTCTTTGCCGATAAAGCCGGAGGTCAGTGGGAGGCCGGCGCTGGAGAGTGCCGCCAGCAACCCGGCAACAGCTACAAGGGGCATTACCTTCCTCAATCCTGCCAGCTTTGTAATGTTCCTGTTGTGTACCTGGTGATCTATAATGCCTGTTATGAGAAATAACGTGGCTTTATACAGCGCATGTACCAGGATGAATACCATCGCTGCAAGATAGGCAGCAGGCGTGCCCAGCCCGATGAGAAATACCAGGATACCCAGGGCAGATATAGTAGAGTAGGCGAGTACGCTTTTCAGATCTGTGCGGAAAAGGGACTGTACGGCGGCATATACCATAGTGACGCCGCCGGTTATGATCAGGGCTGAGCTCCAGATGATATGGTCGCCGAGCAGCGGCGTGAGCCGGGCCAGCAGGTAAATACCGGCTTTGACCATGGTAGCGGAATGCAGGTAGGTGGATACGGGCGCCGGCGCCTGCATGGCAGAAGGTAGCCAGAAGTGCAGGGGGAATTGGGCAGATTTGGTGAAAGCGCCACCCAGCATGAAAAACAACAGCCACGGGTACATTGCGTGTGCCTGCACTGCCGGCCCCTGCAGCATCTCCTGTATGGAATAGCTGTTGGTCATATAGCCGAGCAATACGAACCCGGCCAGCAGGAGGAACCCGCCGCCACCTGTAATGCTCAATGCCGTCAGCGCCGCTTTCCTCGCCGCCTTGCTTTTGTTGTTGAACCCGATCAGGAAGAAAGAGGAAATGCTTGTCAACTCCCAGAATACGAACAGCGACAGGATATTGTCCGACAGCACCAGTCCGAGCATGGATGCCATAAACATGCTCATATAGGCAAAAAAGCGGGACAGGTAGGCATGCTCCTTCATATAGGCAATACTGTACAGGAATACCAGTGTGCCGATACCTGTAATCAGCAGGCAGAAAAGCAGGGATAGCCCGTCAACAAAGAAATTCATATGGATCCCTGAAGATGGCACCCAGGGATAATGATAATGGATCGTGTTGCCCTCAGAAATGCGGGGTATGAAGCCGAGAAAATAGATAAACAGGCCCAGTGGCAATAAAACCAATAAGGCCGGGTATCTGCCTTTCAGGAACCTGCCGGCCGGAACCAACAGGAAAGCCACAATAAAACCTGCCAGAACAGCGAGCAGCATGTTGTAGTTTTTTAATTAATATCTTACCATTACCAATGTCCGGATATGAGTAACCGGTCTTGGGGCTGGCATATACACCAAGGGAAGCATGTGTAAGTAAAACATGCGTCAGGAACCTTATTTGCCAGGGATAATAGGGTGCGTTACCGCTATTGCGTAAAAATAACCCCCGGCGGTGAGAATAACAAATGGGAGAGATGATGATATGGTTGGTTACGCAATTATTGCAATAAGACCGAAGTAGTGTTGAAAGTGCTCCTTGATACCTGAGAAGCTTCTGTTGAAGGATTCTCCTTGTGGCATAACAGAGAAAGCCTTTCATTTTAAGTGGGGATCAATGCGCTATTTCGTGTCATAATGCTTAAAACCGATCCTGTTTCGTGGAGCAGGGTCGCTCTGTTTCCCGATCAGTTCTTTGAGAATGGTGAAAATGTTTTCAATATCCCGGCTGTTGTTTTTCACTTCTTTCTCCAGTTTGGAGAGCTGCAATAGTATCTCCTTATGAGTAAGGGCATATTCCCGGAGTTTTGTGAAGACACGGATAATGCGGATGTTCACCTCTATTGCGGTTTCACTGTTCAATACACTGGATAGCATAGCTACGCCCTGTTCAGTAAAAACATTCGGAAGTTTCCGAAAGCCCCCCCAGGAGGCCGTTCCCAAACTTGATGTCGCAATTTGCGACATCAAGTTGTCTGTTTCTTTCCGGGTGAGGGAAAACATAAAGTCTTTGGGGAAACGTTTGTTATTACGCTTTATCTGTTCATTCAGACGCCGGGTTTCCACGCCGTACATTTCCGCCAGGTCGCGATCCAGCATCACTTTTTGACCACGGATAACATAAATACGGTTAAGTATTTTTTGTTCAGCTACCAGCATATGCAATTCTTTCTTAGCCATGGAGTAACCATTAGGTGTGTGTATTACAATTAACGAACAGCATCAGGATGATGTTTTCTTGTTCTAAGATAATGATAATAAATTGATTGTGCGATGTTTCTTTGAAGAATTTCTGTTTGTGCGATGCATAAAAGAACACGCTCAATGACAATGTTCCTTCACGATTTGCAATTATCTTTGCACCCATGGATTTATCACCGCTTACTGCCATCAGCCCGGTTGACGGGCGCTACCGCTCACAGCTTGCCTTATTAGCACCCTATTTTTCGGAGTATGGACTGATCCGTTACCGCGTCCGGGTAGAGGTTGAGTACTTTCTTTTTCTTGCCGAAAAAAAGATATTCTCCCTGCCGGCGAAGATCAAACCGGCAAAGCTCAGGGAACTGTACCAGCATTTTACGGAAGCGGATGCGCAACGTATCAAGCAGATAGAACGCACCACTAATCATGATGTAAAGGCGGTGGAATATTTCCTGAAAGAAAAACTCGAAGTATTGGAAGCCGGTGATTGCGCCGAATGGATTCATTTCGGTCTCACATCGCAGGATGTGAACAATACCGCCGTACCACTGCTCTGGAAAGAGGCACTGGAAGAGGTATATCTGCCTGCGCTGCATAATATTATATTAACCCTGAGGAAAAAAGCAAAGGAGTGGAAGCCCGTATCCATGCTGGCGCGCACACATGGTCAGCCCGCGTCGCCTACCACGCTCGGAAAGGAATGGATGGTGTTTGTGGAGCGGCTGGAAGGTCAGGTGTCATTGTTGTCGCAAGTGCCTTTTGCCGCTAAATTTGGCGGGGCTACGGGCAACTTTAATGCACATTATGTTGCGTTCCCTAAAACCGACTGGATACGGTTTGCTAATGATTTTGTACATAAGAAGCTGGGACTGGAGCGGATGCAATACACCACCCAGATCGAGCATTACGACAATATTGCAGCTCAGTTTGATGCATTGAGCCGTATTAATACCATTCTTATTGACTTTTGCCGGGATGTATGGACATACATTTCGATGGATTATTTCAAGCAGCAGGTGAAGAAAGACGAAGTAGGCTCGTCTGCCATGCCACATAAGGTGAACCCGATTGATTTTGAAAATGCGGAAGGTAACCTCGGTATTGCCAATGCAATTTATGGGCATCTCTCGGCCAAATTGCCGGTAAGCCGTCTTCAGCGGGATCTTACAGACAGTACCGTGCTGCGGAATATCGGTGTGCCGATGGCTCATGCGTTCCTGGCGCTGCGCTCCATCGAAAAAGGGTTGGGCAAGCTGCTGTTGAACCCGTCCACCATACAGGACGACCTCGAAGACAATTGGGCTGTGGTTTCGGAAGCGATACAGACCATCCTCCGGCGGGAAAATTATCCCAAACCATATGAAGCGCTCAAAGCGCTCACCCGTGGTAAGGCCGGTATTACCCGCGATGAGATCCGGTCATTCATTGATACACTGAAAGTGAGTGCAAAAGTGAAAAAAGAACTGAAAGCCATTACCCCTCATAATTATACAGGTGTGCCGGATGGAAGATATTAGCAGTGGCAATCCCTGTTGGGGCAATCCTGTGTGATTACCCTTGTATTGATTAATAAATATATGTTTATTTGGTGAACCATAATTGTTTTTGGCGGAACAACTGCTGATACCTGAATCCCTGCTCAAACCGTTGCGATCCGTTCCCGGTTTTGATGAAGCGGCCTTTCTGGCTGCTCATCAGCAAGTGCCGGTGACTTCTGTTCGTTTACACCCGCTCAAAGGAAATGCTTTCAGGGATGAGGCTGATGATGTAGTAGCCTGGTGTTCCCAGGGACGATATTTGCCTGTACGCCCTGTGTTTACATTGGATCCGGCCTTCCATGGTGGTGCTTATTATGTGCAGGAGGCGTCATCCATGTTCCTGGATTACCTGATACGGCAGTTAGTGCCGGAGCGTAATAACTTACGGGTGCTTGATCTTTGTGCTGCTCCCGGAGGGAAAAGCACCCTGCTGGCATCCCTGCTCGAAAAAGACAGTTTGCTGGTCTCCAATGAAGTGATCCGTTCGCGGGCTTCCATTCTTGAAGAGAATATGGCCCGGTGGGGATATATGAATGCGTGGGTAACTTCAGATGATCCGGCTGTACTGGGAAAACTCTCCGGGTATTTTGATATTATTGTTGTAGATGCCCCCTGCAGTGGCAGCGGTCTTTTTCGTAAAGATCCGGCGGCGCTTGATGAATGGAGCGAAGCAAATGTGGAACTATGCTGCCAGCGACAGAAGCGGATCATCGCAGATGTCTGGCCATCGCTGAAGAAAGGCGGTATCATGGTATATGCTACCTGTTCGTATTCGCCGGAAGAAAATGAACAGATACTTAAATGGCTGGCCGTAACCTTCTCGGCCGAAAACGCCGGCGTGGATGTACCCCGGGAATGGGGTATTACTACCGTTACATTGCAAGAGGGACAACCCGCCGGCTACAGGTTCTCCCCCGATAAGGCACGCGGCGAAGGCTTTTTTATAGCCGCCGTACGAAAAACCACTGATACCGCCGTGGCGAAGCCGGCTAAATTCAGGCATAAAGAAGCCCATCAAGCACAGGAGCGCATTTCAAATCTGCTGACAGGGGACGCATTCACCTGTATCCCGACAGACGGCGATGCTTTTTCCGCCATGCATACAGCGCATGTTCCTGACTATTATCTTTTGAAAAATTCTCTTTATTTCCGCAGAGCAGGGCTTCCCGCCGGGCATTTTGCCGGCAATGACTGGCTACCGTCGCATGATCTGGCGCTGAGTGTTGACCTGGCGGAGCATGTCCCGGCAATTCCGGTGGACCGCGATACCGCGCTTCGTTTTCTCAGGAAGGAAGATCCGGGATTGTCTCCTCTGGCTAAAGGTTGGTACCGGATCGTTTATGAAGGTATCGGGCTGGGTTGGGTAAAATCCCTTGGCAACCGTTATAATAATTATCTGCCCAAATACTGGCGTATCCGGATGCAGGCGCCGTAAAATAAATGTGACGCGAATTGTCTGATATGGGATACTAACCGTAGACGTTGCATGCAACGTCTACGGTAGGTTGGTTTTAAAAAAGCGGTTTTTTATCACTGTTGTCCGGGAAAAGAGTTTTGAATAGAGCTGTATTCCTCATTCGTAGCGGGTTTCACGTATATTTTGTAATGGGGAGAGCCTGCTAACAAAAACGCTGTCATGGCGGACTTGATCCGCCATCGTCTGAAGCAAAACGATACTTTTATGAGCGGCGTGATAATAGACGATTGCGGCTCGGGGGCCGCAATGACAGGCTATTACACATGCTCGGGCATTTAATGATGCTTCAGGTAGAAAAGCTCAATCAGCATACAACGTCGCTGTTGTTTATTTTCCCGGACAACAATGGTTTTTTATTTGGTTATTTGAATGGGTGTTATATATTTGCTGTACCATGATCACTATGTGCTTCACGTTTTCGTCCTAATTGATTATAGATTACGATTTGGATAAAGTGGTATATGTACCGTCTTGGACGGCGTGAAGTACAGCCACACTTTTACTGATATTCTCGTTACAAATCTTTAGTCAAAGATTTTACTTTTTTAAACAGTGCCCGGTTACACGGATTGCCCACTTTTGAGACACCTCCTCCCTCTGGCCGGCTATCGCATAGCAGGTAGCCTGATATTGGGCGATCTGCTTCTTCCGTACGTGCGTTTCGGGGCGGGCCACTGTGCAACGGAAAATTTCCCTTAATGATGGCTGGGGCCGGGAATCTTTGTACAACGCTCTTATGGGTTGGCCGGGGATACTATTTCCCTGCCCTTTCTTACTTCCCTTGACCACGTCGTTTTCTGACCAATAAATACAAAAAAACAGCTAACCATAAAACTCAAATACAGATGAGCACATACAACAACACAAACACCTTGTCCCCGCGGGCTTTCCTGAGAACTGGCCTGCGGCGGGGTGATTTTTTCCGGTTTCCGGCAGCCGCAGCGCTGCTGCTCTGTTTTGTGGCCTTACTCCCCGGGCGGGGTCTTGCCCAGGCGCCGGCGAAACAATGGGATGCCCGCTTCGGGGGGAGTGGCTATGACCACCTTCTTTCCGTGCATCCGACGCCGGACGGGGGGTATATTTTAGGGGGGGGATCCGAGTCCCCGGCAGACGGGGATAAGAGCCAGGGAACACAAGGAGGCAGTGATTACTGGGTGGTAAAGACAGACGGGAATGGGGCCAAACAATGGGATGCCCGCTTTGGGGGGAGTGGTTGGGACGAACTTTATTCCCTGCATCCGACGCCGGACGGGGGGTATATATTAGGGGGGTATTCCGTTTCCCCGGCAGGCGGTGACAAGAGCCAGGGATCACAAGGAGGCGGTGATTACTGGGTCGTAAAGATAGATGGGAGTGGCGTCAAACAATGGGATGCCCGTTTCGGAGGGAGTGGTTGGGACCAACTTTATTCCCTGCATCCGACGCCGGACGGGGGGTATATATTAGGGGGGTATTCCGTTTCCCCGGCAAGCGGGGACAAGAGCCAGGGAACACAAGGAGGCAGTGATTACTGGGTCGTAAAGATAGATGGAAGTGGGGCCAAACAATGGGATGCCCGCTTCGGGGGGAGTGGTCCTGATATTCTTTCTTCCCTGCATCCGACGCCGGACGGGGGGTATATATTAGGGGGGTATTCCGCTTCCCCGGCAGGCGGGGACAAGAGCCAGGGGTCACAAGGAGACTATGATTACTGGGCCGTAAAGATAGATGGGAATGGCGCCAAACAATGGGATGCCCGCTTCGGGGGGAGTGGCTATGACCAACTTCAATCCGTGCATCCGACGCCGG
>JBBCJI010000033.1:0-2305 GCA_037190845.1 Flavipsychrobacter sp. | reverse complement strand
TTAAGGCTGGCGGCCGAGCCTGTCGAGGCCGTATTATTTATGTATCTTGTTGTGCCTAATAGAACCGCCCGGTAATACGGAGTCGTCTGCTGCGTGAGAGTCCACCGGGGTTACAGCCAGGCTCACCTTCCGGAACTGCTGTTCCCAGTTTTTCGTAATAAGCCTGCCATGCAGGGAAAATCCGGCCGGTAGCGGGGTCGTTGAAGGTCATCGGCTGGAGTTGGAAGAACGGCTTGCCTCCGTTTGCGTGCTTGTAAGCGTCATAGACCAGCTCGCTGCAATAATACTTGTTGTTGCCTGCTGCAAAGACCGGATCATAAGGTAATCCCTCCTGTGCCTGTGCGAAGCTGATGGCTTCTGGAATCAGCTTCCTGTATTTTTTCTTCAACCGTCCGGTAACCACCTTCGGATGGTTGTTGCTATCCCTGCTCCGGTTAAGAAAATCCTGCAATGGCGTGATGCATACGCCTTTACCCCCGGTAGCCTCGATAACAAATAAAGAATCGTTGTGGGTATATACAATGCCGACATGCGAAAAATCCCTGCCGTCTACACCACGTGTTACCTTTTCAATGGCATCACAGACAGGCCCGCAATCCAGATCCTGGAACAGGAGATCGCCGTCTGCCAAACGGATATCTGTGACATTTTGTGCATGGACACTACAAGTCGCGAAAAACAGAAACGTAATGAGGAGGGGTGTTTGCAACGTCATATAGAGATACTTATAAAAGATGAGCCAATGAGGACTGTTCATTACAGTGCGCATTGGCTCATACTATTAAAGGATAGATTGGTTATACCGGTCTGTTGATATCAAACGCTTCCAGCTCGTTGGCTACGGCGGTGAGGAAGCCGGCGCCCAGCGATCCATCCACAATGCGATGGTCGTAGCTGAGCGACAGATACATCATATGTCGTACGGCGATCACATCGCCTTCAGGTGTTTCCAGCACTACGGGACGTTTCTTGATGCTGCCTACCGCCAGGATAGCCACCTGCGGCTGGTTGATGATCGGCGTGCCCATCAGGCTGCCGAATGTGCCGACATTCGTCAGGGTGAATGTGCCGCCCTGTGTGTCGTCTGCCTTGAGCTTGCTGTTGCGTGCAGCAAGCGCCAGGCCATTTACGTCTTTGGTCAGGCCGAGCAGGTTTTTGGTATCGGCATTTTTGATGACTGGTACGATCAGGTTGCCGCTGGGCAACGCTGCCGCCATGCCGATATTGATATCTTTTTTCACGATGATACGGTCGCCGTCTACGCTGCTGTTGATCATCGGGAATTTCCGGATGCAGTTCACAATGGCTTCGATGAAAATCGGTGTGAACGTGATTTTTTCGCCGTATTTCTTTTCGAATTCTTTCTTTGCTCCGTCGCGCCAGCGCACGATGTTGGTGACGTCAGCTTCCGTAAAGCTGGTCACGTGGGGAGAAGTTGCCTTGCTCCGTACCATGTGGTCGGCAATCAGCTTGCGCATACGGTCCATTTCAATGATCTCTACATTGCCGGTATGGATGGCGGGTGCTGCCTGTGGTTGCGCCGGGGTAGCAGGAGCAACGGGCGCTGCCTGTGCCGGCGTGGCGGGCTGTGCTGCAACGGCTGGTGTTGCTCCACGGTTAGCTATATAGTTAAGAATGTCTTTTTTGGTTACCCTGCCTTCATTGCCGGTGCCGGGGATCTGCTCCAGCTCTGCCATGCCGATACCTTCTTTGCCGGCTATGTTTAACACCAGGGGAGAGTAAAAGCGGTTGCCGGCTGATGCGGCTGCCGGAACAGCAGGCGCTGCCGTTTGTGGCGCAGGGCGGGGGGCTTCCTGTACCGGCGTAGCGGCTTGTGGTGCAGCAGCAGCAGCGTTACCTGCTGCATCAATGCGGGCAATAACGGACCCGACCGGTACTACGTCATTTTCATTAAACAGTATTTCAGCAATGGTACCTGCTGCGGTGGAAGGTACCTCGCTATCCACTTTATCGGTGGCGATCTCCAGTACGGTTTCATCCATCTGCACGCTGTCGCCGGGTTTTTTATGCCATTTTAAGACGGTAGCTTCTGTAATACTTTCGCCCATTTTAGGCATCACTAAATCAACAATGGCCATATTTGGTTATTTGTATGTTTTACGGATGAGCTGCAAAAATAATCAAATGAGGGGCAAAAGTACGATTATGAAAAAAATAAGCAGGGCAGGCAATAATATAATAATGGCATGATGTATGAATCTGTCTGCAATGCTTTGCCGGATGTTAGCGCAGCGCATCCGGCAACATATCCTGGATTATGGATTAGGGGGATTAAATGATTCCA
>JBBCJI010000032.1:0-4760 GCA_037190845.1 Flavipsychrobacter sp. | reverse complement strand
TAACAGCACATCTGTCACATCCAACACATCTCCCACATCTCATACTAAAACCGCGGACAGCTAAACAAGTTACGCGGCGGCCCGCCACCCAGCATATCATACAGTCCCTGATAGCGAATGGATAACTCAAACGCACCTCTGCTACGATTATAATCTTTCAGGCTTGATATTGTAAAATCATAACTGCCCATAACCCGTACTGCACCCAGTTCAAAACCGAAAGCAGGGATCACGGATTCACCCAGACGGTGATAAGGCCCCAGTAATAACTGTGTCGCCTCATTACCCGTACCACCCAGCCAGTATTGGAAAAGCACGCCATATACTACCTGGTAGGATTCCCGTTGCTGCGTATAATAAGCGGAAGGATTGACAATAAACCGTTCATTTATGCGGAATAAGCCATCCAGATTAACAGAAGGACGCATACCCAGACGATTATCATTGCCATAAAAACTTTCTTTCGGCTGATTTACATGAGCCATGCCGACACCTAATTTGACATATACGTTCTCGTTCGGGAAAAAGGCATAATTCAGACCGGCACCTACGTCAAAGTAATTTGTTTTTACCAGGCCGGGTATCTCATTGCTTGGCAGATCACCGTTAAAAGTAAAACCATCCCACTGTATATCAAAAGTGAGCTTGCTGAAATCGACACTTCTCTGTGCATACGATCCCGAAAGCCCTGCCGACAACATGCTCGACCGGCCCAACTGGAGATGATACGCTGCAAAACCTTCGAACCTGTTGAGACTGAGGTTACCGTTACCCGCCTGGTCATTAAAAAAGGCAAAACCCAGACCAAGCCAGTTATTTGCTTCAACACCATGGAACAACTGGAAGTCCGTATAAGCCGACATCGTCCTGTAAGGAACCGGTACCGATGCCCACTGGTTCCTGTAATTGCCACCCGCCCGGTAATCATGATTCGGCATCAGTCCGGTATTAGCGGGATTCAAAAGCATCGGTGCGTTGTAATACTGCGAAAAGTGCATACCCTGCCCCTGAAGATCTGCGTGGCCGGCAGCAAGCAATAAAGCTCCTGCGATATATTTCAATACCTGCTTCATGAGATCAGCGTAATAATGTTACATTTCCCTGTTTAGTAGTAGCACTCCCGTCAAAGAAAGTTGCATACAATGTATAGGCATATACTTCCATCTCCTGCCCTTTTCCTTTATAGGTTCCATCCCATCCCACGTTCATATCAGTGCTTTCAAATACCATTTCTCCCCAGCGGTTATATATTCTGAAAACGATCGTTTCTACTGCCCCCCCTCTTACATACAAAATGTCATTGTTCCCGTCTCCGTTAGGGCTGAACGCAGACGGCACATCTATTAAAGGACGGATATCGGTTTCCACCTCCCGGCAAAATACATCTGAGCAGTTTTCCGGCGTATACACCGTCAGGCAAACTTTAAACTTCCCGGTACGCTTATACAAATGTCGCGTATGCTGTTCACGGCTTTCAGTACCATCACCTAAATCCCAATGATAGCGAACAGCATTTTTTGAAAGATTGACAAAACTGATCGGCATATTAGTCTGAGGTATCTGGGGCTGATGCTCAAACAATGCTACAGGCATAGGTTTCACCCATATTGTTTTCTGTATGGAATCAATGCCATTACAGGTAGCCGGGTTCATGGCTGCGAGCGTTACAGTATATCTGCCGGAGGCCGGGAAGCGGTGTCTTGGATTTGACTCCGCAGATGTAGTACCATCCCCGAAATCCCATAATATACTGGTGGCATTCTGAGAAAGATCATTGAAAACAGTGTCATGTGCAATACAAATGGAGTCCGGCAGATCCATAGCTGCCCGTACCATCTGGTTTATAAATTCTATCGTCTTGATGACCGTATCCGGATCATTACAGGCTGTTGTATCATTTATCACCAGCATAACAGTATAGGTACCCGGCCCGGCATAATTATGTACGGGCGGGGTTTCACCGGTGAAAGAGTTGCCATCACCGAAGTACCAATCGAACTGCGTTAAGGCATCAGCCGTTTTATAGCTGAAATGAGAAGTATTAACAAATGAAGCGCTATAGGGATCACAGCTATCCACGATCGCATATTCAAAATCAGCAGTCATCCGGTTGGTATCTACCCGGACTGCCAGGTATACCGTATCCCATACCTTGCAGGCATTGGGATTATAGGCAACCATACGCACATTAAACGTACCTTGTTGTGTAAATGTGTGTGTAGGCGCGCGATTGGTATCAACAGGTGATCCGTCATCAAAATCCCAGGTAAATCCAACCGCATTGGTGGAATTATTGCTGAACTCAACAGTAAACGGCAGACAGCCCCGCGCTTTGGGTTCCGCATCGGCAACGGCATTAACGGCGCCGAGGTTAAAGGCTACCTTTACAGCTACCAGATTACATAGCGCACTTCCATTTGTAGTACTATAAGCTCCGGGTGTAGTCGGGACCGCTGAAGAGCCCCAGCATCCACCACATATCGCCTGGTATATTACTCCGTTTTTATCAAAACGACTGGTCCCACCGTCCACATGTTCCTGTAATGTGCCACCTCCAAAAAATGAGCCAAAAAGCTGACTTACCGCATTTTTAGACAAGACAAAGAAATAAAAATCCTCTCCATCTGTCGTTGACTGAAACGCAGGATTCGGATTAGGTGCCAGCGTTACAGGTAAACCCGTAGTAGAGCTACCTGCACCAGCCAGATTGCCCCCCCATCCCGATATATATACATTCTGACAGGTGTCTACAAGAAAAGCAACGGGTGTAATGTTGATTGCTGAAGTATTTCCTGTTCCAAAAACAGTAGAATATATATTGTTGTTCAGGTCCGGGTTCAACTTCATCACAAACTGGCTTGACCCCGGATCAGCATAAATCCCTGACGGCTGTACCGGAAATGTACCACCTAACGTATTACCTGTAACGTACACATTATCCTCCAGATCTACCTGTATGCCAAAACACTGGTCATAATTACCCCTTCCTATAAATGTGCTCCGCATCTTTGGATATGTACCATCATTTTGGAACTTTACAATATATCCATCGCTTATTCCTCCCTGGTATGTAGCCCAATACCCGCCTGCAATTACAGGAAAATCACCACTGGCCGTTCCTCCGGCTACATAAACATGTTCTTCAGATGTGTCCAGCGCCAATACATAGCCTGCGTCCACATCACTTCCTCCCAGATACGTACTCCACAGCAAGGTATCCAGATTCCTGCTTAATTTAAAAACCACAGCGTCCTGTGTTCCTGAAAGGGATGATTGGGAAGCCTGCAACAAAGGGAAGTTGGTTGATTTTGATGCCGCTGTCACATATACCCGGCCGGATTTATCTACAATAACCTCACTTCTTGCATCATCGGCATAGCTGTGCTTTAGCTGCACACCGGTAACATTGGAAACAGAAGATATATTCACGCCATCATCTGCCGTACCTCCGATAAATGTAGAACCGATCAGTGCAGTACCTGTAGCATTCAGCTTGGTCACTACAATATCTGCGTTGCCGTTATAGGTAGTATCATAAGACGATTGATGCGTAGGATAGTTATTCGAATAGGTACGTCCGGCAATAATCAGATTATTATTGGCATCCACGATCATGCTGTGTGGCTGGTCATTATCCTGCCCCCCGATGAATGTTGAGAAAACAAGTGCCGATCCCGAAGGATTGAATTTGGAAATTGCCATATCCGATGGGAAGCCGGTATTGCCACCACCGGCACCACCACCGGCGTACGCCAACTGGAAGGCGCCGGTAGTAATGGGGTAATTAGGACCGGCAGCACCGCCACCGGCATAAAAATTTCCCTGATTGTCATAGGTAGCAGAATATCCCCAGTTATCCGATACTGATCCTGTAAATGTGGCAAATTCGACCACAGGATCTATCACAAGTAATTGTGTACGATCATAACCCTGTGGAAAAACATAGGTAACCTCACTTCCTTTAATTTTATACACACACCTGACTTCTTTTTTTTGCCCATTAATCAATTGATAGGCATAAGGTTTTCGTTCTTCGACATACCCTACAGAAGTACTGATATGTAGTCCACCGTTATGAATACTAATACCGTCCGTGCCTTCGAAACGAAGGCGGATCTGACCGGCATCCGCACCGGGATGAACGATAAAATCATACTTCAGGCTTCCGCCTTCCGAAGCAACGCGCAAGTCTATATGCTGATATATATTTTTATAATCAAGCACCTGGACCGGATGAATGCCGGTCTTCCAGCGTTCCGGTTTATTTCCTAAAAAGTAATTATAATAATGAGTCTGCGGCTTACTGCCGCTGATAACAGCATCCTGGGCTCCTTCAAAATGTACTCTGTAAGCATGAAAATTCAAACTTGCCGGAGCCTGCTGCTTGCCATACTTGATAGCCATTCTCTTTTCCCGGTTATCTGCTGCGCCGACCACATAAGTAAAACCCTTTTTCTCCAGAAATATATCCGCGCCGCCAGTAATAGCCTTGTATACAAACGGCCCGTCCCACTGTCCTTCATTCGCAATAAATTCGATACTCCGCGAGTTGGTATGGCCGTCCTTGTGCGCACGCAGACCGGATGGACAGATAAAAAAAACAGACAATAAAATAAACAGGTATTGTTTCATCATTCCGGTGTATTACAGACTTGCACCAGTAAATATAACAAAAACTACTTACAAAGTACATGTCTGCCGGATTAACGTGTGATTAGTCTGATTCCTTCTTCCGGATGGGTTCGGCAGGTTCGGGGTTG
>JBBCJI010000031.1:0-70720 GCA_037190845.1 Flavipsychrobacter sp. | reverse complement strand
AGGGCTAATGAAAGTATTACATATGGACGTCACTCTGTTCAAGACTGTCAACGGAGTAAAGCACTACCTCTATCTGATCCGTGATAATTACAGTCGGGCTATACTCGCCTGTAAAGCCGCTACTAAATACAGCAGCGAAATAGCCAAAGAAACATTACAGCAGGTATTGGAACGGTTTGGATTAATGAGCAGTGAAGGAACTCTTATCACCGACGGTGGGGCTGAAAATAACGGAGCAGTAACGCAATGGCTGGGCAAACCCGGTATGCTATGGAAGAAGCTTATCGCTCAGGTTGACATCGTACAAAGCAATAGCATGGCTGAAGCGGCCAATAAAATACTCAAGTACAGATACCTGTTTCCTAATCCTGTATCAGACACGGAAGAACTGGTGAAAATTCTGGATAATGCCCTGAAGGATTACAATGACATGCCGCAAAAAAACCTCTACGGACTTACACCCAACGAAGTGCTAAGCGGAAATATTCCCGACAAACATAAGTTCACCATGCAGATAGCAAACGCCCGGAAAAGACGGGTAGCCGTCAATCAGCAGATTCTTTGTAATGATGATTGTAGTCCGTAATGAAAATGATAAGCCCTGAGTTCTTTACAAGTCTGCTGGATAAATTTCAAACCCGTGAAGCCAGAGTATGTCCGCCAGAAGCGGAAAGCGGGAAACAGGTTTGAAAAGAATTCATTTACCAATCAGACAAGGCCAAAAAACGTTTCGTAAAATGTACGCATTCGCGTACATTTTATCGTGTAATCCCCGTGGAACGTGCCCCGCATTTGCGTACACTTTATCGTGTAATCCCCGTGGAACGTGCAGGGCATATATTCTATCTTACCACTTCTTTTGACCCAACTTGACTTTAGCTTCCACTGTCCAATAATAAGGTTATCAGGCGAAATGTATTGCTGTGCTAATACGACGTTCATTGCAACACAACCAAACAAAATAAATGTTGTTGTTTTCAAAATTGTTTTCATAGCCTATCTGATTTAAGTAACGGTTCCCAAACACAGGAGCGCTGTATCTGTGGTAAAGGATTAGGTTGCCAAAACAGATTACTTTGTGGAGCAGAACATGCAGTTCTATTTATTTTTTAACATTTTAATAAAATTATTATTGGAGTCGTATATCAATACTTCTATTCCCTCTCTTTCTTCTAATAATCCTTGAGCTTTTTGAGTTATCTCATTGAGCGTTTCCCCACTCAAAAAGTATACAATCTCTTCATCCTGATCTGAAAGATGTATACTACCATTCAAATTCAAAATATGGCCTGTATTTATATCGGCAACCAATACATAAAAATGACCTTTAGGTATTAGGGGTTTCTTAACCATGTCTAAAATCTTACTTTTTTTATTTTAAATGGTTCAATTTTTATTTTACCAATCAACAATACTTCACTTTCATTGACAACCGTACCAGGTTTATGAATTAAGTTTACATCTTTTAAACTTGGACTTGATATAGTTCTCTTTAAAGAAACATCAGTAGATAATACTACCCCTTCTCTTGAGGGTCTATAAGCATAGTTTAATGCAACGTCATAGTCAGTTGTCCAAGAAGTTAAATTACTGTTAGCTGTACCCTCCGGAGCAGCATTATGAATATAAGCATCCATATGTCCTGATGAACCTCCCCGTGGATTAACTACTCCTTTAAGAGCATCATCGTAGGCTGGACTAGAACTATTTACACCCCTATAAAGGGTAATTACCTCATCGTTACTCAGAGAAAAACTTTGTTTAGCCATTTCTCCGGTTTGTTTTAAATTGGATAGACCTCCTCCTACCAGATGTGCCGACCAGGCAAGCCCGACTTCTATTGCTGCTCCTGTTATTGCTGCCCATCCCTGTGCATTATTACTAATGGTCATATTGAGATTGTGTTGAAACGTCAAACCTGATGATTCTCCTCCGCTTTGCAACGCAGCCCATGTGGCTTTTAAAACAGGAATTGCTTGCTCGTTAGCTTCCGTCCATAACCTTTGTCTTATACTTTCAGGTACAAGAACTCCATTACCTTCTGCATTTGGATCATATCCGTACATTGCTCTTGCGCCAGGAGCATTCTGATAACTGCCGATTTTGGAAGCAAAGAGTTGGTCTCTCAAACTTACAACACCAGATAATCCAACATCACCAGCCCATTTCTTAAAATCAGGATGTGCATTACTATTTTGTATTTCATCTAAACTCTTTTGAAAACCAGCCTGCGTTTGACGTTCTCCTTCTTGATATTTTTGTTGCTGTTGTTCATCGGGCTGCATCCCAGTACTATCTGTCCAAGTGATGGGATTACAATACCCGTAGTTATACGGCGACCATTCCGGCATTTCACCCTGTAATGGATCCACAGCACACCATCGTGCCAGCCAAGGTATGTAGTATCTTGCTCCGTGATAATACAGTCCCGATTCTTCGTCTCTTTCTTTACCTGTGTATCTGTATCGCTTCAACGACACCTCCGCTAAAGACCTTCCGCTTTGGAAACTCGTACTTCCATAAGGATAGTACTCCTCATAAGAAATCACTGCTCCTGCTTCATCCAGCTCCAGCGTAGCGCTGCCCAGATGGTTGCTGTACTGGTAGCGAATCGTCTGCTCCGGCGCATCTGTACGTGTTTCTATCAGCACGATCCGCCCGGTGTCATCACTCACATGCAGGCTTTCACGCTCTATGTCTAAAATACCACTCGTAGATTTATGGTACACTTCCCACCCGCCCACATACTTGCGCATCTCCGTAACGTCCGCATCACTGTTGATGGTCGTCTTCCGTACCCGCTGGCCAGCGCTGTCGTACTGGTAATACGTCACAATGTCCGTATCAATATTGGTCACCACCTCCAGCCGGTTCTCTGCATTGTAGCTCATACCGGCAAGGTGAAGCATTCCCCCTGTGAGATTCCCCCGATTGTCGTAAGTGTATGTTTCCGTCACCGGGGTGTTCGTTCCTGCCGTACTGCTCTCCAGCCGGTTGCTGGCGGTAGCGATCACAAAAGTACGTTTCCGATTACCGGAGCCGCCCACATTGTGATAGATCTCCAACATGTTACCTACCTGGTCATAACTGTACTCATCCTTATAACGGCGCAGGGCATTAAGGTCTGAAGGAGGCGGTACCGTATTCACAAACGGCATCTGGGTCTTACCGCTTCGCGCACTGTCATTCCAGCCCGCAGGAGGATCATCCAGACCGATCAGCTCACGACCTTCGGCTTCTATAAGTCTGTACAGGGCATCATAGGTGTACTCATTATCCGCTGATACCACCGTATTGTCAAAGTACACTTCCGGCTGCGCAAAGTCCCGCTGAATGGTGATATTGCCCACCGGATCGTACCAGTACCGCAGATCCTGCAACTCCGCATTGTCGCTGTACCGGGTGGTGCGGATGCGGGTCACACGGAAAGTATTCGGATCATAGGCATAAGTCGTAGTGGTGCCATTGCCATATTGTATCTTCAGCCTTTGCCCTTTGGCATCATACTCAATGCCTGTGACCATATCACCACTCAACCCGTGTACATCATCCACGGCCACACTGTAGAGTAACCCGGTCTTGTTGTAAGTATAAGCGGTCTCTCCGCCTTCGGGCGTGGTGAGTGTCACCGGTCGGTTGAGCGCGTCGTATGTTGTGGAGGTGGTATAAAGTATAGGATCACTGTTGTCGTCTTCTTCCAGCGGTACGCTACCTGTCCAGTCGGGATGTGTGGTAGGGTCTGCGGTAAACTGCCGTACGGATGACAACGGGTTGCCTTTAAAATCATAATCCGGTATCGTCACCACGCCCGCTCCGTCTTTGCTCTGGTAGAGCTTGCCCCGCAGGTTGTGATCTATGTCATCCGGCTGTTCTTCGCCATAGACCATCTCTTCGAGGGTCTGCGTCAGTGTCCATTCCTCAGCCAATGCATCATAGAGCCATAGCTCTTTTCTAAGTGGGCGGCGCAGCTCGTCATAGCTGAAACGTGTATTGCGGTCGTCGGCATCCCATCCGCACAGCGGCTGCCCCGATACATCCACCAGTATCCGCTGCTCTCCGCTGTCGAGGCTTAGCTGATAGCAGACGGATTGCAGCATGTTGTACCGGTACGTCAGTGTATCTTTATCCCGCCCGTCCGTCACCTTCAGCCGGTTGCCCTGCATGTCCAGCGTTACATAGCTCCCGATCGTCTCCGGCCCCGGCGGGTCCTCCGTATCCATATCTTCAAGATACTGCACGGTGTAGAACGGACGTGCCAGCGTGTCCAGGTGCTGTACGGTGGGCGTATTGTTGTGGGCTCCCGCCTTCGAAGCAGCGTCTTTCCAGGCCAGGTTATCAGCTATTTCCTCCGGGGGAATACCCGTTACCGGTAGCTCCTGTATCGTCTCATACCAGTCGCTGTCGGCGGTATTGTCATTACGGTCGTAAAACGTCTGCTGCCAGGGTGTCCATTCGGTGGTCTCAAACGTCCCGTCGGGGTAGTCGGTGCGCTGTACACGGCCCAGGGGATCATAGTGCAGCTTCGCGCTCACACCGTCCAGGGCAGCCTGCTCACTGGTATCGCAATAATGAGTATCACTAAAATACGGCTCATACTGCATCACCGCTTTGCCCTTGTTATTATATACCGTACGGCCGTTGCCGATCCAGACTTTATAATCTTCCGTCTCTTCACACGCAGCCTTGTGCATCAGCACGCGCCCCAGACCATCGGTGTACGTCATGCGAAGCTGCAACGGGCTGGCAGGATCATCCGCATCATGCCGCTCCCGCCCGATCATACCTACGCTCACAGCCATACCGGAATAGTCATACCCCGACAGATCATACACGCAACGCCACGTAGCGCCCTGCAGGAGCTCCGATGCGTAATACTCCGGATCATAATAAAGGAACATATACTGGTAGTATGCGTCCATCCAGTCGTCCGGGTCGATACCCTCAAGCGTATCCCCCTCGCCCCCCTTACCCTTCAGCGCCTGCGCTATGGGCATGCCCAGCGTATCAAACAACGTTTCGGTGATATTGCCGTTCGGATCCGTTACCGACACCGGCTGAAGATGACGCCAGTCGTACGACGTTATGGTCGTGATATTCTCTTTGGCATCCATGACTTCCTGCGGCAGCAGGTAATAGCTCCCCCACCACGCAACACGGGTCGGATTCCCCCACGGGTCGGTATACAGATCGGGCGTAAAGAAAACATCCTTCGGCGTACCTGCGTTTTCATAATCTGCCGTACCCGAAGGCAGCCACCACCGCCCGGCGTTGTCCGGATCCACATAGCCGGCATCCGTCAGTATCGCATCCGTCACACGGTCTGTATCTATGAGCACATCATGCTCGTCCCGGTCGCAGTAGGCCAGCTCCCGGATCGCCTCCGTAAATGCCAGTTGGTACCGCTCGTGCTCAATGCCCCGGCTTTGCAGCACCCCGAACGCCAGCGGGGTCTGACCGTCATTTTCCCGGTAGCAGATCCGCGTTACGCTGAGCAGTCGCTTTTCTCCCACATCGGGGGTAACGGTATAGTCTACTATATCGGCTGCTGCTGCATCTGTTTTCAGATCCCCGGGCTTCCAGAGCGTGGTTGTGCCGGGCGATGCCAGGTGCAGCTCATAGCTCCGGGTCTCCCAAGGCAGACGCAACCGGTAGCCGGCAGGGTCATCGGCTATGGAAGGTACTGCTATCGCATCGTTGGTGTATACTGTATCTGTATAGCTGATATGCATCAGTCCCTGTGCATCTTTTACCTCTTGCGGTAACGTGCCGGGGATGCTCTTGCGCGGGTAAACCACCTGGGCTTGTTCCTGTATGTTGCCATATTCATCTACGGCCAGCGTCAGCTCATGCAGCACACGCGGGTCTGCTTCATTGCGCTCTGTATGAAAAGCAATACTTTGTTCCTGGTAGGTATAAAACGAAGCATAACGATTCGTATGCAGGGGCTGTTTCTGATCCACACGGTAGGCGAAAGCCGTGACCGTATAGGGCTTGTCTTCCAGCTCCGCATCACCATCCTGCGCATACACCTCCTGCCGGAGCGGCAGACCTTTTAAGGCACGGTGCGCCTCACGCAGTTCCTGCGGGTTCAGACCGTCCGGGAAGCTGATGATCTCCGTTTCGTCATCCCAGTCCGGGATATTGAAATATTCTTCCTTAAAGTATGCCAGCAGCATGTGCTCCCGCCGCCAGGCCCCCGTATGATACCAGGTCTTTGTCAGCACGGGGGGCTGATCCAGTTCGCCGGCGCCGGTGTCCGCCGTTTCTATATCCACCGTGTCCACACGACCGAAGCCCCGGAACTCACGCTCCGGATGGTCGTAATACCCGTGGTGATACCGGTAGGTTTGCACGTATTCCGTCTGGCTTACCGCATCCGCCGTCTTTACCTGCGCTACACAGTGCACCGGGAACGGCAGCTTCGTGGCCCAGTGCAGCCCTTCACGACGGTCTTCAAGGTAATACTGTGTGGAGCTTTTGTACGCCAGCTCTGTGGTCTTGCCCATACCGTTGTGGTATGCCTTCATCAGGTATGGCTTTTTGCCCCCCATCAGATCGATATACCGCAGCGGCGCCTGCGCATGGTGGGGTAAAGGGCTGCTCCAGACGATGCAGCCTGTGCCGTTGCCCAGGAAGTCCGTTACCGCTATCTTGCTGTAGGCGTCGGTAGACGGCAGGTAGCTGATGTCTGCGCCTTCGCTCCAACCGTTACCCGCCAGGTTGATCCAGGCCGTGCATTTCCCTTTGCCGATATAAATAAGATCTGAAGCGCCCGTACCGCTGATATCGGCCAGTGTGAGGTATAAGGGGTTATACTGATCCGTCCGGTCGAAGCGCGGCGTGTTGCTCATGGTCACCTTCGCCCCGAATTTTCCATAGCCTTTGTTCGGCCAGTAGCAGACCTCGCCGTTGCGGATGCGCACCAGGTCGGTGAGGCCGTCGCCGCTCATATCGGCCAGGAAGATGCGCTGGATCTCATCGTTCAGGATCAGCCGCGGCCCTTTTTCTTCATCGGTAAACACCCGGGCCTGGCCACCGCGGTCATAACCCTTACGCCCTTCGTTCTGATACCAGGTCCACACCCGGTCATCGGCGATCAGTGCGTCGGAGCGTCCATCGCCATCGAGGTCGAGGCTGAGGGTAAAGGGGCTGTCCCAGTCTATATTGATGTTTTTGAGAAATGGCCGGAAAGGCGCCCATTTTTGCCGGTCGTGTTGTTCCGTGCCGAAGCTGCCGCCCGGTTCGGCGGCCGGGTGTAATTCCCAGTATCCTTTTACCGGCGCGCTGCTCACCACCTGCCGGCTGCCATCGGCCTGGAGATCCTGCCATTGCAGTGCGCCGCTGCCCATACCGGTAAATGATGGCTTTTGAGCGATTTTCATCGCGGGCGTGAAATGTGCATCGCCTAAGTTCCGTTTATAATACCAGCCGGTTGCCTGTTCGGTCAGGATGCCGGAAATGCCTTCGCCGTAAAAATCCGTCCACTGGTACGGCCCCGTCAGCCCCTGCGGGGCATTGGCCGCATCTGCTTTCGATACCGTTTTCAAGGCAGTATGCCACTGAAGCGGCTCATAATCGAAGGTCATAGCGGGCAGCGACCGTGTAGCATATTCGTTTGTTCCGAAAGGATCGTAAGTCCCTCTCAGCGTATAACCCGTCTGCGTGACAGCGGTGATATAATCCGCCTCCGTATACACATCCGGAGTGGCATCGTGATAATAAGAGATATCCAGCGAGCGCACCAGCCGCGGCTTGCCGCCCAGACGGATCTCATTGAAATTATGGAATATATACACCCTGCGGCATTTCCGGTATGTGCGGATCTCAAAGCCCGCACGGTAGTCCGAGAACGCATCTTTACGGCAGGCGCTGCCGACGACGCCTACATTATCCCAGTCGGGGAACGCGGGAAGTGCATCGTCATAATGGAAACGCGCAGCCATCAGGAATGCATTCATGCTTTCGGGGAGCACCGGGTTATACACCCGGGTTTCATCCACAAACCAGGGAGCAGCATTACAATATTGCACCCCGATAAGGTAGGTATTGCACACGGGAGCATTGCCGTTCAGCCGGTTGGTCTCATGCGTAGCCGTGGGTATGCCGTACATATGTTCGGCCTGGTAGCGGTAGCGCTGCACATTACCTTTATCGTCGCATACGATATCCGGCAGCCAGCGGAAGATACGCGCGGCGTTCGCCGGGTCGGCAATACGCCCCAAAGCGGTCAGGCCATAATACGTCGTGATGTTGTCTTTGGTCGTTACCCGCCACCAGGAGGCGCTTCCGTCCTGCTTTTTTATATGCTCGATACGCGCAAACAATCCTTCTATGCGCGGCTTGTACCGGGTCAGTATGTAGCTGCCCTCCGTATCGGATACGAGTATACGCTTTACCACCCATTTACCATTTACCTCTTCCTGCTCCGGGATCAGGTCTTCAGCGCCTGCCAGGATAAACACATCGCTTTCCTCACTGTCCCGGTACTGCGGCAGTTGGCGATCAGTCCTTCTTTGGATCGAAGGCAGCGAAATGTCCCAGCCCAGACCGAAGGCACTGTTGCCGCCCCCGGAGTTGTACTGCAGCGACAAGGCGGGTGTAAATCCGTTCCGTCCCGGCGTCAGCGGCAGGGGAATCTCCAGGGCTGCAGTACCATTCACGGCATTGACGGTAAATTTTTCATCAATACCTTTCAGGGCGCCGCCACCTTTAGGAAGGGATATGGAAGGCGCCTGGGATTTGTAGAACGGACTATCGCCATTATCACCGGCCCCTGTCTCCGGAACAACCGAATATCGATCCAGCGGATGGGGAGGAGGGACAGGGGTTTGCGTACCGTTACGGGAGCTTCCGTTTGCTGCTGTCTTTTCTGCCTGGTGCTTATCCATGTGATACGTGGTTACATCTCCGTCAATGAATACACTGTGATCATAAAGAAATCCTGAATATCCTCTGGTGCGATCTCGACATAAGGATTTTCACCACCCGGGATCAGCTTCTTATACAGTTTCAGGCTGATCTCTTCCGGGCTTGTATCCTCCGGTAATACAACTGTCACCGCTGTCTCATTCATATAAGGGACAACCGGGGGAGCGGGAGGCGCAGGCTGAGGCAAATATGTAAGTGGCAAAGGAGTCTCATTATTCACCTGTATATAAAATTCTGTTGACGTACTTACCAGAATTCCCGGCCGCAGTACAAAGATCAGTTTGGAAATACCGATCTCCTTCCGCTGCGCATATTCGGGATACATACTACGGCTGACCGGAATAGTAAGTGGCAGACCCTGCCCTGTCACAGGCGGAATGACCTGTCCTTCAAATCCGGCGGCCCAGGCATCCGGGAAATCATGCTTCAGGCTGAAGAATGCAGGATAGTTCACGTCCGGATCAGCAAGCAGCTCCTCCAGGTAGTTTTCCACAGTCCCTTTCAATAAACTATTATATTCCGCAGTATACTTTATATGAATAATTACATCCTGTATCGTATCATAATCAAACTGTCTGTTTTTGCTGGGCATCACCAGTGTCCAGTTACTGATCGCACCACTTCCTTCAAAAGGCAGGTAACGCTCATCTCTGAAGTTAAGCTCGAATACCCCGTTGTCGTTTTGTGCACTGCTGGTAGCAACGGAATCGCCTCCGGTGAACTTTTTAAATCGCTGATCGTTAACCCCCGTCTCAGGATAACCGGCGGTACTTCCGGGGTTAGTGCCATCCCACCGGTATTTGCTGCTGGTCTGGAACAGCATACAGCTAACAGTTGTATAGGGTCCTGTCACACAGGGAATCGAAATACTGACAGATTTAATCCGGCGCATATACTGACCCGGGTAATCAAGATCAAAGAGCGCCTCAGGTATATCAATATGGCAGGTACCATTATTCTTCAGGCTGAGTAATGCTTCTGCATCCAATAACGCCAGGGATACATGCTTGGTCATTTCCAACTGGCGCTTGTTGTTCTCTATATACACGGCTTCCATCTTCCGCAGGTCGTACTGCAGCTTTTCGCCGCTCATCAGCCCTTTACGCAGGCTGTCCCAATACCCGAATTGTATCAGCCCTTTTGCCGGCATCTTATACAACGGCTCGGGCAATTCCTGCGTGAAGCACATCTCGGCCTTCTTGGCGATGTCAAAAGCAAGCTGGTAGCTCTGGAAGTATACCGTGGCGATCTGCCCGATCATCCAGTTGTATAGCTCCTGGTTGGTGTACTTGCTGCGCATGTAGGCATCCGTCTCCCGGCTGTTCTCGATCTGCATCGTCTGGCTGTCCAGCTCTTTCTGCGCAATGCTCAGCCGGATCTCGGCGCCGATTATCTGCTTATCGATCTGCTCCAGCTCTTTCAGCGCGCTCTCGGCCTGGAAGTCCCAGTCGTCCTGGCGGCGTTCGTAGCCGGCTTTGGTCAATGCCATCGAACCTTTGGCATTATTCATAACCGCTTTTACATTTAATACTGTAGCAGCAGCCCTTACCATTGTTGAGAAGTGCATGCCACCAATACTGGTTCCCGCCCCCGGTACTTGCAGATGGATGTTCGGGATAAGAGCCAAAGCTCCTGCAATCCCTTCTGTTACAGTCTGTTTAATCTGCAGGTTCAGTCCGTCTTCAAGCGATTTCAGGTGCTGTTGCTCGCCTGTATTCATTTTAACACGAGAGGTATAATATTTATAGCGGATATCCGTCACCTCACGTGTTTTCTTCAGCGCTTCGATGGTCTGTTCTGATTCCTGTACCTGTGCTTCACGAATCGTCTTCACCTGCTCCAGCAACTTAATTTCATGGCCTGAGCGGAGTAATGCGAGACCTTCCGCATCTTTCTTCTCAAGCGCCGCCAGCAGGGCTGCGCCAAGAGCCTTTACGTCTGCACAGACTTCATTGGCTTTTTGCACGATGTAGCTGAAACGATAATGCGGCATACCAATACCGGCAATAGAGTCCATCACAGCTCCCGTGTCTATCCCGGCCGCAGCGGCCCGTACCAGCATAGCCGGGTCTATCGGCGGGTCGAAGAGCGGAAGCTGCCGGATCACTCCTTCAATGTTCATACAATTGCGGATCTTGAACAGCCGGTCTGCCACAGTATCCCAGTATCCCATCAACTTGTCATTCTGCGGCAGGCAGAAGTACTTCATCTTAGGCACTTCTCCACTCCCCCCTCCTGTTGGCAAGACATTTCTGCCTATAAACCGTTCTATTTTCACCGCTGCATTTGAGAAGCGGTCGAGACCGGCATTGTCCAAATCAATAAAATTCTGGATCACAGGTACAGTAAGGGCAGGCATAGACTCAGGACGCCGCCCCAAAATATTGGAAGCGAGAATATACAATTGTGTAGCCTCATTGAGCGACTCTATGGTATCCCGCCGGAATAGCTGGTCGCCCCAGGCGATCAGGTTGTCCAGGTACTTCATCACCGTGTTCTTCATATAGGCCAGCAGACGCATCCGGGCGATTACATGCGGACTGAACGGATTCTTCTCCCATTTCGTCACCTGGTCGCTGTATTTATTGATATACGCCATCATATCAGTCAGCGTCTCTATCTTTTCTCCTGCCTGGTCGTACAGGGGGCGGCATTTCCAGAAACGTTGTTTGGTGGTGCTTACACTCCCCGAAGCATCGGTATTATTCGTCGGATCAAATACATAATGATACCATTTCTGGGCCTGCTCAAACTGTTGGTTTTCACTCAGCCGCTGTGCGATCAGCATGGGTATGTGGTAGAACAGTTCCCAGTTGTAGGTAGAATAAGCATCACTATAATCAAATGCCACCTTATCTGTAGGATACGGCAGATGTACCAGCTCTGAAGGATCATAAACATTATCAAAATCCATCGTGTCTGTCTGTACCTGCATGTTTATTTTAAGCAACCCGTCTATACCATACAGATTCAGCTCCCGTATAAATTTATTCACATGGGCATGATAAAAAGTGCGTACATGATATACGGGCTTTGGCGTATTATATCGTCCGGCAGTAGATGTCGGAAACGAAACGCCATCAGTGCCTTCTGCTCCGGCTTGCCCGGTAGCAGGCCCTACAAAGTTAGATTGATAGCTGGAAGCCAGCTGTGCTACACTCGTCAGCGCAGGTTGCGACATAGTACTGTTTACACCGGAGGAGGCACTAAGAACAGATTCCCTGTATAAGAAAAAAAGATGCTTATCGTCTTCAAAGAAAAAATGGTTATACAAAGGATTCCTGCCCCAATCCATATTTGCCTTTGCGGTAATACGGAAAGGGCCATTCGGAGTATTTCCGAAAATAGATCCGCTGGTCACCTCTTCCCGGTCTGAATATCCGCTTAAGCTGTCAGTACCGCCAATAGGATAATAAGACCGGTCCTGACCCGGCTTATCCTTATACTCAGAAACAGCCAGATGTCCGTATGATCCGTAGGGTGTCTCCACAAACTTCATAAGGTTCATCACAGTATTTGCCGGCGACATCATAGACTGCGCAATCTGGGTAGATACTACGTTCCGCACCGTTATAGGATCTGCACCGGGATAATCAAACCGGAATGTATATATATTGGTAGCCAACTCGTCAAATGCAGCCGCGACCATAACCTGGATCACCAGACTGTTGTTCGGTCCAAACGTAGGGTACAAATACATCCGGTTTTTGAACAGATCATTGACGCTTAAATCTTTTTGCTTCCGGATCAGGTCTGATATTGCTTTCCATTTCTCAACATACGTCCCCTGGAGGTTCAATTCCGCCTTTTTGGTAATTCTAAATGCCCAGGGGTACATTTCCATAACATCACTGCCAATCTGGGGAGCAGTCCACTTTCTGTCTTTATATTCCGACCAGTTAATCCGGATACCCCACCCTTTCAACAATTTACCCTGAGCATCTTCTTTAGACATATCATTATTATACAATCCTTCTGATATGTCAACTAATTCATCCCTCATCCATAAAACAGGAAAACGGTTACCATATCCTATGTCAAGTATATGATTAAATTTCATTGGGTCGTGGAGTACAACTGTATTGGACCAAGTACCTATACCATTATTATATTCAGTGTTCCTTCTATGTGCCAATTGCCTGATATATATCCTTCCCGAAGCGTCATCAAGCTGCTTTTCCATGAAATCAAGCCACAGCACAATCAGTCGCCGGTTCCACACAACGAGTGTTATATGATCACTTTTCGGCTCAATGTTCATGGGTTCCCATGCAGTCCATTCGCCGTCAACGAATTTGCGGTAATAATACACAGGGGCATCTCCATAGGTACGGGAGACGACATGCAGCACATCAATACCGGCCGTCCTGTCTTTTTCATGGTAAGCAGTTACCGGCTCCAGCCGCGCTACTTCATCCAGCTTTTCAAGATAGGCGAGATAGGCGTTGTTAGCGGTGGTTTCGTTCAGCTCATCCTGTAGCAACTGGGTCTCCAGGTCTTTGAAGAACGGTGTTTTATTATCCCGCAGTTCCGGCTCGATCCAGTTTTCCGGGTAGAGGAATACCTTCCGGTTGGCTTCCCAGATACGGTACCACTTCCGCCAGCTCTTCCACTGGGTAATATCTGCCGGGGCCAATTTAACAAGGGGCTCTGTAATATCTTGTTTATAATATTCCAGGTTCATGATCACCCGGTCCATGTACAACTGTACAGAGCTGAGCGCCAGCCGTATCCTTGAAGTCATCGTACAGGGCTGCATTTCCACATCCATCAGCAGCCAGGCATACAGGTCGTTCTCTGTACGCCATATCTTTCCTTTATCCTTATCCGGTTTGGTGAGCAGATAGGATACCATCGCTTTCCGTTGCTTTTCCCGCAGCGGATCCTGCAGTGGTTTGGCCACTTTCATCCATGCGGCTTCGTCATATTTGGAACGGGCAGCCATACGTACACGGCGGGCGTCCGTCATTACCAGGTTGCTTTGCAGCACGTCGTTGATCTGCTGCGGTAAGAGGCCAATCTTCGCTGATGCAGCGAAGATATCCGCCATACGCAGCAGGATGTACGGATCTTTGAAATTTCCCCTGAACGCAACCTGCAAAATACCGGCGGATGTAAGTGTTCCTACAGCGCCGACAAGGTCTGTAACCTGCGCATCTGCCCATTGTGTAATTTGCACGACCAATGCGACCCATTGTGCTTTCGTACCCGTGAGTGTGGTTTCTGCCAGTTGTCTCAACAGTTCCGGTGTAAGCGCCAGACGCCTGCGCGCCGTAACCCAGCGTATATACCGCATCAACCTGACAAAAAGGTCTTTCGCTTCTGTTATATCATCCTCTCCCGTGTAGGGATAATCACACAGATCCGGCACATCCAGTTCAGCTTCGTCACAATATTCCTGAAGCAGCCTGATCTCTTCTTTCCGCACACCGGTGAGCGTGAACAGCAGCGCCATTTTGTTCATCCGGTAATAGAGCGGGTAAAGGTGAAATAAGTTAACATAAGGCTTTCCGGGAGCAGCCACCGACATCGCATCCTCAATCCCCCCTGTAGAGAAATCATATTCCGAGAAGATAAAGTCAGGATCAATCAGGGCATCAAGCACCTCTTTACCTGTATAACTACCATTACCTGTATGATCATAGCCAATCTCGAAAAGATCTTTCAGCAAAAACACTACGGTATCTGCCTGTATGCTAAACTGCGCCGCATAATGCTGTATGATTATATTTTTCAGCATATCTTTTATCGCCTTGATCTTATCTGCATCCGTTAGCGGACTCAGTGCAGACGTATCCACATATTCCTTCTGCAGCTCGGCACGAACGCCTTCATAAAAAGGCTGCACCACCTTTTCCTCCGGGGTATAGATTTTCTGTTCATCCTTGTCGAGCAGCATGTATCGTACATCATCAAGCGAAAATCCGGAACTGCCCAGCATTTCGGCATAACTGAGCAGTTGTTCCAGGTGGCCCATTTGTGTATCAGCATGTGTAGCCGTCGGAGCTGCCAGCACTTTCCCGTAATCTATTTTGCACAACTGGCAGAAACGGATAAAATCCTGCGCTTTTATCTTCAGTGCATTACACACCGTTGCCACACCGAAGATTTGGGTAAGCCCCACAAGTGTCATATCTGCCTCAAGGGATATATTCAGTGCCTTCAACCCCATCAATAGCTTCAGGTCTTCTTCGCTGATACGACATGCAGCGATAATACCGCTCAGATGCGCACCGTATTTTTTGGATGTAAGCTGGCTGAGGTCAAACGTCGTGTCCCTGGGATTACTTTTGCTGCGGAAGAAACGGTCGTATACGGAAGGCAACGGATCCTGCCGGTCACTGTTATAATTGACATAATGGTTTGTATCCATTACCGCCCACCAGGTAGCAAAGCATTCCACCGGTATATTCAGCTTACGGGCCAGGTGGATAGCGCGCATCAGGTTTTTATAGAGCGCGTCAATATTACTGATGTCTTCCACGCCAAAAGCACGTAGTAATACATCCAGCTCATAAATGCCGATACCTGTAGCTTTCCACAGTCGTACAAAACGGTGCAGCTTGTCAAAAAAATCATCACTATAGCCGCCGATTATTCGCAACCTTAATTCACGCAGCACACAGGTTTCTAACGGTTCGCCATCCCGGGCATATACATCTACGTATCTTGTGCCCCCATGCTCTTTATTGAGCGTATCCGTATATAATAATTGCATCAACTCCTTAAAAGAAATATCCAGCACATACAGGAGCACATCCAGTCCTCCATTATTCGCACCGGATATATCCCCGCGCAACAATTCATCCCAGGCGCCTGTCAGTTTCTGAGAACTATCGGTAGGGCTGAGGAATACAACAGGATTATCATTGTCAAAACCATAGAACGGATAAAGATCCGGAGCACCCGGCGTACTGATAATATCCGCCATTTCCTTAGACATCCCTGCAGATTCCGTATAATAATTGTAATCCGTTATACCCGTATCCGGTACAGAACCGCCCATAGGCCGGAGCAGATCCATCAGTCTCAGCCGGCTGTAGCCCAGATGCTGCAGATACACCCTTGCTTCTTCCAGCGGCAGGTTAAAGGGAAGATTTAACGGGTAAATAGCATTCTTCAGTATATCATCATATACATTTTCATATACTGCCACATATTCGTGGTTATCGCCGGAAGTACGTTTCATATGCTCCGGATAGGCTGCAAGATTAGCGGCAGTACCTGTTGTCTGATAAGAGTTCGGAATATCGTAAACAGGAGGTGGCGGCGGTGGAGGTGGCGGCGTAGGTGGTGGGTTAAACGGCTCCAGGATAAGCACCTCCAGCCGTTCATTCAGCAGGTCTATATAAGGGAGCACTGTATTGGCATTCTTACAGGTAATATCTATATACTCCAGATCAGGCCTGCGCCGGGTTAATTCTTTATAGGGATTCTCATCCGCATCGCCCTTCTGTTTGATAAAGTTGAGTATATCCACAAAATAAGCCCCCGCACTGTACACAGACATGCACTCGGCACAGCCGCATTGCTCCAGGCTGCCGAAGAGTGTCGACAGATCCGGATTGGCGACAGCCGGATCTACCGGGTTTACCGTCCATGTCCAGCTTGGTCCGTTTCCGATCAGGGAAAAATCAGTTGCAGTCGCCACGCTCAAGCCGTTTATTTTCCCTGCCAGGTTATATGCTCCGCGAGCCTGCTCATTCCCGCCAAGCGCAACACTGTACTGGTTTACAAATACATCCGCCGAAAGCGTCATAACAGCGCCGGCAGAATTCAATCCGTCCAGCATCATGGCCGTCACTGCATCAACGCGGGCATTGGCAATACGGGAAACAGCCTGGAAAGGGATCAATGCTTCAATAACTACATTCACATCAGAAACATAGGATAAGTCGTAATTTTCAGCGTTGATGTCATCCACACTGGCGGTACGGAAATCGAAATGCGGGTTCGTACTCAGGAAGGCATCTACCTCCCACCGGGTTGGCGCGTCGGGAATCAGCAAATAACCATCAGGGCCTTGCAACTGCCCCACAAGCGCACCTCCCGGGAAGGTATCCTGAGATATGAATTTGAGCCTTTCAGCATAATCTTCTACCGGAGTACTCGAATGATCAAATATCACCCGCGGTACCGCAGATGAACCACCAGCAGTATTGATCATACTGGTCCAACCGGCTATATCCAATTTTGCAGCTACCCATACATGCCCGTCTACATGAGTATCCAGTTCGTTAGCCATAGCAGGTTGGTAGCCCGTTATGGCTGCAATCTGAAATTTTCGCTGCAGCTCATCTGCCAAATACCCAGAATCTTCTAACGAAATACGGAAACTATCCCAGAATTGCGTTACATCATCCCCTTCATATGTTGAAAGGAACTGAAGGTAATCGCCAAAAGTATCTTCTATATAAACACCGGAGAAGTAATCAGATAATGTAATACCCTCTTCCTCTATTTCAACATCCGCGGTAATATTTCCCAATACATTTCCGAAATCCAGTAACAGGGTCGGAATATATGCTTCTATATAATCGCTAATTATCTTTTTCTGTATGGCGTCATTCCATATCTCTGTCAATCGCTCCCTACTCAGACTAAATATTGCATCCCGGTCATCAATAACCCCAGCCTTCAGAATAGCAAAAAATGCCCCTATATGTACATCCGAATAAGCCCACCCTTCATCATTTGCTCGTGCCCAGGAGCGAACAAATGCAATAACAGATGCCTCATCCCGGTTTATAGCACGAGCAATATATTGTGATTCCCTGTTATCTCCGGTAGTAGTAATTGTTGCAAACTCTGTGAATGGAAATATCCAAGGATCTTCTGATGTTGCAAAAAAAATCCTATTATACAACTCATCATAATCAGATAGATATAAACTTTCATGATCAAGCTGCAGATCTACGCGCTGTATCGAGGGAAACTCAAGTATATCCCGCGATTCTGCTAATGCTGTCATCCATCCGTCATCAACTTCTATAACAAGATTTCTGGCTTTTGCCCAACCTGCCTCCAGACTTAAAAAGGCAATTTTCATAGAATAGAACCCATCAACATCCGGGTAGGCTCGACATATAATATTTTTCGAACGAAAACCCTTCGCATAAGCATTTAAACGAACATATGATATTCCTCTGCCATCTCTATCTGTAACCTGCCCCTCAATAACAAAAAACAAATCTTCCGTCCGCCCATGCGTCGGGTCTATCGGCGCACTACCATTGCCGTAATAATAATAGTAATAGAAATTATAATGCTGTGTAGGCACCTGAATATCGGGATAGACCGACGTAATACTCTCTGTATGGATCACATGATCCCCATAAAATACTACCAGAGTCAACGGATTCGACGGAGACGGTACTTCAATTGCAGGATACGTATCCTCTCTCAGAAAAATAGAGAAACTACCATCTTCATCCGACTTTCCACCGCCTACCCAGAACTGCTGATTAACCGGCGTACCACTCCCATAAATCTCAACATACATACCCGGCATGGGTCTTTGCGTGTCTTTTTCCCGGAGCAAACCGTTAATATGAATAATAGCCATAAGACTGCTTTTATTGAAGTGAAGGATATTTTATATGCCAAAACAGGATGCCGTAAAGCCTTCTTGTTTTCTGTAAAAATCAACAGGTAATACAGCAGGCGTAAACCCGCGCGCAACTATGTAGCGACCCTCTTTATTCCGGCATGTCCGGACTGCAGCAAGTCTTTTTCACATCCCCCTTCATAACAGTCTTTGTTCCGGGATGAACCTCTAAGATCGGAATCCTGGGAAGATCTATATCTTCCGGATATAACAGCAATATACAAACAAAAAAACTAAAAAGTAAAACGAGATGTAAAAAAATAATCCGGATAAAAAATAAAATGAATAAATAATAATTAATTAACCATTTTAAATAAAAAACAAAACTGCATTTGATAAAAAATGTTACATTAGCATACCCAACACGAAAAATAGTGTTATATATCTCGTCATATCCCTCATCATAAAACCTGCAGCTTATGACTACCGCACAAAAAACAGATACAGCCTACCGGATGAATCTGGCCGGTTTTGAAAAACTCATCCGGCAATGTGAAGCGCTCGGGAAAAACTATAAGCCCTCCGGTACAAAACTGAAGCTGACAGCGCTCAATAAACTGAAAGAGCAGGTGCTGCAGGGCATCAAAGAAAACAGGGAACAGACGATAGAATACCTCAAAGCCTCCGGCGAAAGGAGTACGCTCGACCGTGAGACCCAAAGACGGGCAAAACTGATCCTGAAAGCAATCCCACCGCCTCCCCGGCCAACCCAGGCAGAAATGGAAGCGCTCCGCAAAATGCCGCGGGAGGAATGGGCAAAACGGGAAAGACCCAAGCCGCCCCCGTTTCTTGAAGAGATACAGCGGTTGCGCTCCTTCAGCAGGGTAAAACATGCGGCGGTACAGAGCACATCTGCGGGCAACACAACCACCACAGAAGAAAATGCATCACGGCTTACACACCGCGAATGGTACAAAATACAGGCAGATGCCCTGGCCGATCTCGCCGGCAAACTCAAAACACTCGAAGCCTACACGCCTGAACCGGATGCAACTCCCGAAGCGCTGCAAACACTCTCACATGATATGCAGCAGAAAAACGAAGCAGTAAACGCTGCCGTCGAAGTAAAAAAGCAGGCTGACGGGAAATTACATGCCCTGTTTTACGATACGGAAAACGGATTAATGGCCATTGCCGGCCAGGTAAAAGCACACATACTGGAAACAACGGAACCCGGCAGCGATATCCACCGCCTTGTTTCTGTAATTATGTTCCACAACCCAACCTCCGCTACATAAAGAAAACCCAGCCCCACTGCTCCAGCATGATCCGCCGTATCGCCAGCGTTGCATCCGTAGGCGGCGCGGCAGGCGTTTGTGCAGCATATATGTGCACTGATCTTCCCCGCACTTCCGGGCAGGCAAGCCCCACCAGATACAATTCCTGAAACATACGATCCACCTCCACCCTCGAAAAATTACACTGGCTGAAGTTGAATGCTTCCAGACGCACCCAGGGCCTGCTGACACCGAACAATCTCAATTGCCCTGTATTGCGGAACTCTATCAGGTCGAGCTGGTGGATTGCCGGGCGTAACAGGATATCCATATCCAGCAGTTGGATCTGAGAGTGGGTGACCGCTATGGTATGAAGCGCAGAAGATACCGTACCGGATATACCCAGCAAAGCCGGATCCCTGCAGAGGAAAACAGTAATGCTGTCATTATGAAACACGTCAATTGCCTGGGATCCCGATGTATAATTGTGCTGGGGCGTAACGCTTGACTGTACGTTTTCATCCCCCTCCCTATACCCGTTATAAGTGCCGTCTCCCCATGAGACAACAATACCCCAGTTCCAGAAATAAAGCTGCCCTGCGTACCCGAATGAGGCAGGATTATTCACATGCAAACGATAAACTTTGGTCAGCAGCATCACTTCAAACAACCCGGGGCCGTATGATTCGGAAGCATCTGTCGTGTAGATAATACTGCTGCCGCTGAGACTAAAATTCCCCAGGAATCCGTTTGCAGATTTGTACGTACCCTCCAGGTAGGCAAGTAGTGCAGTCCGGTCTGTATCATTATATATCGGCCGGTAGGGTAATGTCATCACAGGGGTGATCGTCTTGTGATGTATGATGCGGAAAAACGCAAATGGATACGCCGGCAAGGTTGTTACCAGGATGTTTGCCATAATTCCTGTGCTTTATCGTTATCTAATCCTGCAGTGCCGGGATCATTACGGCGTACCATCTCTTCAGATACGATAAAAATAGAAATAAAAAAAGAATTTATAGTCATTTACAGAAAAGAATACAATTTGATCACTATCCCTGCATAAAATGTAAATATTACCTGTCCCGGCGGTCGGAATGCTTTATGTCGTAACTTTGGCGGCGTGTAAGCAAATACAGCCTTGCTGCAGGATTTACCTGCCTGTAAATGTAAGTTGACATGAAAACCACCCACATTGTCCTCCTCGTACTGGTAGCAGCCGCCATCTCTGTGATCGTCATGAGCTTCGGTGAATTCAGCACCTATGAAACCTTTGCCTCAGCTTCCAAAGAACCCGGCAAAAAATATCATGTGATCGGCTACCTCGAAACAGAGCGCGAAATGCAGTATGATCCGCTGAAAGACCCGAACTACTTCAGCTTCTACGTAAAAGACAAAGCCGATAATATACACCAGGTGGTCTTTAACGGCGCCAAACCCACGGATATCGAAAAGTCGGAAAACATTGTAATGACCGGTTATATGCAGGACGGTGTATTCCATTGTTCCAAAATACAAATGAAATGCCCATCCAAATACAAAAATGACCAGGTGGTGGAGGCGGTTTCGGGTTAACGGTTGGGGTAATCCTGCGTGATTACCCCCTCAATAAATAAAATAAATAATGGGCAATCCTGCGTGATTGCCCCTACGGAATTACTCCTATTAATAAAAAAATATTAAGTATTGGATACGCAATTCATTGGTGAACACCTGCGGCCCGGGCAACTGGGTCATTTTTTTGCAATCCTGTCGTTCGTAGCAGCGCTGTTCAGCGCATTCAGCTATTTCCGGGCAGCACAGACCGAACTGAACGACTCCCGCGGCAGCCTCACCTGGCAACTGATGGGGCGGTATGGATTTGTGATACACGTTGCCGCCATCACAGGCGTGTTCTTCACGCTGTATTACATCATCACCAATCACCTGTTCGAATATAACTACGCCTGGCAGCACTCATCCAGATCCCTGCCGATGAAGTACCTGCTCTCCTGCTTCTGGGAAGGACAGGAAGGCAGTTTCCTGCTCTGGAGTATCTGGCATTCGGTCCTGGGCATTGTGGTGATGGCAACAGCGGGGAAGCTGGAAACGCGGGTGATGACTGTGATCGCAATCATAGAGGTATGCCTGGCCACGATGCTGCTCGGCTTCTACTTCGGGCCGGATGTAAAGATCGGCAGCACGCCTTTCCTCCTGTTGCGCCATCAGATGCAGGATGCCCCGATATTTTCACAGGCCAATTACATGCAGTTTATCGAAGACGGCAACGGCCTGAACCCACTCCTTCAAAACTATTGGATGCAGATCCACCCGCCTGTATTGTTCCTCGGTTTCGCCGCTACCCTCCCACCCTTTGCCTATACGATTGCCGCGTTGTGGAAGGGCGACTACCAATCCTGGATCAAACCGGCGCGCAACTGGGCGCTGTTTGCCGGCGCTACGCTGGGCACAGGCATCATGATGGGCGGCGCCTGGGCTTACGAATCGCTTACCTTCGGCGGCTACTGGGCATGGGATCCTGTAGAGAATGCCTCCCTCGTACCGTGGCTGACACTGATCGCCGGCCTGCATACCCTGATCATATTCAAGGCTACCGGACGCACGCTGATCACAACCTTAACCTTCTTCATTATCACCTACGTCCTGATCTGGTATTCTACATTTCTTACCCGTACCGGCATCCTGGGCGACACATCCGTCCACTCGTTTACCGGTGAAGGGCAGTCGCTGACCTGGCATCTCGTGGCCGTGATCGCCGTCATACTGGGTATCAGCATTGGTTTACTGGCCGCACGCTGGAAGAAACTCCCAAGGGTAAAAACGGAAGAAGAAATTTCCTCCCGCGAATTCTGGATGTTCATCGGCTCGTTTGTATTGCTCCTGTCGGCGCTCCAGATCATCATCAGCACCTCAATACCCGTATGGTCGCCAGTGGCGAAGCTGATCGTCAAAAAAGACATAGCCCCGCCTGTAGACCCCGTAAGCTGGTACAACAGCATCCAGCTGTGGGTAGCACTCATCATTGCTTTCCTGAGCGGCGCGGCGCTGTACATGCGCTTCAAACGATCAGATACCCGGACGCTCGGACGCAAACTCGGATTCATTGCACTGGTATCCCTGATCTTCTCCCTGCTGATCAGCACAGCCATGAAGATAGATGCATGGCAATATGCCCTGCTGATGTTCGCATCCTGCTTTACAGTGGTGGCCAGCATCCATTATGCCGTTGTCGTACAGAAAGGCGCCTTCAAAAAAAGAGGCGCAGCGATCACACACCTCGGATTCGGCCTGGTGCTCGTGGGCATCCTGCTTTCATCCTACAAAAAAGAAGTCATTTCCCTCAACACCCTGGGACTTGTTATGGATTTCGGTAAGCCGACCATGGCGGAAAATGCTATGGAGAGCCGGGAGAATGTGCTTTTATTCCGCAACACCCCCGTAGTGATGGGTCCTTATACGGCGACATACAAGGGAGATTCCGTTTCGCCCACCGACCCGCGGACCTTCTACAAAGTATATTACGAACGCCGCGACACGGTAACCAATGAACTGAAAGAATCGTTCACCCTCTACCCCGACGCCTTTGTCAACCCCAAAGGACAGGAAGGGCTGATCGCCAACCCTGCATCACGGCATTATCTGACACGGGATATCTTTACCTATGTCACCTCCGTGATTGATCCCGCCAAAAGAACCGATACCGGCAGCTATAAAGAGCACAAGGTAAAGCAGGGAGATACCGTTTATTTCGACAACGGATATCTTATCTTCAACGGATTCAACAAACGGGTGGATAACGCACGCTATACCGTACATGCCACCGACCTCGGCGCTGTGAGCGCCGATCTGAAAGTGTACGATGTCAGCGGTTATCTCCACGACCTGAAACCGGTCTTTATCCTTCGGGCAGAAGGCGTTGACGTTGTGGAAGATACCTCCAAAGCAACGGGGTTGTTTGTGCAGCTTGCCAATATCATTCCCGAAGAAGACGCTGCGGTACTGCTCACGAAACAACTCGACCCCAAAGATGATTACATCGTACTCAAAGCCATTGTATTCCCATATATTAACGTACTCTGGCTGGGCATCATCGTCATGGTACTCGGATTCTTCATCAGCCTGTGGAACCGCACCACCAAAAAATAGTTATGAATGATGAATGATGAGTTATGAACTAAATAGCGTAACTTCTCCTGTTTTTTCATCATTCATCATTCATCATTCATCATTCATCATTCATCATTCATCATTCATCATTCATCATTCATCATTCATCATTCATCATTCATAACTCTTTATTACTTTTGTGCCCAAACACATACGCTATGTCATTGGAACAAAAGGTAATGGAGCAGATGAAGGATGCCATGCGGTCAAAAGATGAAGCAGCTTTACGTACATTGCGTGCCATCAAAGCGGCCATACTGATCGAAAAGACCTCTGAAGGCGCCAAAGAAACACTCTCAGAAGCCGACGAGGTAAAGATGCTGCAGAAAATGGCCAAGCAACGCCGTGATTCGCTGGACATTTTCACGAAACAGAACCGGCCCGATCTGGCCCAGAAAGAACAGGAAGAACTCAGTATTCTGGAACGTTTCTTACCCACCCAGTTGTCGCAGGAAGCGCTGGAAGCCGCGTTAAAGGAGATCATTGCACAGACCGGCGCAACCTCGGTAGCTGACCTGGGCAAAGTAATGGGCACTGCCACCAAACAACTGGCCGGGCAGGCAGATGGCAAAGCCATTTCAGAAACGGTAAAAAAGCTGTTACAATAATGATGAGTCACGAATGATGAGTTAATCCCACAATTCATCATTCATAACTCATAACTCATAATTCACCTCGTGTTACTCGATCTGGCCATCTTAGCGATCCTTGTATTGATTTTCATCCGCGGTTACCGCCAGGGATTTATCGTGGCCGTGTTTTCATTGCTCGCCGTGCTGGTGGGTACCGTTTGCGCCCTGAAGCTGTCTCATGCACTGGCTGCTTTTCTTGCCGAAAAAAGTATCATCACCTCCTCGTGGGGCCTGCTGATCAGCTACCTGATCCTGTTCCTGGGCGCCATGTACCTGATACGTACACTGGCCAATATTATCGAAAAAACATTCAGAACGCTGCTGCTGGGATGGCTGAACAGCCTGGCCGGTGGCGTTTTGTATGTACTTGCCGGTATGATCATCTGCAGTTCTCTGCTCTGGCTGGCTGACCGGGCGCTCCTGATCCCGTCTGACCTGTACGACAACTCCTATTCCTGTATGTATCTGCTCCCTGTTGCACCGTGGGCATTCGATGGCATTGGCGCCGTATGGCCCATCGCGCAGGATGTTTTCATCGAAATTGAAGCCTTTTTTGCGGGCCTCAATCAAAAGCTGGCAGACTATGTGGGTGCTGATTGATAACTACGACTCCTTTACCTATATCCTGTATCATTATCTTGTACAGACCGGCCATACGTGCAAAGTAATCCGGAACGATGAGATAAGCGTGGCGGAGCTGGAACAATTATCGCCGTCCAGGATCATCATCTCACCCGGGCCCGGCACACCGCTGCAATCAGGCGTTTCGATGGAAGCGATCCGTCATTTTCACAATCGCATACCGATACTCGGTATCTGCCTCGGGCATCAAGCGCTGGGCATGTTTTTCGGCGCACGGCTCACCCATGCGGCTTATCCGATGCATGGCAAAACAAGCAGTATTGTACATCAGGGACATCCGCTCTTTGAACATATCCCTAACTCGTTTGAGGGAATGCGATATCATTCGCTGATAATAGATCAACTGGAAGGTACCGGTCTGCAAAGTATTGCCTATGCAGAAGACGATCATGCCGTCATGGCAGTCGTGCATGATCATTATCCCTGTACCGGCATCCAGTTTCACCCGGAATCCATCGGTACAGCACACGGATGGCAGATCATCAGCAACTGGGCGGAACAGGGATGGTAGGGGCAACCCTTGCGGTTGCCCTCGTTATGCAAACATCATGTGTCCCCGTTCATTCGGCAACCGCAAGGGTTGCCCCTACCATTGCCATGTAACCGTCCCATGACTATACCGGCGTAGGGAGCCATCTTCATGCTGCACTTCAAGAAGACCATCTTTCGTTACCATTACCACTGTACCGTTCCAGACCGTTTCGCCTGTCACAAACCGTTGCCTGTACGAACGGCGATACAGATATTGATTATACCGGTCGAATAAAACATTCATATCCTCCTGACAGGTATACATCAGGATACGCTCACGGATCTGCAATGCAAGATCACGCACCCCGAATTCCTTTCCCGAAGCCATACGCAGGGATATGGCATGAGGGAGTGATGACGGAAATTCAGATTGCAAAACATTTAAGCCAAGCCCTACCACACTATATGCCCAGGCGCCGCCCTTCAATACATTTTCGATCAGGATACCCGCTGCCTTTTTGTCATTGACAATAATATCATTAGGCCATTTGATACGGATATCCCAATGCTCATAAACATCCAGGAGACTATCTGCAACGGCAACGGCCACCGCTGTCAGAAAGGCAAACTGCTGATCTGCCGTCTGATGAGGCGCTAAAACAATACTCATCAGCACATTATCTCCGGAAGCAGCCTCCCAGACCCTGCCCCGCTGACCCTTACCCTGTGTTTGCTCCCGTGCTGTTATTGTCAGGCCGGGTTGTGCCGTATCGGCATCAATCAACTGCATGGCATAGTTATTGGTACTATCAATGGTATCCAGTTCAATAACAGGCGCATCTATCAAAACGTGTGCGTTAAGTGACAAAAGATTTTTATAACTTTGATTGAATTGTAAAGATATTACCAAACAAAACAGAACTGAAAGTAATTTGGAGAAAATAATCACTGCATTACAGGGACGAAAGAAAGCATCAACCCGGCTGACGCGAAACAGCAAACTTTTTAAAACGATCCTGGAAGCTATTAAAGAGAAAAAAGGACACGCCATTGTTTCTCTGAATCTGAAAAAAATAGACGAAGCGGTTGCCGATTTTTTTATTTTATGTGAAGCCCAGACCCATATACAGATCAAAGCAATTTCAGATCATGTAATGGAAGAGGTATGGAAGGAATGCAGCGAAAAACCTTATCATACCGAACAGGGGGCACAGTGGACGCTTGTTGATTATGTAAACATAGTTGTTCATATCTTTAACCGGGAAGACCGGAAGTTCTATGATCTTGAAAGTCTTTGGGCAGATGCCGAACGGTTAGAGCATAATGATTAGCATATGCCGGTCACTATTTTTTATTTTCCGGCAGCTTAACAAAAAAAGGCCCGATACAACAATAAACAAAACAAGTAACGACGAAAATGGAAGACAACAAACAACGGCCCGGCCCTCCTGCAGGACCTGAGAATCAACCTCCGCGCAAAGGGCCACGTTTTAATATATACTGGATATACGGCATTATCTTCCTGATACTGATCGGCGTCCAGTTCTTTGGTTCCGGCACCAGCAGTAACAGCAGCCAGCACAGTTTCTATGAATTCAAAACAAAATACCTGGATAAAGGACTGGTAAAAAAGCTGATCGTTGTCAACAACAGTGAAGTGGAAGTATTCCTCACCGACAACAGCAGTGCAACACCAACGACTGACAGATCTCCTCTGTTCACCAACTCGAAAACACCGGCTTATACTTTCCGGATTGGCACGGTAGATCAGTTTCAACGTGAGCTGACAGCGGCACAGGAACAAAACCCGGCAATCGGCGACATTGAAGTGATCTATGAGCCGCGGGGCAGTTTCCTCCGCGATATACTCGGTTCGTTCCTGCTTCCTGTGATCTTCCTCCTGGCCATGTGGTTCCTCATTATGCGAAAAATGGGTGGCGGTGCACCTGGTGGCGGTGCCGGCGGTATCTTCAATATCGGGAAATCAAAAGCCCAGTTGTTTGAAAAAGGCACAAAGGTCAATATTACATTCAACGATGTAGCCGGGCTGGATGAAGCCAAGGTCGAGGTGATGGAAATTGTTGACTTCCTCAAAAACCCCAAAAAATATACAGCGCTGGGGGGTAAGATACCGAAGGGAGCATTGCTGGTAGGTCCTCCAGGTACAGGTAAGACCCTCCTGGCCAAGGCCGTGGCCGGTGAAGCCCAGGTGCCGTTCTTCTCCATGTCGGGTTCGGATTTTGTAGAGTTATTTGTCGGCGTAGGCGCAAGCCGTGTCCGCGATCTCTTCAAGCAGGCCCGGGAGAAAGCGCCTTGTATCGTATTCATAGACGAAATTGATGCGATCGGCCGTGCGCGTGGCAAGAACATGGTGATGAGCAACGACGAACGGGAAAACACCCTGAACCAGATGCTCGTGGAGATGGACGGATTCAGCGGTGACAGTGGCATCATTGTCCTGGCGGCCACCAACCGCCCCGATGTACTGGACAGCGCCTTGCTGCGTCCCGGACGGTTCGACCGGCAGATATCCATCGACATCCCTGATGTAAAAGGACGCGAAAAGATATTTGAAGTACACCTGAAGCCGATCAAGATCTCCAAAGATCTGAACATCTCCAAGCTGGCCGTACAAACGCCCGGATTTGCAGGCGCCGATATCGCCAACATCTGTAACGAAGCAGCGCTGATCGCAGCCCGGAAAGGGAAAAGCGAAGTCGACATGAGCGACTTCAACGATGCGATCGATCGTGTGATCGGTGGCCTGGAAAAGAAAAACAAGATTATCTCCCCGGATGAGAAAAAAGTGATTGCCTACCACGAAGCCGGACATGCTGTATCAGGCTGGTTCCTGGAACATGCACACCCGCTCGTGAAAGTAACGATCGTACCGCGTGGTGTGGCAGCCCTGGGTTATGCGCAATACCTGCCGAAAGAAATGTACATCCGCAATACCGATCATATGCTGGACGACATGTGCATGTCTCTGGGCGGACGCGCGGTCGAAGAACTCGTATTCGGTAAAATATCTACCGGTGCCCTGAGCGATCTGCAGCACGTTACACGCATGGCTTATGCAATGGTATCTGTCTACGGCATGAACGACACGATCGGCAATATTTCATTCTATGATCCGCAAAGTGAAAACAACTTCACCAAACCGTACTCAGAAGAGACCGGCCGCCTGATTGATGATGAAGTCCGCAAACTCATAGAGAAAGCATATAACCGCGTCAAAGAATTATTATCTGAAAAGATCGAATCTGTAACCGTGATTGCAGAAGAGCTCCTGAAAAAAGAAGTACTCTTTAAAGATGATCTGGAACACCTGATCGGTAAAAGACCGTACGAAGATCCCCCGGCGAATGAAGAAGCACCGCCGTTGAGCGGCAGCGTAGCGGGGATAGGGTAATAAAAACCGGATTGTGTATGATACATAATCCGGTTTTTTCTGTCAGCATCACGGATTTATTCGGATTACATAGATGGCACGGATTTAATCCATGGAATCCCTTAATCCGCCTAATCCGTGATTCAGACTATTTTACGATATGCCCGGTAAAACACCTGCGGGAGCACTGTGAGGCTCAGGATCATACAGATCAGCAGCCCTCCTACGATCATGATGGCCAGCGGTTTTTGTATTTCAGATCCCATACCTGAAGACAAAGCGGCTGGCAGCAGCCCGAGTGATCCCATCAACGCAATCATCACAATCGGGCGGATCCTGCTATATACGCCACTGGAAATTGCTTCATGCAGCGGCATGCCACGCCTCAGATTCTCGCGCATCACCGCTATCAGGATAATGCCATTGATCGTATTCACTCCAAACAGGATGATAAAACCGATACCGGCAGAAATACCAAATACAGTCTGCGTGATCAGGAGCGAAAGAAAGCCGCCGATAAAAGCATATGGTATCGTACTGGCAGCAATCAGCGTATCCTTGAGACTGCCGAAATTCATATAAAGCAGGAACAGGATCATGATCAACGCCGCGGGTACAATCACTGCAAGCTGACCAGTAGCACGCTCCTTGCTTTCAAATTCACCCGCCCATACCATTTTATTGGCAGGTGGCAACGTCACTTCCCTTGCTACTTTTTTCCGGGCTTCAGCGATTGTGCTTCCAAGATCACGTCCCTGGATGCTGAACCCTACCGCGATATAACGGCTGCTACCCTCGCGGTATATAAATGCGGGCCCGGTGATCACACCGATGTCTGCGATCTCTTTCAGGGGCACCTTATGGCCGTCCATTGCCGGTATCAGCAGATTACCGATCTGCTCTTCCGAATCACGGTATTCTTTCTGAAAACGGACACGAATATCAAACATGCGCTCATTCTCATAAAATACAGAGGCTGCCTTCCCGCCGATGGCCATCTCGACCACCGCCTGCGCATCTGCTACAGACACACCATACCGCGCCATCCGGTGATCCGACAGGCGGATACGCAGCTCCGGCAAACCGATGTTGCGGTAAACATTAATATCCTCAATCCCGTCCACTGTACTGATCGAAGCTGTCACCTGATCGGCCAGTTGTTCCAGCTCAAACAGATCGTCTCCGAATATTTTGATTACCAGCGAGCTTTTCACGCCGGCCACATATTCTTCCACGTTATCCTGTATCGGCTGGCTGAATCCGAATGTTGTACCGGGATAAACTTCCAGCGCCTGCTTCATTTCAACAATCAGGTCGTCCTTCGAGATTTTCCTTTTCCATTCCTCCTGCGGATAGAGCTGAATATGAAATTCGATATTAAAAAAACCGGTGGGGTCCGTGCCATCATTCGGACGACCGGTCTGGCTAAGCATAAACTTTACTTCATCAAACGATCGCAATTTTTCCTTCATCTCGCGCGTCAGCCGGACAGACTCATCCAGGTTGATGCTGTTGGGCAAAGTAGCCCGCACGTATATAGCGCCTTCATTGAGCTTGGGAATAAATTCCGAACCATAGAACATAAACTGCACCACACACGCCACAAGCAATACCAGAAAACCGGATATAACCAGCCTGCGCCTCCGGGAACTCCAGAGAAACAACCGGAAAAGATTTTCACGAAAAAACCGTGCAATCGCATTTTCCCTTTCCCGGATATTCTTATTGAGCATTACTTTGCAAAGCGCAGGTACGAATGTAAGACTCAGCAGCAGCGACCCCAGCAATGCATAGCCCAGTGTAAAGGCAAGCGGAGCAAACATCTTCCCCTCCACCTTCTGGAACGAGAAGATCGGCATCAGCGCCACGATCAGGATGATCTGCGCAAAGAAAACATATACAGCGACCTTACCAGCACTCTTCCGGATCATCCCCATTTTCGACATCCGATTGAATCTCGCCATACCAAGATGGTGGGCTCTGCGCTCAAGATCCACAACGATCTGTTCTACAATAACCAGCGTACCTTCCAGCAGCAGTCCGAAATCCAGCGCCCCCATGGAGATCAGGTTGGCGGGAAGCCCCTGTATTCGCAGCATCACAATGGCAAACAGGAACGACAACGGTATCACAACAGCCACAATAACGGTCGTACGCCAGTTAAACAGGAATATGAACACAATGACCGATACCAGTACGATGCCTTCCACCAGGTTTTTGGAAACCGTCTTTACCGTGGCATTCACCAACTCCGTACGGTCGAGGAACGGCTCTATGCGCACATCTTTGGGCAGGATACGCTCATTCAATTCTGCGATCTTTTCTTTAAGCCGGGCAATGACATCTCCAGGATTTTCACCCCGCAGCATGATCACAACGCCCTGCACAAGATCATCTTCATCATCAAGCCCCACCTGTCCCATCCGGGGTTTGGCGGAGGTAGAAACACTGGCCACATGCTTTACCAGTATTGGCGAAGCGCCTTTCACCTCAATCAAAATATTTTCAATGTCGGCCACGCTTTCAAGCAGCCCGACTCCCCGGACTACATAAGCCTGGTCACCTTTCTGTATCACATCTCCCCCGACATTGATATTGCTTTTGGAAACCGCTTCAAAAACATCGAGCGGTGAAAGATCATAATTGGCGAGCTGGGTGGGATTCACTTTGATCTCATACACTTTTTCCTCACCGCCAAAACTGACCACGTTGGCCACACCCGGCACACCAACAAGCTCCCGCTCAATCACCCAATCCTGAATCGCGGTAATCTCCCGGATAGGCCGCCCGCTCTTCACCACATAGCGAAAGATCTCACCCGTGGCGCCATAAGGCGGTTCGATCTCTGCATCTGCGCCATCCGGAAGTTTTACCGACTGAATCCGGTTGGCGGTATATTGCTGGGCATAGAAATCTTCTACGCCATCCTCAAATATGACAGTAACCACAGACAGACCAAATAGCGAGATAGAACGCACCTCTGCTTTCCGCGGAATAGTATTTACCACTTTTGTGATCGGCAGAGTTACAAACTTCTCTACCTCTTCGGCACTTCGTCCCTGCCATTGTGTAATGATACGCGCACGGGTATTTGTCACATCCGGAAAGGCTTCGATAGGCGTATGTATATAAGCTACAATCCCCGCGATCAGCAGTATACCCGTCAGAAAAAATACCAGAACGGAATTTTTCAGAGAAAAGGCAACAATATTTTCAGCAAATTTTTTCACGTATCTCGTTTTAAGGCCTTTTACTTTTTACTGCTCTGCAACGCTTCAAAGATCAGCAGGTGATTGCGGGAAATGATCCGCTCTCCGGAGGCAAGGCCCGATCCGACAAACACAGTACCATTATTCTGCGCTGCTATCTCAACCTCCCGGATATCTATGTCGCAATCCGAACGCCAAACAAGGACGTAATGTCTGTTATTATTAAAAATGAGGGCTTTCTGCGGCACTCCTACCGCCTGTCCGCCCGTTTCCTTTTTCACGACAACATCAATGAACATTCCAGGCTTAAGCTTCAGCCCCGGATTATCCATCACAATACGCGCCTTCAACACTTTTTCTTCCGCATCAAACACCTGCGACAATGCTTTTATCGTACCGGAGAACACGTCCTCTTTATACGCAACCGAATGGAGCTGCACCGGCATATCTTCCTTTACATATGCCAGGTCACCGGCATACACATTAGCCGTTACCCAGACATTGGCAAGATCCGAAATGGTAAACAGCGGCTCACTGCCGCCGGACACCTGCATCCCCGGGGTAATACGTTTATCAACAATAAAACCTGAAGCCGGCGCTCTGATCAGGAATACGCCGGGTTCCGGGGATGAGCTGAAAAAAGAAAGATTTGTCCTGACCTTTTCCAGTTCTGCCCGGAGAATCTGCGCTTCACTCTCCGCTTCGAGCAGATCCTTGCCGGAGGCAATCCCATCATTATACATAGACTGCACTGCACTTACGTTACGTTGCGCCACAGACAGTCTCGACTCAAGCGATTTCCGTTCGGATTCCAGACCACTCAGTTCCGCGCTCTTGATACCTGCCAGCACCTGATCTTTTTTCACATAGTCACCGAGCGTAAAATCCGCGCGCATAATCACCCCACTCACCAGACTCACGTAATGAAGCACTTTATCGGGATTATAAGCCACTTCTCCGGTCAGCCTGCGCGACTCCGTGACCGGTATTTCAGCCACCGTATCTATGTTAATCTTCTCCTTTAGCGCTTTCCCGACACAGTACGGCCCGGGCGGCGGCGCTATTTCCTCCTGCTGCCGGCATCCCGCGCATAAGAACAACAAGGTAACCCATACGGGAAGGCTGTACACGGATCTACGATATACGATCTTCATCTGAACATGTTCAATTTTAATTTTTCAATCAAAATGCGGGCAATCACGAATGGGCAATCACGCAGGATTACCCCTACCATTATTCATTCGTTGGGCAACCGCAAGGGTTGCCCCTACGGTATTACAATTCATCACCCACCGCATATTTAAGCTCTTCAATCGCCCGGTTGAGCGATCGTTTGGCATTCAGCATGGTTTTTTTATTCTCAAGGAATGCATCCAGAAAATCAAGAAACTCAAGCATACTCACATTCCGCTCGCTGAAATTGCCGGTATACCCCCGGAGCAAACGGTCTAATTCCGGCTCGTAGTCATCATCTATCCGCTTATAAAAGCGCATGCCGGCAAGCAGATTCAGGTATGCCTCCCGCACTTCCGCTTCCACACGGCGATTCCGGTCTTCTTCCAGCAATGATGCTTTTTCAACGCCTATCCTTGCCACTTTCACATTTCCCTGATTACGGTTGAATACCGGTATGTCAAGCCCCAGACCAAAGCCTACGAAGTTGTACATAAAATTGCCCCCTCTGTCGTACCCGGCAGACACCGTGACATCAGGCACCCGGTTGGCCAGTTCATAGGATAACGTTTTACCGGCATGATCCGATTCCAGTTGTGCCAGCAGGAGATCCGGCCGTCTGGCCTGCGCCCGGCCTGCCAGTTCGGGTAAGGACAAGACTTCATAAGGTGCGGTATCCGGTACAAAATCATCGGCTGCCAGCCGGATGTGCGTACCGGGGGGGAAGCTCAGCAGCACCGTCAATTCTTTTTGTATTGCGTTCACCTGCTTATGCAGCTCGTTGTATTCGTCATGCAACTCGAGCACGAGGGCTTTCAGGCGCACTACGTCTGCCCTGTTGATGTTACCGGTTTGTACCAGTCTTTCATAGGCAGCAAGCAACTTTTCGGTCTCCGGTATCTGGCGGGCAAAGACATCCTGGTACAACTGCAGGTATTGCAATTCCGTAAGCAGGTTCCTGAATTCGATTTTAAGATTACGTACCAGCTCTTCAAAATAAGCGGCCGCCATATCGCGCGATACCGTTTCGATAGCGATCAGCTTTCTTCGCTTGCCGGCAGTAATGAGCGCCTGCTCCAGTTGGGCAGAGATCTGCTGGTTTTTACCAAAGCCGTTATTAAAAAGCGGCGGTAGCTCTTCCCCCATAGACAGTTGTCCCGGGGTAGCCCAAAGATTGATCTCATCTACGGTCAGCCTGGGATTGGGCCAGAGACGTGCCTGCAGGATACGCGCCTCTGCCTGGCGGATATCCAGCTTCCCGGCAAGCAATTGTATGTTCCTGTCAAGAAATATTTTTTCTGCCTGTTTCCGTGTCAGTAACACAGTATCCGGCTGTCCGGTTTGCGCAGATAATATACCGGAGCACACAAGTATCAGTGTTATGATACTTCCGGCTTTATATATCCATACCTTCCTGCTTCGCTGCTGCCTAATCATTTGAACAGCAAAGCTATAGCGACTGTATTAGAAGCAGCCCAAGTGTAGATTAGAAGTGGGTTGCCCCAACATTAAAAACAGATTAGAATCACCATATTATGATATGTTACCTTATGCTTTCTCCGGGATTATTTATCCGGCAGACCCTTGGCAGACCTTTAGTAGACCCTTAGTTACCCTTTAGTTACCCCGGCGGAGATTCCCAGTGACCCGTCCTAAAATAACGATACAGGTTAAAGAATAAATCCTGATTTGGTTATACAAAAGTGCTTTTTAGTCCTTCGTTGTATGTCTTCCAGCGCCTGTGACTTCGATATATTGTATCACATTATTCTCTACTTTTAAAGCCAGCTTGACAAATATGTACCGGATGACAACCTGCTTTGTGCTACCTGTAACGATCTGCCGGCGTGTTATCATGCCGTTGCTGTGCTGCCTGCTGCTGCCGGGGCGTATACCGGCGCAGGAGCTGCTTCTAAAGCATATATCGGTGGATCAGGGGTTGCCGAGCAATGAAATCTACCAGATACTGGAAGATAAATCGGGCTACCTCTGGGCGGCCACAGACAGGGGCATCGTACGATATGACGGGTATTCGTTCCAGGAAATGCGCCTTAAGGAAGGGACGATCATCAACCCCGCTTTCGGTATCTACGAGGCTCCTTCCGGCAGGATATACTTCAGCGGGCTGAAGGGGCGGATCGCAATATACGACAACGGGCAGTTGTCAGCCTACCCGCACAACGACCGCATATCTGCCCAGTACCCGCAGTCCGGATACCTGGTGATCGATGCGCTTTCCGAACGGGGGGACAGCCTCTGGATCAATTACAATAACAGCCTGGGCAATTGCCTGGTATTGCCGGATGGCAGCATCACGCAGCAGACGGATCCCGAAGGTATTCATTTTGACCTGTCACGGGATTTTTACTTCTATATACTGGATGAGGACAGATTACTCGGGAAAAAACATCCGGTGTTTATTACCTGGAAAGATGGTACGCGTTATACAGATTCTATCAGGTTCGACCGTGATACCAGGTATATCCGCAAGCTCTACTTTGTCGGTGCAGGAGGTTATGAGCTGTTTTGTATCGGGCGCCGGATCCTGATCTTCAAGGACAGGAAGAAACAGGGGGAGGTGCTTTTACATAAAAATGTCCTGTCCATTACGTCCCTGGATGAAGGCCGGATAGCTGTCGGCTTTGAACGCGGTGGTGCGATCATCTATCACTTGGAAGCCTCCGGATTGCGCCTGGAGCGGGTGTACAAGAAAGACCTGTCCGTTACCTGTATTCATCAGGACATCCAGAAGGGACTTTGGTTTTCGACGATGGAAAGCGGATTGTATTACGCGCATCCTGCCCGCGCTTTTCGCAGGCCGGGACCGGGCCGCATCGCGTTTATCGAACAGAATAACGGTACCGCATTCATCGGTTTCCAATCCGGGCAGATCCATCTGTACAGAAGCGGCAATTATGAATCGCAGATCAACATCCCGGTAACGGACGGAGAGATGCTCGTCAGCTTTGCTTTTCAGGCAGACGGTGGGGTGGTCGGTACGACGACGAAGGGATTTTATATACCTGAAGGCAAACGGTGGCGTTTTCATCCGGCGGAAGAACGGCTCCTCCTGCCGGTAGCGCCCGGTCGTATTTATACTGCAGCAATTGCGTATCCGCTGCTGCATGAGTATGACCTTTCCTCAACGGGGCCTCCCAGAACCATTGAGCTCCCCAAAAGGATTATCTCAATAGCAGGGGACAGCAGCGGTCGTATATGGTTGGGAACGATCGAAGGACTTTATGTGTATGAAAACGGCAGGTTGCATGACATGGGCCGGCAGCATAAGATTTTTTATGACCGCATCGTATCTGTCAGAAAATTACCGCAAGGGTTGCTGGCGGTCGCAACCTTGAATAACGGGCTCATTCTTCATGCCGGCAGCAAGCTGCATATCCTGAATACCGGTAACGGTCTAATCACACCCATCATCAACAGGATGTGGTCGGACAAGGATACGATCTGGCTGGGTACCAATAAGGGGATCAGTAGGGTGGTATACAAAAACGACAGTTTTCGTATCCGTCACTTCAGCGAAGGGTTCGGGCTACCAACGCTGGATGTCCATGAAATGGCCGTGGTGAACGGCTGGCTGTATTTTAAATGGATCGACGATCTGGTGACGATAGAGCTGGCGAGGCTTTATAATCCCCTTACTTCAGACGGTGTGCGGATCCTGTCGGTAGAAGTGAATAATAAGGACCGGGATATCCATAGCAAGGGCTATTTCGCGTACAATCAGAACGAGGTAAAGATAGGATATAACAGTATCAATTTTGCCCACGGACCCCAGCAGCGCTACCGGTATAAGTTAAAGGGATTTGATCAGGAATGGCAGACTTCCGGAGAACGCCAGGCGGCTTTCAATAACCTGCCTCCCGGCAGCTACTCCTTTGTAGTTCAGGTGAGCGATGCACTTGGGAATTTTCTGGAGCCGGCGGCACAGTATAATTTTGAAATTTCTCCCGCTTTCTGGCAGCAATGGTGGTTTCCCGCGATCATCGGTCTGCTGATGCTTGGCCTGGCCTGGCTGATTTTCAAAAGGCGGGTGCATAAGATCAAAAAGAACAATCAGTTGCAGCTGGACCTCGCAGAAAGCCAGCAGAAGGCGCTGGTGCAACTGGTTAGTCCGCACTTTATCTTCAATATACTTAATACGGCACAGGCAGCGGTACTGGAAGAAGACAAGATTGATGCAGCTTCTATCATCTCCCGTTTTGCAAGGCTGATGCGGTTGTCCCTGGAGCTGAGCCGGCAGAAAAAGGTGACGCTGGGGCAGGAAACGGAGTTGCTGAAAAAATATCTGGAATTGGAAATGATCCGCTTCCCCCGTAAATTTACCTACGATATCGTGGTTGATCCGGATATTGACGTTTCATTAGTAAGTTTGCCCAGCATGCTGATCCAGCCTTTTATTGAGAATTCAATAAAGCACGGTATCATGCATCTGAAGGGCAGGGATGGGTATATACGGCTGATGTTTACCCGTTCGGGAAACGTTCTTTTTTGTACGGTGGACGATAACGGGATCGGGCGGCAACAGTCGGCAATTATCAATGCCAACCGCCTGCGTCACAATTCGTTCGGTATTACGATCACGCAGGAACGCCTGCAACTGTTGCATCGTGAACATAAAACAGATTATTATTACAAAGTGGAGGATAAGTACAATACGGAAGGTGATCCCTACGGCACCGTTATTGTATTTTCCATTCCGATAAAGTATGGGTATGAAGCCAATCAGGGCAATAATCATTGATGATGAACTGGCGGCTATAAAAGTGCTGCAGGCGCTCCTCCGGCAGTTTGCGCCGGATGTGGAGCTGCTGGGCATAGCGACGGACGGCCTGCAGGCAGTGCAAACCATCAACCAGCACAAGCCAGACCTGGTATTCCTCGATGTGGATATGCCTGTGATGAACGGCCTGCAGGTGATGGAGATATTCCCGACGAACGCTTTTGAAGTGATTTTTACTACCGGGTCTTCCGAGTATGCTTTTAAGGCACTGAAAATGAAGGCTATAGATTATCTTCTCAAGCCGATAGACCCCGCTGAATTTATCATGGCCGTGGAAGGCGCCCGCAAACAGTTGCTGCTGCGGGAAAAGGAAAATCCGCATGCCAATACCAGAATACAGTTGCCTACCCAGAACGGATTCATTTTCCTGGACGAAGAGGACATCATACACGTCACCGGCATGGGCAGTTATTGCCAGTTACATACGGTCAAAAATGAAAAGGTAACCGTCTCCCGCAATATCGGCCAGATGGAGCAGAAGCTTTCTCCGGACCATTTTTTCCGCTGCCATAATTCGCATATTATTAATCTGGATTATGTCACCAGGTTCCTCCATAAAGACGGCTATCTTGTTGAAATGGAAAACGGAGCGCTTGTGGATGTTTCCAGGCGGAACAAGGAAAAATTGTTGCAGACGCTGGCGGACCGGGCAAAATGATTATTGCCGGAATTAAACTGACGCCGGCCGTTTCCGGAGTATAATCCCTCAAATCTGAATTGTATTCATAAGGCCTTCCCGGTTATTTTAATTTTGAAACAGGTTGTTCCTACGAACGATCCTGTGTCATTCAGAATTAAATAACCCTTATGTTTATGAAGATTAAATATTTTCGTTTATTCGTTTATGTATTTGGATTCGGTCTGGGGATGTCCTGCTTTGAAGGCCGGTCACAGACTATGATACCGATAGGTCCGCACCTGTTCGGCTTCCCCGATTTTTTTCAAACGCCCGGCGTATGGTTTGAAGCGCCCGTGGACTTTACCATTACCGGCCTGCGGATACCGGAAGAAGCAGGATACGGATTCGAACCACAGTTTATTCATGTGATCCGGATTAACGACGCAGTCCCGGCAGACGGCCCTAACTGGTCGACCAACATCACTTCGCTGCAATACATAGCCAATGCGCCCTTTAATGTGATCCAGACAGTGAACATACCCGTTCAGGCCGGTCAGAAGATCGGTATACTGGCGCGCCTGGAAGGCGGTGGTCAGTCCCGTATGGGAACAGGTACGCCATATATCTCGTCGATTGGCACAGCAACAGTGACGCTGAAGTCACTTCATTCTCCTGATAATATCGAAGTGGGGCCGGCTACGGAATACGGAACTACCGAGCTAGCTGATGGTATCCGGATGGAAATATACTATACGCTTCCGCCAAGTTGCGTTGCGCCGGCTACACTCAGCTCGGCGGACATAAAGGCCAATACGGCGCTGCTGGATTGGACCCAGGCAGGTACAGCCGCCCAATGGCAGGTGAGATACAGCATTCCTGGTTTTGATCCGCTGCTCACAGGCGCCGATGCCTGGGCTTCCGCAACACCATATGCGCTGAATAATCTCCGCGCTGCCAGTGATTACGACTGGTATGTGCGTGCGGTATGCGCACCCGGCGATACGAGCGCCTGGTCCGCTGTGGCCGGTTTCCGCACCTGCGATTCGATATTTTCCGTGAAAGCGGACACGATATGTCCGGGCGGCGTCTACCTGTTCGGCACGCAGACACTGACGGCCGCCGGCGGTTATGACGAAATCTTTGCTTCCGCTACCGGCAACTGCGATAGCATGGTACATCTCGATCTTTCCATCAGACAGATAGACACGATCGTTACCCAGTCCGGTCCCGTGCTAACAGCTCAGGAAGACAATGCGGCTTACCAGTGGCTCGATTGCAATGATAACCTGCGCATGATCCCCGGAGCTACCGGCCGGGATTATACAGCGACTACCTCCGGGCTTTTTGCCGTGGCGATCACCACGGGCGGCTGCAGTGATACTTCCGGCTGTTATCCCGTCATCCTGGCGCCGTCGTCCGGGGTTCCGGAGGCTGCGGACGGCAGCAGGCTGCGCATTTACCCAAACCCCGGAAACGGTGTATTTACAGTGATGGTCCGCCAGCCGCTGCAACAGGCTTCACTCCGCCTGACCAATCTGCTGGGCCAGACCCTGGAAACCCGGACGCAGCTTGGCGATCAGACGTTTACCGTGGACCTGACCGGCCGGGCCGAAGGGGTATATCTTTTGAGTATTACGGACGGCGATAATACGTATGCCGGGCACCTGATCAAAAAGTAAAAAAGCGGCTATGCGTTTCTGTATAACTATACTCTTTATCATGGTCCTGGCGGAGCTATGCCCGGCACAGACAGATACCATGTTCTGGTTTGCTGTCCCGGAGATTTCTGCATCAAGCAATTATAATGACCGCCCCATCAGCATCGTGATCATGACGAATGCGCGTGCTGCTAATGTGACCATCTCACAACCTGCTACCGGCGCTCCGATGCCTCCGATCTCGATAACGGTTCCTGCCAACAGCATCCATAAGGAGGATCTGACTGCGTATGTGGATATGCTGGAAACCAAGCCGCCGGCTACTGCGCTGAACTACGGGCTGAAGGTCGTTTCCGACGTTCCGGTTTCGGCGTATTATGAAGTGCTGGGCATACAGCCGGGTAATATCGTCGCCAACCCGGAGATTTTTGCACTGAAAGGCGCCAACGCCTTAGGTCGTACGTTCTACATTCCTTCACAAAACTATGTACCTAACCATACGCCGGGGTATATCCCCCTGCCGTATAGCTCTTTTGATATTGTGGCAACAGAAGATAACACCACGGTAGTTATAACGCCACGCAGTAATTTACAGGGCGGTCATACCGCCGGCGTGCCGGTTACCATTACACTCAACAGCGGACAAACATGGTCTGCTACGGCAAACAGTCTTGCTGCAGCAGACCATCTTCCCGGTTCCCGGGTGGAAGCTGACAAACCGGTAGCCATCACCGTAAAGGACGATCTGTTGCGGTCTTCCCTGTACCCCGGCGGTTGCGCAGATTTGACCGGCGACCAGATCGTGCCTGTGGATATGCTGGGCACCGAGTATATCGCCATTAACAGCGGATTGCTGAACGGGCCGGGCGACCAGTTGTTTGTTACGGCTACCCGGAACAACACCGCAATATTCCGTGATGGCAACGCGGTTGCGACGGCGACCATTAATGCGGGAGACACCTACCGCCTTCCCGCGGCCGCAACGCCCGGGCAGACATCTACCTATATACGCGCCAGCGAGCCTGTTGCTGTCTGGCACCTCACCGGCGCAGGCTGTGAAATGGGCGCCACCCAACTTCCGCAAATGGATTGCAGCGGCAGCGATACCGTGTCCTATGTCCGCGCGCTAAATCACCGGCTGCACGTCAACCTGATGGTCCGGAACGGGGGCCAGGGAAGCTTTTTTGTCAACGGCGTGCCATTGACGGCTGCTTTCTCTTCCGTGCCGGGCACCGGCGGAGTATGGCAAACGGCTCAGGTCAATCTTTCCGCACAGGTGCCGCAGGGCGGTAGCCTGCGGATCACCAATGCCGCGGAGTTATTTCATGTAAGCATCCTGGATGAAGGCACGCATGGCAACAGCTACGGTTATTTCAGTAATTACAACAGCGTATCGGCCAAAGCTGCCAGCAGCGCCGGAAGGGTGTGTGAGGGCGAACCACTTCAGTTGTTCGCGCGGTCCGTACATGGCAGCTCGTATGAGTGGACGGGACCGGGCGGGTTCCGGAGCATACAGCAAAACCCCATTATTCCGCAGACTCCGCTCGCAGGCTCCGGATGGTATCACCTCGATGTTACAGGCAATTCCCATTTCTGTGGTAGCGGCAGGGATTCCGTATACGTTGCGGTACAGCCGCTGCCGGATATGGAGCTTGGCGCAGACATAACTTCCTGTTCAGATACGGTCCTGCTGCAGGCCGCTGCTCCCGGCATGTCGTATCGTTGGAGCACAGGCGCGGCAACGGGATCGGTTGCCGTTACACGCTCCGGTACCTATTGGGTAGAACTGACCGACACGGCAGGCTGTAAAAAAGGAGATACGATTACCGTGACCCTGGTGCCTCCCCCCGAAACCGACCTCGGCCCCGACAGGGTGTTATGTGATAAAGACCTGCCGGTGATTTTATCCGGGAGTACGGGACCGGCTACCGCTTATCTCTGGAGCGACGGCACTTCCGGTCCGCAAATGACCGTGAACCGCAGCGGCAGCTTCTGGCTCCGGGAGGAAAGGAACGGTTGTACCGGGAGCGATACCATAACGGTAACAGCCGTACCGACCCCGGCGCTCGACCTGGGACCCGATACCACGATCTGCAGTCTCGTACCGGCGGAGATCGGCGCAGAGGTTCCCGGCGCCATATATACATGGAATACCGGCGCTACCGCTTCCCATATCATGACAGCGGCTTCCGGGACATACATACTGACGGTCAACGTTTCAGGATGTATCGTACGTGATACGATCGTGGTCACGGCCGTGCCCGCGCCGGAAGTTTCGCTGGGGCCCAACAGGGATATCTGCAGCAACGAAGTCGCCGTCCTCGATGCCAGCTATGGCAGCAACACGCGTTACCTGTGGAGCACCGGCGATACGACCGCTGCCATTGAGGTTGCGGCGCCCGGCAGATACTGGGTGCAGGTGACTGCGGACGGCGGGTGTGCCGGCGGCGATACGGTGACCCTTAGCCATTACCCTGATCCCGAGGTCTTTCTGGGATCCGATACCGTTGTCTGTGAGGAAACGCCGCTCGTGCTGCAGCCGCGATCCCTGTTTGCCGAATCGTTCGTATGGTCGGACGGCAGCACGGACAGCCGGCTGGTGGTAACCCTCGGCGGTGCCTATACGGTGACCGGCATCAACAAATGCGGCGCCGCTTCAGATACCCTGCAGGTGAAGCAGATATTCTGTGATATCTGGGTACCCAATACGTTCACGCCAAACAACGACGGGACGAACGATGTATTCCGGGTGCTCGGGAATACGGCGAAGCTGCAGGGCTTCCGGCTCAGCGTCTTCAACCGGTGGGGACAGCGTGTTTTCTATACGGAGGACAAATACCGGGGATGGGATGGCAGTTTTGAGGGCAGGGAGGCGATGCTGGGTACTTATGTCTATATGCTGGAATACAGTATCGGCGGCAAGCCTTATCTGGAACGCGGTAATTTTCATCTCCTGCGTTAAACGGCTGCTGAAATTACCGAAACTAAATTCTCACCTCCCGAATCGTACGCAATACACGCTGAATTTGAATTGGCATTATTACGGTGCATGCAACAGGATACTTTTGAAGCTAAATATAATTTTTATGAAAAACTACTGCTACTTAATGCTATTGTCGCTCATTTCCTGCCTGCCCCGCACGGCAAGCGCCCAGATGAGCGGAAATTACACGATCGATCCGAACGGTACCGGGGCGACGAACTTCATTTCTTTTTCTGATGCCGTCTCTGCGCTTCATGCCGGCGGTGTTTCGGGAAATGTGGTCTTCTCCGTTGCCAGCGGTACTTATCATGAAGGCGTCACCATAAACGCTGTTTCCGGTACGGGTCCGACTGCCGTTGTTACCTTCCAGGGGAGTACCGGCAACCCCGCCGATTGTATGATTGACAAGCAGGATCCCACTTCTTCCGGATCCGGCGCCATCAATTTCCGCGGGTCTACCTTTATAACGTTCCGCGGCATGCATATCAATAACAGTATGAGCGGTATACTTTTCAGCAGTACGTCTGCCATACAGATCAAGGACAATGCGTCCAATCTTTCTTTCGAAAATTGCATCTTCTCCGTGGACTCGGTTTCGGCCAACGCGGCCGGGTACGGTGGTAATCCCCGGTTTGTGGTGCTTGTGGCATCCAGCCAGACATTTTCCGGAATCCCTTCCCTTACGCCCGGCAGCCAGCTTTCTTTTAAGCGCTGTGCCTTCCGGGGCGGGGCGGTAGGTATCGCCATGACCGGTGAAGACGAATACGCCACGGCAGAGACGCTGATCGTGGACAGCTGCGAGTTTGCACAGCAGGCAAGCGCTTTCATGGAGCTGAAATTTACCAGGGACGTACAAGTGAAAAACTGCGTCTTTGACAATATGAGAATGCCCACGACTGCGATGGCGACCCCGCTCAATGGAAACGGCATTCGTTTTATCAACACATGGGACTTTGAGCTTTCCGGAAACTATATCAATAGCTGGCGGGTCCCGTTGTATGTTGAATTCCCTTCTGCTGCCGGCGGAACCCAGTTCAATACTTCGCTGGTGACCAATAACTACATGACTGCCGAGCAATCGGCGCTGGGTATCTTTTACAGGACCAGCAATATCAAATTTTACCACAACACCTTCAAGACCTATAATGCGGATGTGGCAGGTGTCCAGTTCACTACCTCGGCGGACAACATGGCCTTTGTGAACAACATCGTGCAGGCCGGGTCCGGCAGCACGAGCTATGCGTTCCAGGCGCCTTCAGGATTTTCCTGGGATATGGACAATAACGTATACTACGGCGCCTCCGGCGCTTTCATGTTTGGATCGTCCGTATATCCGAATCTCAGCGGCTGGCAATCGACATGGCCGCTGTACAATGCCAACTCTATCGTAGATACGCTCGAGATGGAGTATCGGAGCCCGGTCATTGTTGCCGGTGAGACGCCGGTCTATGGCTCCTCCAATCCCGGTATCACAACGGACATCTACGGAACCGGCCGCTGCGATCCGCCTTCGGTCGGCGCTTATGAATACCGCCAGACCTTCGCCGCCGACAGCATTAATCCATCCTCGCTTACCTTTAATACATCCGCTACGGCAGCCACAGATACGATCTGGATTTCTATCCGGAACTATATAGCTACCCAGCCGATCGGCGGCATCGGGTTAACCCTGCTGGGAGCGGGAGCTACCGAATTTACGGTCATCAACACACCCGTATCGGTTGCAGCGCTCGACAGTGCGCAGGTGGGCATCGTCTTCGGAGCTGTAGCCTCGTCGCAGCCTGCACAGTATGATGCGGAACTGGTCATCCATACGGTATGCCCTTATGCGGTAAATGATACCATTGTGCTGACCGGCATGCATGCGGGAGGCCCTACGGCTGTACCGAAAAATACCCACGCTACGGTACCGAAGGTCGTACCCAACCCCGTTGGCAATACGCTCCTGATCTCCGGTATAACTTCGGACCACCGGGTGGTACTTTACGATCTCACGGGTAAGGTGCTGACGGCCGTTGCCTATAACAACGGTATCGACGTATCCGCCCTGAAGCCGGGTGTATATTTTCTGAAGATAGCGGATCAGCAAAGTCCGGGCTCCCTCCGATTTGTCAAACTATAAAAATGATGCATGCCCTTTACCCCCTCCGGGTAAAAGGGCATGCTCTTCTTTTGTAGAATATCTGTAAGCTTTATCTACTATTATGACTAAAAGAGGCAAAACCGCATGGTACATCGCGGCCGCAGGCTGCATGCTGCTTTTTTCAGCCGGAGTGGTATCGGCCCAGCCCTGCGTCCGTATGCTCCTGCCGGATACACTCACCGCCTGCGCCGGCGGCACCGTGTCTATACCCACAATTATAGAAGCCTCCGGTATGGAAGTGATCGACACACAATGGACTCCCGTTTCCGGATTATCTGACCCCGGCGCATTGCAACCGGTGGTTGCGATGGGAGATACGCCTGTGCTGTATCGTCTGACCGTTAAGGCGCTTTCCGCTTTCGATTATGTGGTTAACGGAGATTTCAGCAACGGGAATACCGGTTTTACCAGCGATTATACCTACCGCAGCGGCGGCGGCAACACCAGCCTGCTGCTGGAGGGTAATTATACGATAACACACGATCCTTCCCTGGCTTATTACGGCTTCACCTCTTTCGGCGATCATACCACCGGAGCGGGACAGATGCTCGTAGCGAACGGGGCACCCTCTTCCGGTATGAGCGTCTGGTGCCAGACCATCCATATACAGCCGAATACGGACTATTACTTTTCTGCCTGGGCTGCGTCGTCGCACGAAGCCAGCCCGGCGGTGCTGCGCTTTGCTATAAACGGCAGGCTCCTTGGCGCCCCCACGCTGCTTTCATCCACGCCCGGCGAATGGCAGGAGTTCCATCTCCAGTGGAACAGCGGTACCAGCACGGTAGCCAACATCTGTATTTTCGACATGAACACGGACCCTTACGGAAATGATTTTGTCATAGACGATATAAAGTTCCGTCAAGTGTGCACCGCTTCCGATTCGGTCTATATCAGGATCGGCAGTCCGGAAGTGGCCATAGATGCCCGGGTCACCGGCTGCGGCAGCGTGTTGCTGCACGCCGTCTATGAAGGTGCTTCCGCAGGTACGCAGTATACATGGGACCTGGGCGACGGCCATACCGCCACCGGAGATTCCGTGGAGCATACCTATGCACAGGCCGGTATACATACCGTCACCCTGTACATGACGGATGTCAATGGATGTGCAGATACGGCCACTCTGGAGACGGATACCCGTACCACGGTAACCGTGACGGCCGGCGCAGCAGGCGACGCGATCGATTGCAGTTCGCCTTCGGTCCGCCTTACCGCTACTGCCGGATTTGCACAGTACCGCTGGTCTCCGGGCCGGTTCCTGGACGACAGTACTATTGCCGGACCCGTAGCCACGATCACCCCGCCCGAGACCACCACGTTTACGGTGCATGTCACAGACGCGCAGGGATGCAGCGCCACGGATACGGTCACGGTCTTCGCAGATCCCGAACCGGGCCTGTTTGTCCCAAACGCCTTTACGCCGAACTACGACGGCAGGAACGATCTCATGCGTCCCTTGGTGTACTGCGATTTTATGATCCGCTCGTTCAGGATCTTCAACCGCTGGGGTATACCTGTTTACGAGGGAAATGCCGGCAGCACGGGTTGGGACGGTTACTTCCAGGGTGTGCCGCAACCGGCAGGTACCTATTTTTATCTCATCGAAGGCGTCAGCGAGACCCGTGGCGCCATGCGCCTGAAAGGAGATTTTGTGCTCGTTCGCTGAGGCACGTGCGTCTAAAACAATACCTTGGCGTCACCATAATAATTCCTCGTGAAAACACCGAATACACCATCCTGCCGGACGGAAAATCCGGGGCCAAGGTCAGGCCCAGCAAACCACCCTGCCCCCTGTCATCCACTTCAGGAATACCCGTAATGGGGTCGCTTACCTCGACGTTTACCGGGTTTACGATACGCATATTACCCCTTGTTTTCGGTGATGAGCAGCCTGCCGTTGGGGAGCGATACGATACCCCAGAGCGCTTTCAGCGATCTGGTAGCGATCGTGACTTCATAGGGTGTGGCAGTCTTCACTCCGCTGCTCTTGTCTGCCCTCAAAAGCCGGTTTGTAATCTGTATTGGCCTTATTGGTTTCTACAGGAGCGGAGGCGGAGGTGTCGGCATGCGTGTTCCAGTCCGATGAAGAGGCGGCTCCGTTACACGATACAAATACCCTGGCAATGAGCGCCGAAGAAAAAATAAATTTCATAGTTTATCTAAATTCAAAATGAATAACCCCCGGATCGCAGTGTTGGAATAAGCATATAAAACCGTGCCTGCCATGAGATTAACAATTATATCCTGACTATACTGCCTAAATTCGTACAGAAATGGCAACCCTGCCAGCATTGCTGTTGGAATGCATAGCGGGACATAATATAGCCGCCGGAGCCATTGATTACTATATGCGTATTAAAACAGGCACACACTACAAAACATCCCTGCCGCTGCAGGAAACACCGCTGGTTGCGACCATGATTGCCGTGCTGGAAACGATCGGCCAGCTGCGCTGGAAGCTTATTCACCTGGGCTGGTACGGAATCATCGCCCATATAGACAAGGCAACGAACGGCAAGGTGCAGGAAGTGATCGTACGCTGGGAAGGCGGCAATCTGATGGTGAGAAGCGACAATACCACAATAAGCCTCTCCGGCCGGAAAAAGAACAGGGACAATGTGACGGATTTCCTCGCTGCCTTCCATGACGTCCGCCAGCATGTAACGGAAGAATATGCGATTGAAGTATTGCAGACGCGCCCATTACATTTTGCGCATCCCTACCACGACATTCTCTCACCCCGGCGGTTCGCTCAGATAGGCAGGCGTGACAACCCACTGAAGATATTCCTGCCCGTGGAAGGTTATTTCATAACGCCGCTTCTGCTGATCACGAACATCCTGGTGTTTGTGCTGATGGGCATCGCGGGCGCCGACCTGCTGGATCCCGGCAGCAGGGTGATCCATGAATGGGGCGGCAATTTTGGTCCGGCCATCCGGCAGGGCGAATGGTGGCGGCTGATCAGTGCGGTGTTTGTCCATATCGGCATCGTGCATCTGCTGGCCAATATGCTGACACTGGGTTTTATCGGTTTCGCACTGGAGCCGTTGCTGGGCAGGGCGCGCTTCCTGACCGCCTATCTGTTATCGGGGATCACCGGCGGACTGTTGAGCATGTCTGTACATCCGCATATCATAAGCGCAGGCGCTTCCGGCGCTATTTTCGGAATGTTCGGCGTATTTCTGGCAGTGTTGAGTACCAGTCTTACCGAGGCAAAAATGCGCAACGTAGCTTTCCCCAGTATGGTGCTGTATGTGCTTTATCAACTCGCAGCGGGCATGAAAGACGGTGTGGACAATGCCGGCCATTTAGGCGGACTATTAGGAGGACTGGTCATCGGCTATGCGCTCTACCCCAGCCTGAAAAATCCCGATTCCCGCGATCTGAAATTCCAAACGCTGGCAGTATTGGGGATTATTGTTGTGCTGCTGGCGGCATGGGTGATATCTGCTGCCTAAAAACTGGAGAGAATCTTATTATCAAAGGCTTAGTGCTGTCAATGATACAGAAAGGAATATAAAATCTTTGAAACACAAAAAAGAGGAAATATTTGCGAAAAGCATCGATTTTCACTACTTTTCGCAAAAAAATACTCTATTGAAAGATTTAAGGCAACATAAAAATGCAGAAGATTGGGTAACCTACCTGTTGGCTCAGGGCAAATATGCTTTTGCCCTGCACCGGTTCCGTAGCGCTTTTCCAGAGCAAACCGATATCGCCAATAAATTCGCATTAAAACGGCTGGTCGATAAAGAGTTGATCATTTCGATCCACAAAGGTTATTACCTGATCATACCACCACAATACAGGTCAAAAGGCATGCTCCCCCCTTCTTTATTTTTAGATGCCTTTATGAAGGAATTGGATCGGCCGTATTATCTGGCATTATTAAATGCCGCCGCCTATCATGGGGCATCACACCAGCAACCACAGGAGTTTTTTGTGGTCACAGGCTTTCCGGTACTGCGGCCGATGCAGAAGAAAGGGGTAAAAATAAACTACATCAGCAAAAAAGAAATACCCTCGCCACTGTTAGCCACAATAAAAACAGAAACCGGCTATTTGAAAATTTCAAATCCAGCCCTGACAGCCACCGACCTGATACAGTACGCAAAACGGATAGGTGGAATGAACAGGGTAGCTACTGTCTTGGCTGAATTAACCGAAAGTATTCAACCGGATGCTTTTGATACAAACCTGCTGCAGCACGTTCCTGTAACTGCATTGCAACGTTTGGGTTATCTGCTGGATAAGATATTTGATAAACAGACACTCGCCAATGCCTTATACCAGGCTTTGAAAAAAAACAATTCCCCTTTGTTTCGGATACCGCTGAAAGCATCAGCCCCGGAAAAGGGTTTTTCGGCTGATGATAGATGGAAGGTAATCATAAATACTACAATAGAACTTGACGAATGATACCACAGGCATATATAACAGAATGGAGCAATCAGGTGCCCTGGCAAACCAACGAACAGGTAGAACAAGACCTGGTTATTTGCCGTGCTTTGGTTGAAATTTTCTCTGATGAGTTTCTTGCTAAAAGCCTTGCATTCAGAGGTGGCACGGCATTGCACAAATTGTATTTAAGTCCACAACCCCGCTATTCTGAGGATATTGATTTAGTGCAAATCTCAGCAGAACCATTCGGCCCTGTCGTGGATCGCTTAAGAGAAAGACTGGCTTTTTTGGGTGACCCGACCCGCAAGCAGAAAGAAAACAATTTTACTCTGCACTACCGATTCGAGTCAGAATTCCCTCCCGTGCAAAACCTCCGCCTGAAGGTGGAAACCAATTGCAGGGAGCATTTTTCGGTATTAGGCTATACATTATTCCCATTTCAGGTAAACTCCTCGTGGTTCACCGGTGCTTGCAACATCACCACTTACCAATTGGAAGAACTGCTGGGCACAAAATTGAGGGCACTATACCAACGCAGAAAAGGCCGTGATTTATACGATATCTACAAGGCACTGGTGCAGGTACCTGACATTAACAAAAAAAGCTTGCTGCAATGTTACCATACTTACGTGGATTTTGTAGTAGATGAACCGCCTACCCAAAAAGTATATCTGCAAAACATGGAGGCCAAAATACAGGATGATGAATTTACAGGCGATATAGCTGCTCTTATCCGGCCAACAGAAAAGTACGAACAGGCTATCGCTCTTGAATTGGTGCGGACAGCGTTACTGGAGCAAATAGAAGAAAGCCAACAAAAATACAACGAAACTAAACAAGCTAAAAAATAGAAGACCGCTACAAAAAACCTGAATTTGTTTATGGATAAAGAAAATGTCCACTTGGAGGGAAGTATTAGGCTCAAGATATTTATTACAAATGATAACAAATGAGTGATTTGTCATATAGCATTCCATCACTCACCCATCAAAAGACATTACCTTAGCTGGATCAACAAGCGGAAAATGGAAAACAAACTTATCCAAAACATTGTAAGTCAGTTTCAGGATATCCAGGAACAGGAGTTATGGCTTGATGAAAACTTCAAAAAGAAAATAGACAACCTTTCGGACGAGCTGGCTTTTGAGAGACCGCTATCCGACCTGCACAGCGTCGCGGAATTAATTTCGCACATATTGGTTTGGCGAAAGGAAACCATCCTGAAATTGAACGGAAAAAGCGCAAATTTGACCATAGAAAGCCCTGAAAACTGGCTACCCAACGAGGTCCTGAAAGAAACCGGATGGAAAAAGCTCAAAGCCGATTTTTACAATAGCCAAAAAGAAATCATTGAACTTATTGAAAACAAAAGCGATGATTATTTAGAAAAGGAATGTGCTGCTGGTTACAAATTCAAATATCTTATAGAAGGACTGATTCATCACGACCTGTATCATTTGGGCCAAATCGGGATAGTGATAAAGTTTTTAAACTTGAAAAAGCAAACTAAAGAGGATTAATAAAATACAGGCAGTCTTATGATAGCCTTATGGTAGTCCTATGGAAGTTCTATGCTTTACCCGTCCTTGGACCAGCTTGCAAGACACCGTGCAATTAGCTGGCATAAACTTTTAACCAAGAAAATTCAAACAGGATTTTACGGATTATGGACGTGACTATAAGAACAGAAAGGGAGAACGACTTTAGCGCAGTTTTTGAGGTAATAAAAAATGCTTTTGAAAACCAGGAATATAGTGACCACAGAGAACACTATTTAGTTGAGCGGTTAAGAAAATCTGATGCTTTCGTTCCGGAGTTGTCACTTGTTGCCGAGATTGACGATAAAATTATCGGCTACATATTGCTTACAAAGATTAATATTTTGAGCCATGATGGTAACAGCTACCCTTCTCTTGCATTAGCACCAGTTGCTGTCATAAATGAATTTCAAGGAAAAGGTGTCGGTAGCATTCTGATAGAAACCGCGCATAAAAAAGCCATAGCATTAGGATTTGGATCCATCATATTATTGGGTCACGAAAGCTACTATCCACGATTTGGCTATAGGCCTGCCAAAGAATTTGGAATTAAACTACCATTTGATGCTCCCGAGGCCAACTGCATGGCGATAAAACTGACGGAAAATGGGTTACATAAAAATATGAGTGGTATCGTCTGCTATCCAAAGGAATTTGAAATCGAATAGAAAACGGATGCCTTTTCAGCAATGTAACTGCCGTGGAGACAACTTTTAAAGGCTCTACTGGACAGCAGATCTTTAAACGAAGTATTAGACACCAGCTTCGCTAACGATCTGGTATTTATAGATTTCTCCGCTGCCAACCTGCTCATAATGTAAAGTTAGAACTAATTGATAAAATCAGGTAAAGCACTACTTCTAAAGAAACTGAGTTCCGAACAGAAACGTCAGGATACTTCTTGAAAATTTTCATCTCTGCCCCACTGACTTGAAATTCGCCTTGGCTGTAGGTTTTTAGTTTAAAAATGTAATAATAGCTTCTCCATTTTTTGTTGCATCTGAAAAAACCTTTTGCACGGTCTGGAATCCCTCAGCGAGATAATCAAATGCATTTCCTTCTTCCCAAATTTTGGGATAAACTTCCAATTCGTTCATTTTTTCAGGGCTGAATTTCTGTTTCAAGTCAGCAGTTGTAATGACCGAAAGCTCGCTATTTAATTCAGCAACTTGTTCTGGTGTTAAGTAATGAGCGGAGCCATAACCCAAATCCTGTTCTTCGTCAATAAGTTGTCCGCTAAATAGAACTCTTGCAAGATTGTGCTCTGCAGTGGCTAAATTTTGTCCTGTAAGCAGGAATAGTATGCCTTCCCATGATTTATCAATATCTACCAAGTTTTCATTATCCTGCTCCTCACCATAGATTTTGTCCTCCAATAATGCACTATCTTTTAAATATTCTTCAAGTTCAGATTTAGTAACCCGAAGCAAATTTGCTATCATACTCATAATATTTCAAACTTTTTTATTGTTAAAAGATTATACTGGGTATTTCGACAAATTTTAAAAATCAATTTCATGTCAAGAAATGGATAATATTTACTTTTTAGAAATGTCACAATAGAACCGTCAGATGGACTTTTGCATTCTTGATGATAAGCAGCATAGAGATCCGAGTAATAATCGGACATTGGGCGCTCAGGGACATTAAAATATGCAGCCAGTAGCTTCTGAATTTCCAGAGTGATAGGAATCAGTGTCATTTTCTATTTTTGTTTGATATTTAAACATATTCCCTTGCTTGCTTTCTAAGACCAATAACTGCACTTTCTATATCCTGTTCTGCATCTTTATTACTCCACTCTTTCCAGAATTTAATAGTAGCACTTTGCGGTTTAAGCCCAGGTTCATTTATCAAAACTCTGGAAGGCAACAACGATGCATCACCGACAATTAAAGCTTCTCCAATATCAAGAATTGGCAGAACATCTGTTAACCCTGCTAGATTATCAGGCAGCAATTTTTTTATAACAGCCTGATCTTCCGCATTGGACAACCTTAACGTAATAAAATTATTACATTGGCTAAGTACAGTTCTATTTACTTCAGCAGGACGCTGACTGATAACAGTTAAACTTACTCCATATTTTCTACCTTCTTTAGCTATGCGTTCAAAACTCTTTAACCCAAGGTCGGTAACCGCATCTTGATTAACCCTTTCTGGAATGTAAAGATGAGCTTCGTCGCAAAGCAAACAAATTGGATGTCTCTTGCTTACTTCTGTCCACTGCTGTACCGTAAATATAATACGTGCAACAAGTCCGATGACTAATGGTAATACATCAGAAGGAACCTCTGAAAAGTCAATGATTTTTACTCCTGCATTTTTCCCATTACATGTTGTACCATGCATAAGGCAACTACACAGTTTATTGAGCCATTCAATCTGCATCTCATCATCTGAAATTTGAAAGAGGAAACCTAAACGTTTGTCTTGGCTTTTGGCTCCTAATCTCTGAAAAAATCGTGTCATTTTTCCATGAAAAGGACCTTGTTTTTCTGTTTTTACTCCGGGTACCATTTCTTCATCCAGCCTCTTGATTTCATCCAAAACATTCTGCATATTATAGGGAATAGGACTGTCGATTGTTATATTACCTAAAAACGTTGTATCCCTAATAGCATTCAGATATTTCTCCTTTTCTTCTAAAACCACTTTTGAGAAAATCATTGCCTGATTAGGTGCATTGCTATCACTTCTGTCAAGCAGTAGAGCCAACATCTCTTCGTATGTGAGTAGCCAATATGGAAGCATCAGAACATTGTTATCCAGATGCCCACTTTTTCCTAAATCTGAAGGATTGGCAATTCTTAAATGTTGAATTCCATCGGCCGTAAAATCTTTATTGCTATACTCTCCGTGAATATCAAATAGAATACAATTAGCCATAGGTAATTTTGCAATCTGCTCAATAAGCTTGGCAACACACCAAGATTTACCAGACCCTGTACTTCCTACAATAACCGCGTGTCTTTGAAAAAGCTTATCACCATCTAAGAAAGCTTCTGCATTTTCATCAATAGAGTATCGGCCAATTGATAGGGGTATTTCATAGTTCTCCTGCGTAGATATGGTGTGCATAAATTTTGTTATGTTTTCACCATCAATTTGAAAACATGCGGCTTCAATTTCCGGTACTGTATCCAACGTCCTCTTGAATACATTTGTCTTACTCCCATGTAAATCCAATAAGGTGCCTATAAGATTAACTTTAATGATGTTCTCAGTCAAAAAACCACTGTAGCCTAAATCATCTTTAGGCATAGTTTCATCATCCGAAACCTTTCGTGTAATTCTATTTATGATGCCTATCAGGTGTTGTCCGGCTTTTGCACTTCTTACTGCAATCAGGTGATTCACCTGAAGTTTTCTTAACTTATCAAGTTCTTGAATCTTGACGATTATCGTTGCCGTATCAACACTAAAAACGGTTCCAATAGATGCTTCATCATCAAATTTAAATAATGCCATTTTGAGGGGTTAAGTGGTGACTAATTTAATATACTCATCAAGCTTCCAATAGGAAACGTCAGGTATTGTATACTCCGGATGATCAGAAGAATATATTCTAGTACCATTACTGCTTAATTCTTCCTCCATTAGGACATAATGATTACTCTTACCTATAATTGTATCCTTCGTTCTGGAAGTAAGCTGTTTGGTAATAACAATGATCGGTTTGTTTTGTTTGATTTTTGTAATCAGTTTCGGCTGAACATGAATATCATTGAAGCCATATCCAATACATAGAAACCCGTTGGCATTTTCTATTTCACTATCTGCCTGTGCAAAAATTGTCCTGTATGGTTCATTGTGGGTCTCGTAATACTTACTCAATCCCGGAGTAACAATTAATGGCATATAATTATCGGGAATAGTTTGTCGAAGTGGAAGCTGAATGTCCTCCTCCATTGGTGTTTTAAACCAATCTAATGAGCCATGAACTTTCCAAATGTTAACCTGTCCTTTATATCCTTTTATTGTTGCCAGGTTGTTTGTATGAATGACGCTGGAAAAATGTCCAATATAATTTGGTGCATACCCTGTACAAATAATAGCCCTTGCAAAACTTGCTGCGTATTCTGCTATTCGGTCGTAATTTGTAGTTATTAGCGACAATTTCTTACTTGCTGTACCTAATAGATATTCTATTAATTTAACTAACGGACAGCTATCTGGGTTATCCAAAAGAACTTGATATGCATCATGATCAGCTTTATTAACCAATTCCCATGTCTTAAATATGATTTGCTTTAACACAGCTGGCCTGAGTTGTACCTCAAGCAAAGTAGTCTCTAAATCTCCAGTTGTGTCAAAACGCTGTTTAAATTGCTCGAATTGGGTCTGGTCTTCAGGTTCAGCAAATGAGGTGTTGGCTTTGATGTAGGCTCCTAACGCAGACATTGAAGGAAGTCCTAAAGGCACAGATGAACCGCTCCCCAAAATAATTAAAGGGACATTGCTCGTCCAAGATTGAAGTTTTTTAAAGAGTATATCTAAATCCATATTTATAATTTGTGTTGTCCTTTCCAATCATCAGAAAAGAACTTGTTGCGCTTTATCATCCATATAAGCCTTAATTCTTTCATCTTTTAAGAACGGGGCTTGTATTATTTTGTCATGAAGATTCAGCAATCTGCTTTTTGCTCGCCTGATAACAGTATCATATACCATAGGAATGATTATTACTTTATCTCCTTTCTCTTTAGTAACCTCGGACTCCAATGGCTCTAATTCACTACCTAACACGAAACATGTCACTGAAGAATAATCCTTCAGCATTCCTTTAGCATACAACTCTTTAACATACCCCCAGGCTTGCCCCTTCTGCTCTCTACCGATTGCAATACCTGGCCTTTTTAATTCTATAATCGTAAGCCTGTCAATTCCTACTTCTGAAAAATTATGGTCATACTTTGGTAAAGTATATAATCCAACCGTACTATCAGGTAATATGGCAAAATCTGGTCTTGTTAAACTCCCCTGAACTCCTTTTCCTCCGAACAAGTGTTGAATAACTGTGGTCATCCCTTTATTAGATGTGTATTCAATAGTCTCATATTCAGGCCCAAAAATCCATAACCCTCTATGAAAAAGTGGCTGTAGTTCTTGCACCTCATCAGTTCTACTATTAATGACTTTCGTCTGAAGTCTTTCGAGCAATTCTGAACGCCATTCAATTTCATCCAATACTAATTTAACTAAGTCAATATCCCATTTATTTAAGATAGCATTAAGATTATTAAGATCATTTACGGAGGCGTTTGCAAGTGTATGTATAAGGCTATATTTGGACTCTGTTGTTTCTAACTTGGCTAATAATCCTCCTATTTTCTCCAATTCTTCCGCACCAATAGAAGGGCATTCCTCTTGTACTTCGCGGATGAACTTCTCCCATTTTTCCCTATTCGCAATTCCCATTTTTCTAAGTAAAGGCCGTGTCGAATTTTCAATATCTGAAAACGTATCTTCTCTCTGCTCCTTAGTAATTTCTAATAAATAAGCTCTAATCTCATCATAAATTTTTGCTACTGCCTTTTTGTATTTCTCATTGTACGGTAAAAATGATGTCCAGTCGGCAGCAACGGCCTCTTCTAAGCAATCAGCCTTAACGATAAAAATATACCTCTTGGCAGCAGCCTTTCTCCCATCTATTAAATGTTCACTTCCGCTTCCTTTCCAAGTACATTCTCCAACAAGCCTATTTTTTACATGCCATGCAATACCGTGTAACTGAGTGGTTTTATCTGTCGTTTGTACATCTATTACACGAATCTCAAAAGAACCTACTTCTGGCACTGACACATTCAGATTGTGTATGTGGTCTTCAGGAATATCTTCAAAGGAAATTTTATCACCGTTTAGAAACACGTTAAAATGAGGATCAACAAGAAAACGCATACCGATTTCCTTTTTGGCATTCTCCGCATTTAATCGTGGCTTTAATGCACGGTCTATGAAAATCTTAGTACCATGTGTAATAGCTCCTACTTTTTCAATTATTTTTCTAAATGCTAATTGATTATTAGAATCTATGAATACGTTAAAGGTTAGTTCTCTTCCACCGTTTGTTGTTTGGACATTAAAGCTTTCCCCAAAAGCAAAACTTGCTAATCTTCCCTTTCCATTCCGCCCAAATGCAGGCCTTACTGCTATTTTCTGTTTATGAGATTCCGGGATAATTGCAAATGCCCCAATATCTGAGTTTCTCTCGTATGCCAAAGTCATAAATCTTTTTTCAAATTCAGCCTCAGTCATACCATGACCATCATCAGAAATAAAAAATTGCTCCCCATCATTTAATGGCCAGTTTATTTTCACTTCTGTAGCACCGGCATCCCAAGCGTTTGCAATCAACTCAATGATAGCAACTTTAGGTTCGTTCATAAGCAGTGTTCCGGCAAAAGATTCAATAAATCTATTTGAAAAAGATGCGTATTGCTTTTTATTTGCCATTTTGATTTTGTTTTGCGCATGTGCATCCTTGTTATAAATGTACTGCACCCATATTTTCACATTGATAGATGATAGTTCGCCAACTCAACTGCACAAACCTTACCAACAACACCAAACCCTAAGATATAGATATTTTCTAAACAACAAAATACTAATCTGATTTTTTCAGAATAAATCTTATCGAATACATTTAATCGTATCTTCAATCAAACAGTATTTCCGGACAAACACAGCCTTAAGAGATGAGAATAATAGGCTGCCAAATGCATCATTCCTTAAACTTAGGATCATCAAAAAACTCACTCAATGAAATCCCTACCGACTTGCAAAACTTATTGACCGTGTAAATCGTTGCCCCGCGCCCACCCTCTATACGGCTCTGGACTTGTTTCTCTATATCATTATCGCTGGCGAATTTCGACAATCGTACACCAGTAGCTTCTCTCAGTTCCTTAATTCTGGCCGCAATGTTTTCCTTTAACGCAATGTCCGTTTTATCCAGCTTTGTACTCATAGAACAACAATCAAGAATTTTTGTGAAAAAAATGTCAACCAAATGATTGACAATTCAAGTATTTGGTTATCTTTGTGTTAGGATAGTATTTTTGCGATACCATTAATGTTATTGTAGCTATTCCCTTTTGAGTCTCAATGCTGAAACCTCGGAAATTTCAATGACTATGAGACGAGAAGTGGATGTTGCTCACGACCCGGGCGTGGGTTACTCTTCTTTTCCGTAGTCAAGGCCTTCCGAGGGCCTCAGTATCGGTAAGTTGAGTCCCACGCCCTTTTTATTTCCATAACAAGGCGTCCTCACTTGTTTGCCCCTCGCTCTCGAAAGGCAAAAGATTCTCCATTTCCATACGTTTTCATCCGCCAGGTGCTTGCACCTGATACCGCTCTCATGCGGTCTGGCGAAACTATGACGGAATATCAATCAAAAATCAATGCTAACCTTCAATGAAAATAACATGAGCATACAAACAAATAGAAGTGGCGGGTATTATGATCAGCGCACCGAAAATATCATCATCCTCACCGGCAATGAGCTGCAGTCTTCGCCCTGGCAGCAGAAGTTGGATAGCATATGTTCTTCGTTGTCGGGCAGGCTCGACCGGTATCAGTTAAAGCCGCTGGTACAATTGCTGGTGGCTGCACTCAAGCCGGAGAAGATCTATATGGCAGAACACCAGCCATCGGGCGAAGGCACTACGCATATCATAGACCTGCTGATCGTGCTGACGAGTGACAAGCCGATCCCCGAACTGGAGCCGCTGATGCAGATCGGCGGGCTGAAGGACGAGCGGGTGCGCTGCACACTGTATAATGAACAGCGTTTGCTGCATGCTTTGGAACATGAGCATGTGTTTTACACGTTGCACTGCGTCCCGGAAAACCTGGTGTATGACAATGGCAGGAAGGCTTATCCGGTGTTGAGTCTGGAGCAGACCGCTGCGCTGAAAGCCGGTATTGTCCGGGATTTCTCCCGGCACCTCGGTGCGGTGGACCGGTTCCTGGCCTGTGCGGAAGATACCCGAAGAGAAGAACAGCAGTCAGGTCTGGCGGGATTTTTTGTGCATCAGTCGGTCGAGACGGTGTACCGCTCGCTGATCCGGGTGCTGGATGGGTACGACAAGCGTTGCCATCAGATCCGGGCGCTGCAAAAAGCGGTACGGCTGTGCGCGCCGCAGTTACAATCGGTCTTTCCGGATAACACGAAGCAGGAGCAACGACTACTGGATCTGTTGGAAGATTGTTATCTGCGCGGCCGGTATGACGATGGATTTACCATCGCAGATAATGATCTGGATGTGCTGATCGCCAGGGGGCATACGCTTCGGAATACTGCGGAGCGGATGGTGACGAGCATTATGTCAGGGTGAGCGGGGTACATAGAAACCAGCCCCATTACATTCAACTAAAAACAGGATCGGAAACAAAGTATGCTAACAAACATTCTTCCCCCAAGAGAATGCACACAACTTAAGCTTGCTTCATTACGTTGGCAAAGACAAGGGCACGATGTCCGGAAATGACCATCGTGCCCTTGATAAAATTTACCTGTAAGTGTTATTACCCCTGATTATTTCCTTTTGACAAACAGAATGCTGCCCACTCCTTTCTGACCGTCCGGATCCTTGAAACGGAGCAGATACACACCTCCTTGCAGATGACCGATATCCAGCTTATTCACAGCCGTACCGGAAGCCAGCACCTGACGTCCGTCCATGCCATAAACATACGCGATACAACTGCCGGATAGATGAAGCACATCCCCGGCCGGATTCGGATAGACACTCATTGAGTTCACCCACGCATCCGGATCCCCGATGCCTACATTGGTAACAATATAAGTGCGGGCTGTTGACACACAGCTATCCTTGCTGGTCACACGAACGGTATATGCTCCATTTTCAGTCACTACATGCCGGGCGCTGGTGGCCCCGGGAATCGAGTCATTAAAGAAGAACCACTGATATTCGGAGAAATTGTCTGAAGTAAAAAGAGTATCGCCACGAGCCTCTATTTCAGGCTTGGGCACCTCGCGCAAAGTAAGATCCAGCACAACTATACTGTCACAGAAATATTGATTGAAAAAGAATGATTCATATTTCCCAGAAGTACGATAGACTTTATTATTAAACTCATATTCGTCTGCACAAATGCTCACTACAACATCATCGCCCTGATCTTTATCAGCACATGAAAGTTTTATCAGAAACGCATCTGCGGAATTCCGCTCCATGGGCGGCAACAGCTCAGGTGCCCCATCCGGATTAACATCCAGCGTATCCATGAAAAAGCCGGTCAGATATACGTGTCTGGAAGAATTCACGTTGATGGCATAACCATAAGCATTCCCTTTCGAGTTGTAATGCTTACTCCATGCATAATTTCCGGCACTATCAAATTTGCTTACAAACGTGTTCGGGATATTGAATGCGCCTGAGTTGACAACAGCAGGTGGGTTATTGTTGGGGTTCAGGTTGATATCGTTGGTGAAATGCCCCACTGTATATACGCTCCCTGCGTCATCAAAGGCAACACCCCACGCCTGCTGTAATCCGGAGGCGCTGGTTGTAAGCGGCTTCACCCATTTGAAGCGAGCCTGTGCATCATATCTGGCAACGAACGCATTTACATTTCCGGTGCCTGTTATTTGGGAAGCAATTCCGGCTTTAAGCGGATCCATATCTGCGGAAATCTGGTAGGTCCCGGCAATCGCTATATTTCCGAAACGATCTGTTCTGATAGCAGATCCCCAGGAGCCACGAGTTGCACTGGTAGAGCCCATGCCTACAGCCATGACATGATCACCTTGTGCATTCAGTTTGGATATAAATATGCCACCCGCCGGTTCAACATTTGACCGGAGAATGGCAAGACCGGCTCCCGGATCAAAATCGGCCGAATCCGTAAACTCCCCGGTGGTGAATACATCTCCGTTATTATCTACGTATACTGCGTGTCCCAGATCTCTTCCTTTCATACCGCCCATAACTTTCAGCCACAGCAGGTCCCCCGACTGGCTCAGCTTCAGTACATACATGTCCATGCGGTCAGAGTAACCGGGTAAGCTGTGGGTGACACGCACATCGGTACCGTTCCGTTGATTAAAATCAACAGTATCGGAAAAGCCTCCCGTCACACAAACCCCATGCCCGTCCGTGCTACGCCAGGCCGCTAATCCTTTAGCCACATTATAATAACCGTAAAAATCACGGACCCATTCAAATGCACCGTCAGGACTGAGCTTTAAGACATAAGAATTTTCGTAGTAGTACATTCCGTACCCGTCAGAACCCGGTGTGCCCTGTTCATACTGTCCTGTACTACGCAGCGACTGTCCCGTACCCGGATCAAAATCTGTGGTATCCATATAAGTACCTGCGACATAGACGTTCCCGTTTTCGTCCACAGCGATGGCATTTCCGTTTGCCTGGCCATGTCCTCCTACTGCCTTAGCCCATATAACATCCCCGGCCTTGTTAGCCTTTACGATGAAAACATCGGTGCCATATCCATCTCTTTTAGGATGATAATCCAGCGTAACGTTTCCGGACACTGTTGGTATAGTGGTTGTTGAAGAAAAGTTGCCCGTTACAAAAACATGTTCTTCATCAGCATCCATAGTCATTGCATAGCAAACAATTGGATTCAGACTTTTAAAAGACTTATACCATTCCAGTTCCACATTTTGTGCCAAAACAGCTACTTGTGCTGTAAAGCAAAATGCAACAGTGCATAAACTTTTTTTCATGGCTTCTTTTTTTGATGTCAGAAAATAAAATTTAAAAAACGAAATGCCCCTGAAGAAAGTACAGATAATCCGAATTGTACAAAGCAGTCTCCAAACGAATATAACAATTAAAACATTATTGTCCGGAAAAAGTTTTGAATGGAGCTATATCCCTTGTCAATAAAGGGTTTCAAGTATGTTTTGTACTGGGGAGCCTGTTGAAAAAAACGATGTCATGGCGGACTTGATCCGCCATCGCCTGAAGATTGGGATAGCTATTAAGAGTGGTTGAGGTAGCCTGCGGGCGATCCCGGAGCGGGGTCCGGGATGACAATGGCTATGAACGCTTGATCCACCAAGGTCCATGAATTACCGGAACTACTATGAGTGGTTGTGGTAACCTGCAGACGATCCCGGAGCGGGGTCCGGGATGACAACGGCTATGAAAGTAGGCCTGTATGGCAACAACTTCTGTGAAGACTTATTACAATAATTTCTTCAACTCCGGATTAATTGACTTAACCAGATCAAGTTTCCATTGGCGCTTCCAGTTCTTCAATTGCTTTTCACGAGATATCGCCTGCCGTATATCACGGAATTCTTCATAGTAAATTAAGTCAGTACAATTATAGCGGCTGGTAAATTTTGACCCTTCACCTGCCGCATGGCTGGCTATTCGTTTGTTTAAATTGTTTGTAACGCCGGTATAAAATACAGTGCGGTATTTATTGGAACAGATATAAACATAGTAGGTACGCATTTCCGACTCTTGTGTGCACACAAAGACAAAACACTTAACAAACTATATATCAGCAAATTAGGAGCATCATTAATCCCTGTCATTGCGGCCTTGAGCCGCAATCGTCTCCGGGTTAGCAGAGCTATTAATAGTGGTTGTGGCAACCGCAGACGATCCCGGAGCGGAGTCCGGGATGACAGCATCTATGAAAGTCTGACCCACCATCACCAACAAATTACCGGAACTGTTAATAGTGGTTGCAGCAACCCGCAGACGATCCCGGAGCAGGGTCCGGGATGACAACATCTATGAAAGTCTGACCCACCGAATTCTGGGTACTAAAACCGCAGCCGCACTTCCGTGCCCGAGTGACCTGAAGCAATCTTTTCTATTATCCGTTTTAAGTGTTTAAAAACGGGTACGACAAATTGAATGACGCAAATTGCATATCCTGCAATTATCCACAGGATAATCGATATCAAGTCCTTTAACCCACCAAATTTGGCAGCATTAATAACGAGTTAAATACGATAATATGGCTAAGAGCAGGAGTATCCATGTGCAGGGTGTTGATGTGGTACTATATGACAATGACCACAACGCTTATGTTTCTCTGACAGACATCGCAAAATACCGGAATCGCCATGAGCCCTTTTCCATTATCAACAATTGGATGCGTAGCAGAAGCACCATCGAGTTTCTCGGACTTTGGGAGCGGCTGAATAACGCTGATTTTAAACCTCTCGAATTCGATAGGTTTAAAAATGAAGCTGGGAGCAATTATTTTGTGTTATCCCCCCAAAGATGGATAGAAGCTACTCAGGCAAAAGGTATTACTTCAAAATCAGGACGGTATGGAGGTACTTTTGCACATACGGATATAGCTTTCGAGTTTGCTTCGTGGATATCTCCGGAATTTAAGCTTTACCTGATTACTGAATTTAAACGCCTCAAGGAAGAGGAAAATAAACATCAACAACTCGACTGGAGCCTGCAACGAACGATCGCGAAGATCAACTACCGAATCCATACTGATGCCATTAAGGAAAACCTGATCCCGAAAACAATCACCCGGCACCAATCATCTCTGATTTATACCAGCGAAGCTGATCTGTTGAATATGGCATTGTTTGGTCTTACAGCAAAGGAATGGGGCGAAAAATATCCGCAACGAAATGGGAATATCCGGGATGAGGCTACGCTCGAGCAACTGGTTGTGCTGAGCAATATGGAAAGCATTAACGCGCTGTTTATTCAGCAGGGCCTACCGCAAGGCGAGCGACTGGTACTGTTGAACAAGGTAGCCATTACCCAGATAAAATCCCTGCTGGCGCATCACGCCACCGATAAGCTAAAGAAAATCGGAGCACAGTCACTACCGGGTTAGCATAGCTATCAAGAGCGGTTGTAGTAACCCGAAGACGATCCCGGAACGAGGTCCGGGATGACAGCTGGTATGAAAGCTTGCCCCACCACGATCCATGAATTACCGGAGCTGCTAAGAGTGGTTGTGGGAACCCCAAGGCGATCCCGGAGCGGAGTCCGGGATGACAGCTTCTATCAAGGGATGCTACAATAACTTTTTCAACTCCGGATTAATTGACTTAACCAGATCAAGTTTCCACTGACGCTTCCAGTTCTTCAATTGCTTTTCACGAGATATCGCCTGCCGTATATCACGGTGTTCTTCATAGTAGATTAAGTCAGTACAATTATAGCGGCTGGTAAATTTTGCCCCTTCACCTCCCGCATGACTGGCTATTCGTTTATTTATATTGTTTGTAACACCGGTGTAAAATACAGTACGGTATTTATTGGAGCAGATATAAACATAGTAGGTGCGCATTTCCGGCTCTTGTGCATACGCAAAGACAATCCATTTAATAAATTCAATATCAAACAATTAAAAGCTTCATTAATCGCTGTCATTGCGGCCTTGAGCCGCAATCGTCTCCGGGTTAGCAGAGCTATTAATAGTGGTTGTGGTAACCTGAAGGCGATCCCGGAACGGAGTCCGGGATGACAACTGCTATGAAAGCCCGGCCCGACATCACCTACAAATTAACGGAGCTATCAAGAGCGGTTGTGGTAACCCGGAGACGATCCCGGAGCGGGGTCCGGGATGACAGTTTTTATTGATGACAGCTTCTAAGAAAGCATGACCCGCCTGATCTTGGACACTAAAACCGCAACCGCACTTCCGTACCCGAACCGGGCGCATCATGAATGAGGATATCTACTCCGCAAAACTCAAGTATCTGCCGGGTAAGGGAAAGCCCAATCCCCTGCCCCGGTATATGACGGATATTCGAGCCTCTGAAGAACAGATCGTATATCTGCTCCTTTTCTGTAGCAGGAATTCCGGGGCCATTGTCTGTAACAACGATCTCCGGGCGGCCTCCTGTTATGCATATCACAATATCCGCCCTTATATCCTTACTGTATTTAAGTGCATTGTCCACCACGTTCATCAGTGCAGTAGCAAGCAGCTCACGCCGGGAGCGGATCTCGAGCACATGCTCATCAGAAGATTCCACGTCCAGCGATGTATGGAACACGGCATCCGGATATTTGAATCTCAGCTTTTCCAGCACTTCCCAGACCAGCTCGTCTATACGGAACAGGGTATGGGAAGCGCTTGCAGCACCACTTACCTGAAGACCGCTGATAAGCAGCAACCCCTCGATAACAGACTTCACCTCCGCCGTATCCTGGACAATCTTCTGCAGCACCTGCCGGTAATCCGAACGATCATGCTCCAGCGCCACCTCTGCCCGCCCGATAATGGCTGTCAGCGGCGTTTTCAGCTCATGGGAAATATTTTTGAGAAAGCTTTTCTGATTGTTTACTTCTTTCTCGAGCCGGCCAAGGAACATGTTGAGTGTTGTGACAAGGTCTTCCAGCTCGTCTTTACGGCCGGGCGTAACAGGCAACCGGTCATGCAGGTTTTCGGCCGAAATGGCATTTACCTTACGCAGTACGGCGGAAAAAGGGCGGAACGTTCCATTGGCCACAAGGATATTGAACAGGTAATTGATAATGACGCCTACCACAAAGAAGAGGCCCATCAGATACAGCAGGTTCCGTATCTGTCCTTCTGCACGGGTGTTGATCCCGGAGATGATGATCACAAAATCTCCCTGGTTGTCTTTGTAAAAGATACCTGAAAACTGGCGGTCGCCGCGCCGGAAGTTATATTTCTCCTCTGTTCTTATTTTCCCGAGCAGCTCCGGAGAAACCGGAAAACCGGTCTCTTCTTCTACGAAAGATACGATGCCTTTATCATCGTATATCTGTACCATCTCATTGCTCAGCGCCTGCAGGTATTTTTTTTCGTAAGTGCGATAATTGTGTCTGCTCAGCTCATCCTTCTCCAGGAAGATAAAAGCGGCAGTCAGCGCCCGCTCGTCAAGCAGACGGTAATACTGGAGATCAATATAATTCCTGAAAAAATAAAACGTGCCGCTAAACACGAGCAGTAGTGTAACGGCACACACAACAGTAGAGCGTAATGCCAGCTTCTGCTTAAGGTTCATGATGTTTCTGTTTTAGCTGATATCCTCTGCCCTTGATCGTGTGGATCAGCTTGTCGTCAAAATCTTTATCTATTTTATTGCGGAGATAATTGATATAAACATCCACGACGTTGGTGTGCGAGCTGAAGTGAATATCCCACACCGCTTCCGTGATCTCAGTACGTGACAATACGCGCTCCCGGTTACGCATCAGGTACATCAGCAGGTTAAATTCACGTGGCGTGAGTTCAATTTTCCGGCCGCTGCGGGTTACAGCATTGCTGTTCACATCAATTTCAATATCGGCATAACGATTATCCTCAAAAACTCCCTTCTCCATCTGCTTGCGACGCAACTGGGCATTGATCCTGGCCAGCAATTCCCGGAAATGAAACGGCTTGATCATAAAATCATCCGCACCGGCTTCAAGTCCCCGGATCTTTTCCTCAGGGTCTCCAAGAGCACTGAGGATGATAATGATGGATTTTATATTGCGCTTGCGGGTTATCTTACAGACCTCGTAGCCGTCAATATCCGGCAGCATAATATCGAGGATCACCACATCATAGTCTACGCTGTTGATCCGGCTGATGGCCTCATAGCCCGAATCTACCGTATCCACAAGGTAGCCCTTCTCAGAAAGCCCCTCTTTTACAAAAGAAGCGATCCGCTCATCATCTTCTACCAGCAGACATTTTACCATGAGGTGAGGGATGAGGGGTGAGAATTGAGGGATGAATGAAGAGTTATAAATTTCTCATTCACAACTCATCATTCATAAATCATAACTCAAGCAGTGCTTTCATCGGATCTTTACCAAACAGCAGCAGTTCAGGCTGTTCCAGCAGTTCTTTTACGCGTACCAGGAAGCTGACTGATTCACGACCGTCAATGATACGGTGATCATAGCTGAGCGCCACATACATCATCGGGCGAGCCTCGATCTTTCCGTTTACCACCATCGGGCGCTCCTGTATCTTGTGCATACCCAGGATCGCGGATTGCGGCAGGTTGAGGATCGGTGTGGACATCAACGAGCCGAATACGCCACCGTTTGTGATCGTAAACGTGCCACCTGTCATTTCTTCGATGGTGAGCTTATTATCACGTGCCTTCTTAGCCAGCTCGCCCACCTTCGCTTCGATCTCATGCATCGCAAGGCTCTCCGCATTCCGGATCACCGGTACGACCAGCCCTTTGGGAGCGGATACGGCGATAGAGATATCGCAGTAATCGTGGTAAACAATTTCTTCGCCGTCTATATAAGCGTTTACCGCAGGCCATTCCTGCAGGGCATAGCTGCAAGCCTTGGTAAAGAACGACATAAACCCAAGGTTCACGCCGTGCATTTCCTTAAATGTATCTTTATATTGTTTGCGGATCTCCATGATACGGGTCATATCCACCTCGTTGAAGGTGGTGAGCATGGCCGTTGTATTCTTGGCTTCCACCAGGCGGCGGGATACCGTCTTGCGGAGGTTGCTCATCTTCTCCCGCTTATCGTCCCGGCTGAATGCCGCAGCGCCGCCTTTACGGCCGGGATGTTCCAGCGCTTCGAGCACATCCTGCTTCAGTATACGTCCCAGAGAACCTGAACCTTTCACATCAGCAGCTTTCACTTGCTTATCTGCCATGATAGAACGGGCGACCGGTGTAGCTTTTGCATTATTATCAACAGGAGTTGCAGCCGGTTTGCTGTCTTTGGCAGCTTTTTCTTCTTTTGCCGGAGCAGGTTGTTCCGGTGCTTTTGCAGGCACCGCACTTCCTTCCGGACGGGCGGCTGTCTCATCAATTTTGCAGGCGAGATCCCCGATATTAAGCGTATCACCTTCCTGTGCAACGATTTGCAGGATACCGGCCTGCTCCGCGTTCAGCTCAAACGTAGCTTTTTCAGATTCCAGCTCGCATAGCAGTTCATCGCGTTCCACCCAGTCGCCGTCTTTTTTCAGCCATTTTACCAGTGTTACTTCACTAATGGATTCTCCGACGGTGGGTACTTTTATTTCTATCATGGATTATGGACGTTTCCGGGCTGCTAAATTAGCAAACGCCGGGGGATTATTCAAAACCATTGTTGCCTCTGGAAGAAGCCATTCATGTATTGTATTATTTTACAAGTCAAACTCAATCCGTTCAATTTATCCTGGCCGTTACATTGTGCCTTACAGAAAAATTCACCGAATTGGCAATAAAACAAAGATCATGGGCCTTTTTGTGAAGATCATCAAGTTTGTCGAGCATGGAGGTTTCCATCACTGTTACGACAGGATTCAGGATGACTTCCTTAAATTTTCCGCCGCCATTGGCCGTTTCGGTCATGACGCCCACCGGGGTATCTGTATAGCCGGTGACCGTGATCCCCTGATCGGCGCACAGGTGCAGGAACCAGAGCATGTGACAGCCGGACAGGGAAGCGATCAGCAATTCTTCGGGATTGTATTTTGTGCTGTCGCCGCGGAATGCGGGATCGGAAGATGCTGAAATATCCGGCTTGTTATCTGCGGAGATCGTGTGACTGCGGTCATAGGAACGGTAACCGACCGTTCCGTTCCCTGTATTTCCCGTCCATGTAATGGTCAGGCAGTAGGTATGCTCTTTGCTCATGGCTCATTGTACTTTTCAACTCCGTAAATAACAATACTCCAAACAGGTAGAAAGTGGCGCCCGTCCTTTACCAGTGTGTATTTACCAAATAATAAACCACGATGTCATGCTGACGAAGGAAGCATCCCACACAATACGGGGAGACCAACATTCCGTGAGATCCTTCCTTCGTCAGGATGACAATGAGGATGCGATAAAGCACCAGCAACAAAAGGAAGCAAGAAACATATACTCCCATATTTCATGCAAAGAAAATGTATTATTTCCTTTCCGGACATTATTTTGATGCCGACGCTACCATCCACTGGATGTCAAACTTATCTTTAAGCATTCCGAAATAATCTCCCCAGAACATCTCTTCAGGCGGCATCACTACTGTTCCTCCGGTTGAAAGTCCATCAAATACTCTGTCGGCTTCCTGCCTGCTGTCCACATGGAGAGAAATGTAATGGTTATTGCCCGTAATTAACTTATGTCCTGTGGATTCCAGTATATCGGAAGCCATCAGGTTATTCCCGTTATCGATAGGTAAAGAGACGTGCATCACCCGGTTTTGCTCGTCCTCCGGCAGCTTATCTCCATCAGGCGTATCTTTCATCCGTTGAATGAACAGCTCTCCGCCCAATACGGATTGGTAAAACCGGAACGCCTCTTCTGCATTACCGTTAAAATTCAGGTACGTGTTGATCGTTGCCATATTCAATATATTTTATATTATCTATTATTTTTCTGATATTTCTTTTAGTTTTTCAAACGCTTTCGGCCAGATATTCAGAAAATGATCTTTGTGTTCATCGGTCACGTCCATATCAACGATCACTTCGGTAGCACCCTCTATTTCGTTCAGGGTATAATTTTCCAGCGCACCTGCCCATTGTTGTACCTGTTCACTATCGAGATCTTCCTTACCGTCTTTATCTACCATGCCCACGTGCCTGAAAGACATAAACTCATTTTCGATCCTGTCATGCACAATAGATATCATGCCTTCATTGTCTGCATTGAGGAACAGCACCTTGCTCCCTTTTTTCCAGTCTGTAACGGCCTTTGATCCTTCGCTGAATGGAGCAGTCCATTCCGGATAAGTATGATCGCCCCAAAGCACCTGCCATACTTTTTCACGGGGTGCATTGATGGTGGTTTTAAATTGCATCTTTTCCATAAAATCGTTTTTATAATGGTGAAAAATCGTTTCGGACTATTGAATCAAAAACAATAAAAGATTCATACCACAAAAATATCCGTATATGCAATACACCGGTATAGCTCAACAGGTCAAATTGAGGGGGGATTTGTGCCAAGTTGTGGAGGAGTATAAAAAGTACATTGCAGCTAATAACGCACTCAATTTGTATAATCAATGACGTGAGACATGAAGCTGTCCACTATGTCATCCAGAATGTAGCGGAGCGGAATGAAGGATCCCACGTAATATGTGTCCGTATTGCGTGGGATCCTTCGCTCCACGCTACCATTGACGCATTGTTTCAACTTGTTGTTTTTCAATGATCTGAAAATTGAGTGAGCGGGCTCTTTTTTCAAGAGATTTGATCTGTTGCCGACGGATCTGTTCCTCGTATGCTTTGACTCCA
>JBBCJI010000030.1:0-179655 GCA_037190845.1 Flavipsychrobacter sp. | reverse complement strand
AAAACATCCCCCACACCCAACACATTATATTAACTTTGTCAAAAACACAGCAGTTACAATGAACCAGCAGTTAAAAACCATCTTACTTACCGTACTGACGCTTTCCGTTTTCGTTATTGCCATGGTAGAATTAAGTGGGATCAGCAAAACCGCTCTATTCAATAAATATAACATAGGCGACGGTAGTCACAACCATAGTCATGCTCACGACACAGAAGAGCGCAATCAAAAGATAGCGGAGATGCCCAAAACCACCATTTCGTTTGCGGATACCAAACATGATTTCGGTACGATCACCGAAGGAGACGTGGTGCGTCATGCCTTCCATTTCAAAAACACGGGAGCGCACCCCTTGCTGATCTCAAAAGCAGAAGCATCCTGCGGGTGTACCGTGCCGGAATGGCCCAAAGAACCGATCCCGCCGGGTGGAGAGGGTGACATCGTGATAGAGTTTAACAGCAAGAACCGGCCCGGCCACCAGCAGAAAAATGTGCTGATCCATTCCAACGCCCAACAGGAAGCCATGTCTATCGGGTTCACTGCAGAAGTAAAAGAGAAATAAACATGTCCGTATCCATGGCATCTAAGGCTGGGCGATATTTCTCACTGGTAAAGTTCAGTCACACTGTGTTTGCATTGCCATTTGCAATGATCGGCTTTACGCTGGCTGTTATTTATGAGCAGCAATCATTCAGGTGGGATCTGCTGATGAAAGTGCTGTTATGCATGGTCTTTGCCCGTAATGCCGCCATGGCATTCAACCGGTGGCTCGATCGCCGGTTCGATGCGCTTAATCCCAGGACTGCGGGTCGTGAGATACCGGCAGGTATCATACCTCCCCAACATGCGCTGCTGTTCACCGTTGTCAATTGTATCCTGTTTGTCGTTACGACCTGGTTCATCAACAAACCCTGTTTTTATCTTTCATTCATTGCTCTGTTTGTCATTTTATTTTACAGCTATACCAAACGCTTTACCGCCCTGTGTCATTTAGTGTTGGGCCTGGGCCTGGCATTGGCGCCGCTTGGGGCTTATCTGGCAGTAACGGGATATTTCAGTTTATTGCCGGTGCTATTTTCAGCAGCAGTATTTACCTGGGTAGCGGGCTTTGACATTATATATGCCTTACAAGACAAAGATTTCGACAAAACACAGAAATTGCACTCCATACCTGCCGCATTGGGTATCCGTAATGCACTGATTGTATCCACAGTCTTACATATGGGGACGGCTATCTGTATAGCCGCCGCCGGCATCTTCGGGCAGTTCAACTGGATATACTGGGCAGGGGCAGCTATATTCACAGGTCTGCTTACCTACCAGCACCTGATCGTGAAGCCCGGAGATCTCAGCCGTGTCAATATGGCGTTTGCCAACACGAACGGTGTGGCGAGCATTACCTTTGCCCTACTGACGATCCTGTCGTTAGCCCTGTAGTAATGTTTCAAGATAACATAAAACAACCTGACAAGCCTTAACCCAACGAACAGGCAAATCTGATGTTTAGCTCGTCAATGAATGTAAAATCGTTTATCCATTTTATGCCCATGTTTTCGCAAACGTTGGGAATTTTGATCCTGTTTGAGTTCAAGGCCGTCACTTTTTCTTCTTTTGTGACTACCATAGCATTTTTATATAACGCATGGGCAATTACCCAAGGGTCGGCTAAGGAACGTGCTTTTGTATTATCTACCAGATTTTTGTGCAACGGGTCGGCAGCATAGATGCTTTGTAAACAAAGGGTAACCGGCTCGGTAATTTTTTCAATCGGTATGTTACTTCCTTTCAGCCACTTTGAAAGGCCGTCTTCTGTTCTGGTAATTTCTTCAAAGACCATTTCAGGGATGAAGATTTTATCCTGCTTCCCAAGCTCAGTCAGAATCTCCCAATAGCCCGGACAAAATCCTGGATTATAATACTTTTGCCACGCCTGAATAAGCACATTGGCATCTAAACAGTATTTATTTGCCCCTGTGCTCATCTATGCAACTGCGCTTCTAATTTTTGAAACTTATTTACCTGAACATTCAGCAGGCTACTCGCTAATGTCGGTTCAATATAACCACCACGAAACGCGTCTAAAACGGTTTGTGTAAACAGCCGGCTGTTCCGGTTCAATTGAAGCAAAAAATAATTGGGGCCGCCGGGTTTGTCTTTTTCTTTTTGCTTTGCCTTTTTTGCCGCTTCTCGCTTCAGATACTCGGCGTAATCCATATCTGCCTGCTTTTTCAGCTTTTGATATAGCGGAGCCGATATAAGGTTAAGATGCAATGCCCTGACCAGGAGGGCGAAAGAACTTACGCCCAATTGCCGGGCAGTCTTAAAAACTTCTTTTGAACTTTGATAGGTGTTCGCGGCAAAACTTAAAACTATTTCTACGGGCATCAAGGCATGGGCGGCCACTTCGTTGCAGAAAAGCTCAACAGGATGCAGTCTGCCATTGTCTTTCATGACAGGTTCAATCTCGTTGGATATGCCTGTGGCGGCAATCCAAATGTGTGCCAGCTCATGCACCAGAGTAAAAAGCTGCGGTGCATTCCAATCGTCCGAATTTACAAACACAAAGGGAGCATAAGGGTCTGCAATTGCAAACCCTTGTAATTCTTCCGCATCCAGCTTAAGGCGGGAGTGGATAAAGCTTGTCCTGGAAACAAAAATACCGTTTGTTTCCGCAGCATCAATCCATTCTTTTATGGGGTTTGCTGTCTTATAGACAGTGGGATTTATCTTCAGTGTTGTCAATATATCCTTGGCAACAGCCTGCGGGTCGTCCCTGATGGAAAAGCGCCCCACAAATGGCAACTTCTTTTCGCCTTCTTCTACATACACCTCACTTATCCATGCCTGTTTCTGCTGAATTTCCCGGACAATGAAAACGGAAGAGGTAGTCAGCTCTCTGGAGCCTGCTTTCCTAAAGTCCTGCAGGGGCTGAAAATCTCTTGGTATATCCGGGAGGAACAACAAGGCAAAAGGTCGCTTGTAGGCTTTAGCCAGTGTTTGCGCCTGCCTGATTGTGGGGTTGCTTACTCCCTCTTCCCATTCTTTCAGCTTGTGAACAGTTACGGCAGTCCTGGCAGCGGCAGCTTCTTCGGTCATTCTTGCCGATTCCCTTGCCCATTTCAGCACCTTGGGTGTTATGAATGCTTTGTCTGCCATGTCAGATAAAAATACGGTTTAAAACTTATTGTTGTATGAAAAATAGGAACGTATACAAAAGTCCATTTGTTTTATGTTAACGCTATCGCCCCAAAATTGCCGCTAACGGTTTTCAACTTGCTTCAGTGGGGGGGGGGATTTTATCACTCAGCTTCAAACGAAGTACTCTCCCTGCTTGTGGGTAGGTTGGGTTAGCAAACACGTTTTAGTATTCAATTTCAATTCCGCTCTTTTCTTCATCCGTGATTATACTCTGTCCAAGTACAGGCATGTCATTAACTTTCACTTTCACCTTTCGGTTAACGACATCTATAGTTAACAAAAAGGTCATTGCATAGTCAGGATGATCTGAATTTACTATAATTCTTGTCGTTTCTTCTATTACTTTTAATGGGATATCAACATTCAAGTTACTATGGGGAAAAACGGAAAGTATTATTCTACGATCGGGTTCGGTAAAATAGTTTTTAGGATATCCTCGATGCATAAAAAAGAATCCAACAACTAAATTAGCAGATTCAAATATAAAATACTGTCCATTCCATTCTCCGAACTTGATGGTCTTATTGTCATTAATAATGCTTTCAATGAGTTCTTTTCCCATTTACTTATTTTTAGATTGTTCTTTTAATCTCTTAGCAAATGCGTTCATTATATCTGATGTGCATTTACCTTCGAGATTTCCTTGTTTAAAAGAAAATGTTACAACAATTTGCCCATCGTTTGCAAGGTCAACAATTTGCCCCGACAAATTACTCATTACTGCCCCACCACAACCTGTATCTGCCCTGTACTGATAATTTAGAGTCACTACATAAACCGATTTTAAATAAGTTGTCTTACCTACTGAAACGCCTTGATTAAAAGTCGAATCCGTTACTTGCCCGTTATTGCTTAGTTCGATTTTTTCCTTTGCTACTCTTTCAGAAATTACTTTGAAGCCATTCACTACTAATGCGTTTTTCAAAGCATCAGTCGCAATTAATGGGTCATAATCTAAGGGTTCAACTGTTATTGAAGCTCTCGCGTCAAAGAAGTCAGTAACAAAGACATTCAACTTTTTGTAGTCTTGACCTTGCGCCAAAAAAACCACGATAAACATACTTATGATTGTCAGTATGATTTGTTTCATATCTCTGTCTTTTTAAAATTTTTACTAACTCATAAATACCTGCACTTCCCTATTCTGAAATTGTTTATAAGCAGGAAATTTCTCACTTCATCTCCAACATCCTTTCCACCCTCACCATCAGTTCATCCTTCTCTTTCAACATGCGTTCGTAAAGAGATATTTTCTCATCATACAACTCTATAATCTTATCTAAAGGATTGAATGAACATTGATAATTCATTGCCGAAGCAATGGCGTTATCCTTAAAGTCGTGAAAAGTGTTTGATATAATGTTTATCGCCTGTTCCTCATCAAAATTCTGAAAAGCCTCCACTGGTATTTTCAACACAGCAGACACCTGTTGCAGTATCGCCGGTTCAACTGTTTCTTTCTGCTCCAGCAGGGATATTTTCTTCTGGTTCCAGTCTTCGCCTAGTTCAAAAGCCAAAGCTTCCTGCTTGATGCCCAGCATCTCCCGGAAGCGTTTCACATTGCGGCCTTCATGTATTTTGCTTTGCATAACGGCATTGTTTTTACTTCGTCAAATTTAACCTTTTTCGTTCAGAATCCACCAACCGTAAAGGTAGATAAATTACTGGTAAATAATCCTGTATAGTTGCTATAATATCCGTCCGTAAAATTGAACACCCTGCACCGTTAGCCGTGCTTTGCCGTTACAAAACGAAGATACTATGACACGACAGCATGACCGGTATTTTAATGAGGACGAATGGCTCAGGTTGATATTCATGCTCCATGATACACAGAAATGGATAAACACGCAATTTAAAAATGCGTTGCAGTTAGTCCCCGTCAGCAATAAGAAAAAACTGCTGCGGCAAACTTATTATTTAAGCGTACAAGCGTTGGCCCATATCCTTGAACGGCATTACCACAAAGTGCCCCGCCATCAGTACACCAGCAAATTTACCATCCCGGCTATGGAAATATTGAGCTTATTACGGGATGCCGCCGTTGCAGACGCCATACCGATACTCCCGGATGGGAACTTTAAAAGAACGATCTGCTGCGGACATATCATTGGTTATGACAACAATCATATTGCTACCCCGTATGTTACTGTCATTACGGATCCCGGAGGCCGTGTTATCACAGCTTTTCCGGGTATCCACCAGGAATCATCGCCATGAAATGGCAGTTGCAAACGCTTCCTCTGTCGCCAATAAAGGATTGGGTGAAACAGCTTCTGTTGAATGCTTTTGCATATCTTTAAGTCCGGCACTTCGGACAACACACAAGTACAAACAGACTTGAAACATGGAACAAAGAATCAGTATATTGACCATTTAGAAATCCAGAAGAGAAAAAAGCCTAAGCCATGAAAACTGATTTTAAAACCGTTGACGAATACATCAGCACCTTTCCGAAAGACATTCAGACGATTCTGAACAGTATTCGCACAGCAATCAGACAGACCGCACCCGAAGCCGTTGAAAGCATCGCTTACGGGATGCCCGCCTACAAAACGAATAGCAGACCGCTGGTCTATTTCGCCGGCTATAAAAACCATATCGGCTTTTACGCAACACCAACAGGACATCAGGCTTTCGCGGACGAACTCTCAAAATACAAACAGGGCAAAGGATCTGTTCAGTTCCCGCTCGACGAGCCGATTCCGCTTGATTTAATCAAACGCATAGTCGCATTCAGGGTTGAAGAAAACAACACAAAATAAACGCGGCGTATCGTATAACATTAAAAAACAATCTGATTACTTTCAAAACGCCGCACCTTTCCCGGATGTTTCTCTGCATAAGCTGCGATCAACTGCATCATGTAGTGATTACCGGAATATCGGGTTAGACTGTCCCTGATATCTTCCGGGGTATTCAGATCGGTGGTGTCGGAAATATAACCCATGGCATACAAATGGCCCTGCTCTACCCAGATACAACTTTTCTCCCCGCCGTCCCGGCCTTTGTCCATGACGGCAAAACTGGGCCTGTTTTCGAGCAGATGACGGATCGCTTCATCTACGCGCCTGTTGTACTCTTCATGTGACGGCAGAATTTCAGTCGAATACCCTTTACCCACAGGTGTTTCTGCCGTTTTAAATCCGAAATGGCAGAGTTGAGGCGCCAACGCAAAATCTTCGATCAGTGCATTCAATTGGCGGACCGCATCCATGGGCATGTGAAAAGTCTGCACGCATGACTGCTGCTTATTGAGTTTACCCACTGCGAGCCTTTTATAACCCGCCTGATCTTCGTAGAGCAACAAGCCATATTGGGGCTCGAATCGCTTCAACGCACGGTTATACACTGGCCACAACCGCTTGATCTCAATACACTCCAGCAGCAGCGCCATTAATTCCGTAGCGCAACGCTCAAAAGAAATGGCAAAAATATCACGCAGAAAATGCTGCCGCTGCGGATTGATCGTATGCCCTGTAAAATGCGTGGCAACACGTTTTTTCAGGTTCACCGCTTTCCCAACATAAATCACCTTGCCTGCCCGGTCGCGGAAATAATAGACTCCCGGACATTGCGGCAATGCTTCAAAATCTTCCGGCGGAAGGTTGGGAGGGAGCCGCTGATCTTTTGATGTTTTTTTGAGCATCTCCGTTATAACACCTTCCGTATCCCATGCCAGCAACCGCCCCAGCAGCACAGCCGTAGCACCGGCATCACCGCCCGCCCGGTGACGATTTTGTATTTCGATACCCAACTTATCACACAGATTACCCAGACTATAAGAACGTAAGCCGGGTTTTATCTTACGGCTCATCCGGACGGTGCACAGCTTCCGGGCCGCCCATTTATATCCGGCTTCCTCCAACTGATGGCGGATAAAAGAATAATCGAAATTGACATTATGCGCCACGAACACACGCCCGTTGAGCAGTTCAAACACACGCGCTGCAATATCCCCGAATACCGGGGCATTACGCACCATTTCGTTGTCAATACCCGTGAGGGCAAAAATGGGCAGGGGAATATCTTTTTCAGGATTCACCAGGGTTTCATAACGTTCGATCACTTCCGTTCCGTTATGAATCAGAATGGCGATCTCCGTTATACGACTGTGCGCGGCATTCCCCCCTGTGGTTTCGATATCCACAATGGCATATACCGGGGCAGTTTCACATTTGCTCATACAACAATACAGGCAAGGAATATTTCCCTTATTTTAAAAATGACACTAAAAATGTCAATAATGAGACATCAATAATATCAAATATTTTTCGGTAAGCCAATTTTTTGGGTGCAATTCAAATTTTTGCTTTTTTACTTCACGGTATTCATTGCGACAGGCTCAATGACCGACATTAAAAGACGGTTGCTGAGCTCGTCGAAGCAATATTACGTTTTAAGATAGCGAAAATTTGAATTGCACCCTTCTTTTTAGCAGCAGAAATATAACACTAAAGGTCTCCGGTTACAGGAAAGAAATACCTGTATACTGCTCACATAGTTGCCATACACGACTTGCCAGTTCCTGTGCATTGCCTGGTATGTACACTTTTTTCTTTTTGCGTTTGGAAAAATAATGGCCACCGGATAATGCGCCTTCGGGATGAGTCGCCAGATACAGGATTGTATCAGCGCCTTTTTCGGGTGTGATCAGGAAAGGCTTGAATAGTTTGAAAAAGAGATGATACATCGAATCGCTGTCGCCTGCAAAGCTGGTTGCCACAATACCGGGATGCAGGGCATTCATCACAGGGTTGTTACCAGCCTCCTTCTGCTGGCGGCGTACCAACTCCTGCCCCAGCAGGATGAGGTAAAGCTTGGCATCTCCGTACGCAGTCATGGCATTATAGCGTTTTTCGTACATGAAATCGCTCAGGTCTGCACGGGCGGTACGATGAGCTGCAGAAGCCGTGTTGATGATACGGCTGCCGGGATTTACCTGCAGTGCGGGATAAAGCAATGCCGTGAGCATAAAAGGTGCCAGAAGGTTGACGGCTATCGTACGCTCCCACCCGTCGGTATTCACGGATCTTGTTTTGTTCATCACCCCGCCTGCATTATTGATCAGTATATCAAGCGAAGGATAACGGCTGAGGAATGTACCCGCCATTTGCAGTACGTCTTCTTTACGGGAAAGATCGGCGATAAGCATGCCGGTCGTGTCATTACCGGTGACTTGTATGATCTCATCTCTTGTCCGGAATGTTTTTTCAGGGCTTCTGCCATGCAGGATCACCTGTGCGCCCTGACGTGCCAGCTCCAATGCAGCAATCTTGCCGATCCCGGATGTGGCGCCGGTTATCAGCACCCGCTTTCCCTGTATCGTATTATGATTCCCGTCTACGGACATACTACGAAGATAAATGTTTTACACGAACAGGGATTCAGGTTTAAATGATCTGCTGCAACACAAATACAATGTGTTGTTACAGCTACATAAAAAAGCACTGCAAGGCAAAAACAAAAAGATACAGTACAAAAATGACCAACCGTCCATAAAAAAGGAACTGGGTGTAATTCAAATCTTCGCTATTCGAAAAACTGAATTTTTCTTCGACAGGCTCTTTATTCCTGATACTGATTGCCAAGCTCTGTAAGATGAGCCTGTATACGGCCGTATATAGCCTCCAGCTCTGCAGGATGCTCCTCGTACCACTTCATGGCTGTCATCAGTTCATCTTCCGTTATCCCGTGATGTGATAATATCTCATGATAAAAGAAGGCCAGCGAATCCTTGTTTTTAACGTTAACAGGCGGCAGGCTATCGGGTTGCAGCATAGTACTATAAACATCTGCCACCTGAAGGTCGAACAGCAGGCGCTCCATCACTTCCGGCGATACGGGCGGCACTGATTGCCGCGCAGGATCGCGCGTGCAGGATATCCAACCCAAAAGCAATACCGAAACAACCGGCAATAAAAATCTGGCAGGCATGAATTTTATTTAAGCGTGTTATAGCGTGCGGCATTGGCGACATCTGTCTGTGCCAGCATCGTAATAAACGGAGTACGTTCTTCCTTGGGCAACTGTGCAAGTATCCGGAGGAACTCATCACTCTTGGCATTAAAGAAAAACTGAAGCAGGATCGAACCAGGATTATCCTTATGCACCTGCTGCAAGATTGATATACCTTCGAGTATCTTCTGGCGGGACTCTGCCGGTTTGCTCAACATATTATCAAGGCCCTCCCGGTGCATAATATACCAGAACGTATGAAATGCGGCAAACCGGGGGCTCATTACCTGATCAATAAACCAGTACCGGTTCGTCCGGCTGTCGAACGCCTGCCACCCGGGAATGCTTTTCCCTTCTTCAGGAGCATTATTCACAATATGCTGCGCTTTCTTGAAATAGGGCATACCACCATTCGGGGAAAAGCTGCTGTAATCAAGTGCAATAATGATGTATGCATAATAGGCTAACACAGCGGTCAGGTTGGCTTCCATAGCATTGGCGCCGCTTACACGGTTATCATCAAACTGCAGCGGATTGAATTGGGAATAACGAAAAACGAGGTCGCGGTCAATAAAGTTTACCAGCGAAGAGGTATAGCTGGTATTAAACACCGGGCGGGAAGCCTGGATATTGATCGTAGCGGTATAACCATCATCATTGCCTCCCTGCTTGGCAGTCAGGTTGATCAGGATGTTGCAGTCTATCTTTTCTTCCGGCAGAAATGCATCCGTCGTCCATTTACGGTTATTCATAAATTCGGTAATCGCCCGCTCCATCGTACGGAACACTTCCGGATCGGTGTTCAGGATCTTTTCGTGCATCACCTTCACCTTACAGTTCAGTTCCTGTGCCATTGCAGGCATAGATAATGCCAGCAAAAAAAACATAACCAGTCTATAATACTTCCTGTACATGCTGTTGCAATTCAAGAATATGTTTTACAATGATCTCCGCGACCTGCTGCTTTTCAAGCAACGGATATGCCTGTGGCACACTGTTACGGCTGAGCACCGTCACTTTGTTGGTATCGAAACCAAAGCCGGCGCCTTCATCGCGGAGGGAATTGAGCACGATCATATCGGCGTTTTTTTCTTTCAGCTTCCTGTCGGCATATTCAAGCTCCCCATCTGTTTCCAACGCGAAACCGGTGACTATCTGTGTTTTTTTCTTTATGCCGCCCAGCGTAGCCAGGATATCCGGTGTTTTCACTAATGATATTGATAACGCATCAGACTGCTTTTTTATTTTGCCACCGGCAACCGTTTCCGGACGATAATCTGCCACTGCCGCTGCCATAACGGCTATTTCCATTCCGGGAAACAGATCCACACACCGGTCATACATTTCCTGCGCCGATGCTACATGTATGGTATCTATACCGGGATGCACCGCTGCCAGATGAGTCGGCCCCAACACTAATGTAACGGAAGCACCGTGTGCCGCAAGACTTTCTGCAATAGCAATACCCATTTTACCTGTAGAAAAATTTCCGATAAAACGCACCGGATCTATTTTTTCGTAAGTAGGCCCGGCAGTCACCAGTGCCTTTTTACCGGTAAGCGGTTTATCCGCATCAAAAAACACTTCAAGAAAACGAATTATTTCCTCCGGCTCTGCCATCCTCCCCTCACCTACCAGGCCACTGGCCAGCTCACCATGAGCAACCGGAATCAGATAGTTACCGTAAGTCTTTATCTGTTGTATATTCTGCTTCGTTGACGGATGCTTCCACATATCCTCATCCATCGCCGGGGCAATGAATACCGGACACCTGGCCGAGAGATAAACAGCATTCACGATCGTATCGCAAAAACCATGAGCCAGCTTTGCCAATGTATTAGCGCTGCACGGAGCAATCAGCATGGCATCTGCCCACAGACCGGCTTCAACATGATTATTCCAGGACGCGCCATCGGCAACACTACGGAAGACCGGATTCCGGGATACCGTAGCCAGCGCCAGCGGGCTGACAAACTGCCCGGACGATGGAGTCATTACCACCCGCACTTCGGCGCCGGCTTTTACCAGCAGCCGGACAAGATGCGGTGTTTTATAAGCGGCAATGCTGCCGGTTACAGCAAGAATGATCTTTTTTCCGGATATACTCATTAAAATATTTTTCGGTAAAAACCTTATGCAAATTACAACTTTTTTGAGGAGCGGGTATCCGGGAACACAACAGCCATGTTAGATGTGACAGATGTGTTGGATGTGACAGATGTGCTTAACTGGTATTTCTAGCATATTTAACACATCTGTCACATCCAACACATTATACTATCCCCATCTGCCGCATCAGCAGCGTAGCATTATTTGTGGTAGAGCAACCGGGCTTCAGCCGGAAATCGAACTGCAGCATATCTCCTTCCACATGGCTCTCAAAATGATAATTCCGGATCTTTCCCCGCAGTTCCTGCTCCAGACGACCAAGGCTGGTATCATGTGTTGCCACGATGCCGATGGCCCCTTCATGGAGCAGCTTCCGGATGATCGCCTCTGTACCTGACTGCTTATCTGCGGAATTCGTCCCCCGTAAAGGCTCATCCAGCAACACCAGATAAGGCTGTCCGGCATGGCGGATTGTCTGCAGCAATTTCCGGATACGGTTTAATTCCGCTTTGAAATAAGAGATATCTTCCTGAACAGAATCCGTGATACGCATACTGGTAAAAACACGGCATAATGTAACCCCAAAACTTCCGGCAGATACCGGCAGTCCCAAATGAGCAAAAAGCATATTGATGCCGATGGTACGGATAAATGTGCTCTTCCCCGTCATGTTGGCGCCGGTGAGCAAATACATCTGCTCCGTATCTCCGATTACAAAATCATTACCAACTGCCGTTGCAGCTGGCAGTAACGGATGCTTTACGTCTTTACCCTTTAGCTGTGTACTTCTATCTGTTTTAATATCCGGAAATACATATGCCGGATGATTAAACACATACACTGCGAAGGCGATACGCACATCAAAATCGCCGGAGCCGGTCAAAGCGTGCTCCAGGAAGCGTCCTTCCCGTTTCCGCCAGCGCTCGAGCGCCAGTATATTCTGTATATCGTACAGGAACAAAGCATTCATCAACGGACCGACAAACGGATTCTGCCGGTTCTCAATACGCTGTACCAGCTTTTTCAACGCCGGTATGCCTTTGGCTGCCTGTTGTGCCGTCTCAACGGTTGCCTGTAATGACGGATGTATGAACGACATCTTTGCTGTTGCCCGGAATGTACCTTCATATTTACTGATAAAACCTGCCAGCTTACCTGAAAAATAAAAGCCGGCACTGGTCTTTTTTCTGAATATCAGCAGGACACCCCAGTTGAGCGCAATCGATAAGCCCAGTACCGGATGCCAGCCACCATGCCATACAGACAATGCAATGGCTGCGATGGTGATAGCAGGACATATCCAACTGAGTAAATGAGCTGTCCTCCTCCCATTGAAGAGATCCGGCTGATTGAGCCAGTTAATTATTTTATCAAAATCTCCGGCAGCTTCCGGTGCACTGCGGCCCGCAACACGATAACGCAGAAGAAAATCGGGGTGTGTACTTAGCTCCTGCAAAACAGCCTGCCGATCGGTACAAACACGGGCATCTGCTGCATACGGTTCCTTCAGCAATTGCGCCAGCGTCCCGGCTCCCTGCAATGTAACCGTACGGCACAGCAACTGGTATACAGATCCTTTTCCGAAAATATCCAGATCGTAGCTGAACGGATGGAGCGGGTCGACATGTTCGCTGCCAACGGGATGATGACTGAAATTGCCATCAAGTGTTTTCAATTCTTCTTCCAGTACCTGTATCTGTACCCGGCATTCCCATTCCCGTCGCCTGATATGATTGTGGTAATTCAGCAACAGCAAAAAAACAATCGCCCCCGGCAATGCAGCCAGCCACCACAGCCCTTCGTCCTGCCGTATCAGCAACCATATACCACAGCCAGTCAAAACAACAACAAGCGTACGCAGCCAGCCCAACAGCGAGATACGCCGCAGCAATGCAATATGCGCTGTCTGTGCGGTATCAAGATGTTCCTGGTAAAATACACGAGGTGCTATTCTATTCTTCATTTCGCATGGAAAAAGGGGAGGGATTACAACAGTATAAGGACAGAATTAATGCGGCAATTTGAAAATTTGAGAATTTGAAAATGAAGGTGAGAATGGTTTACACAACATGGACATTTTCAAATCGGCACATTTTCAAATTTTCAAATTAAAACGATCATCATGCCTCAGCAGCCTGTTCATAAATGCTGCTATTCAGTTCGGGATTATTTTTTTCTGCAGCTTCGATCGGGGTAAAATCAGAAAGCGGGCGTCCGCTACTCTTCCATACCAGCGTAGTATGCTCAAAATGCGCCGAAGGCAGGCCATCTGCCGTCACTACCGTCCAGCCGTCTGCAAGGGTATAAATATCCCGCTTGCCCAGATTAATCATAGGCTCGATGGCCAGCACCATTCCTTCTTTAAGTCGCTTGCCATCACCCCGGCGGCCATAGTTGGGTACCTGGGGATCTTCGTGCAGTTTTTTACCGACACCATGTCCGACCAGTTCACGTACCACACCGTATCCGTTCCGCTTCCAGGTATGATTTTCTACGGCAAAAGAGATATCGCCCACCCGGTTGTTCGCAGCAGCCTGGGTTATACCCTGGAATAAAGATTCTTTTGTAACGCGCAATAACCGGAGCGTTTCTTCCCGGACGTTACCTACAGCAAAAGTATAAGCGCTGTCGCCGTGATAGCCGTTCATATATACTCCGCAGTCTACAGATATAATATCGCCATCTTTCAGTACATAATCGGACGGAAAACCATGTACCACCACTTCATTTACACTGATGCAAAGAGACGCGGGGAAGCCGTTATAATTCTTAAAGGAAGGTATACCTCCGTTATCCCGGATAAATGCCTCCGCCATCTGGTCTATGGATTGAGTGGTAATACCAGGCTTTAAAAATTTTGCCACCTCTGTCAAGGTGGCACTAACCATTAAAGCACTTTTTCTGATCAGCTCAATTTCTTCGGACGTTCTGATATGTATCATTTGCAAGACATTCTGTTAGACGGATGCCCTGGCCGGCGTACGACCTGAAATACGACCTGTTTTCATCAATCCGTCGTACTGACGCATCAGTAAATGGCTTTCAATTTGCTGGAGTGTGTCTAACACAACCGCAACACCGATCAGCATGGAAGTACCTCCGAAGAACGTGGAAAATCCGCTGGTAACACCAAACAAGGCAGCAATACCTGGCAGAATACCCGCTACTGCGAGGAAAATAGAACCTGGCAACGTAATGCGATCCATGATGGTAGCAATATAGTTGGCCGTATCTTCTCCGGGCTTAACACCGGGAATAAAGCTGTTATTTCTTTTGAGGTTATCCGCAATATCCGTCGGGTTAAAGATCAGGGCTGTGTAAAAATAGGTAAAGGCGATTACCAGCACAGCGTAGATCAGGTTATACCACAGAGATGTATGATCGGACAAAGCACGAACAAGACCGCTATTAGCAGTATCGCTATTGGCGAACCCGGCGAGGGTTGCAGGAAGGAACATAATTGCCTGAGCAAAGATGATCGGCATTACACCGGCGGAGTTTACCTTCAGCGGGATAAAATCACGTGCACCGCCGGTGGCAGATGCGTTGCCTGTACCGATGATACGGCGGGCATAATTGAGCGGTATCTTACGGATACCCTGTGTAAGCAGGATAAGTCCCATGATCACGGCAACAAATACGATCATTTCGAGCAGGAAGATCAAAACGCCGCCGCCGCCCGCAACACGGGAAGTAAGGCTGCTGGCCTCCTGTACAATGGATTGGGGCAGGCGGGCCATGATGCCCACCATGATCAACAGCGATACGCCGTTACCAATACCCTTATCTGTAATTTTTTCGCCCATCCACATTACAAACAAAGTACCGGCAGTAAGTACGATCACAGTAGTGAGCCAAAACAGGAATCCGGAAAAGTGCGGATCCAGCGCTGCAGCATATTGCGGTGTATTCAGGTAAGCAACATATGCGCTTGCCTGGAAAAGAGTAACGATTACTGTAAGGTAACGGGTATACTGATTGATCTTGCGCCGTCCGCTTTCTTCCTTCTGCATCTTGGCAATCTGCGGCACTACAATACCTGCAAGCTGCATAAAGATAGAAGCAGAGATATAAGGCATTACCCCCAACGCAAAGATGGCCGCACGGTTGAAGGCGCCACCGGCAAACATATCAAGGATGCCCAGCAACCCTTCGGGGCCACCGTCATCCGACAGCAAAGCCGGGTTGAGCCCCGGTAGCGTAATATAACATCCTACACGGTATACGAGGATCAGCAATAACGTAAAAAGGATACGCTTACGAAGCTCTTCAATGCTCCATATATTTTTAAGCGTCTCAGTTAATTTCTTCACAGGAACTGTTGTTAATCAGAATGAAATGCGAATAAACGATAAAAGACGCATTTATCCAAATGCGTCTTTTATGTCAATAATGATCAGACAAGTTCGACGGTTCCGCCTGCTGCTTCTATGGCCTCCCTGGCTTTGGCGCTGGCTGCATTTACCTTGAAGTTTATTTTGGCTTTCAGTGTTCCGTTAGCCAGTATTTTCACAAGGTCTGTCCGGTTGATCAGGCCATTGATATACAGATGCTCCGGCGTGAACTCATCAATGTTGTACTTTTCAATCAGGTGATCGAGCTGACCCAGATTGAACACTTTGTAGTCAACCCTGTTGGGATTTTTGAATCCCCGTTTGGGCATACGACGCTGGATCGGCATCTGGCCGCCTTCGTGGCCTTTCTTGGATTGATAACCTGTACGGGCTTGCTGCCCTTTATTACCGCGTGTGGAAGTGCCGCCGTGGCCGCTACCTTCGCCACGGCCGATACGTTTTGTTTTTTTAACGGAACCTTCTGCGGGTTTCAGTGAATGCAGTTGCATGATCTTTACAATTTTTAAACTTGCGCGGAATGTATAACCGCTCGCAAATCAGGTTAAATAAATAATTAAGCCTTCAGGTCTTCTACTTTTACCAGGTGATGCACCGCCTGTACCATACCGAGTATCTGGGGGGTAGCTTCAACCTCCACAGTGGCATGTAATTTACGCAGTCCAAGCGCCCTGAGCGTACGTTTCTGACGTTCGGGGCGGTCAATACCGCTTTTCATCTGTGTTATTTTAATCTTAGCCATGACGCTGTATAAATTCGATAAATTAAATAATGGGCATTTCTGTCGCCGGATAACGCTTACCCGTGAAATACCTTTTTCAAGGGAATATTGCGTTGCTTCGCCACCTGAACCGGTTCGCGCAGCAGGCTTAATGCCCGGAATGTAGCCTTCACCACGTTATGGGGATTAGCTGAGCCCTGGGATTTAGACAGCACATCGGTAATACCTGCTGCTTCCAGTACGGCACGCATGCTGCCTCCTGCAATTACGCCCGTACCATGGGCTGCAGGTTTGATCAGCACTTTAGCTGCGCCTTCCTTGGCCAACTGGTCATGCGGAATCGTACCGTTCATGACCGGCACGCGGATCAGATTTTTCTTGGCATCGTCTATCCCTTTCGTGATCGCTTCCTGCACTTCCTTGGCTTTCCCCAGGCCATGTCCTACCACACCGTTTCCGTTTCCTACTACTACGAGTGCAGAAAAACTGAATGCACGACCACCTTTGGTAGTCTTCACTACGCGGTTGATTGCAACTACTTTTTCCTGAAGTTCCAGTTCGTTGGCCTTTACGCGACTTAATTGTGTTTTCGCCATTATTATTTGAGTTTGAGCCGGAAGCAATCATTACATCCCGGCTTTCTTGCTACTTAATGCTTGTTACTAAATACTTCCCGTTTATACTTTCAAACCACCTTCGCGGGCGCCGTCAGCTATTGCTTTCACACGGCCATGGTATAAATATCCCCCACGGTCAAATACACAGACTTCTATTCCAAGCTCTTTAGCTTTGGCAGCCACTGCTTTCCCGACGAGAAATGCTTTTTCCGTTTTGTTTCCTGACTGGGCAGCTATATCCTTCTGACGGGAACTGGCAGCCGTTATAGTGGCGCCATTTGCATCATCAATCAACTGGACATATATGTCCTTATTGCTACGAAATACGGACAGGCGGGGCTTTTGGGCCGTACCCTTCACCCTCGCACGGATACGCCAGCGAAGTTTCTGGCGACGGATTACTTTAGAAGCTACTGACATTTTATTCTGTTTTACGGGCTTTCCCAAACGTAAAGGGAAGCTACCGGAGTTTTACATGATTAAAAAAAACAACACCACCCTGTAGTTACAGGGCAGTGCGGTATTATTATTTACCAGCGGCTTTACCGGCTTTACGGCGTACCACTTCATTGCTGTAACGCACCCCTTTACCTTTATACGGCTCAGGTTTGCGGAGGCTGCGTATTTTGGCGGCAACCTGTCCCAGTAATTGCTTATCTACGGATTCGAGTATGATGCGCGGATTCTGACCCTTTTCAGCTAATGCAGAAGGTTTGATCTCCTTAGGCACTTCAAATACGATATTATGAGAAAAACCAAGCGCCATATCGATCTGCTGTCCCTGAACGGCAGCACGATAACCTACACCTACCAGTTCCAACTCACGCTTGAAGCCGTTGGTTACACCCTCAACCATGTTGGCCAGCAGGGCACGATACAATCCATGTAGTGCACGGTGGCGTATCTGGTCTGTCGGACGGACTACTTCAGCCTGTCCGTCTTTTACTTCAATTTTAATATCGCGGTCAATGGCCTGCTTTAATTCTCCTTTAGGACCTTTTACCACAACTTCATTGGCAGGCGTAACGGAAATCGTCACTCCGTTGGGCACACTGATCAGTTTCTTACCAATACGAGACATAGTCTTACGTTTTAAATTTGTTTGCCCGGATCCCCGACCGGTCAGCCTGGTAAGGCTCGGCTTAATGTACCGGGGGCGTTGGCGGTTATATAATCACCGGTTTAGGAGCATCCACAAACCGGAGGTATTCTTAATAAATCTGGCACATTACTTCTCCTCCCACATTCTGGGCACGGGCTTCCTTATCTGTCATTACGCCTTTGGAGGTAGAAACAATAGCTATACCAAGACCATTCTTAACTCTCCTGATATCAGCAGGTTTTGCATACTGACGCAGACCCGGACGGCTCACGCGCTCCAAAGACCTGATAGCAGGCTCCCTGGTTTCTGCATTGTATTTCAGGGCAATTTTGATAATTCCCTGTTTGTTATCTTCTTCAAATTTGTACTTCAGGATATAGCCTTTGTCGTACAATATTTCGGTAATACGCTTCTTTACATTTGAAGCCGGGATTTCTACAATACGATGACGCGCCATCTGTGCATTACGGATGCGTGTCAGGTAATCTGCTATCGGATCTGTTACCATTTATTTCTGTTTTGTAAATAAGTTTGTCAGTGGTTTCGGAATAGTTTACATTATGTAATCCGCTCCGACCTGTTAACGTTAAAAATTACCAGCTTGCTTTACGGACACCCGGTATCTTGCCATCAAGCGCCATATCGCGGAATACGTTACGGCAAACGCCGAAATGACGCATATACCCTTTGGGCCTGCCAGATATCTGGCAACGGTTTTTAAGGCGCACCGGAGATGCATTCTTCGGAAGCAGATCCAATGCGGCATAATCACCTGCAGCTTTGAGAGCAGCACGTTTCTCGGCAAATTTTGCCACCATACGTTCACGTTTGCGCTGACGGGCTTTTACTGATTCTTTAGCCATTTTCTTAGTAGTTAGTATTTAGTAGCAGGTAATAAGCTGTAATAACTTATTTCCTGCTGTTTGTTTTACGCCTTTTCCTTTCTTATATTCTTGAAGGGCATACCCAGCTCTTTCAGCAGTTCATATGCTTCTTCGTTGGTGCGGGCAGTAGTTACAAAAGTAATATCCATACCACTGATCCGGTTCACTTTATCAATATTGATCTCAGGGAAGATGATCTGCTCTGTAACGCCCATTGTATAATTACCACGGCCGTCGAAGGATTTCTCGTTTACACCTTTGAAATCACGTACACGGGGCAGGGACACAGATACCATGCGATCCAGGAATTCAAACATATTTTTACCACGCAACGTAACCCGGCAGCCAATCGGCATAGCCTTACGCAGCTTGAAGTTGGATATGTCTTTTCTGGAAAGGGTCGGTATTGCCTTCTGACCGGTGATGGTGGTCATTTCCTGAACAGCATCATCAATCAGCTTCTTATCTGCAACAGATCCTTTCACCCCCTGGTTCAGGCATATCTTTACCAGGCGCGGGCATTGCATTACTGTTGTATATCCGAACTTTTTCATCAAAGCCGGAACCACTTCGTCTTTATATTTCTTCTGAAGACGCGGATAATATGTTGTCGTAGTTGCCATTATTTAATTCCCTCCCCTGATTTTTTAGATACCCGGACAAAACCTGTTTCCGAACGTTCGCGTTTGATACGTGCGGGTGCATTCGATTTGGAATCCCACAATTGCACATTGGAAATGTGTATAGGCGCTTCTTCCTGAACGATGCCTCCCTGGGGATTCTGAGCATTGGGCTTCAGGTGTTTGGTCACAAAGTTCACGCCTTCTACAAGCACACGGGCTTTCTGAGGATAAACAGCGAGTACCTTACGCGCCTTGCTGCGGTCTTTATCATCACCGGCGATCACAACGACGTTGTCCCCTTTCTTAATGTTAAACTTCGGTTTAAATCTCTGTTTCATCTGAAACTTGTTTATTTTGCTATGATCCCGGTGATTCCCTGTTGGTTATACCGCTTTCCGGATCATAAATATTTCACTTTGCCAGCCATCCATCTGCGGGATTAGGCCATATCTGGTTTTATAGTACCGCCGCCCGGAGCCTGTAAAGGGGTGCAAAGGTACAATATTTTTCACAATACTTCGGGGGCAAGGGATACAATTTTCATATAACCCTTGTCACGCAATTCCCTGGCTACGGGGCCGAAAATACGGGTACCACGCGGATCATCAGAGTTATTCAGCAATACAACGGCATTATCATCAAAACTGATATAAGAACCGTCTTTGCGGCGAAGCTTGTTTTTCGTACGAACGATAACGGCTTTGGATACAGTGCCCTTTTTCACGCCACCACCGGGGATAGCCGCTTTTACGGTCACTACGATCTTATCTCCGATACCGGCATAGTCCTGTCCCGAATTGCCCAACACACGGATACAAAGCACTTCCTTGGCACCACTGTTGTCGGCTACGTTGAGCCGGGATTCTTGTTGTATCATTTTTAAATAAGATTACTTTGCTTTTTCAATAATTTCGACCAGGCGCCACCGTTTTGTCTTGCTCAGCGGGCGGGTTTCCATGATGCGTACCACATCTCCAATGCCGGCAGCATTGTTGTCGTCGTGCGCATGGAATTTAGTCGTTTTCTTAACGAACTTACCGTATATCGGGTGTTTTACCTTACGTTCCACTGCTACAGTGATCGTTTTGGTCATTTTATCGCTGCTCACGATACCGACACGGGTCTTTCTGCGTTTTCTTTCTGTCGTTGTTGACATCTGTAATTAATTTAGAAACCTAATGCTCTTCTGCGCTGTTCTGTTTTCAACCGTGCGATCTGGCGACGGAGTGTACGGATAGACAGCGGGTTTTCAATAGGGTTAACGGCATGGCTGAAGTGTAATTTCTTCAGTTGCACTTCCTGATCAGCAATACGGTCCGTCAGCGCCTGGCCATCCAGTGAACGGTAATCTTCCGCTTTTGCCTTTTTTGCTTTTGCCATTTTATTAAGTATTTAGTCATTAGTAGCAAGTAGCAGGTTATGCCAACCAGCAACTTCCTTATGCTTATGCGCCTGCATAATCGCGGCGGGTTACAAATTTGGTTTTAATCGGGAGCTTCTGTGCAGCAAGCTCCAGCGCTTCCTGCGCCAGTTTTTGCGGAACACCGTCCAGCTCAAACATAATACGACCGGGCTTTACTACAGCTGCCCAGAACTCCAGGTTACCTTTACCTTTACCCATACGTACTTCGAGTGGCTTGCGGGTGATCGGCTTATCAGGGAAGATGCGGATCCAGACGTTACCTTCACGCTTCATATGACGGGTCATAGCCTGACGCGCTGCTTCGATCTGCCTGTTGGTGATCCACTTGGGCTCCAGCGCCTTCAGACCAAAAGAGCCGAAAGCAACTGTTGCACCACGCTGGGCATTCCCTTTGATCCGGCCTTTATGGGCTTTACGGTGTTTTGTTTTTTTAGGCTGTAACATTGTTACAAAATTTATTAAATTTTACATAACGGTAGCGGAGCATATCTCCTTGTCATACCGGCTCTCTTTCTACTATTAACGACGACCGCCGCGACCACCGCCTTTGTTGCCGGCTCCCTCTCTGCCACCGGGGCGACCGCCACCACGACGTTCTCCACTTCCACCGCCAAATCCTGCAGGAGGGCGATTATTACCACGGCTATCGGAACCGGAAGAGAAATTCGGATTCAGATCACGTTTGCCGAGCACTTCACCTTTACAGATCCATACCTTAATACCGATCTTCCCGTAAACGGTCATTGCATAAACGTTGGCGTAATCAATATCCATACGATAAGTATGCAAAGGCGTACGCCCCTGTTTGAATTCTTCTGTACGGGCAATTTCCGCACCTGCCAGACGTCCGCTGACTTTGATCTTAATCCCTTCCGCACCCATACGCATAGCTGTAGAAATAGCCATCTTAACGGCGCGCTTATAGCTTACGCGGCTTTCGATCTGGCGGGCAATAGACTCGCCTACGATCACAGCATCCATTTCCGGACGGCGGATCTCCATGATGTTGATCTGAACATCTTCCTTTCCGGTCAGCTTTTTCAGCTCTTCCTTAATACGATCTACCTCAGTACCGCCTTTACCTATAATGATTCCAGGCTTGGATGTATGGATCGTAACGATCAGCTTACCCAGTGTACGCTCGATCACGATGCGTGAAATGCCGCCTTTGTTGATACGGGCATTCAGGTAAGTACGGATTTTATGATCTTCGACCAGCTTCTGACCATAATCCTTTTTTTCGCCAAACCACATCGAGTCCCATCCACGAATGATACCCAACCTGTTACCTATAGGATTTGCTTTCTGACCCATTCTTTAACGTTGTTGAATGTTGTTGTTTTATGATTTATTCAGCGGTGACAACAGGCTCGCGGCTGTCAACGATAATAGTTACATGATTACTGCGCTTACGCACCCTGTAGGCTCTGCCCTGAGGCGCCGGCTGCATACGCTTCAGCATACGGCCACCGTCTACATAAATAGTCTTTACATAAAGATCCGCTCCGGCAACATCGACACCTTCATTTTTCACTTTCCAGTTGGCGATAGCGCTCAGCAGGAGTTTTTCAAGCGGCACTGAAGGGTGCTTTGTATTGAACTTAAGCGTATTCAATGCTTTTTCCACATCCAGGCCCCGGATCAGGTCTGCCAGCAAACGCATCTTGCGCGGCGATGTGGGATTATTTCGTAAACGAGCTACAGCTTCCATTTTCTTATTAATTTAATCGTAACAGCAATTACCTGTTATCTGATACTTTATGCTTGTACTAAATTACTTGCTACCGCTATGACCTTTAAAGTTCCTGGTCGGTGCGAATTCACCAAGTTTATGTCCTACCATATATTCGGTAACATAAACCGGGATGAACTTATTGCCATTGTGTACGGCAAAGGTCTGCCCGACAAAATCCGGTGTAATAGTAGAGCGGCGGCTCCAGGTTTTGATCACACCTTTCTTTGCTTTTCCCTCTGTAACAGCCAGCACTTTACGTTCCAGCTTTGCATCTACATAAGGTCCTTTTTTAATTGAACGAGCCATGTTTCTTTTATTATAATCATTGGCTACCGCCTATAAGCAGCGCCGGGTTATACTACATTAAAGTTTTTTACCGTTCCGGCGCTGAATAATCAGTTTATCGGAAGCTTTTTGCTTACGTGTTTTTTCACCTTTGGCGTATTTACCGGTACGGCTACGCGGATGACCACCGGAAGCACGACCTTCACCACCGCCCATCGGGTGATCTACAGGGTTCATAGCCACACCACGGTTGCGGGGGCGGATACCCAGCCAGCGGTTACGACCGGCTTTACCCTTACTTTCGAGTGCGTGATCACTGTTAGAAACCGTACCTACTGTAGCAATACACGAGCTCAACACTTTGCGCATTTCACCGGAGGGCATTTTCAGCACACAATATTTTTCCTCTTTGGCATTCAACTGAGCATAAGTACCGGCAGAACGAGCCATTGCTGCGCCACGACCAGGCTGTAACTCAATGTTATGAACCACAGTACCGAGGGGCATGTTTTTTAACGGGAGAGAGTTCCCGACCTCAGGAGCTACCTTCTCACCGCTGATCACCTTGGCGCCAACTTCAAGACCCTGAGGAGCAATGATGTAACGTTTTTCACCATCGGCATAAGCCAGCAATGCGATAAAAGCGGTACGGTTCGGATCATACTCGATCGTCTTTACGGTAGCCGGTATATTGTGCTTATTACGCTTGAAATCAATTACACGGTATTTGGTTTTGTTACCACCACCGATATAGCGCATGGAACGACGCCCCTGGGCGTTACGTCCACCCGTACCGGACAAAGGCTCCAGCAGGCTCTTTTCAGGCTTATTCGTGGTGATCTCCGCATATGCGTTACCGATCCTCCAGCGTGTACCGGCTGTTACCGGTTTATATTTACGTAGTGCCATTTTCCTTTTCTTTAATTCAGCTTACAGTGAAAATAAATCTATCGAATCCCCTTCCGCAAGCGTAACAACCGCTTTCTTGTAGGATGGTTTACGCCCGGAGAGCAAGCCAGCCTTTGTGAAGCGTGACTTGGCCTTTGCGGGAACGACCGCAGTACGGACATCCGTTACCTTTACACCGTAAAATTCTTCTACGGCTTTCTTGATTTCCAGCTTATTAGCCGCTTTGCCTACAACGAAGGAGTAACGTCCGGATTTTTCAATCTGGTTGTTGACCTTTTCCGTGATCACCGGCCGTATCAGAACGTCAGCGAGTTTCATTTTTATAATTTTATTTTAGTTGGCGGACGTGGCGCCGGAGCGGCACGACCTGTTTATTAACTTCTTCTTCAGCCAGCACGCACAACGCACTGATTATGCTGCAGCTTCCTCTTCCGGCACCTCCGTAAACAAACGGGCGGCGGTTTCGGTAAGGATCACCACATTGGCGTCTACCAGATCGTATGTATTGATATCGCTCAATACTACGGTTTTGGTTCCCTGCAGGTTGCGTGCGCTCAGGTATACGTTTGCATCATATTCCGGGAGCACGATCAGCGACTTGCGGTTTTCTCCTTTCAGGCTGTTGAGGATCGTAACGAAATCCTTTGTTTTAGGAGCTTCGATCTTCAGATCTTCCACGATCACAATCTTGTTTTCGCGTGCCTTATGAGAAAGAGCAGAAATCTTAGCCAGATCTTTCACTTTCCGGTTCAGCTTGAAGTCATAGCCATGAGGCTTAGGACCATTCACGCTACCACCGCCTTTATAAAGCGGGTTGCGGATATTACCCTTGCGGGATCCGCCGGTACCCTTCTGGCGATGCAGCTTTTTGGAAGAACCATGCACTTCTGCACGGGTCTTGGTGCTGTGCAAACCCAGACGCTGCGCTGCCCTGTACTGCTTTACAGCGAGGTAGATACAGTGATCATTGGGTTCGGTGTTGAAAATATCGTCCGGGAGTTCTACTACGCGGCCGGTCTTTTCGCCTTTGGTATTTAAAACGTCAACTTGCATGACTCAATTAATTCTGGATTAAAACAATAGAACCGTTATGACCCGGCACAGAGCCACTGATCAGGATGTAGTTCTTATCAGGGAATATTTTTACGATACGGAGCGCCTTCACTTTCACGCGGTCGCCACCCATACGTCCTGCCATGCGCATACCTTTAAATACACGGCTGGGATAAGACGAGCCACCCACAGAACCCGGGGCGCGCTGACGGTCGTGCTGACCATGCGAAGCCTCACCCACACCGTGGAAACCATGGCGTTTTACAACACCCTGGAAACCTTTACCTTTGGAAGTGCCGATTACGGCTACTTTTTCTCCTTCGGTGAAGATCTCGCAAGTGATGTTGTCACCAACCTGCTTATCAACAGAACAATTACGGATTTCTTTTACAATGGATTTGGGCGAAGTGTTCGCCTTAGCGAAATGATGGATCTGGGCTTTCGGCGTATTCTTTTCTTTCGCTTCGCCAAAAGCGATCTGGAGGGCATCATAACCGTCGGTATCTACGGTTTTCTTCTGTGTAACGACACAAGGACCGGCTTCAATAATGGTGCAGGCGGTCTGCTTTCCGTTCGGCTCGAACACGCTGGTCATGCCGATCTTTTTACCAATAATACCTTTCATTTTATTATAGTTTAGCTAAGCGCCCGGCACCATACTGAAACGGGACGGGATTAACTGTTTTTAATTGTTGTTTAAAGAACTGCCATGCTCACCTTTCGCCTGCACATCATGCGAAACTACCGGGAAAACGTTTACAGGTCAGGCCTTGATCTCAACTTCCACCCCACTCGGCAGATCGAGCTTGGAAAGCGCGTCTACGGTACGGGAAGAAGAAGTGTATATATCCAGCAGGCGCTTGTGGGTGCACAACTGGAACTGCTCACGCGATTTTTTGTTCACGTGGGGAGAGCGCAACACTGTAAAGATCTTCTTCTCGGTAGGCAAAGGAATAGGGCCTGTAACCACTGCTCCTGTATTGCGCACCGTTTTCACGATTTTCTCTGCCGACTTATCCACCAGGTTATGGTCGTAAGATTTCAGTTTGATTCTGATACGCTGTGACATACTTATAAATATCTTCTAACCCGTAAATTTTGGGACTGCAAAGGTAGCGCGTAGTTTTTTATTGACAAAATTTTTTAAAAGAAACTTTTTGAATTTCTGTGAGGGATGAGGAGTTGTGTGGCTAATTCTGATGCTATCCGGAACAAACCGGGCCTGAGGATGACCCGATCATTCAGGTATTGAATTCAAAAAATATAAAATCACACATATAAAATCTGCATTACAAATATCCGGATCGTCGCTCGGCTATACTTCCCCTTTCAGCATCTTCCGGATCACTTCGCCCTTGCTATTTACATGGAGCTTCCGGTATATGTTTTTTATATGAAACCGGACAGAATCAATGGTTACGGATAACTTGGCTGCGATCATTTTATAACTCAACCCGTCCGTAAGTCCCTGGATGATCTGCATTTCTATTGCAGCAAACGGCTCGCTATTACTCCTTACAGGAAAAAAGTATTCCACTACTTTTCGCGCAATTGAGGGTGTCATATAGCTGCCCCCCGCCCGGACATCAAGGATCGCTTTTTTGATTTCAGACAGGTCCGTACTCTTCAGGATATAGCCACAGGCGCCTGCGCAAAGCGAACGGAATATCCTGTCGCTGTCGTTAAAAACGGTCAGCATAACTACATCTACCCCTGGTAAAATGGTTTTAATGCTTTTCACGCCCTCGATCCCATTCATTCCCGGCAGCCCGATGTCGCTCAGGATGATGTCGGGTGGCGCAGCAAGGGTGTTAATCTGCCCAAAAAAAGCTTCCATGCTGGAGACAGCAAGCACGCATTCCGTTTCCGCTTCCTTATTAAAAAAATCCTGCAGATCATGTCTGATATCTTCAATATCCTCTATAATAGCCAGTTTCACCCTGTTCATTGTGCCCCGTTTATCGTACAAATTTCGTCATTCCCGGTTTGAGAGCCACCACATATTCATGTCGTGGCTCTTTTTTCTATGGTCAGTGAGAATTGTTGAGGACCACATTCACAAGTGACGATCGCATCTATCCGTGCCGCTCTCATTTCTATATTCTGCAATCCCTGCCCCGAAACCGCTGAGCTGAATACGGGCTTGTCAACTCCGTCGTTGATGACACGCAGGATGAAATGATCATTCTCATGCCGGTATACAATATGGACATGGGTAGCCTGCGCATGCTTTACAATATTATTGATTGCCTCCTTATAGATGAAGTACAATTGTTGCCGTATATGTACAGGTATTTTTCGTTTCTGCAGATCAGCGCTCATATCGAAATGCAGCAATACCTGGTCCGAGAACAGCATCTCCTCGGCATATTCCCGCATACGGTCGGCCAGATTGCCCGCAAAATCGTTACGGGCGTCAATGGCCCACAGGATGTCGTTCATAGACCTGGTAGCCTCCTTGCTCAGCACGGAGATCCTCTCCAGTTTGCCCTCTTTCTCCTGCACGGTGTTGTTACGCAGTCTTGCCTTATCCGAAAACAGGATCACGCGCGTCAGCAGGCCCCCTACCTCATCGTGCAGGTCGCTGGCGATCTGTATTCTTAGCTGCTGCAGCTTTTTCAGACCCCGGTACTTGAGCAGGAAAAAAGTATAGATCAGCATGCTCACAAACGTCAGCAGCAGGAGATAAAACCACCAGGTCTTATAAAAGGGCAATTTGATGTGGAGATAAAACCACAGTATGTTCGTTGCGGGGATGCCACGTGCATTGAATGCCCTGACCTCAACAATATACCTACCGGGCGCCATACTGCGGAGCTGTAGCATGGGAGGTGTGCCGGAAAGGTGTGTCCACTCATCAAACAGCCCCCTGATCCTGTAAGAAAAGCTGTTATACTCCGGGTTGGTATAATCCGTCAGTCCCATCCTGATCATTAATGAATTATCTGAAGGATACATAGATACGGTATCTCCCCTGCCTCTGAATCCTATACGCGTCGCCGCGGCGACGAATATGTAAAAGGGGGTATGCGCTTCTGTTATGCTATCCGGATAAAAAGAATTGAGACCTCCCATCCCGCCGAAGTACATGCGCCCGTCCGGATGCCGGAAAAAAGAATTCTGATTGAATTCATTTTTTGTCAGCCCATCGCTTACAAAATAGTTAGTGAACCGGTTCGTTGCCGGCTCATAACAACTCAGGCCGTTGAAGGTGCTGATCCACAACCGGCTGTTCTTATCCCATAGCATGCCATATACGATGTCGTTGCATAACCCGTTATGCTCCCTGTTCAGATAGCGTACATATTCCATATCCGGACTGATGATACAGATCCCCCTCCCGAAGGTTCCGATCCAGATCCCCCCGCTGCTGTCTTCCTCGACAGCAGAAATATCCGGTTTCGACAAGGCCGGACGGCTATCGCTGCCCAGATGCCACACTACACCCTTGTATCTGTTTATTTTGTACAGGCCATTTGTAGTGGCAATCCATAAGATATCCTTATCGTTTCCTGCCCTGATCTGTCTTATACCATTACGTCCCACAGAAAACGGGCCCTCCTTATGATACTGCATGATCCCGGTTGCCGGATTGAATGTAAAGAGACCTATATCGCTGCCGATCCAGAGCAGGCCATCATGATCCCGGATAATGGCGAATCCGTGGGGATGGAGGTATGGCGTAGACGGACGCCGGTAGAAATGCGTTTCAAACAGCCGGGTTGTTTTATTAAACCGGTAAAAAAAACCTGTTTCGGAAGCTATATAAATATACCCGCCAACGCTGTCGTTAGCCAGACCAAAAGGCTGGCATACCCCTCTATACAGAGACGGGGGAAAACTATAGGATACCCACTTCTCCGAATGCCTGCGCCGGCAATACAAACCTGTATAGCTGCCTACATACAGATCGCCGGCTTCATCTTCGATAATAGCCCTGGTGCTGACGGGTTCCGGATCTGCTTCCAGATCCCACCGGAACAGCCTCCGGTCTTCCGTGAATTTAATGATCCCCCTGTTGCTGCCGATCCATACATTCCCCTCTCCGTCTTTATACATGCAGTAATACTGGTTGAACGATCTGAAAAAGGAGGGATGCTGTTCCGAAATCTCCATGCAGCGTCCCTGCTGCATGTTCACCATTACACAACGGCCTTTATCATACATGATATACATCCTGTCGCCGTACTGGACAGCCGTTTTTACCTTTCCGCTTATATCCGGCTGATGCCAAACCTCATTTGTTTCTTTGGCATAAGTATGAGCATTAAAAAACAGCAATCCGTAATTATTCGCAACCAGAATAATTGTGCTGTCGTACCTGCCAAGGAATCGCGGGTATATGTCTTTTGTACCGGGAAAGATCTTATTAAGGTCAAGCGTATCCAGCCGGCGGGTATCAGGATCCAGCCTGTATAATATGTCTGTGGTCTGGGCACAAAGAAGCAGGCTGTTACCGTCTGCTGCTGCCATGTATCGTATATGCAAAGGGACATCCGTATCTGCCCCCCCGATCAGATTCCTGACCTTACTCTTCCCGCTTTCCTGCCACACGGCCAGCAGTATACCGTCCCGGTAAGCGACATAAACAGTATCCCGCAACAGCAGTAAAGATGTCACCCGCCCTTTTGCGGATGTCTCAATATATTCAGGAGCTTCCCCATTGTCAGCAAGCACATATAAACCCTGTTCCGTTCCCACCCAGAGGCTCCCCTGCTGCTCGTTGTATACAAGACAGGTTATCATCAGGTCGCCCAGTACGTCATCGGTCTTTGTAAACGTATAACCGTCATATTTGTTCAGGCCATTGGCTGTACCAATCCACATGAGCCCGTTCCTGTCTTTAGTGATGGCCCTTACCATACTGTTGGACAAGCCGTTTTTTTCGTCAATGACCTCAATCTTCCCGTATCCGTAGCTGCAATATATACAAGCCAGGAAAAGCAATATGGCTCTTCTATATCCTGAAAATCCTGCCGGGCGCTGCATAGCTGATAGGTACAGACAATCCATCTCCTAAAAATAATACATCCGGCATATATTTATAGGGCGAAATTGCTGTAATACCCGTTTAATCTATCACTATCTTACGCAAGCATTGCGTTGTCCCATCATCCAGCTTCATCAGATAGACGCCTTGCGCCAAATGCAACCGGTACTGCCGTTCTTCCATACCGCCGTTACAATCAATCAGATCTGTCATTACCTGCTGTCCAAGTACATTAGTCATCAGGAGCTTCACCTTACCTGTATACCCGTCGATGCGAATCCTGAATGTTCCATCATTGGGATTAGGAAAGATCGTCACACCTTCAGGCAAGGTGATACCTGGCGTTTTTAAAGGGAAGCCTGTAGTAAAAGGATAGTATACACTGCTTCCGAAATCCGGGTTAAAGGTTTTCATAACAAACGGCTGCGTAGTTCTGTGTATCTGCAGGTATCCGGAACCCTGGGCAGTGTTAGCCCAAAAGCTCAGACCATCATGCCCCTTGTCTTCCAATGTCATGGAATAGCATCCTATGGGCAGAGCGAGCGTGTCCCTGTAAATCGTGTTGGCCAACAGGTTTGTCCGGCTCAGGACGAGATTTCCGTTAAAATCTTTTATCGTCAGCGTATTATCCGAAGGGCGGCTGTTTGTCTTCAGCACGATTATAAGCCGCTCCTGGTTATAATTATCGGGGATCTCGTAACGGGAGCGCATAGTATCGTTCAGGGCGTATTCATCAGTAGTATTATTGACGCCGGCAATGCGGGCAGTAAAGATTCCTTTACCGTCGCCACCCCAGAAGCCGGGACCGCTTAGCGGGAGCGTGACCGTATCCGACTCCAGAAACTGAAGCTGCCCTGTCCAGTTATAACTTTCTTCACTACCACCGGATACACTATATTTAATAACGGCCGACGTCAGCAGGTTTTTACCCGTATTCCGTATGACAATCTGTGGGTTATTGCAGATGGGATTTATCCGGGAATAATAGAAATTATCCGAAGGCTGCCGTATATCGTATATTTCGGCATCATTGCTTTTTGCAGGTTCACCATATTCAATAGCGTGTAAGGAGATCAGATATCTGCCCCTGCCCAGACCCGGATTATTTGCGGGTACCGGATTGATACCATAATCAATATTAACTTTTCCTCCGGAGGCATAACGATCCAGATCTACAAGGAAAGCAGGTGCATGGACACCGTCACCGGGACACCATCCTTCGCGGGGTGTAGTCCATGTGCCGCCCTGTGGAAAAAGCGGGTTATCGCCGCAGTTACGGAAAATATCCCAGGCCGCTATTTGCTGACCGCCGGCATATAAGTAATGCTTGTTGGACCAGAATTCGCAACAGTGGGGGTAAGCGCCTCCCTGATTGCTCGTGGCAAAGTCATGACCGGTGATTACAGGGCGGATCCTCAATGCACCGGCATCAGGACGCAGAGATATGTCTACAGGCTGAATAGCCGTATTGGCAGCAAGATCTTCAAAATAAAAGTTCCCGTATCCCTTAAACCAGGGCTGATGAATACGCAGCACCTTTGCCGGAGGATTCCCGTGGATGAAAGCAAAGCGGACATCCTGCAATTCCAGGTTGGTGGCGGCTTTCAGATCCACTGTATCCTGCAGCACATCATAATAGTCCGTTACATCGTATATCCAGGTTCTGCCGGTTCCCATATCCAGCCTGATACCATATGGGGTAATGGCCCTGCTGATCTCATACAGCACGGTATTACTGAACCATGCTTTGGACTGATTGTACAGCACCTGATTCCTGATCGTCATTACGGAATCCACCTTCTGACCGTTGAGGAAAGTATACGTCCGGGGGCGATCCCAAACGATCCTTGTATCTGTTCTCAGACGTGGATTTACCGGCGATTCGTCTCTGATAATATGCATACCGTCGGGATGTTCATACATATCCACAAAGGTGGGTTGCTGCATGACCGTGTCTGTCACCAGTACAGAATCCAGATGCTGCGTATAAACACCCCGCTCAAAAATAATATTGGGACGCCAGTTTAATTTTTGGGGCAGGTAAAACAGATTTTCTGCAGCCACTTTCTGCCACCAGATATTTCCGGTCATTCTGCCGGCTTCCAGCCCCGCCTGAGAATGGTCGTAAGTCATACTGCCTGTACCTTCGCTGATGGGATAGTCTGCCCTGAGATGTGCATAATCCGGATGTGCGGGTATTACATCCCTGTTCGCCCATTCCCGAATCGTCTGCTGATCCAGGGCTTTGTCCCAGATCCGGAAGCAGCTGAATTGGGGCGGCATACGCGGCCCCCGGGTACCCCAGTTAGCGATAATAAGCGGCATCCTGGCAGTGGGAATTTCAGTTTCCGTTTTTATAGTGGTGTTTGTCTGCAAAACGGGATTACCGTCTTCGTACACCCTGAGCGTGGTTCCGTCATACGAAATTGCATAATGATGCCATGCACCATATGCGCCGGACGTAGTGAACGTAACGTTGGGGCCTCCAGTGATCAGCCTCCAGCTTTTATTACCACTATGCTCCACAGTAAAATCGGTAAACCTGACGTTGCCGTCTCTCCCGGATGAAAACAACGCACTCAGCCCCGAATCAATCATCGCCCACATCTCATAAGTTCTGGGAGCTGATCCGGTGAAGATATTGGCGCTGTCGCACCGGATGTATCCCTTACCATACAGGGAAGAAGCTGCACAATATCTTCCGGTCAGCGTATGCAGGCCTGATCCATAGGAGGTTGCCGTACCAACCAGAGCATTCCCCGTTGGCGTACTGCCGGTATTATCGTAAGAGTAATCCAGCAGGACGGCGCTGGTTCCGTCCCACTGAAACGGGTCGGTAAAATGAATATCCTGCCATCCGCCTGCGCCGATTTGCTGATCATGAAAAAAAACGGTTGCCAGACTATCTGTGGTAAAGAAGCTTGTCCCTATGCTGTCTGCATTGATCCCGCGCATTTTAATCTTCAGATTTTTCAGCGCTCCTCCGCTGTTGAGGAATTGCAACCGGATACCGGTAACAGGGCCTGCGGTGAGTCCTGAAGCCGCCAGCTCGGATGCAGTCCATATAAATTGGGCATGCTCCACGCTGTCGCCAAGCGGCCGGCTGTTACTACCTGTGCCAAGCGAATAAATGTTCAGCGAAGCCGTCTGCGTAATGACATTTTTGTACTTATAATATTGATACAAGTCGTACCGGGGAGTCAGGGTATATTGGATAGAATCAGGCGCTGCACCGTTCACGGTAAACAGCTTACCGGTCATCATGGTCGAATCAAGAATGCCTCTGTGATCATAGACATCAGTGGTAGCAATCCTGTCCCATTCACCACAAGGATAGGCATTATCTCCGGAGGTGACCGGGTAGCATTTCAGATTGGTATACATCAGTATCTTCCGGTAGCTTTTATTGGCGGTAGGGAAGAAGAATTTTCCCCGGTAGGTATAAAAGCTGTCGAACGTGAATGTCTGAACCCATGTCGTATCCTGAGCGAAGGATGAGCATGCAATAAAAACAAAAAGACTCTGTACGATACGTTTCATCGTATAACTGATTAGTGAAAAATAAGGTTTTGACAAGAATGCGGAGCCTCTATGGTTGCTTCAGCAGCTTTTCTTTCCGGATTACATATCCATCAGCGGTTGCTACGAGCACCATATATAAACCAGCCGGCATACCCGTTATATCCAGTACCGGATCCGCGCCGTGGCGACGGAGCAATGCCCTGCCGTCCATATGATACAGTATAACCTGCACCGATTGCGGAGCCGTTATATATACAGTTGTCGCAGCCGGGTTCGGATAGATCTGTACTTCTTCCGGGTTAATAGCAATTATCTCCAGCATGTTATCATCAAGGTAATAGGGTATGGAAGTTCCGGTACATCCGTTTATATCCGTTGCGGCCACCCAGTAGTTGCCCCTAGCATCAGGCTGGTATTCCCGGCTTGTAGCACCGGTAAGCAACTGCATGGATCTGTACCACTGGTAGTCCGTATAGCCGGTATCCGCATGAAATACCTCCCCATCCCAGACAACCAAAGGTTCCGGCAAGGGGTGTACCGTTACCAGTACGGGTTCCGAGGTATCTGTACAATTCCGGACATTATGCAGGCTGGCTGTCACGGAATAACTTCCGGGAGCAGTAACTTCAATAAATCCTGCAGCAGCAGACAGCAGGTCGTTACCTTCCCTCCATCGGTAGTCAAGGCCGGTATCCGGCGCCACTATACGCAGGATTACAAAGTCACCTGAACAGATAGCCACATCACCGGGGGTGATACTGACATCCGGCCGGTTGTGCAATCTGACGGGCAGAATGGGAGAACTGTTTTTACAACCATTGTTATCTGTCACCACTACATAAAAATCTCCATCGGTTTCAGCTGTATAGTTAATCCCCGTACCGACAATCTGCTGACCTTCTTTCCATTCATAGTCATATCCGGTGCCGCTGACGGCGGCAAGAAGCGTATCATCACCGCTACAAATCCCAATAGGTCCTGATGCAGTTATCGCCGCTGTAGGCAGCGGAGCAACAGTAACACTGAATGGGATGGCTGTACCGGCACAGCTTATACTGCTGTTACTCATGGTCAGCATACCATTGTATATTGCCGGTGCGGCATCTGCCGGTATTTTCATTGCTACAGATCCGGGGAGCAAATTCCGGTTGTTCATCGCTGCAAAACCCGCCGCCTGGGCCGTCAGATCCCAGGCAATACTATACTGGTCGGGAGACTCCAGCGGATTTGTATAGACAAGCGCTGCTACCGTATCGCCGGCACATACAAGCGGATCCGGACCGGGTGTTACAACAGGGCCGTCTGAAGCATATACCGTTACCGTATCGGAAGCAATACAACCATTAAATCCATACAGGGTCGCCTGATAAGTACCTGCAGAAAAGGCAGTGAATGTATCAGATATACCTGCGGTAAATTTCAGGACACGATGAATATCATAGTCTGATACGTATACATGTCCGCTGTCCGTAACAAATATGTTCGTCGGGCCGTCGAACTGGTTAAGCGCCGACCCTACGCCGTTCCCGCCTGCGATCAGCGTGCCCATTGTATCGCTTGTAGAATTGGGCGGGAAGCGTAAAACACGGGGATTACGGGCTGGCGCGTCATCTCCGTCTACGACATAAATATACCCGAGCTTGTCTACAAATACATCCCTCGGCCAGGAGAATTGATTCAATTGCGGGCCGAGACCGTTATTGCCTGCTACAACGGTACCGGTGGTGGTGCCCGTGGATCCCGGGGGAAACTTCAGGATACGGAAATTGGTGATATCTGCTATAAATATATTACCTGCAGCATCCACATCAATGCCTATAGGCCGGAACTGGTTGAGCGCGGCGCCATTCCCATTACCGCCTGCGACGAGCACACCCATAGTAGCACTCGTGGAGTTGGGAGGAAACTTCAATATGCGATAGTTATCCCGGTCTGCGACATAGAGATTCCCCTGGCTGTCCCAGTCGAAATCAATGGACCGGTTAAACCGGTTCAACGTGCTTCCCGACCCATTCCCACCAGCTATGACGGTACCATTGGTACCGTTGGCCGAGCCAGGCGGGAACCGGATAATACGATTGTTATCCTGATCTGCAACATACAGATATCCTGCCGTGTCCAGTTGGCAGTTCATCGGCCAGGCCAGCCGGTTCAGCGCAGCGGACGTCGCTGTTGTGTTTGTGCCGGCTACTATAACACCATTTACCTCGCCGTGGGATCTTCGTGTAACCTTGTGGTAGCCGACCTCGCAGGTATACAGGTTACTATTGCTGTCTACGAAAATACCGGCCGGGCGATATGTTGCGTTGGCCCCGTTCCCCGTACCGTTTCCGCCGGCTATAAGCAGGCCGGAGGCGGGATACCGGACGCTGTCCACACGTACCAGAATGCCGTCACGGCGCCATTCAATAAATGCAGGCATAAAACCGGACTGTACATTCAGCAATGCAGGCACACCCCTGCATGAAGTCGTGGCAACAATATCCACAGTACATTGCGCCACTGACTGTAAAGGAGAAAAGCCTGCTGCCGTAATAAAAAATGTAAATAACCGTTTTTTCATACTATCAGTTTTTATGCATGTAGACCTTTTGCTTATTATATATTATTATCGCTTACCGGATCAGGTGGAAGCTGTTTTGCTGCCGGTACGGTTTTCCCTTAATGCTGTATTCCAGCATATAAACATAGGTACCCAATTGCGCGTGCACACCCTTATACATGCCGTTCCAGCCCTGCCATTTGTCGATGGTGGCGTAAACCCTTTCTCCCCAGCGGTTATAAATACTCAGTCCGAATCCTTCCAGGCGGCCTACGTTACCCAGCACACGAAATACGTCATTGACGCCATCACCATTCGGTGTAAATGCATTCGGCATCCAGATATCGCAAAAGATATCCTGCACCAGAATGGTATCGGCCCCCACACCACAATCATTCATACCTGTAGCTATATACATTCCGCCTGTCCGTATCAATAGCTCACTACCTGTACTTCCATCCGACCAGCGCAGGGTGTCTGCATTCATGTGTCTGGCTGAAAGGGTGAGGGGTGTCTCCTCACACACAGTGGTATCGGTCCCCAGCACAACTTCCGGTAAAGGAACAAAGCTCAGCATTACCGTATCTGCGCCTACGCACCCATACTCCGTCGTTACGTGCACCGAATATATACCGGCAGACAAGGCGGCGTACACCGCAGCAGTATCGCCGGTATTCCACTGATACCTGCCATTACCCCCGTACCCGGCATCCAGCAGTATCGTCTGTTCTTCGCAGATACCCCGGTCCTCACCGAGATCAATATCCGGCGGCGGGGCTGCCGTAATGTGAATGGTATCGCTGACCATACAGCCATTAAGGTTCACGGTGACATGATATTCGCCGGTGACCGACACTTCTATATACGCCGAGTGTGCTCCTGTGCTCCATGTATAGGCAGCACCCGGTATCTCGTCTCCGATCATTGCCGGGAACTGCTCACAGATAGTGGTGTCTTCGCCAATATACACGTAGGGACTTTGCACAATCTGCACCTGAATAGTATCGCTGTCTGTACACCCGTTACGTGTCGCTTCGAGCCAGTAATCACCCGTCCGCGTTACCGCCATCTCCGGCAGGAACATGCCGTTGCTCCATAAGTACTGCGTACCCGCAGGCTGGACAGAAGTCAGCACATAAGGGGTATCAAGATCGCACACTCCGGTATCCGGCCCCAGATCTACTATAACCGGCTCCTTCAACTCTACCCATACCGTATCCGTATCCATACAGCCGTTCCGTGTAACTTTCAGCCAGTAATTGCCCGTCTGTGTTACGAGCGTCGAATCGGCAGTTGAACCTGTGCTCCATTCATATACGACATTGAGGTATGGCAGAGCGCGGAGGAGCAGCGTGTCGGCACAGACGGAAAGATCACTACCCAGGTCTACTGCCGGTGTTTCTTCCATTTGTATGTGTATAGCATCCGTATCGCTGCTGCACCCGGGTAGTTCCATCACGAGCGTGTAGTTACCTGAATGAGCAAGGGTAGTATTGGGGATAGCAGGATTCTGCTGGCCACTGCTGAAACCACCCGGACCATACCACTGATAGCTCACTCCTGATACCGTATTGGCCAGCAGTTGTATCGTGTCGCCGGTACACAAATGGGTAGCAGCAGCGGCAGCTTCCGCCTTGACAATATCAAAATTGCTGAAATAACCGTAACTCGTACCGCCACTTGAAGCATCCAGCGCCCCCAGATGAAAGAGCGAAGAGGTATTGGCAACATTGATCATACTACCCGGAGGATAGCTGGCCGCAGGCAGCAATATCTGCGCCGTGTACCATTGGCCTGAAGTATTGGGAACAGCGGTAAACTGACCAGCCGTAATAACCCCTCCTGCCCCATTTAACAGGAAGTCTCCCTGGCTACCGTCCTTGACCAGCAGATTAAGGTACAATTCCTTGTCCGTAGCCTTTATATAGGAAACTGAAGAGCTGCCCGTACATCTGATCTGCGGCAACTGGCAAGCCCCCACTTCACACCCGACGCCGCTTATCTGCCACACGGAGACCGGTGCAGATGTCTGGATATATGACGAAGGGCTGGCCACGGCCTGTTGATATGTCTCTCCCCGATTGATCGTGGCTACAAGCGTACCATTATGCGTAATGGTGGTACCATTCTGTGTGGCTGTGATAAACAACTGGTCATAGGGCGAGTTGAGCAGTCCTCTCATGGCAATATACTCCGTCCCCAGCAGAGGCACAGGTACAATCTGGTCGCCGGCAAGATCTGAACATCCGCCATAAGGCTGTCCCCGCACCAAATCATCCTTAACGGTTATTGCCACGGGCTTGTCGGATGTTACCTGCGACCCCGGCAAGTGATTTGCAGGCAATTGACTGGTTGCAGTGGCGGAGTAGGTCTGCCCCTTGTTCAACATGATAGTAAATGGTGTGCCTGCAGCATGCCCAGTAATGTTGCCGGATGGCGTGATGGTCACGGAAGTATTGTCTTCCGTAGCAACAATATCAAAGGAGTTATAGGGCGTCGGGGTATAAATGTCAAAGTTTCTCAGGTAGTTCTGCGAGGGTATCATGAAATCCGTACCCAGTGCGTTTCGCCCCTTTAACCCGAATGCTTCCGGATTAGAACCACTACTCACACCGCCACCGGATACAACATCATAGTAAACAGAGATCAGCGCCGTAGACGATATCTGTATACCGTAATTCAAAACCACATCGGGTGGTTTGTTTTCGATCGAATCAATCCACGGGGTTACATCCACGCTCTGCGTACTGTTAGCCGCGATGTTGATTGTCTGCACAGGCATGCCATTGGCATTTGCCGGCTGGCTGATGGTTACCGTCGCAGGCAAATCGTAGGTGGTGATACGAAATAATATAGGACGGTCAAAAAACGAAGTACCATGTTGGGAAACTTCAGGAGCCGCAAACCAAAATTCAGTGTCTATCTGCGCATGAACAGAGGAAACAGAGATAAAAAACAGTATCCTCAGCGTGATGTAGCCGACAAAACGACAAGGAAACAAAAGGGGTAAACGATTGATCATAGACAGGATTTTATTTCGTAAACGCCGGGCCGGAATATTTGCTGGCCAACAGACCTGTATCTTCCGGATCTGCTTATTTCGGATTTTTGTACGTTCTTTATTACGATACGAAAACAAAACTACCAACAACATCCTTGTCAGAAAAAACATAAACATGTTTTGGCAGACATGCTCCTTGCGTACGCAGATACTTAAGTAGTGCATGGGGATCGAATAAAAAGAACATACTTTCCTGCAAACACAGCTATTACACAGGAAGGCCCGGATCGACGGATCCGGGCCTTCCTGATTTGAAAAAAAACAAACTTTCTACCGGGAGAAAGCTATATCAGCAAATGATTGAATCACCACGCTCCCGTTATACATTAGCTGTTTGCCGGGTGAGCCGCAGTCTGTTGCCATACACATAAGAAACCGCCAGTATCACCAGGAATACCAAAGGCATTATAACGCTTTGAGCCGGATCTCCACTGAATCCATGTGCAATAGAAGCCGATATCAGGTTGATGGTAAACCCGGCATAGGCAAATTGCCGGAGCCTTCCCGGGATTGCCGGGATCAGCAATGCGATCGCACCCAGGATCTTTGCCATGGCCAGCTCAATCCGGAAATAACCCGGGAAGCCCAAATGCCGAAAGCCTGCTTCCACATCCGGAGAGACAAAATAATTGTAAGCACTGAATAACATCATTAAAGAAAAAAGGCCTGTTGTTGTCCAGAATATGATCCTGTTCTTTTTCATGAATAACTGGTTTAAAATAAATTATGGATTAATGTTCGTTTACCGGGAAATACACCCTTATTATAATCGGGCAAAACTACCTACCTTTACTTTCCTTTTTATATTACTTTACTTTTGTAAAGCACTATACTTTTAGATAGTAAACCGGCAATTATGGAAATCATGGAACGCACAGAAAAGTGTACCGAAGAAGATTGCAGGCGGGCAATACTGCCGGTGAGGGATGCGCTGGATGTGCTTGGCGGCAAGTGGAAGCTGCAGATCATCGTTGCGCTTACATTGGGCACCAAAAGATTCAAACAACTGGCCAGAGAGGTGCATGGCATCACGGACAAAATGCTGTCGAAGGAATTACGGGAGCTGGAATCCAACGGTCTGGTAAAACGAACGGTCTATGATGCCTTTCCCCCGGTTGTTGAATACGAGCTTACCGAACATGGGATGTCGCTGCATAAACTCATCGGGGCGCTGCAGGCCTGGGGAATACTGCACCGTAAAAAAATATTGAAAAAACAGACGCTGTAAGCAGATATCAGGAGCGTTCAGGGACAGGCTATTATACCTTGTCCCCGCATTTTTATCCCAGCTTCCCACCGAGAATTTCCAGTTCCTGTCCCTTTTGGGGTTGCCCGGCCAGGATGGGGATGGCTTTTCCGATCAGTTCCCGGACACCCGGCAGTTGCAGGGACTGGTCGTGATCTTCCTTACTGTCCCATATCTCTGTAACCCAAACCGAGTCCGGCTCATCCGCCGAACGGCTCACTACATAAGCCCGGCATCCTTTGGCCGCGGACACCAGCGCAGCGGCTTCGAGGAGTATCCCGGACAATTGAGCTCCTCTCCCTTCGGCGGCGGCAAGCCTGCCGTGCAACAGATATTTAGCCATAATCACAGCTGGTTTTGTGGCGGAAAGATACAGGAAAGCCTTTGTTTTTCCGAAGAACGATACCACATCTCTACATCAGAAACCCAAATATGGATGTATATTCTTCAGAATGAGGACATTCTTCTTTAACAGTTCGTTTTTATACATTTACAGTGATACCCGAACTATTACAGGAATATGGCACAAACTGAAGCAATCATAAGCTGGGACGATTTCTCAAAGGTAGAGATCAGAGTAGGAACAGTAATAAGCGCCGAAGTATTCAAAGAAGCCAGGAATCCGGCTTATAAAATCATCGTCGATTTTGGCGATTATGGGACCCGGAAATCATCGGCACAAATAACGAAACTGTATGCACCCGATGAGCTTGCCGGCAAGCAGGTTATTGCAGTAGTCAATTTTCCTGCCAAACAAATAGCCACTATACAAAGTGAATGTCTCATACTCGGCGTTGTGAATGGCAACGAAGTGACATTATTAACAACGGACAAACCCGTAAAGAACGGCTTACGAATAGGATAATCAAACACGGAATATGTTACCGGAAAAAATCACCATTGCAGATAAACTATCGCTGTTTCACGACTACTGGAATCCCAGGATCGTCGGCGAACTGAACGGACAGCATGTGAAACTCGTAAAATTTCAGGGTGTGTTTGTCTGGCACAAGCACGACCACGAAGACGAAATGTTTTATGTGCTGAAAGGGGAATTCAATATGGAGTTTCGTGACAAAACCGTTACCCTCAAAGAAAATGAATTTTTAATCGTGCCCAAAGGCGTGGAGCACAGACCCGTTGCTGATCATGAAGTTGCAGTAATGTTATTTGAACCGGTTTCTACGCTCAACACCGGCGATACGAGAAACAACCTTACCCGTGATCAACTTGAAAACATCTGAACATCCTAAATGACGCAAGAACCTGTACACAACACTGCCCCCCGGGGATTAAAAAGATCTTTCGGCCTGAAAATGGCCATCATCATCGTCATCAGCACCATAGTCGGCTCCGGCGTATTCAAAAAAGTAGCTCCCATGGCCGATGTACTCGGCGCTCCCTATTTAGTGATCATCGCATTTGCTTTAGCCGGATTACTCACTTTATTCGGCATGTGGAGTATTGCGGAATTAGGCGCTTTATACCCCGATTCCGGGGGGCCGTTTTCCTGGCTTGAAAAAATTTACGGCAAAACCATTTCATTTCTCTACGGCTGGGCTTCGTTTACAGTTATTCAGACGGCAGCCATTTCTTCTATTGCTTTTGTCTTTGCCGGAGCACTGGCTACGTTTATCCCTTTGCCACAATTATCAGGCGATATTACCTCGATAACCTTTCTGGGTATCATAACACCTTTCGACAATATCGGCGGGAAGCTGGTTGCCTGCCTCCTGATTATCTTCCTTACGCTGCTCAACATCCGGGGTGCAAAACAGGGCGGCAATCTAAGCCTGGTCTTTACCATCATTATCATATTGTGTATCCTGGCCATTACCGCGTTGGTTTTCGGAAGCAATACAGCCGACATTGAAACCTTTAAAACACCTGCCTTTCACATCGGCGAGCTTGGTTTTCTGGGGATGTGCGGCGCCATGGTCATTGCAATGCGTCATGCTTTCTGGGCCTACGAAGGCTGGGTCGCATTGGGCTTTGTAGGAGAAGAGCTGCACCAACCCGAAAAAAACATTCCAAAAGCCATGACCATCGGGATGCTCATCATCATCACACTTTATCTGTTGATTAATGCAGCGTACCTCTATGTATTACCGGTGCAGGAAATGCTGGCCGAAATCAGCAAAGACGAAAATAAAATACCTGCGGTGCTGGTTGTGGACAAAATGTTCGGCAGCGGAGGCGCTTATGTGATCAGCGCAATGATTCTGGTATCTACACTGGGCTGTACCAATGCCACCATCCTGGTGTCTGCCCGAATATATTATGCCATGGCGCAAAAAGGACTATTCTTCAGAAATATCGGACGAACACACAGGAAGCATAGCACACCCGCCAACTCCCTGATCCTGCAATGCATCTGGGGGTGTATACTGGTTTTTTCAGGCTCCTTCGATCTGCTGACCGACCTGGTCGTGATTGTGGCCTTTGCTTTTTACGGCCTGATCGTATTCGGCGTTATTATCCTCAGAATAAGAAAAAAAGGTCTGCACCGTCCTTATAAAACTTTAGGCTACCCGGTTGTTCCCTTCGTATTTACGTTATTCTGCGTAGTATTATTAGCGGTCACTTTTGTAGAATCCCCGGAGCAATCAATCATAGGCCTCATCCTTATTATTTCCGGGTTGCCGTTTTATTATTACTGGAAGAAGAAGCATATCTGACTGTAATTATTTTGATCTTCCTGATCGTATAGATCCACGTACTGAATGAGATTGCGGCTCAAGGCCGCAATGACACAGTGGTTAGTGGTTGGGCACGTCCGTTAAATGTACTGACTACGAATCTGTCTACTATGTCATCCCGGGCTTGACCCGGGATCTCATGACGGCATTGACTTTTTAAGGTCTGACTACTTACCGTTACAGATAAATCAAACTGTGCGCAACTGTACCACACTCTGTAGAAAAACTCTACACTTTATTACTATTCAGCGCACGATAATCATCTCATTTTCAGACAATCACGAGAAATGGTACAGGGTTTGCCAACCTTGGTTGTTAACGTCTCATGACATTTCATTATGAGTCTCTCTTTAAAGAAAAGAGCTTTTAAAAAGAATCGCTGATGTTAGAAACAATGGATATAACGAGGATGGAATATAGAAGCAATATTTCAAAACAATCAGACCTTTCGAAAATAGATACCGGCAATCATGAATCTCATTTATTTAGTATCACAATTCCTGTCTATAATGTATCATTAAAGGGAATTGTTTATCCCGTTCGTCAAAAAATACACACTGCTATACATAATACTTTTGAGTATGTCACAAAAACGAAGCCCAATATAGTACTGGCAAGTACGCTCCTCTTGCTGACCGGGGCTGCTTTGGGGATGTATGTATTACAGCCGCACTTTCATCAGTTTAATACCGACAGAATAAACTCGACATGGGGTTTTGTATTCTTTGCCATAACTATTTCGTTACTTGTCTTTAAATGTGGCTTTTACCTCTTTAATTTGTTCCTTTACCTGCGCTACAAACCTGTAGCATCAGTTACAGACGATTTATTGCCTACATGTACAGTCATTGTTCCTGCATACAATGAGGGTGAACAAGTCTGGCATACATTACTGAGCCTGGCCAATAGCGATTACCCCAAAGAAAAATTACAGTTGATTGCGATTGATGACGGAAGCAGGGATGATACCTGGTTATGGATGCAGCAAGCCAAAGAAAAATTAGGAGATCGCTTATCCATCTATCAGCAGCCTGAAAATAAGGGTAAGCGTCATGCACTCTATCGTGGATTTAACATGGCTACCGGAGAGATTTTTGTGACGGTAGATAGTGATTCAGTTGTAAAGGCCGACACCTTACGAAATCTGGTCAGCCCGTTTGTTACGAATAAAAAGTGCGGCGCTGTTGCAGGGAATGTACATGTTTTAAATAATGACAAAGCGATCATCCCAAGAATGCTGAATGTGAGTTTTGTCTTCAGCTTTGAATTCGTCCGTTCTGCAGAAAGTATGTTAGGATCTGTGCTTTGCACTCCGGGAGCATTAGCAGCCTATCGCCGCAAAGCAGTGTTTGCCTGTCTTCCGGAATGGATCAATCAAACATTTATGGGGCAGCCTTCGGACATCGGCGAAGACCGTGCGATGACGAATATGATTTTGAAACAAGGGTATCAGACGTTGTTTCAAAGAAACGCTTATGTGCTTACCAATGTACCCGAAAAATATAAAGGGTTGTATAAGATGTTTATCAGATGGGGACGTAGTAACGTGCGCGAAAACATCATGATGGCAAAATTCGTCTTCAGCAAGTTCAGAAATGAATCTAAAGCCGGCACAAGGCTTTTGTTTCTGAATCAATGGATAAAGATCATTATGGCTTATCCGGCAGTATTATTTATGTTGTTTTTTATACTCACGCATCCGGTGCTATTTATTAGCGCTACGCTTTTCAGTATATTAATTCTATCAAGCATTCCGGTTTTCTTTTACGCAAAGAGGTATAATATATCCGGAGCGTTCTGGGCTTATTCGTATGGGATTTTATATGCTTTCGGTTTATTCTGGATTACGCCTTATGCCATTGCAACGGCTCATAGAAGAGGCTGGCTGACACGGGGGTTTTCATAAGCTCATCATAATCTCCAATTTTCAACCTTCGATTTTAGTCAGCTTATTTTTCTCCGGTAAAACAAAGTATTGCTGTTATCAGGCCGGAACAATTCCCGCGCTGTTTCCTGCAAAAATCCGGCAGATACGGCACGATATTTATCCAACTCTTCATTGACCATATGCGCGTCACCCAGCAATTCATAAAAAGCAAGGTTGTTGGCGCGCGACAGCAGGCTCATATCCTCAAATGCCACCATCGCTTCAATCTTGTTCTTTGCTTTTTCCAGTTCGGCCTCTGTTATACCTTTATCGCATAAATGCTGCAGCTCCGCTTCCACCGCATCATTGGCTTCTTCGAGCGTCTTCCCTTCAACGATCTTTCCCTCAACTACCAGCAAGCCAGGATCCGTGCTACCTGTATGATAGCAGTTAATACCGCTGAACAGTTGCAGCTCCTTTACCAGCCTCTGGTAGAGACGGGAAGCATAACCATTACCCATGATTTCCGTGATCAGGTCGGCAGCATAATAAGACGCAGACAGACGCCCGTCCATATGCCAGGCTTTATACAATGCCTCAAACGGCACATCTGCGGTCACTGTTTTTGTGCGGGCTTCCTGCTGACGTGGCTCTGCAGGCAACCGGCGCTGATGTTTTTCACCAGGCGGGATATCTCCGAACCATTTTTCTGCAAGGTCCCGGACTTCTTTTGTAGTAATATGTCCGGCCACACACAACACTGCATTCGCCGGCCGGTAATGCCGGAAGAAAAACGAACGAACATCTTCCAACTGCGCTTCCTCAATATGTTTCAGTTCCTTCCCGATGGTCATCCATTTATAGGGATGCTGCCGGTAGGCAAGCTGACGCAAATGTTGCCAGGCATCGCCATAGGGCTTGTTGAGGTAATGTTCTTTAAATTCTTCACACACCACACGGCGTTGTACGTTAAGGCTTTTTTCACTGAATGCCAGGGATAACATCCGGTCGCTCTCCAGCCAGAAAGCAGTTTCTATATTCTCTGCAGGAAGCTGGATATAATAGTTGGTAATATCGTTGGTTGTATAGGCATTATTTTCACCACCGGCCATCTGCAGGGGTTCATCGTATACGGGTATATGCACCGATCCGCCAAACATCAGGTGCTCAAACAGGTGGGCAAAGCCGGTACGGCTTTCATCTTCATCACGAGCACCGACATCATACAATATATTCATCGCCACCATAGGCGTTGCATGATCTTCGTGCACCAATACCTTTAGCCCGTTATCCAAGGTAAACCGCTCAAAATGCAGCATGTTAGTAGTTATGAGTGATGAATGATGAGTTATGAATGATAAAGATGAATTCAACTCATCATTCACCATTCATAACTCATCATTCTCAATTTTTAAATATTCTGAAGATATCCATCCCGTTGGCATATACCATCAGTGCCAGCAATAGCACCAGGCCTACGGCAGTTGCTTTTTCCATTGTAGCGTCGCTCACTTTTTTGCCGGTGATCATCTCAAACAGGATGAACATCACATAGCCACCGTCCAGCCCCGGTATCGGGAGCAGATTCATAAAGGCCAGCACGATAGAAAGGAAAGCGGTGATAGACCAGAAAGCATACCAGTCCCAGTAATCAGGAAAAATATTAGTCATGGCAGCAAAACCGCCAACACCTTTGTAAGCGCCGGTTTCAGGATTGAAGATCAGTTTAAACTGACGGGCGTAAAAGGAGAGTTTATCCCCGGCCATTTTCAAGCCTGCCGGGAAAGCGCCGAAAAAGCTATATTTCTTTATATCATACCGGTAGACACCCAGCTCTTCAAGGAGCCTGGGATCAGGTACCTGGGGTATAAATCCAACTGTTCCGCTATCACTCACCTGAGTTGTCAATGTCAACGGTGCATTATCACGTACTATCTGAAGTGCGATCTCCTGCCCTTTTAAAGTATCCAGTGCGGCTTTCAACTGATCGAAATACGGAGTAGCTATCCCATTAATGCCCGTTATCCGGTCCTCCTGCTTCAGGCCGGCAGCTTCTGCCGCCGCTCCCTTAGCTACCTTACCGACAACAGTGGGGATACGCGTCATGAAAATGTTGCGTGATTTATTATCAATGAGCTGCTCTACAAAATTAACCGGCATGTTCAGGGTCAGTTTACGGCCATCCCGCTCCAGCACAACAGTATTAGCATATAGCAATTCCACCATCACTTCGTCAAAATACTGCAGCTCCTTATCATTCACCTTCAGTATCCGGTCGCCTGTCTGGAAGCCCAGCCTGTGGCCGATAGAATCCGCAACAAAAACACCGTCCCGCATTTCTGCAATAGGCAGCTTTTTCTCTCCGAATGCAAACAGGATCATGGCATAGATAATAATCGCCAGTACCACATTCACGATAATACCTCCAAGCATAATGAGCAAACGCTGCCATGCCTTTTTAGAGCGAAACTCCCAGGGCTGCGGCGGCAGCTTCATCTGCTCTTTATCCATACTCTCATCCACCATGCCGGCGATCTTTACATAGCCACCAAGCGGGAACCATCCAAGCCCCCATTCCGTGTCACCCACTTTCTTTTTGAACAGAGAAAAATTCAACACACTGGGGAAGGGAAACAAAAAATCAAAAAACAGATAAAATTTCTCTACCCGTGTTTTAAACAGACGCGCAAAAAAGAAATGACCAAATTCGTGAAGCAGGATCAGCAAGGACAGAGCGGCAAGAAACTGGGCGATCTTTATGCCGACGCCTGCCAGCAGGATAACATTAAAAGAGTGCATGTATTCGGAAATAGGCTTTTAATATGTTGAGAGTTGGCTTTTTTTGACAAGTTCCAGGGTATGGATACGAGCTTCTTTATCAGCTTGTTCATAGTCATCCAACGAAGGGTGCTCTACAAAAGACACATGAGATAAGGTCTGCTCTATCATATCATTCATTTCAAGAAATCCCACCTTATTCTGAAGGAAGGCATGTACTACTACTTCGTTGGCGGCATTCAGCACACAGGGCGCATTCCCCCCGCGAAACATGGCATCCTTTGCCAGCGCAAGATTACGGAAAGTTTTGTAATCCGGCGTTTCAAAGGTCAGTTTCGGAAAATCCCTGAAATCGAAACGTTTAAAACTGTTGGCGACACGGTTTGGATACGCGAGTGCATATTGTATCGGCAGCTTCATATCAGGCAGGCCCATCTGCGCCTTTACAGATCCGTCAATAAACTGCACCAGTGAATGAATAATGGACTGCGGATGTACCACAACATCTATTTGTTCGTTTTTCAACCCAAACAGCCATTTGGCTTCGATCATCTCTAATCCTTTGTTCATCAGCGTAGCGCTGTCGATCGTGATCTTGGCGCCCATCGTCCAGTTGGGGTGCTGCAACGCATGAGATGCCTTTACATTCACCAGAAAATTCGGCTTCCGGCCAAGGAAAGGGCCACCGGATGCAGTCAGGATCACTTTTTCGATATTCTCTGTACTTTCACCTGTCAGGCATTGAAAGATGGCAGAATGCTCACTGTCTACCGGGATCAGACGGGCACCGGTCTCTGCGGCACGCCGCATCACCAGATCACCGGCTACAACCAGAGTTTCCTTATTGGCCAGCGCTATGTGCTTGCCTGCGTTAATAGCCGCCATAATCGAATGCAGCCCGGCAAAACCGACAATAGCTCCCAGCACAACATCCACCGTATCCCACTGCACAACGTCATTCAGTGCAGCATGGCCGGCAAACACCTTCACCGGCTGGGAAGCAAGCGCGTCTTTCACAACAGCATACCCGGCTTCGTCCGTAACGACAACAGCATTGGGCCGGAACTGAAGCGCCTGGGCGATCAGCAGATCCGTATTGCTGTGTGCACTCAGGACTTCCACCTCAAACAGATCCGGATGTTGCTCCGCAACCTCCAGTGCCTGCGTGCCGATAGAGCCGGTAGATCCCAGTATGGCCAATCGTTTCATTCGGTTTCTTTTACGGAAAATATAACAACAGCGTTGGCGCTGAAAAGCCCAAAGATATTAAAATACCGGGGCATTAGGCAGGGACAGTTGCCCGAAAGGAACTATATTCGTTGTGGTATTTTCATTATTCTCAAAACCTTAACAGTAAAACCTATGCTGCAACCGGCAACTATGAAATTTCTCCGGCAACTGGCAGACAACAATCATAAGCAATGGTTTGACGCCCACCGGGACGATTATGACGCTGCCCGTGCGGATTTTGAAGGGCTTACAGACCGTATGCGGGGGCTAATGATCCCATCCGTACCCGAGCTTGCCGAACAACAGACCAAGCATTGTATTTTCCGGATTTACCGGGATGTACGTTTTTCTAAAGACAAAACGCCCTACAAAGCACATTTCAGCGCTTACTTCAGCAAAGGCGGGCGTAAATATGAAGGTGCGGGATACTACCTGCATATTGAACCCGGAAAAAGTTTTGCGGCTGGCGGATTGTGGATGCCCTCATCCACTCTGCTGAAATCCGTACGGCAGGAGATTGATTATAATTATGAAGCGTTCAGGGGTATGGTAGAAGGAAAGACGTTTAAAAAACTGTTCGGGCAATTGGCACAGGACAAACTTAAAACGCTACCCAAAGGGTATGATGCCGATAATCCTGCCATTGAATACCTGAAGTATAAGAGTTTTATTGCGGAGCATTCGTTCACAGACAAAGAAGTATTGCATAAAAACTTTACAGCAGACTGTCACCGTATTTTTACCGCTATGCAACCCCTGGTCGACTTTATAAACAGGAGCTTGGATTAGTTTCGGAACACTGTAAACTCAAACGGTTTGAGAGCGGGAGACTGCCTGAACCGTTTCGTTTTTTTCCGGGAGGTTTCTACAGGTGCAGGATGGTATACGTCCATTACTTCTGTGGCTGCAGAAACATTAGCATCGTTGTCTACCGTACCAATGACGGCAATCAGCACATCCACTTCCCGATTGAAATTATCCTGCCATTGCTGCGCCACCTTGGTAGTAACCAGCAATTCGCGCGAACGTGAATGATACTTCATAAAACCAGTTTTAGGGACTTTAAATCAATATTTACTTATTCAAGGTATGGTATTTTTTCACAAAAAACAAAAAGGAAAAAATAAAACAACCCACACCCTATAAACATTAAACAAAAAAAACTGCACACAGAATTACCTATCATTCCAATGCAGGAAATGCGCTGAATGTGACGAATGTGTCGTCACATTACCCCATTCAACACATTTACCACATTTAAGCAATCAATAAAACTGCGTCAGATACGGATAACGCTCCTGATATAATTCCTTAACCTTATCCAGTATGACCTGCCGCAGCCGGTCGGTATTTCTGCGTTCCGTAGCGCTGATGAATATACAGGCGCCGTTTGTCTCATGCTCCCAGCGACGGCGCAACTGGTCGAGTATATCCTGTTTCACCGTTTCATCCAGCCAGGGATCAAATACACGCGTTTCGTACAGATCCATCTTATTGAACACAGTAACAACAGGCTTGTCGAACGCACCGATATCCTGCAGGGTTTTGTTGACCACACCCATCTGGTCTTCGTACGCAGGATGCGAAACATCCACTACATGCAACAGGCAATCTGCTTCGCGGACTTCATCCAGTGTGCTTTTAAAGCTCTCCACCAGATGGTGGGGCAGCTTACGTATAAAACCCACCGTATCGCTGAGCAGGAAAGGCGTCTGCTCGTAAACCACTTTACGCGTGGTCGTATCCAGTGTGGCGAACAGCTTATTTTCCGCAAACACGTCCGACTTGCTCAGCAGCGTCATGATCGTGCTTTTGCCGACATTGGTATATCCCACCAGCGCTACACGTATGTATGTACCGCGCTCCTTCCGCTGTGTAAAAGCCTGCTTGTCTATCTCTTTGAGACGTTTGCGGAGCAGAGAAATCTTGTCCTTGACGATACGGCGATCGGTTTCTATTTCGGTTTCACCGGGTCCGCGGGAGCCGATACCCCCGCCCTGCCGCTCCAGGTGCTGCCACATACCTTTAAGCCGGGGCAGCAGGTACTGGTATTGCGCCAGCTCTACCTGCACTTTGGCCTGCGCGGTTTTCGCCCTGCGGGCAAAAATATCAAGGATCAGATCACTGCGGTCAATAGTTTTGATACCCAGCGCTTTTTCTATATTGATGATCTGTGAGCCGGTCAGCTCGTCGTCGAATATAGCCAGGTTGATGCCTTTGGCATGAACGTACGCACGTATCTCCTCAAGCTTACCCTTACCAACAAACGTACGACTGTCGGGGTGCGGCAGCTTCTGGATAAAGTTCTTTTCCGCTTTTGCACCGGCTGTTTCGGCCAGGAAGGCCAGCTCAGCCAGGTATTCCTGCAACTGTTCTTCTGTCTGGGTTTTGTATACCAGGCCCACCAGCACTGCACGCTCCTCGTGCTCTATAATGTTTTTATTCTCTATCAAAGACTCCGGAATTTTACAGATAAACCATGACGCAAGGTGCATGGCAGGGCAAAGTTAAGGGAGATAATGCACCTTTTACAATATTCGTAAAAAGCGGCAACCCTTCATAAAAATCCCGGTATTAACCACATTATGCTACGTTGCTATGATACTGTTCAATGGCTTCAAACTCCCCGGGTTTAAGCCGTTCTTCTTCCTCAATATCAAAATCGGCCTGAAGTCCGAGCCAGAATTTGGCAGAGTTGCCGAAGTATTTTGACAACCTCAGGGCTGTATCAGCCGTAATCCTTCTGTTGCCTTTCAGTATTTCCGATACCCTTGTCTGGGGAATGCCGACGTCTTTCGACAATCTATAGGCGGTTATTCCCAGCGGAGTAAGAAACTCTTCCTGAAGAATTTCTCCCGGATGAATGTTTTTAAGCCGCTTCATTGTTACTGTTTTTTAGTGATAGTCTATAATTGTTACATCGGAAGCATTCCCATGCTCCCATTTAAAAATGATACGCCACTGGTTATTAATCCTGATTGAATAATACGCTTTCATGTTCCCTTTTAACTTTTCCAGCCTGTTTGAAGGTGGAATTTGCAAGTCGGCTATACTCTGTGAGCTGTTCAACAGTCTAAGCTTTCGCCTTGCCGTTTCCTGCAGGTCATTCGTCAATCCTTTTACCCGTTCACCCTTCCATATTTTCTCAGTTTCTCTGGAGCCAAAGGAAATGATCATAATACCGTATCACGTTACTTACGCCAAAGGTAAGTATTTTATTTCAAAAAGGAGAAAACTGCCCGGCACGCATAACTTCACATATAATCTTGGCGGTACCGGATTTCTTTTTCCCCGTCAGTTAGTTTCAACATAGTTCTTAAAGCTGTTCAGAATTGCCTGCCAGCCTGCTTTTTGCATTTCTATATCATTTTCGTTCTCGGCATCAAAAGTTGTTGTGACTTTTGTTGTATCGCCAAGATTTTCAAAATCAGTGGTTGCCTGCCTGCCATCCGACATGGTATACGTGATTTTCTCCTGGTCAATCACTTCATCATAAACAGCTTCAAAGTCGAAGCCAAAACTTTCGTCTTTGGCTTCCATCCGGGCGCTGTATTTGCCGCCAACCCTTAAATCATTCTCTGCTTTGGGACAATGCCAATCATCAGCAGCAAAGTTCCATTTCGTAATGTGTTCAGGTTTTGTCCAGGCATCCCAAACTTTTTCTGCACCTGCTGCAATCGTTGCTTCAACCGTAATTTTTGTGTTTCCCATTTCAGTCCGTTTTATTTTTATAAATACCATTTCAACCGTTCCAATATGACCCTATCCGCCATTTTTGATTTTCACTATACCTGTTCTGTAAAGGTCTAATGATTTTTGCAAAATATCTTCAATCGTTTTTACAGGTAGATCTTTATTCGGATTAACTCTGAAAATCTTCATCCTGGAGCGCTGGCCGGTCTCCAGTTCAGGATGGTCAAGATATTTCCCTTCTACCATAAGCATATAAGGTTCATCCGTTTTTTTATCAGTCCATAAATAACAGAACATCTTTTTCTTATAGCAGAAGCAGGGCATTCCGTACTTCATTGTTTCTGTAACATCGCTGTCCTGTTCAAGAATAATGCTTCGTAAAGCAAGTAAGCAACTTTTGTTTGGTTCTTCTTTATTCAGATAGAAATGATCAAGTTCCCGGATCATAAGTCTTTTACTTTACAGCAACTAAAAAAAATCCCCGCCTCTTAAATAAAGCGGGGAGTGAAATTAAATAATTTTTCTCTTCTGAGTCCTGTTATCCTATATAGCAATATGAGCACTACCTAACTAAGGTCACATCTCCCTGGTAGCGGGTTCTCCGCCCTCGCAGGTCTTCCATCTCTGTTGCATAATAATAAACACCTACACCGGCGGGCGTACCGTTATAAGTGCCGTCCCAACCTTTCAATGCTGCGGCTCCGCCTGCCGACCATACCTGCCGCCCCCAGCGGTCATAGACTTCGAAGAATACAATGCGGACCTTTCCGGACAATATCGCCGGGCGGAAATAGTCGTTCCGGCCGTCTCCGTTGGGGCTGAATGCCGTTGGCATCGTGACCGACGCGCTGCTATCGCCTACCGGCCCGATGCCGCCATCCACAATGACCACCAGCGAGGCGCTGTCCGGGCATCCGTATTCCGAACGGCCATAGACCGTGATCGTATTGATAGAATTGCTGTCCGGGATAACCGTCTGCTCGTATGCCTGCTGATCAGGGAACATTGGTTCCGGCGACCATTGGTAGACAGTATACGGTTCGGCAGCATCTGTCCACAAACGGACTTCCACACCATATTTTACGATATCAGCGCTCGTCAGCAGGCGAAGTGAAAAATCCTTAACATCCAACATTTGTACTGCCGTATCGGCACACTGATCATTTTCTATAACTAACAATACGTTATATCTGCCGGCAGCAGGATAATAAAAACGGGGCTGATATACTTCTGAAAGCTCACCCCCATTGCCGGGATCCCACAGCCAGGAGCCGTACGCTCCTGAAGATGTATTGTGGCCAACAACACTACTACCCACGCAAATAACAGAATCGGATAAATAAAAAGAGGCATCGGGAGCAACGGCTCCCGGAACGAACAATGAAAATGAAGTATCGCAACCAGATAATGTACGGATCACCACATAATAATTCCCTGCATCAAGTCCTGTAAAGCTAAACCCTGTAGTAGATGTCCCGGTTTCAATCAGAATACTGTCTACTGCCTGATACAGTTCAAAACCACATGCTGTCTGACTGGGAGATGTCCGGATTTCTATCTGTCCTTGCAGCTCACCGGGACAGCCGGCGCTGTCAACCACCACCGAAAGTATTTCCGGTAAAGGCGTAAACAACACATAGAACGAATCATAGTAAAAAGTACAGGGCTGGTCACTATGCCGGTAGCGTACTATGTAAGTCCCCGAATTCGTCACTCTAAAAGTTTTCCGTGTGTTGCCATCCTGCCAAACATGATCCGTAGTGGCTATCCCAGAACCGGCTGTCAGCAGTAAACCACTCCCATAACAAACGGATGTATCATAGCGGGTATAAACAGTATCCCTGCGAACATACTCTGAGAGATCAAATTTGAAACTGGCAGCGTCCTGACCTGTATTACTCTTGGTTGTCCGGTAACTGCCCGTCACGGTGGAAAGATTAGTATTACTACCCGCACAAATAGAGTGATAAGCCACACCATGTGGATCGAGGCGGTGCGAACCCTGATGAATATGATAAACTGCGCCATCTCCGTGACCATAAAAGGTACCGAACAATACACCGGAGAAATCCCGGTCCAACACACCGAGCCAAAATCCGCCGCTGGCAGATTGAAATGCATTACCGGTAAGCGGATACCCGGCAATACCTGTCGTCCACCTGAAGCCTGCCAGATAGACATTATTGCAATGGTCAACAGTAAACGCCGTAGGCACAAACCGGGTATTCAACGACTGTTGATTACCAAAACGTGTACTTGCAAGCGAAGCACTTAAATCAGGAGACAATTTCTCAAGGAATAAATCTCTGTTTGCGCCCATAGAAAACGTCCCGGTAGTAACCGGATAATTCCCCATAGTTCGACCGGCCACATATACATATCCCTGTTCATTCACTGCAACTTTAAATGCCATATCCAGTGTATCTGTACCGAGATAAGTAGAGCGTGTAATAAATCCTGTCGTCGGGTTGACAATCGAAACAAAGCCATCCGCACTTCCTGACGGACCGCTTTTGTACGCACCAAAAGATACCGGAAAATTCGGACTGTTCGTACCGCCGCATATTACAATCTGCTTCTGATGATTCTTCGTGATTCCGTACCCATCGTCCTTGCGGCTTCCACCCAGGAATGTGCTGTACTGCATCGCAGTGCAATCAGACTTCAGCCGGAAGAGTACTGCATCCGTTGAGCCTCCGCCGTAAGTGGTCTGCTGAGCGCCGGTAGTCACAGGAAAATTGGAAGACGCGGTATTACTGATCACCCAGATATCTCCGCTGTCATTCAATACGACATCACAGGGACTGACCCAGAAAACACCACCTTCAAAGGTAGTATTTGCTGCACCCATTGTTTGGTATATCCCTTCTGCAGACGACCCACCAACATAAGTAGCGCCGATCAATGCCGTACCTGCCGCATTAAAATGAGCTACAAAAAGATCTTTGGCGCCACCCAATGTACGGTCGTAACCGTTGGCGGGTATTGGTAGATTTGAAGATGTGGTCGTACCCACGACAATCAGCTCTTCCTGATCGTTCACGACCAGTGAATGCGGAATATCTTCATTATTTCCACCAAAATAAGTAGCATAGATAAGCGTTGACCCTGAAGCATTGTATTTGTTAATGCCCACGTCAAAATTCCCTGCGTAAATTGTCTGAAAAGCCCCGACAGTTGAGGGCCACCCTGTAGAACGGGCTTGCGCACCGAGATAAAAATTTCCTGACTTATCGTAAGCGGAAGAATAAGCATACTTTTCGCCTCCGGTACTGCCGCTAAATGTCGAAAAGACTACAGAAGGATCTATTACCAGCGGATAATGCCTGTTGTACCCATCCGGCAATTCAAACGAAAGTAGATTATCCTGCAGCCGGTACCGGCAGGCAACAACAACTACTTTGCCGTCGACCTCCTGATATACATACGGCGCTTCCTCAATCACCTCATTAAATGTTGTGCTGATTTTCAGATGTCCCTCTTCTGTAAGGAAAGGCAGCACTCCTTCAAATGACAAGCTTATCTGCCCGGGATCGGCGCCCGGAGCAACTATAAAATCATACTTCAACGTTGTTCCATTACTATACACGGAAACATCAATACCCTTGTACACCCCTTTTTGCAAAACAGAGCCATACAACCCGACATGTCCTTTCCATGACGAAACGTCATTACCCAGGAAGTAATTATGATAATAAGGCCGTCTGTCTTTTGCCGAATAACCAATATTCCCGCAGGCGTTTACATACCTTACCCGGTAAGCATGATGACGTACCATTTCTGAGGACGGATCAATCTCCTGTTCGTGACCGGCTCCGTGCAGGCGGGTCATGTCGTCACTACTTACATAATGATATACAAAACCCTTATCCGTCAGGAACATGGCACCGCCAGGCACCTCTGCTTTATAACGTGCTTCCGGTGTCCACTGGCCTTTATTCTCAATGAACTCCAGCAAAAAAGAGGTTCTATCTGGCTCCGGAGGGTTATGGTCATGAGCATGCAAATGCAACGCCGCCACCACAGAAAACAGGCAGGTGAATAGAAATACTTTTTTTGATAAGGGCTTATAAAAATCCATGTACATCAGACCTGTTTTAACGTTACCGCCAAAAAAATGCTTCCGGGCAGGGATTGAAAATGCTTCGCTCCTCACCCGGAAACAATGTGATTTATTCTTTTACCAAAGTAATGCGGGACCGGCTCTCCGTCGTATGCACTTCCAGCAGGTACACACCGGCCGCAAACCTGGAAATATCTACGGTAGCCATTTCTCCGGAAGTATTCAGACGCTGCATCAATACATTCCCGGTGATGCCCAGCAGACGGACCGCCGTTACCGGAGAACCCGCAGACACAATGTGCAGGATATCATGCGCCGGATTTGGATAGACGCTGAGACGTCCTCCGTCCAGTTCCCATATGCTGTTCGTAATACCTGCTATCTCATAACACGCAGATGTATCCGTACATCCGTCCCAGGTAATCGCTACCGAATAATTTCCGTTGGTTTCCGGGCTGAACATTTGCTGCATAGCCCCGGATAACGGTTTATAATTGTCATCGCAATCGAGCCATTGATATGTGCCGCCTGCCTGGCCGGCAGTCAATATAATACCGGAACGTATAACGGATACATCTACATCGCTTATCGTCAGATCAATGGTTACCAGGCTGTCGCAGCCGGCAATGTTCGTGAATGTCCGGGTATGCAGCCCACTTTGTGTAAAGGTATCAACGCCGTCCACAAAACGGAAACAGGTAGCTTCCGTAACGGTGTCTGCGGTACGCAGGATGGTCAGATCGAGTGTCACCAGGCTATCGCAACCGTCTGCCGTTTCAAAACGGTGTTCATACACACCCGTTTCCCAATAGGTAGCGGTATCAAGTACATAGCTTTCACAAGCATCCTCCGTAAGTACCGTATGTACACTGTGGTTTACCGTCAGGTTCAGTGTCACCGTGCTGTCACAGCCTGCGGAAGTGCTAAACACATGTACATAGGGACCGGAGGCATAATGCATCTGGTTGTTGAATTCGAAACTGTCGCAGACCGTATGATTCATGCTGCTGGCAATAATGCTGTGATTGATTGTCAGGTTGAGGGAAAGAATGCTGTCGCAGCCGGCAGCATTCACCAGCGTTTGGGTATATGATCCGCCCGTGGTGAACTTCTGACCGTTGATGATAATGCTATCGCAATCCGTCAATGACAGGGAAGCCGAAGTGGGTGTACAAAAAAACTGACTTACTTTGTGTACGAACCCTGCGGCATTGGATGATGTTGATGTCAGCTTTACAGACGAATCCGTACCGAAATAAAATTCAGCTTCGGTCCGGTATCTGCCGAATGTATATAAATTGTAGTCTCCGTCAACAAAAATTTGATTTCCCTCATCTGCAGCAGTTCCCCCCATCTTGTTCACCCAGACGAAATCTCCAACCGTATCCATTTTCAGTACAAACACGTCATTCCCACCGTTAGATGTCATATTGTGTGTCCCTGTACCGGGATCGAAATCGACTATGCCTGTGCCTCCCTTACCAAAAACCCCGGTTATATAAAAATTCTTATCCTTATCAAGGACAAGGGCTCTCCCCTCTTCTTCATTATTGTTTATCCCAATCCTCTTAGCCCAGACAAAATCACCGGAGGCATTCAGCTTTGAGATAAAGATATCACGGGAATTGATTGCCGAGGTTTGAAAATTCAAGGTTGGAGTGCCTGGATTGAAATCTACTCTTCCGCAAAAATACCCGGTAGTATAAACATTTCCAAAAACGTCAATACCAATTCCCTGCCCCTTTGAGCTTCCATGAGGCGCCGAACTTACCATCGTTTTAACCCAGACAAAGTCACCCAATGTATTTAATTTCAGCACGTAAATGTTTGCCGCGTTGGCGAATGGAGTTGTTACCGTAGCGTCGGGAGCATTAGATCCGGAGCTGAAATCCGTCGTACCAGAAAAGTCGCCGGTAGCATATACATTACCCGCTCTGTCCGTAGTTAATCCGGCAGCCGCATCGGCTTTGTCGCCCCCGAATGTCTTTACCCATTTAAAATCGCCGCTGCTGTCCAGCTTCATGATATACGCATCCGCCGCAGTTGTGGGGTTTGTCGTATGAGTTACGGCTGTGCCATCAGGGTTAAAATCAGCGGTTCCGACAAAAGATCCGCTTACATAGATATTTGCCGCTGCATCCTGCGCAATGGCCAGTCCTGTCTCAGTGCTGGCGGAGGTGCCGGTTCCCTCAATGGTCTTAATCCATCTGAAGTTACCATCCTTATCTGTCTTGCAGACAAAAATATCAGAACCACTTGTTGTTATTGTATAGGGCACGCCATCCACCTGGTAGTTTATAGGACCGGTCATTGCCCCCGCAATGTAAACGTATCCGGCAGAATCAACAATCAACGAATTGCCTATACCCGCTGCAGGAGACAGAAACTTTGCCCACAAACAGGTCCCGTCCCGGTCAAATTTAGCTAAAAACGCGCTTGCAGCACCAAATGTTCTTGTTAATACAATAGGGCCGCTTTGTCCCCTGAATGTAGCCTCCCCATTAATCTCACCCGTAACATAAACATTTCCGTCCCTGTCTCCGGCCCCGGCCTTAAAGTATGATGAGTTAAACCCAGCCATAGTTGCTTGTTCCACCCATTCGAAACTGACACTCTGAGCGGTGGCCATCCCTGCGCACAAGGAGAAAAAAATCAAAAATACACCTGAATTAATAAAGCATCGAATCATAATACATCATTTTATTGTTAGTTAATAAAACATGAAATCTTTTAAACACCTGAACAAAGGTGCTTCTATCATCGTTGTGCCTTCCGATACTTTATCTTCATATTATTTTTCACAATACAACACCATGATTCATAAACCATAAAAATGAAGCCATCTGTAATTTTTTTTTTACCTTAACAGATATTGGATCTTAAAGGTTTTATAAAAACAGGAGTAAATATCTATATGCGCAAAATTCTACTTTTCAATATCATTATGTCATATCCTTTGTATTCCCGGACATTTATACTTCTGGCAATTTTGCTCGTTAATGTGCAGGTAAAAGGCCAGATTAACATGGAAACTGAAGTAATAAAAAATTTTACTGGGATTCCTGATACTGCTGAGATCATGAAAAATCTGGAAGATTGGGAGATAATTCTTCATAATCCGGACAGCGCACTACTCTTATATAAACAGACGTTACAGGAAAGCAGAACCATGAATTATATATATGGCATCACAGCATCTCTTATTGCAATAGGCTATACATATAATATTCTGGGATTTTATGAACAAGCTATCGGTAGCTATCAGCAAGCCATGATTTACAGCCAGCAAAACGAAAATGCCCAACGTCTTCTGGCAAGAATATATGCGCATACAGGACAGTCATACGGAGCATTGGGGGACAGAAAAAAAGCAGCACAGTTTTACCTGCTTGCGATACAAACAATAGAAGCCATACCCAAATCATTACTCAAACTGGAAGCTGCTTATATCGACCTCACAACGGTCATAGACAATCCCCACCGGGGACTATACTATCTGCGTAAGGCAGATTCACTCGTTGCTGTAAACAATCATCAGAGCCGGGGAGTTATATATCTGAACACCGCATTGCAATACAGAAAGCTCGGAGATAATGATAACAACCGGCATTACCTGCAGAAGGCATATCAGTTGGGGAAAGAATATTACGACAGCTTATTGCAATTCCGTACACTCATAAAAATGGGCAGTCTGGCACTTACTGAAAACAATCCCCGGCAGGCGCTACATTACGTTTCAAAGGCTTATGAAGTAAAAAAAAGTGGCGATTTCGAAGCTTATCAGGAAAATAGCAACCAACTGTTGGTAGGACAGATTTACTTCAGGCTAAAAAATTATCAACAGGCAATATTTTACTGGCAGGAAGCGCTTGAAACAGCACAGGTGCTGCAAATTAAGAATCAGGTAGCAGAGGCACACAACAACCTTTCCCTCTTATATGCAACCAAAAGAGATTATGAAATGGCATTGTATCACCAGATCGCCTTCAGAAAGTTAGCAGATAGCCTGATGAACGACAAAATCGCCAAAGACATTAATAATTTAGAAGTAGAATACCGCACCGCCGAAAAAGATAAACTCATTGCACAGGCATTACAGGAAACAGAAAGAAAAAATTTCCAGATCATCTTAGTCGCCGGCTGTGCTCTTATTCTTACCGGCTCATTTTTTGCCTTCTATCGGCACACCCGGCAAAAGCAGAAAATGCTGCAACAGGAAAAAGAAATCGGGCAGTTAAAAAACGTAATGAAAGGTGAGGAAAAAGAACGGAAGCGCATCGCACAGGAGCTGCATGACGGTATCGGTGGCATGCTCGGCGCCATTAAAATGCAAACGAGCCGGGTGAGAGATAATCCGGAGGCGGTAAAGTTCAATGAGCTGATGCATATGATTGATGAAACGGCAGGTGAAGTGCGGCGCACCTCTCACAATCTGCTGCCCGGAATGTTGGAAAAACATACACTGGAAGAAGCGCTGACCCTATATTGTGACAACATCAATAACAACACTGCGCTCAACATTGAAATACAATTTCACGGAGCCACATCCGACCTTGAGCCATCCGTTACACTGGTTATATATCGGATTGCGCAAGAGTTAATACAAAACGTCATTAAACACGCACAAGCTACCATCGCAGATGTACAGGTAATGCGGAATGGCACCCTGCTTAACATTATTGTTGAAGATAATGGCGTTGGTTTTAATACAGACTTTCAATCAAAAGGGATCGGGCTGCTCAACATGGAACACCGGGTACAGGCCATGCGGGGATACATGTCCATTGACTCCGTCGAAGGCAGAAGCACCACAATATTTATTGAATTTGACCTGAAAAATCTTAAATTAGAGGTCTGAAGGATGAATAACATCAAAATAGCCATAGCTGACGATCATCCGATGATCATTGACGGATTGAAGAACATGCTGTTGGATTTTCCGCACATGCATCTGTCAGGCGCTTATCGGAATGGCCGTGAATTACTCACAGGACTGGAACAAAACCCGCTACCCGATGTATTAATACTGGATATACAGATGCCCGATCAGAACGGAGAGGAGTTGGCTCAGGTAATCTCCAGAAAATATCCCGAAATCAAAATGATGACGCTTACTAATTTCGACAGTCCAGCCTATCTCGCCGCCATGATGCGGCAGGGTGTATTGGGCTACTTACTCAAAACAACAGAAAAAAACACGCTTGCAGAAGCTATAGAAACGGTGTACGCGGGGAATGAATACATAGAGCCTTCGCTGAAAGAAAAGATGGACATGCTTTCTTTCCGGGCCAATCGGATTGCAGTTGCCAAAATCAGACTTACCGAAAGGGAAAAGGAAGTGCTACCGCTGATCATCGAAGGGCTTACCGACAAAGAGATCGCTGCGAAACTTTTTCTCAGCCTCTACACCGCCAAAAACTACCGCACCAATCTGTTGCTGAAACTGGATGTAAAGAATACAGCCGGACTCATCCGGAAAGCGATGCAACTGGGATTGGTGACATAAACATACAATAACATACCCTACCGGATCAAAGTCACGTCTCCTTTCCGGGTATGGATGCGTCCTCCTACCCTCAGTTCTATTGTATAAAAATACACACCACTTTCTGCAGCCCTACCTTCATAACTGCCATCCCAGCCGGCAATACCTGCCGCCCCAACGCCAGTCCATATACATTTACCCCAACGGTCAAAAACGCTGAACGACCGGATTGATACGCTTACATCATTCATTACCGGGCGAAAAAAATCATTTCTACCATCACCATCCGGCGTAAATGCAGACGGTATGAAAATAAAAGGATTGACAGACACCAGGACCCTGGCACTGTCAGCACAACCATAGCCCGAAAATCCATACACAACATACTCCCGTGTAGAGTCTGCATATAAAACCTGATTCAATGCCTGTTGGTTGTGAAACAAATGTACCGGTTGCCAACCGGTTATCGTATATGGATCATCAGCGCTGGTAGATAGTTGCAGTACTGAACCCGGATCCAAATCATCACCATCAGAGGACAATTGCAGATCAAAATCCGTTACAGTAATCCATATCTCTTGTGTATCACTACAACCAGCCGTATCAAAAACAACAAGGGAAACCGGATAAACGCCCTCATCCGGATATGTATAAACGGGGCTAAATGTCAGCGAATCCACAGAACCATTGCCAAAATCCCAAACCCACTGTGCGGTATCTCCTGTCTGCTCAAAATGAATGGCTTGGCCGACACAGGCAAAAGAATCACTATTAAAAGCAGCCCTGACACCGGAGAACTGTTCAATTGCTACATACAACAAGGTATCACATCCGGTTGCAGGAATGCGTATGCGAACACTATAGCGCCCCGTTGCCAAACCCGTCAGCGTATCTCCTCCGCTCCCTGCACGCTCCTTCAGCACACGTCCTGAAACATCCATCCATGTATAATGATAGACAGCTGTATCCTCCGTATACGGCTGTACGGTGGCAATACCATCGTTTTTTTCACCACAGCCAGGCGCTATGACATGAACATCCGGCACTTGATAAAAAACTACATTGTAAGTGTCTACATGCCGGCTACAGTCATTCCGGTATGATACGGTATATGTACCTGGCTTTTTTATTGTAATCGTACGGGATGTATCACCCGTATTCCACAAATAACGACGACCGGTAGCGGCAGTAAGCAACACGCTGTCCCGAAAACACACTGCGATATTCTCAATGCCGGATAGTGTATCCGGTAATGGCGTAATCACCAGTTCATTCGGAAGACCTATACCTGCTTTCGTACCCGGCATTACACCAATGGCATGGATCATCGGCTGGCTGGCAGTTCCCAGATTATTGGGAAGCTGGATCACATTTACAAAAGTAGCCGGATAGTATTCTGTAAAGTAAATCTTCTGATCCGGACCTATCTTAAGATCTCCAATCGTACTGGCGGTATAAGAAACGATAAGCGTCTTGGAAGCTCTGATCCCCGGGATGCTACCTGCATTCATATCAAACTGGTAAATATCATTGTCTATCGAAGCATATAACCGGGAGTTATCGGGCGAGAAACTGCACCCGTAATATCCTCTTGGTGCGGCATTCTGTGGCAATGCGCCTGAATCTATCCACACCGGGTTTGAGATGCTTCCGATAGCAGGATCGAAATCATACAACTCGATCCCACTGTTTCCGTTACACACCACCGCCAGCTTTTTTCTGTCAGGCGATACTTTCATAACGCCTCTCATATACGAGAACAATGGCATCCTGCCAACATCATACAGCACCGGCGGCTGAATCCCCTCATCCGTAATCTCATATACGCGATACTGATTTTCATTACGGCAACGTACGATCAACCATACATTACACCGGTCTCCGGCAACTGCAATCATTTTTTCGGTCAGCGCAATATTATCCAGCAATACGCCTTTCTTCCCAACGACCACATCACCCAAACCATTGTCCAGACTCATGTCTACCAGACTGTAATATAGCCTGCCGGGAAAGTTCTCGGATTGCAGAGCGAATATATAATATTTACCAAGGGTGGCTGGTACAGGCACGATCAATGCCTGCTGGGACCCACTGGAATTGGCTGACAAAGTACCAGTAACAGGCACTCCCGGCAAAAGACCGGTACCATTCGGCATCAGAGAATGATTTCGGTTCCATGCCCTGCGGCCTCCGGTATAAAATAACAGACGCCCCTGATCATCACATATAGCAGCACTACCTTCATGCACTTCTATAGCAGTCGTGATTGCAACGGGCGGCCCTCCATTAAAATCCAGACCTGCCCCGGTACCAAAAGCCCATATGTTATTTTCGGCCTGCGCCCAAAGGATAGCAGGAGTAGAAACGATAAGCGCAAGAAAAAAAAGATAAGGTTTCATAGTCTGTTCTTTTTATGTCATCACAACAAGAAGTCCGTCGCGTTAATAAAGCAACGTCACATTTCCCCGGTATTGCTCCGCCGCGCCGTTCACAAACAGCGCTTCTATGATATATACATATACCCCGGAAGGCTGCAGTTGCCCTTTATAGGTTCCGTCCCAGCCGCTGTTATTGATCTGTTGGGTTTCAAAAACCTGAAGTCCCCATCGGTTAAACACACGTATGTGAAATGAAGAAACACCCGCGGCCAGCAGATTTCCCGGAAAGAAATAATCGTTCAGTCCGTCGCCGTCCGGAGTGAATACGTTGGGGATATCCATGTAGCACGAGCGGGAAACCGTGATGGTGTCCGTTGCAGCACAGCCATAAGTGGAGGTCACGGTCAGCGTATAAATACCCGGACGGTCAACCCATACATCCGGATCCCGTGTGCCGGTGCTCCATAAGTAAGAGGTACCGGGTGAATGACCGGCAAGATCAGCCAGTCTGGCGGGGTTCGCTCCGGGGCAGAACTTCGTATCCGGCCCGAGATCCACCAATGGATATGGGAAAACAGCCGTAGTATCCGTGTACGCGGTATCCGGACAATGTAACGGCGATACCGTCAGTGTGACCGGGAAAACACCACCGGCATCCCAGGTATATACAACATCCTGAGTGACACCGGATGTAAGCCGGTCGTCGCCGAATTGCCAGATCACGCTATCTGCGCCGGTTACGGCTACCGGGGTAAAACGGATCGGCGTTCCGGCGCAAACGCTGTCCCGGTCTTTCATAAATGAAACCGTTGCCGGCGCATCTGCCCGGATACGGAGATAGGCCGTATCATAGCAAGGCACACTGGTTGCCGTCGCCAGCCTTACTGTATATATACCCGGGGTAGCATAGCTATGTACCGGATCCTGCAGGGTGCTGGTACGACCATCCCCAAAATCCCATTGATATGCGGCTATGCTGCCCGCTGATGTGTTCCGGAAAGAAAAAGGGACACCGGCACACACCACGGTATCCGCATCAAACGATGCACTGTACGCAGGTTCCGGGATTATTATGTCCAATGTGGTATCGCATCCGTTATTGCCCTGCATCCATACGGTGTACCGGCCAGGGGATGTATACAGAGTGTCGGTATTCCGACCGGAGTAGATACGGATTACCTGTCCGTCTTCTCGCCGCCAGATATAATCATAAGTAGCGGTATCCCCGGCGGAATATATCCAGGCATGGCTTCCATCCTCCTTACAACCGGCAAAAGAACCGGTAGCAGGCGTATAAGGAAAAAGTGCTACATCAAATGTGTCCGTATGCCATACACAGGGCGGCGTATGATACCGGAGTATATATCTGCCGCTTTGCCGTACAACACGGGTATGCCCTGTTGTGCCGTCGTCCCATACATAGTCCCAGCCAGCCGTATCTGATGCGCTGATCTGAATATGACTGACAAAGCATCCTTTTTCTTCCAGCCATGCAGACACAGTATCCCGTTTCAATTCCGGAACCGTATTGGGAAGGCCCAAGCGGGCACGCGCCGCCCCGGAGAGCTGTATTGCTCTTTCAGCAAAATCGCACGCGGCGCCCGGTTGGTTCGGTTGCCGGATCACGCTTAGCCAGGTCGAATTTCCACTGCCACGACCATATATCCTGCCATCAGGACCAAGCTTAAGATCACTGATAGCCCCGCCCCCAATCCATGTCTTAGCCTGCGCGGGATTAGGTGCACTGAGATCGAACTGCATGACAGTACCATCATTGTATATTTTGACATACAATTTGGAATTATCACCTGAAAAAGCGGCGCCATAATAAGTACCATAATCCAGCAAACGTACATTGGATACAATACCCGCAGCCGGATCAAAATCATACACCTCAAGGCCGCCCCCAGAATTGGCAGTAACAAGCCTTTTACGATCCGGAGAAATCTTCATTACCCCGGTCCTGTAGCGATCAGCGGCCAGGGTTCCTACATTGGAAATAACCGGGGTGTGTGCAATACCCGCAGTTGTGATCTCCCATGCCCTGATAGAAGTAGTTACCGAAGCATGCACCAAAAGCCAGAGATTACAGCGATTGCCAACTACGGCTGTCATCTTTTCCGTGAGACCAGAATCCAATAATATACCTTTACGGCCGGGGATTACGTCTCCGTATCCACCACGCATGCTCATGTCTACCACGCTGTAATACAACCTTCCGGGGAAAGTGCTTTCTCCCGCCGTCAGGGAAAAAACATAATATTTTCCGGCACTGTCCGGCACAGGAATAATCACCGCGCCCTGCGTCGTGCTTGAGGTAGCCAGATTATTCCCGCCCATATTCGTAACGAATCCCGGTAATTCATCCCCGTTAGGCATCCGCGTGTGACTCCTGTCCCATATATAAGAGCCGTCGGTATAAAACAATAAGGCGCCGTCTGTATCGCAGACCGAAGCGCCTCCTTCTCCAAAGCCATAAGTACCGGTTAGTATCGGCACCGGGCCTGGCTGGCTAAAATCAAGACCGGCGCTGTCGCTGAATGCCCATACCTGCTCACGCTGTGCGCAGGCAGGGGACAGCATCACACTGCCCCATACCCCAATCACCAATAAGATCAGCCTGCCTGCAGAGATCATAACATACCATTCCTCCTTTTATAAAGCCTCCGGCGAAGCATCGCCGCTTCCAACCCCGGAAGCTGTTTATTAATCTTTTACACAACGCACAGCTATTCCGCTGGCACGCTCCGTACTGACCGAGGTAAGCCCCTGAGAGTTCGCCAGCGAAAGGGCATGGGCATTACTGGCAGTTGCAGGTGTTGCACTCCAGTAATTGGCATCATACAACGCATAATGCTGTGTAGCACCTCCCAGTGTCCCGGTACGGGAACGACGGCCGGTTGCAGATAATTTCAGTGGAGATTCATACCCGGTGGCAAGATTGGTAATCTGCTCCAGTGTCGCCAGGTTTCCCCAATCATTACTCGACGGTATATGCCATCCGGCGCCAAGTGCAGCACAGGGATCCGTACCATTTGTATCCAGGGGTGGTCCGGCAGTCCAGGTGTCTGTGGTTGCACCACTACGCCACCACGCATTTCCCACCACGGATGCACTTACAAAACTGGCAATGCCCGAACTGATTCCCGACGGATTCCGTGCAGTCAGCGTACTGCCGTCCACCAGATTGCTCCGCTTCAATTGATGGCCATCGTCCCAGCGCCCCCACTGAAACAGATGACCCGCACCAAGCGTATCTATAGGAGATATTGCTACACGTGAAGCGCCAAGGCTTTGCTGCAGCCATATCTTTTTATCTGCTCCCCGTACAGTAGGATATGTAACCGTCTGCCCCCGGTACGTAAATGTCACGCACCCTGTAGCGCCATGTACAGTATCCGGATCTGCCGATGCGCCGGGTGCACAGGTACCGATCCCGGAAATTTTGAAGGGCTCATTGAGTGATTTCCATTCCGTTCCGTCCCAGGTATATACACCGGGGCCGGTGAATCCACCGGAGTTACGATTTCCTGTATTATATACTAAAGCACCAGGTGTTGCAGATCCGGCAATACCCCATACAGTGCTGTTATTAAACAGGGTAGCATCACTGAAATCCACATAGGGAAGCAGCAAAGCCTTCCAGTCTGAGGATGAGGCGGCAGCATTATTATTGAGCTGCAGCAGAGCCGCATTATTTAACGGACCACCTGCATCGTATCCCATTTTCACCTGGGCTGATACCGCCTGCGTCATCAATATACAGGTGCAAAGCACACTAAAAGATCTGAATTTCATGGAACATTATTTCTGAAGAATAACAATAACTTTTGCCTGCTTAATCTTTTACACAACGAATCCGGAATCCGTATCCCCTGTAATTCACATGATTACTTTCGGAGAGATACGCCGGCACCATCAAATATGCCTTCTGAGCATCTGCAGCCGTACTGGTCCAGTATTGTGCTAATGTAGCACCGCCGGCATTACCGGTACTCAGGCCACGATTGCCCGATGTAGGTAACTTAAGGTTGGATGCAAAACCGGTGTTCACATCTGCTATTTGCTCTGTAATAAGCAGATTCGCACAGGTAGCGATATCCGGCAGGCGCCATCCGGGGCCCAACGCCGCACAGGGATCTTTACCATTTGTGGCAGAAGGAGGATTATCACTCCAGGTATTCGAAGCGCTGCCCCCACCCCACCAGTCAGATGGTGGAGACCCGGTGAAAAACGTAGCTGACCCGGCGCCCAATCCTGAAGGATTATTTGCGGTCAGTGTCCCGGTAGCTGCGGCTGTGCTGCCAGGCAACTGATGTCCGTCATCCCAGCGTCCCCACTGAAAAGCATGCCCGAAGGCATCTGCATCTTTCAGGGAATCTGCCACTTTAAGCGACCCCAGATTCTGCTGCAGCCATACTTTTCCGTCCTTTGCACGGACAGTAGTATGCGTTACCTGCTGACCGTTATAAGTAAATGTAACGCAGCCGGTCTCCCCCGGTCTTAGGCCGGGATCATTACATCCGCCTGGTGTACCCTGCCAGAGGATCAACGACGCCCATGCGCCGGCTCTCCATACATACAGGCCAGGGCCTGTAAATCCATTCGTGACACGTGCCGCCGTATTATAAACCAGGGCTCCGTCCGTAGCTGTACCGGAAATACCCCAGACAGCATTGTCCGGGAAAACTGCTGTATTCCCAAAATCCACGGAAGGAGGCAACATGCCTTTCCAGTTTGAGGCAGTAGCAGCTGTGTTATTGCTCAGCTCCAGTACCGCAGCCGGCTCTACAACAGTCGCTGCATTGTATCCGATCTTTACCTGAGCAACGGCATTGTATGCCGGCCAGATCAACATGAAAAAAATAAGTGTCTTTTGCATTTTTCTTTAATAAATTGTATGATTGAATACTACCTGCTGCCCACCGGTATCCATGCAGCATTGCGCCAGACATAAACACCCGTTCCCGCAAACCCGTTGGTAATACGGTTACCTGTATTATATACAACGAGCCCTTCCGTAGCTGCACCTGCGATTCCCCAGATGGTATTGTCTGTAAAAGCGGTAGTATTGGCAAAGTCTACATAGGAAAGGAGCAATGCTTTCCAGTCACCAGCGGCGGCTGTAGCGCTTACATCATTACTCAGCTCCAGTATCGCGGCAGTATTTACTCCTGACGCAGCATTATACCCGATTTTTACCTGAGCACTCAACGGCGCAGACAGGAACATTACGACAGCGGTATACAACAATGTTCTTTTCATAAAAATGCTTGAGGAAATACAACTATTGTTTTACAATCTTGACAGGGTTATTGATAATGCCGGGTAGATGTAACAGGTATGCACCTGAAGACAAAGATTCCAGACTCAGCGTATGGTGGTTCATACCGGCATTTAAATGCAGTACACCAGATGATACTTCTCGTCCGCTAACATCAGTAATCAGGAATGAACCATCTGCTGCAACAGGACAGTTAATATTCAGTACCAGATTATGCACAAAAGGATTGGGATACGCAGCTATAGCAGCAACATTCATATCTGAAGCTGTTATCAGGTTATGCTCCGGCCCCAGGGAAGAACCGCTGTGACTGGATTTGGAAAAGAAAGCGGTAGCATCACCTCCCGATACAGGAATGAGAAAAATCCCGCTGTGAACATAACCGTTCTGAGTTCCGGAGCCGGGAGTACCAATACTCCAGCGGGTGCCCCCCGCGGCTTCCTGCTGCGTTACGAATGCTGCATTCCGGGTGAAAGATGTCCCCTCAGTAGTTTCATTATGTGTCAAACTGATCTCGGCGTCACCGGAGATATCTGAGGTAATCTGCCAGGCACGGCCTATCCCAAACGGCCTGTTATGCACAACAGCCGGAGTCGCATCATAATCCTTAACTTGTACCTGTATTTTCCGGACAGAGCTTTTGTTCGTCACCGATACCGGCGTATAATCTCCTGTGGTTCCACTTTGCCCGACAGGAAAGGTAAATACATCATTAGCTGCGATAGCTTCCGCTGTTACCAATCCCGCAGAATCCGTCACAATATACCCGTGAATTCCTGCGCCTGTATGTACTGCCCCGGCAGCAAACGTGAGATCAGCATTGCCCACATATACCTTCCCCTGCTCAAACAACAGTTCACGACCAATCATTACGGCAGACCTGAGACGGACACCATCGGTATTATCCAGCCTGACACCAGGAATTACATGTCCTCCAGCATGTAATTCCTGTGTGCCCGCATTACTGTTTAAAATAACAGCTCCCCTACCGGCTATGTCAGTATCCACGTATACATCTGCAGCAACAGCCACAGCAGCCGCAGTGTCTATATAAAACTGCCCTCCAATGTGCATTTGGGCAGACAGGCTCATTGTCATTCCGAATATTAGTGGCGTACAGAAAATTATTTTTTTCTTCATCGCAATATGATATTTAAAAAAATTACCCAAGACGATCATAATGTAATGCAAAATTGTCCGGTTCAACGCTACCTTCCTATAGAAAGAAACACTGCTTTTCGCAAAATCAGGGTAAACACTTACTGTCTGCCATCAAAAAAAATAGTCGATCCACTCCCCCCACTGCATTAATTGTCAGAGTAAAGAAGTGCAAAAGACGTACTCCGGTATGAATTATTTTTTCGAAATCGGGAAAAGAAACGTCACAGTCATGTCACGATTTTAATATCCGCAAGTGGTCTCACCTGTATCATAATATATTAATCGTCTGTAAGACAAATATCTGCTTACTAATCACAGAAACGGCTGCTATCCCAAAGAATACCTGCTCTCTTTCCCATTTTCGAAACTGAAAAATCAGCAATGAATTTTATTAACTTGCAAATAAATACGTCTCAAATGCTTGTAAAGAATACGTGTCTGAGGACACCCTATCATTTATTCATATAACGTCGTGTATGCTTTTAGAATACCGTCCGCTTAAAAAGACTATTTGCCTGCTATCCGTCTGCTGGCTCATGCTATCCCTCAGCATGCCTGTACAGGGACAAGAGCTGGGGCAACTTTCTTTTTCACAGCAGGAGGAGATTATACATACAGATACAATGGCCATTCTACGGGAGTTACACATAGCCTCCCGCCTGGTAAACCGGAATCCGGACAGTGCGCTTGTCATTGCGGAGCGGGCACTGAAGCATTCTCTGTCAGGACGGTTTTCATGTGGCATCATTACCGCAACAAACCTGAAAGGATATGCCTATGCCGTACAATCCAGACCCGGGGAAAGCGAACGGGCATTCAGGAATGCAGCCGCAGCCTGCTACTACGATATGCACGGGCTGACACACCTGCCCGCGATATACAACAACATGGCCAACCTGTACCGGATACAGGGACAGTTTGATAAAGCAGCAACATTTTATTATCGTGCGATCGCACTTGCAGAATACCTACCCTCAACAGAAGCCGGTAGCGCCTATGGCAATCTGGGAGGTGTGCTTGCCCGGATCGGACGGACAGACGAAGCGCTGCACTACCTTATGAAAGCAAAAGAGCAGGCGACAACACAAAAAGATTTCAGGAAATTAAGTGTCGTACTTGCCAATATAGGTGCATTACACAAGATACGAAAAGAATGGCAGGCAGCCGACACATACCTCCACATGGCACTTCATTCAGCCCGTGCATACCGGCACCCTGAAGTAGAAGCATTAGCATACATTATATTGGGACAGAAATATCTTGATCTGGGGATCCCGGAAAAAGCCTTGTCTTATCTGCAGGACTCCCTTCGCAGACTACCTAACGAAGCATTTAATGAAACGAGACCATTTCTTTCAATCGGCATAGCATATCTGCTGCTGGACAATTATACAAAAGCAGAACATTTTCTGAAAAACGCTCTTGCTAACAATTATGCCTTAAATGAAGATAATCAACTTATCGAAATTCATCAGTCCCTCGCCAACCTCTATTCCAAAACAGGAAATTATCCGAAAGCCTTTAAACATCACCAGCAATATGCCTTGCTCAGAGACAGCCTGAAAAGTCAGCAGGTGGCCGCACACATAGGTAATCTTGAGGTAAAATACCGCTCTGCGGAAAAAGACCGCCTGCTTGCAGAAAGCAGCCTGAAAATCGCAGGCCAGGCACATAGCCTGAAAACAAAGAACCTGTGGATCGTCAGTATCTCCGCAGGTACTTCGTTATTGCTTATCCTGTCAGTGGGCATCTATCGTTCCTACAAAAGCAAACAGCGGCTGCAGCAAACACAGATACAAAACTTGCAGCAGGAGCAGGAAATTCTTAACCAACGCCAGGAAATCGTCCAGCTAAAAGCAGCCATGGACGGTGAAGAACGTGAACGCACCCGGATCGCACGTGAGCTGCATGACGGTATTATGGTACAATTTTCAGCAGTAAAAATGAACCTCAGCACGCTGATACACCGCCACCCATATCTGCCTGACATCAACTCGTTTTACGGCATCACCAAACAGCTCGACCAGACAACAGGAGATTTACGCCGTGTCGCACATAACCTCATGCCCGATATACTCCTGCAGGACGGGCTGGAACGGGCACTCGATTTTTTCTGCAAGAGTATACGTCCGGCTGTGCCATTTCGTCTCAACTATCAGTTGATCGGTCAGCTTCCTGATCTGCATCCTGATTTTGAACTTATTGTCTATCGTATCACACAGGAACTGATGCAGAATGTGATCAAACATGCGAAAGCCACAGAAGTCCTGCTCCAACTTATCTGCCATGATTCATTACTGACTTTAACCGTTGAGGATAACGGAGTAGGTATACCCGGGGAAATATTAAACGACGGGAGCGGTATCGGGCTGAAAAGTATCAGGACGAGAGTGCATGCCCTGAACGGCGCTTTGGACATCCGGAGCGTTAACGGGAAAAGCACTACCATATTCATTGAATTTGATACACGTCTGCACACAAAAGAAAAAATGAGTATTCATGCCCATAACCATAGCAATCACAGATGATCACAGGCTGGTGATCATGGGTGCGGAAAATATGCTCCGCTCGTTTACGGACGTTATGGTCACAGCAACTTACAATTCGGGAGCTGCCTTACTGGAAGGGCTGAAAAAAGAACAGCCGGACGTCCTCCTGCTCGATATTATGATCCCCGATATCAACGGAAAAGATCTGGCAGAGATCATTAAAGAAAAATACCCGGATATCCGGATGATAGCGCTCACCAGCCTGGACGCGCCAAGTCATGTCAATGGCATGATGCGAAGGGGATGCCTCGGCTATCTTCTTAAGAACACCGATCCGGAAACCATGATCCAGGCGATACACACCGTATATGCGGGGAAAGAATTTCTGGATCCCGTTATTAAAGAGCAACTGGTACAAAGCATCCTGAAGGAGCAGAAACTCCATCCGATGGAGACAATACCGGTACTATCGCAACGTGAAAAAGAGGTACTGCAACTGATCGTGCAGGAATATACCAGTCAGCAGATCGCAGATAAGCTCTTCATCAGCCTGCGAACAGTAGAATCACATCGTTTCAGCATTTTCCAGAAACTGGATGTCAAAAACATGGTAGGCCTCGTGAAAGTCGCCATACAAATGGGACTTGTCCGATAGTTACACCAACCGCTCCTGCGCCCGCAGCCAGCGCTCCGGTATCTCATCTCTGCAGGCCATCTGGTAATCACTGTACGAGCATGATTCAAAAGTACCATCGGGCATCTGCATCCACCAGCGGCCGGTACGTTTGCTCTTTAAAAAAACAGTGTCATTGCTGGTGAAACGAACATGGAACTCAAGGAACGAAGACCTGTCGCTGAGTGCAGCTTCATGCTGCCGTATATGGTACCCGTCAATAAAATACCAGATCATCTGCGCGATCAGCTTAGCTGTAAGCCGGTGCACATCCTTTGCCGGGTCATAGCCATAAATACCGAAAGATTTCAAACGGTCGCTCATCCCTGCATATCGCGTCAGCTGGCAGGCCTCATCTCCGGTAAAACCGTTGGGCGAGCCGGCGCTGTTGATCGGAGCATCACTGTAACGCACGGCATTGATATCAAAGCTGAACATGTCACTGGCACGCAATACCGGCTCCATATCCTCCATACACTCCCGCACACGTCCCAGCCTGAAGAAATCAAAACGCAGCTTATCCAGCGTTTCGAGCATCTGCGGATGCACATAATAGCTCTGGAAGCCAATATGGCTGTAGTGACGGATATAATTGGGCGTTGAGGTAAGCATATCCATCAGGAAGCTCCTGCTGGTAACGGTTTCGGTTTCGTCGAGATCTATCAGCATGTCGGCTACGGTGGCATTAATACCACGATCCGAAAGCTTAAATGCTTCGTATTGCTGCAACGTAAGGTCGTGCGACCCACCCAGTACGATCGCAATCTTACCTGCCGCATGAATTTCATGCAGTACCATCCGCAGCGCGGCGCGGGTATCCCCTACTTCCGCCCCCTGTAATATATCACCTGCATCCGCAATCCGTATCGCAGGGTGCCAGTTATACAAACGATATAATTCATCCCGGATAGTATCCAGCCCGCTTACTGCGCTGGCCGTACGTTCGCCGCGCCATTCCCCGCAGCCTACAATCACAAAATCCGCATCTTCCCAGTTGAACCGGGGGCCTGCTGCGCATTCAATCACCGAACCCCACTGCAGCGGTTCATAATAACCGGGCTCCCGGCTTTCAATAAAATGACCTGATGTAAAAAAGGGGCGTAAATCCAGCATGAGTGCAAATGTAATTCGGGAATTTGAAAATTTGGGAATTTGAAAATGAACATAATTTCAGAAAAAATATTAAGGTAGCAAACAGTTCACCTATACTCAGAAACCCTCTCTTCTAATTCATGATACAATATACTCCATTTTCAAATTCTCAAATTCCCGAATTTTCAAATTTTGATTCATTACCGATACGAAGCCGAATCGGCAATAATACGCCAGCTATCATCCACCTGCAGCACATCGTCCAGCGATTTTGCAAAATCCATCAGGAATGAGGGACCGAAATGCCCGTTACGTATTTCTTTCACTTCCTGATTGCTAAATTCGATCCTGTAGTTTACCCCCGGAATATCGGAGATCAGCACTTCGTAGTCACTCTGGCACGTATCCGGGCGGTAAGCCGCCAGCCTGGCCAGCAGATCTTTAGCCTGGGGTTGCCCGAGACCTATTTCATAAACACCCTGCCGGTCGGTAAAACGATATCCCGAATAGCGCGCCATACCATTGTCGTGCAACTCCAGCGCATAATGGGGACAACGGCCAAAGCAGGGCGTACGCTCCATCCGTACATACGTAATGACAGGAACGGGATCGGGTGTAGCTGCTACCTGTTGTGTTGTAGCCGAAATTTTCTTTTGTGCACAGGATGTCAGTACTGTCAACACAACCACCAACAAACTTAACAGGTTGTTTTTCATAACTTTAGTATTTTCCATTGCAAATATAACACGCAGATTGGAGGATCAGGCAATAAATGCACAAATATGCTGCCAGAAAAACAAAGCAACGACCTGTTATATCAGATAGCGCTGACGCTGGTTCCCGGCGTAGGGCCAAAAACCGCTGCTGCCCTGTTGCAGCATTTCGGTACTGCGGAAGAAATATTTCAGGCTGCTCCGCAGCAGATCAAACGTGTAGAAGGCATCGGAGGGACGAAAGCCGGCCTGATGAAAAATCCAGATATACTACGGCAGGCAGCAGCAGAGATGGAATTTGCTGCCAAGCATGATATCCGTTGCCTGTTCATTACCGACCCGGATTACCCATACCGGCTGAAGCACTGCAACGATGCGCCGGTATTGCTTTTCTGCAAGGGCAATGCCAATCTGAATGCATCAAAGACGGTTGCCGTCATCGGCACAAGAAAAAATACCCCATACGGACAAGAGCTGTGCGAAGCGCTGATTGACGGACTGAAAGCATACAACGATCTCCTGATTGTCAGTGGCATGGCCTATGGCATTGATGCGATCGCGCATAAAAAATGCGTCAAAGAAGACATACCGACTACGGGTGTGCTGGCACACGGATTGGACAGGATCTACCCATATGCGCACAAGTCGCTGGCGGATGAGATGTGTGGCTGTGGCGGCTTGTTGACGGAATTCCCTTCCGGTACAAAGCCAGACAAGGTGAATTTCCCGGTACGCAACCGTATTGTAGCCGGGATGAGCGACGTTGTGGTAGTGGTGGAAAGCGATCTGAAAGGAGGCGCCGTGATCACCGCTTACCTGGCGGCAGGCTACAACCGCGAAGTAGCTGCTTTCCCGGGGCGGGTGCACGATCCCCGCTCCCAGGGATGCCATATGCTCATCCGGAAAAACATAGCCGCCATGATCACCTGTACAGACGACCTGGCAGATCTGATGGGCTGGCAGGCCTGCACACCATTCCGGACAGTACAACAGGAATTACTGACCGTATTGACACCCGAACAGCAAACGATCATGGATATCTTCCGCAGCAAGGAAACACTCCACACCGATGAGCTGCAGCAGCAAACCGCCATGAACAGCAGCCTGCTGGCAGCTACATTGCTCTCCCTGGAAATGCAGGGCATTCTGAAATCCCTGCCCGGAAAATATTACCGGCGCTGCTGACCGTGTTTGAATGTCGGATCACCGCCATTCGAACACGGTCAGCTTTTCTTCAAACAATTGCCGGGCTGCCAGGTGCAATGCTTTTATCTTTTCGAAGAGCACGACGACATCTGTTTTCTCAGGGATCGCCAGCTCACGATACCGGGCATGGATGTAAGCATTGTCGAGCAGCGCAAGCAGTCGCCTCCCCGTCACGGTATCGGCGGGGAACAGTTCGCTCAGTTGGGGTGCACACCGCCGGCAGCAACTACACAGCTTACTGATGGAATGCGTATGCAGATCTTCGCCAGTCAATGCCAGAAGTATGGAACGAAGCGGCAGCTCTGTCGCCTGCTGCTGCATAAACAATGTCAGCTCGAGCTCTCCTCTCCCGTAGGCATACCAGGCACTTTCAAGAAAAGAAACACCGCGGGTAAACCCATTATAAAAATTCCCGTGTGCCTTTTCTCGGATCGCCTTTGCACGATCCCGGAGTGAGAGCGGCAAGGTACGCCTGCCGGCATCATAGAGCAGGTTTTCCCGGGTGCAGGCTACGGAGTAAAATATGTGGCCCTCGTTTGCCTGCCTGTATATCTCATACGACATATGGAGCGTGTAGGTAAATGGCGGCAGTTTTGCCGATTGCATGGCAATGATCATATGGCATTCATCAAACGACATATCGGCATCGTCCGGAAGGACAATCAGCAGATCGGGATTATCCGGGGTTTCCCTGAAATATTTATCAGTCACGAATATTTTTTCCGGTCTGACGGTATCAACCAGGCAGATTATAATCTGCCGCAGGTCTTCGTGCCGGACGCCGTAAGCAGACAAATCGTCCCCGATCTCTCCGATCTGTTTCGTATCTGATGCCGGCGGTCGTTCAAGCAGCAGCGTCTGATCCGCAGGCAGATTGTTCTGTTTTTTCATATGCTGTAAGATTAATAATAAAGGCGGCTTCCACCATTTTATATAAGCAGGTGCAGATCGTATAGAAATTCGAGCTGCCCAGCGATTCATACACACTATAATTACTGATGGCTGCTTCAAAAAGCATTTTCAGTTCGTCTTTCCATGCCGGCAGGCTGTTGAGCCGGAATATTTCATGAAAGACATGGTAAGGATCCATTAATTCATTCGTATTAAGGTAACGCGGAAAACAATCCCAGATACCTACATTTTTATAACGGTTCGTGTACCAGGTCTCAATCATCTTCAGCCGGGCTTCAATATCCGTCCGGGATGGCGGTGTTGTATCGGCGTGGCTCTTACCCGGCGGACGCACAAAGCTGATCAGCAGTGCTGCTTCGAGCATCCTTTCTATGTCTTCATAGAGACAAATCAGATCCGGGAAACGCTGCCTGAGGCTGACAGTGGATGTGCAGGCGGCCTCAAACCAGTCATCCAGATCTGCCAGGTACTTTGTCAGCTTCATCCGCTGAAAAAAATCATTGACGGCTTTGTACGGGTCATTTATTTCTTCCCGGTACAGCCGGTGCGGGAAAAAATCCCACGTATTGTGTTCTCCGAAAGGCATAATCGTTGTTTTTTTATTGTGACGAAATAATAATACACGTAAGGCTTGGCCCCGATCCCCGGAGGAACCGACACACAGATTTATAATACCATTAAAACATGGTGTGTATGCGGACGATCTTACGATACCGGTGCGTACATGTTAATTTGCCTGACGAGAGAAACGTGTGTCCGCTATAATAAAAAGGCAAATTTTCGCGAAAACATTGCTGCTTTCATTTTTATTTCTTTACTTCGTAAGACACTGCTTTATATACTAAATACAATGTTACGCAGACTTCGAAGAACAAACAAATTTTTTGATGACTTTTTTCTAAAAATTTTAGATCGTGAGAATTATAGACCGTTTACAGCAGTACATCGAATCCCGGAACCTCTCTCCCTATGCTTTTGAACGGGCATGCGGCCTTGCCAATGGCTATCTGGGTAAACAGTTGAAAGGAAGAGGGCGGATCGGGTCGGAGATATTGGAGAAAATACATGCCGCATGTCATGAGCTCAACCTGACATGGCTGGTTACCGGCGAAGGGGAAATGATCGTACGAAACAATGAACAGTTGGTACATGAAGGACCAGTAGGATATTCTGATGGCAAAGAAGAGATAATCCGGATGCTGCGCAGCCAGGTCACTGTACTTGAGGTTTCCAATGCAGACAAAGACAAAATCATTGCCCTGCTGGAGACACAGCTCGCGCTTGACCGCAACCGTTTTAATTAGCCAATCAGTTCATGTGCCGATTAGCTAATGTCTGTCGCGAGGGATCATCAGCCCATCAGCTAATTATCACATTAGCTAATTAAAACGATCGTATTTTTGCCCGAAAGTATATCCGTATGCAACTGACCCAACCGGTTCCCGTGACCTGGATTGCCGGTTTTACCGGCGCACAACTCATTGGCAATGCCACACAGTCGGCGACCGGTCTGAATGAGATACACAAGGTGACCCCCGGCGATGTATCTTTCGTGGATTTTGAAAAATACTACGACAAGTGCCTGCATTCGGCAGCCTCCATTATCATCATCAACAAAGAAGTATCCTGCCCCGAGGGTAAAACGCTGCTGGTACATCCTGACCCCTTCAGCGCCTATGTAAAGCTGGTAAAACATTTCCGTCCGTTTGAGCCGGCTTATCAGCAGATCAGCGACACTTCCGTAATTGGCGAAGGCACACATATCCAGCCCAATGTCGTTATCGGCAATCATGTCCGGATCGGGAAGCATTGCCTGATCCATCCCAATGTAACTATTTACGACCACTGCGTGATCGGCGATAATGTAACCATCCATGCCGGTACGGTCATCGGCGCAGATGCGTTTTATTTCAAGCGGCGCAAAGAGCGGCCGGTACAATACGATAAGCTGCACAGCTGCGGCCGTGTGCTGATAGAAGATGATGTAGAGATCGGGGCATGCTGCACCATTGACAAAGGCGTCAGTGGAGATACGATTATCGGCCGGGGGACGAAGCTCGACAACCATGTACATGTCGGTCATGGCGCCGTAATCGGGGCAAACTGCCTGTTTGCCGCACAGGTTGGCATTGGCGGCAAAGCAATTATTGAAGATGGCGTCATACTCTGGGGACAGGTAGGCGTCAGCAAAGACCTGACGATCGGCAAAAATGCCATTGTTTATGCACAGAGTGGTGTTGCTGCCAGCATCGAAGGGGATAAAGTATATTTCGGCAGCCCGGTAACGGAGGCGCGGGAGAAAATGCGGGAGCTCAACTGGATCAAGCGTATCCCGGAGCTGTGGGAGAAATTGCAGAAGTAATGCGGACCTTCCGCTATCTTGTGCAGTACCGGAATATTTCAAACCAGTATTACTTGCTAAAAGGCTAACTTAGCCAAGAGGTAAACCATTATGTTCTACATCGCCGACCTGCACCTGCACTCTCACTATTCACGCGCCACCAGCAAAGACCTGAACCTGGAATCGCTTTACCGGTGGGCACGCATCAAAGGTATCCATGTAGTGGGTACGGGAGATTTTACACATCCGCTCTGGTTCAAAGAGCTGAAGGAAAAACTGGAGCCGGACGGAACGGGCTTGTTCCGCCTGAAGGACCCTCCGAAGGAAGATGTACCGGGATTCCGGTGCAGCGATATTGACGTCCGGTTTTGCCTTACCTCCGAGATCAGCTCTATTTATAAACATGGAGATAAGGTACGCAAGAATCATAACTGTGTGTACGCGCCCGACTTCGACACAGTAGCCCGCATCAATGCAAAGCTGTCGCAGATCGGGAACCTCGAAGCGGACGGCCGGCCGATACTGGGGCTGCCTTCGCGCGACCTGCTGGAGATCGTGCTGGAAACTTCCGAACACGCCCACTTCATCCCCGCTCATATCTGGACGCCCTGGTTTTCCATGTTCGGATCCAAGTCAGGTTATGACAGCGTGAAAGAATGCTTCCGCGACTTGTCCGGTCACATCTTCGCGCTTGAGACCGGCCTCTCCTCCGACCCCGAAATGAACTGGCGGCTGAGCATGCTCGACAAGTACACGCTGGTGTCCAACTCTGATGCCCACTCTCCGCAAAAGCTGGGACGCGAAGCCAACCTGTTCGATACGGAACGAAGCTATTACGGACTATTCGATGCCCTGAAAACAAAAAAAGGATTTCTGGGTACTTATGAATTTTTCCCGGAAGAAGGAAAATACCACATGGACGGCCACCGGAAATGTGATGTATGCTTTGAGCCGGAAGAAAGTATCCGGCATAAAAACCTCTGCCCGAAATGCGGGCAGCCGCTCACCATCGGCGTGCTGCACCGCGTCACCGAACTATCTGACCGCAGGCAGCCGCAAAGACCGGAAGGCGCTGCTGACTTTCATTATATCATTCCTTTACCGGAAATACTATCCGAAATAAAAGGTACTTCTTCATCCAGTAAGGCCGTACAACAGTCCTTTCAGCAGACCATATCTTCCTTCGGCAACGAGTTTACCCTGCTCAATGACACGCCGGTTGAAGAGATCGAAAAAAAGGCGGGTATTGTAGTGGCAGAAGCGATCAAAAGGATGCGGGCACAGGAAGTGAATCCGCAGGGTGGTTACGACGGAGAATATGGCGTGATCAAAATATTTAAAGATGGAGAACTGGCTGCACTCACCGGGCAGATGAATTTCTTCGGCATGGCCGGTGTCAATAAAACTACGAAACGAAAAAGCAAAGAAACGGAGATTCGGCAGCAAACAACGGTGGTTGATCCGGTAGAAGAATCCGGTACTCCATCCCTAAACGCAGCGCAACAAGCAGCTTGTGAAGCAGAAGGCGCTGTACTCGTTACAGCAGGCCCCGGAACCGGCAAGACCAAAACATTGATCAGTTGGATCACACATTGCATCCAACAACGAAATGCCCGGCCGCAGGAAGTATTCGCCGTAACCTTTACCAATAAAGCGGCCAATGAAATGAAAGAGCGTCTCGCTGCCGTACTCGGAGACCGTTCCAGGGGCATTACGCTGGGCACATTCCACTCGCTTTGCTTCGCCATATTGCAGGAGCGTTACGGACATCTGGATAAAGTATATGACGACGAAAGCCGGGAAATCATCCTGGGCATACTCTTCTCCGACAAAGAAGAAAAGGAGCTGAAAAAGCTGTCTGAAGGACTGAAAGATTATTTTGAGCAAGGCAGCCCGGAAGCGCCCGGCGAGATCAGGAGCGTAGCGGCCACGTACCGGGATTTCACCCTGCAAAACGGTGGGATTGATCTTGCCGACATTATCGGAGGTGTAGTGAAGTTATGGTATGACGAGCCCGAATGGCTGGAAGCACACCGGCAGCGTTTTCAATACATTGCCGTAGATGAACTGCAGGACATCAACCCGCTGCAGTATACGTTTTTAAAATTGCTGGCAAAAGGCAAAAACATCTTTGCCATTGGCGATCCGGATCAGAGCATTTACGGATTCCGGGGATCAGATGTAAATCTGTTTTTCCGGTTCGGGGAAGATTTTGGGGCAACAGAAATTGCACTTCAGAAAAACTACCGCTCTGCCGGTTTCATCGTGGAAACGGCAAGTCAGCTCATCCGTCATAACAAGCTGCGTAAGGATACATCGTTAATGGCCACCCGCCCTGCCGCCGGCAAGATTCGCCTCTTTGCAGCGACAGATGAATATAAAGAAGCTGCCTTTATCATCAGCGAAATCGAGCAACTGGCAGGTGGATTCAACAACCTCAGCGGAGACAATACACACCACGACAGCCATTACGGATTTGCCGATATTGCCGTGCTATTCCGCACCCGTGCGGTAGGCAGAACTTTACTGACCGCGTTCAGACAATCAGGTATCCCGGTACGTTTTGGCGATGCCTCGCCTTTCCTGGCGGCTTACCCGTTCCATCTCATCACGGATGTGATGAAGCTCTATCTCAACCCTACAGACATAATTGCGCTGGATAGCATACTCACACAGGGATTCAGAATGGGGCATAAAGAAAAACAGAACTTCCTCTCCTCACATCCGGAAACGGAACGTTTTACCACTCTTTTTGGAACAGCGGGCGAAGCTGCTTTTACCCAAGGAGCGACCGGCGCCGTACCCTTTATTTTCGAAAAATTCATCCCGGATGAAACCCTGGATGATGCAGGATTGCTCCGGAAGGAAATGATCCTGAACATAGCAAAGGAATATCAGGCTGATATTGAGCAATTCCTTTACCAGCTTATGCTGGATGCATATACGGATGTGGCGCGCATGAAAACAGATGCCGTAACACTGCTTACGTTTCATGCGTCCAAAGGGTTGGAATTTCCTGTTGTATTCATTGCGGGAGCAGAAGAAGGTATCACCCCTGTACGCAGGAATACAGATATGGAAGAAGAAAGACGGCTTTTTTATGTGGCGTTGACACGCGCCAAAGACAGACTGCTCATCACACACGCCGCACAACGGAAGCACTTCAGCGAAACAGAAGAAAAGATTGTATCGCGGTTTATCGGAGAGCTTCCGGTTTCATTGCTGGAAATCGTGCAGCAAAAGCTGCCCAAGCCGGAGCAGATGCGGCTGTTTTAATGATATATCGCATAAATCTGTCCACTTCTTAACATTGTCTCATTCGCAAGTTGCATTTAATGAATGAGGCAATGATAAGAAGTGAACGTGGCACTGTGATAGCATGACGTGGTCGTCCCCCTTCAACGGAAGACGATCAGTGAGCATTCCTTGCCATACACGGAAAGAAAAATGAGTGCTCCTCAAAATCACTTCATTACAACTTGTCTGGGACTCCTTACCAAAGCAGCTTCCCTGTTTACAATAAATCTGTAAATTCTTTACAAGAGTGCGCTTCATAAATCTGAAACAGGTTGTGTATATTTGAACGATACGATCATGTAAACTAAACTCCATGCACAACATTGTCATCATATCATCCAGTGTCAGAACCGGCAGAAAAAGTCACCGGGTGGCGCTCTTTCTCAATAACTATATCGCTGAAAACAAGATCGGAAATGCGGAGATACTTGATCTGAATACATATCAGTTCCCAATTTTCGAGGAGCGGCTGAAATACATGAAAGATCCGGCAACTAATGTACTGGATTTTGCGGAAAAAATTAAAAAAGCAGATGGGGTCATTGTAGTGACACCGGAATACAACGGCGGCTATCCGGCCAGTCTGAAAAATGTCATTGATTTACTAGTAGATGAATGGAAACGCAAACCCGTTGCCATCGCTACTGTCTCCGGTGGTGCATTCGCAGGCACTCAGGCAGGCTCATCTCTTCCGTTCATTTTCTTAAAACTCGGAGCGATGGTAGTACCGGCCATGTTCCGCGTACCCTCAGTGGAGAAAAGCCATAATGAAGACGGAAGCCCTACCGATATCGAAACAAGCAACCGCGGCGCAAAGGCATTTTTTAATGATCTTACCTGGCACCTGGAAGCAAGCCGCAGGATGAGGGATTAGTTATAAACTATGAATTATGAATGACAGGAGGTAAGCAGTAAGTCTAAGCAACTTAAAACTTGCCTCCTGCTACTTATGATCTGTTACTTATTACTAGTTTTTGCACGTGCACCGGGTTTATAGCGCAAACCTGCATAAATATTACGCCCCATTGCCGGCCCCCAGATCACTGAAGCATCAAACCCGGCACCAAAAGGATCGGAACGTCCCAACACGATATCATGCTGCATATAGTTGGTCAGGTTTTCCCCGCCGAGATATACCTCGATCTGCTTCCCCCACCCTTTGGTGATCTGCGCATTCATCTGAATGAATGATGGCGAATAGCTTTCCATCTGCATCGCACCGTCATGATGCACCATTGGCACCCGCTTCTGGCTGATCCACTGAACCGTGTAGTCAATACTCCAGTTCTTCTTAAATGCATAGCCCGTGTTGATGAAAGCCCGATGCGCCGCTATCAGCGGTCGCTCTTTGAGCACACCGTCATAGGTGGTCTTCACATCGTACCAGCGATAGGCAAGCCGTACATCCCATTTACGCACCGGCTCATAATCGAGCTGCACCTGAAAGCTGTGCGCATACGACAAACCATCCAGGTTGTAAAAACGGATGGTGTGCGGATTTTCGATATCAGCCACCACCTGGTTCTGAAACCAGGTGTAATAATAATCGGTAGAAAAGGCGCCGTCCCTGTAATTCAAGCGGAACTTATGCGTGAGATTAACGCCCGTATTCCACGCCACTTCCGGATCAAGCCCATAAGGTTTATTCGGATCCGTCCCCATCACCATAAAGCTTCGATTGCTAGCCATCTGCCCCATATTCTCGGCAAACAGATTAGCAGTACGCTGTGCCCGTCCGATGGAAGCACGGATAGCAGTGTGCTCCTCAGGTGCATAGCGGAGGTGAAGCCGCGGGGTCAGGAATGCACCGAAAAGGTTGTGATAATCGGCACGCAGACCTGCTACGAGATTCCACTTATCGGTATAGCTCCACGCATATTCCGTAAACACGCCCGGCACCCGTTCATCACGACCGTAAGGCATTCCCGCAAACTGCTCCCGAAAGCGATCTGCCTGAAAGCTCGTACCAAATTTGATCACATGATTGGTATTATTGATGATCGTCTGGTAGATCAGGTTACCATAGAAGCTGTGCTGCGTCGCGTCATAATTACGCGCGCCATACATGGCATACTGATCATGATACACACCGGACAATTGCAGCCCTATACTACGCCACTGTTTCTGCGGCGAGACTTTCCCGATCTTTGCCCATCCCTCTATCCGGTCGATACCGGACTCGAAGCCCCATGGCTTACCGGCGACCTGCTCTGTGCCTGCCTCATAATCCGTTTGGCCGCCGATATTCCGGACATAGGTGCCCTTAATCCCTGCCTGCAACTCCAGTCCTTTCGGCCCGAAATAGAACCAGCGATTCAGCCCCACCAGCGATGTATTCAGCGGCTGATCCATAAAGCCATCGTTATTCTGATCTACCCGCATCCACTGGGATTTGCCGTGTAACATCAGGTTGGAAGAAGTATATTTTCCGAATTTATGATTGTACACCAGGTTTCCCTCCGTACGCCCCTGTGTATTCTGATACAGGTTTAGCAGCCAAGGGTCTTCTTCGATAAATGGCTTCCGCAATTCAACATTCAACTGACCCGCCACGCTTTCAAAACCATTCACCACACTGCCGGTTCCTTTGCTCAATTGCATACTCTCGATCCATGTACCGGGCGTGAACGTCAGACCTGTTACTGCCGAAAGTCCACGTATATCCGGAATATTCTCCCGCGTGATCAGGGTATAAGGCCCCGCAAGGCCAAGCATCTGTATCTGCCGGTAGCCGGTAACCGCATCCGTGTACGCCGCATCAATGGACGGTGTTGTTTCAAAGCTTTCACTGAGATTACAGCAGGCCGCTTTCATCAACTCACGTTCGCCGATATGGAGTGTCTGGATCGGATCAATCATGCCCATCCGGGAGCCGCCCTGGTCGGTTCCGGTTACCACGACTTCCTCAAGCTGACGGGTACGCTTCATGACGATCGTCAGTGGCGTGCTGTCTGCAGGCAACGAAGCCGTATAGGCATCATAGCCAGTGAGGGTAAATATGAGCGATCCCGTTGTATCCGGGACAGAAAGAAGAAACGCTCCATCCGAATCTGTCTGCACACCTGCTTTACCATCCGGTGTCTGCACAACCACTCCGGGCAATGGTAATTTAGCGCCGCCATTACCGGCTTCCTGTACTACTCCGCGGACTTCTTTAAATACCTGGGCTGTGCTGATACCACTGTACACCGACAGCAGCATCCCGATGCACCATGGCATCTTCATGATAAGACTCTTCATGATCCGGCAGTTTAATGGCGGTTAGGATTTGTCTTATAAGCGCAGCAGGCCGGAAGTTTCTGATAAGCTGCGGAATCCGCATGAAGCTCATCCGCATCATGCCCTACTGAGGCAATGCGTTTCAGAATGTCTGTGCCGCTTGTTTTGTCGGTGCGATAAGTAACGGTTAGCATACCGGTCGCTTTATCCCATTCGGCGTGTTTAACACCTTTTCCATAAGCGGCATTTTCAATGCGCTGCTTGCACATACCACAATTACCGGCGACCTTGATCTTTTCCGTAATGGTGCCCTTATCTGTCGTCTGGGCTAAAACAGCTGTACTAAAAGAAGAAATAACAGCTATAACAAAAACAATAAAACGTTTCATGATTCATATCTATTAGGTTAACAATAAAATCAAATGCAGAAATGCGTATCCGATTAGGACACGACAACATTTGTTAACCGTAATAGGTAAGGCGGGAGAAGAGTTTGTACAGCGGAATATCCTGCCATATGCCAGGTGGCGGCTGTGGCAGTTGCGTAATGACTGCTGCATCGGTCAGAAAACCGCTTTGTACTTCCGGGTAAGCCGGTAATGCTTCGGGAAACAGGTACGGATCCTCACCGGAAATCTTATACTTCCATGAAGACACACTGTGATCTTCCGAAACTTTTGCCGTGACCGTTTCGTCCTTGCAGCAGTTGTGCCCGGTGTCAGATTCGTCACCGCACTCACCGGCACAGCCGGTCGTATCGAGATATACATTCCACGATGCCAGCCGCTGACCGCAATAATGCACGTTGATCAGCACGCCGCAGACGGCTAGCATGTACAGCAAAATAACCGGTATGACGAAATAACGCTTCACAGGTATTACAAAAGTAGCGACAATTCTGTTAACTGAATCTAAAAAACATAAAGGGGGTAAATTGCTCCATGGTAATGGCTTCGACAGGCTCAGCCACCGTCTTTTAGGTACCTTTTTAACTCAATTAATAGTTGGAGAAGATGTCTCCGTAATCTGCATTCCAGCGGATATTGTCGCCGGTTTTACCCAATCCCATCAGCTTGTTGAGCGCAAAGTTAAATCCGATCTCATTATACGCTCCGGCTACGTGATAATAGCTCCGGGCGTAATGTACCTGTATTTTATCAAGATACAATGCCAGCCCGAATGAAAAACCAGCCAGCGCCTGACGTTCTTTTAGCCCGAGCTCACCGCGGCGGAGGTGATTGTATCCTGCAGATACGCCGATACGTTTACCGATCAGGAATTCACCGGCAAAGATGAAGTGCCGGAACAGCTTGTCGGCAAAATAAGATTTTTCGGAGGCAGTAGTATCTCCACCAAAAAGGTTGGGATTGGTTCTGTCAGCCGGGTTGTCGTAGCGGATATTCCAGGTGTACAGATGATGGATGGTAGCCATCAGGCGGAAAGGCACGTGCCGGAAACGCTTGGTGATACCGATCTGTAAATCAAACGGTAACGGCTCTGCCGGGTTACCGGGGTTATACCGCTTGGCCATAAAACCCATATTCTTGGCCACTGCCGCAACCGTCCAGAGCGAAGCTGTATCGTAATACAGCACGCCCACATCCGCCAGAAAAGCGGTGGCCCCGGTTGCTCCCAATTGAGAAGCAGCGAGCTTCAGCGTGGTACCATAACGCCAGTGTTGCCCATAACTCCGCGAAGCCCCGAGGTTAATGGCAAAATCGCTGGCCTTAAAATCACCGTATTCATAACCCGCTGCATCTGTCTGCACGAAAGATCCGTAATTGAGGTATTGAACACCCAAAGCAAAAGAGGTTTCAATTTTTTCGGCATGATAACCGTACCCCAGATTCATCAGATGAATACCGGAATAATAATTATTATAATTAACCCCCAGCTGATTATGCAAACCCGGGCGCATCAGCGCCGGGTTTTGCAAGGCAAAAGCTATATCAGGCGCCGGGCTGGCAACGTTAATTCCCCCTAATGCTGAAATATGCGGGGCATTGGACAGGCGCAGAAACTCAAAGGCATGCTGCCCACCGGTAACCTGACCGTTCGCGGTATTGAATCCTATTGCCAGTAAAGCGATTCCTGTCCATTTCTTCCACTGCATATGTTAAAAACGTGAAGGGTTATGAATTATTGCACAGTAACAGCCAGTATACTATGCCTTATCCTCAGCGTTGCGTACAAGCTCTTCTATAATCGCCTGGCTTACACCAGTGAAAGAGAAACCGCCGTCATGGAAGAGGTTCTGCATAGTGATCATGCGTGTATAGTCGCTGAACATCGTCACGCAGAAGTTGGCGCAATCATCAGCGCTGGCATTACCCAGTGGCGACATTTTTTCCGCATAATGCAGGAAGGCATCAAAGCCGGACACACCTGAACCTGCCGTCGTAACGGTCGGAGACTGGGAGATCGTGTTTACCCGTACTTTGCGGGCAAAGCCGTAATGATACCCGAAGCTGCGGGCGATGCTTTCAAGCACAGCCTTGGCATCGGCCATATCGTTGTAACCGGGGAAGGTACGCTGGGCTGCAATATAGCTCAACGCCACCACTGAAGCCCATTCATTCAGGGCATCCAGCTTCATAGCCGTTTGCAGCACCCGGTGCAGCGAGAGTGCAGAGATATCAAGTGTTTTGTGGAAATTATCGTAATTCGTATTCGTATATTCAATCTGCTTACGCACATTGGGGGACATACCTATGGAATGGAGCACAAAGTCGAGCTTGCCGCCCAGTTGCTCCGTACTTTGCTGAAACAGTTGTTCAAGGTCTTCCATAGAGGTGGCATCGGCCGGTATCACCGGGGCATCGCCGCAAAGCGCTGAAAGTTCTTTGATTTTCCCCATCCGTAAGGCGATCGGGGCATTGGTCAGTATGATCTGCGCCCCGGCGGCATGTGCGGCAAGGGCAGTTTTCCAGGCTATAGAACGCTCATCCAGCGCGCCGAAAATAATTCCTTTCTTTCCTTGTAACAATTGATGCGACATTATTATAACATATTTATCCTGCCGTAAAAGTAGAAAAAAAGCGTACGCAAACAGCCTGAACATGCTTTTTATTTAGCAGTTCATAAAAAAGTCATTCTTATACTGCTTCCGGGGTACGCTGCACTAACACCGGGGAGAGTAACAGAGCAATGAACAACTATTCTGGCCATTCTCTCTTTTCCACCGGTATATATATCGCCAGCAACGTACCCTTACCCGGCATCGAATCCAAATCCAGCGTACCGTTGAGCAACGCAATACGCGAACGGATATTCTTCATTCCGATGCCTTCATTATCCGGCAATCCGGAAACATCAAACCCTTTCCCATTATCTTCGATGGCAACCGCGATGCCCTGCTCATCTTTTTCAATCTGGATACTCAGCTCCGAAGCCCCGGCATGTTTGATCACATTATTCACCGCCTCCTGTATCACGCGGTACAGGATAACCTCTGTCTGTTCATCAAGACGATCATCAAGTCCGGCCACATCAAGATATACTTTGAGTTTATCACCGTCTATCTTCTCCAGAAACTCTTTGACAGATATGGCAAGCCCGGCTTTCAGCAAAGCGCTGGGCATCATCTTGTGCGAAATGGCCCGCATCTCATCACATCCCTGATTGAGCAAAACGGCAGCTCTTTCGGACATTTGCCTTGCTGCAGAATTTTCTTCCGTATGTTCACCTGCCTGTCGCAGATTGAGCAACGCTGCAGAAAGCAGCTGCCCTACCCCATCGTGCAGATCAGTGGCAATACGCCTGCGTTCCCGCTCTTCGGCATACAACACCTCGCGCGCAGCCTGCTGCTGCTGCAGGAACAACTCACCCTGCAAACGTGCCTCTGCCTTGAGTTTACGACGGTTCTGCGTAAAATAAATCACTAAAGCCGCAGATGACAATAAAATCACGGAACCTGCCCACAAAATATTCCGCTGCTTTAACCGCAGCTCACGGATAGCGGCTTCCTGGCTGAGGATATTGATCTGCTGCTCTTTTTGCGTTGTCTGGTATTTTCGTTCCAGATCGCCGTACATCCGTGTCTTCTCTACATCATAAAGTGTATCATGCCACGCCTTAAATGTTTTATAGTGCGTCAGCGCCTCTTTATAATTCCCCCTGCTTTCGTTGATTACTGCAAGCTCATGACTGGAATTACGAAGTATCATTTTATCCTCCAGTTCGTACGCCAGCAGCAATGCTTTATTGAAATAAGCTACCGCCTGCTGCGTATCTTTCAGCTTCAGCCATACAGAAGCTATATCATGATAACTATGACATTCCGCTCTTTTTTCACCACTCTTCCTGCTGATCGCCAATCCCTTCAAAGCATAATGTAATGAAGTGTCGTAATTCCCATTATCGTATGCAATACTACCGATATTCCGGGTCGCGAGCGCCATTCCGTTGAGGTAGTTTTTTCGGCTAAAGAATTCAGCGCCCTGTTTAAAAAAATAAAGTGCGGAATCCGGCATCTTCAAATCCCTGTAAAGCGCTCCCAGGTTATTAAAGCTATAACCAATATTCACCGTATCCGTTCCTTTCTGCGCCAGCCGGTTGTATTCGAAGAAATATTTTTTCGCCTGCTGATACTCACCCTGGATCGACCAACTGATACCCAGCATATTCAGTACTTTCCCGATCCCTTTATCATCTTTCAACTGCTCATACAGCGCGAGTGTCTTCATACCGTATTCAATGCTCTTTACGTGATCGTTGGTATTGTTATACACCATAGCGATACCGAGCATCGTATTGGCAATTTCGAATGTATCAGCAAGCCTGGTGAATATCTCAAGCGCCTCACGATACAGAACAACTGCACTGTCGAAATTGCTTTTGGCGTGGTAATAGTTGCCTAAGAAACGTACTGAAACCGCCTCCCCCTGCTGATAACCGACCTTCTTTGCCAAAGCAAATGCCGGCCGGGCATACAGAATCATGGAATCCGGCTGATAATAGGTCCGGGCGGCCTGGCGATGCAGACTGTCAACAATCGTGATGTTCTTCTGCTTTTCCGTCTGACCATATAACGGAGAAATATGCACAGTCCCTAGTAAGGCGAGCAGAAATACAATAAGGGATATTTTACGGAAAGCGCCCATCCTGAATCGTTCTTATACCGTTAACCGGGCTAAGATAATAAAGTTGCGTATTTCCACCGACCAGACAGCACGTTTGCAATTCAAATCCTCGCTATCTAAAAACTGAATTTTGTTTAGATCCTGTTTAAAAATGATTAGTAAAAATATATTAATGCCCCCCACACCCCTCACATGCTCCCCTCAGCCTGCCTGCGCTATGGCTTCGGCGCGCAAAGGGAGACGATCAGTTCATTCTTCAGTAGTGCTATGACAAAAGAACGGTGCAAATTCCCCCTTCGAAGGGGGGAAGGGGGATGTTTCCACTCGTACAAATCATGATCTGACTAAATTTTAAACAGGCTCTTAGATGCACTCAGCCACCGGGCCCGAAATGTTCGGCCACCGGCATTAAAAGACGGTCACCGAGCCCTGAGTTTGTCGAAGGGTCGAGGTGAGTATTTGGAGCATGAAATAATTATGCCTCTTCTCCCCGTATTTTGAAGATGGCGCCTTCCAGTGATTCATTAATTCTGATCTGGCAGGCCAAACGGCTTTCCTGTGTGGCATCCGGAAGCGTATCCAGCATATCGAGTTCTGCATCGGTCATGGGAGGGAGCACATCAAGACCATTCAACACTTCTACATGGCAGGTAGCACACAATGCCATACCACCACAAGTGGCAAGGATATTATACTCATTCGCCTTGAGGATCTCCATCAGGCTGAAGTTGATGTCGCCGGGGACTTCGATCTCCCGGCGCACGCCATCACGGTCTTCTATAGTAAAGCGAACAATTTCTTCCATATCAATCAGGTATTGAAAACAGCGTGTATACCTGCACCCGCTTTCAATACTTCGTTTTCAATTTACTAAAACTCCTGTATCCCGTTCACCGTCGTGTACTTGAAGCTTAAACGCTGATCAGGATACACGTGCTTGAAAGCACTTTGTGTCATCAACGCAGCTTCATGGAATCCGCAGAGTATCAGCTTCAGCTTACCGGGATACGTATTGATATCACCAATGGCATAAATGCCTTCAACATTAGTAGAATAATCGAATGTATCAACAACGATCGCGGATTTATCAATCTGCAACCCCCAGTCTGCTATTGGTCCCAGCTTGGGACTCAGACCAAACAGCGGGATCAGGTGATCCGCACGCAACGCCTTCGTTTCATTATCGCTGCCTGCAACAATCACTTCCTGCAAATGACCGTTCCCATCGATCTTCACCACATTGGATTTCAGGATCAGATTGATCTTACCCTGCTCTGCCAGTTGAAATACTTTTTCTGCAGAATCCGGAGCGCCACGGAACGTTTCGCCACGATGGATCAGTGTAACACGTGCAGCTACATCTGCAAGGAATATCGTCCAGTCGAGCGCAGAATCTCCACCACCCGCAAGTATGATTTCCTTATCACGGAATAGCTCAGGGTCTTTTACCATATAGTGAACGCCCTTTCCTTCAAAGCGCTCCAGTTGCTCCACAGCCGGCTTACGCGGCTCAAAGCAACCCAGACCACCCGCGATCACAATCACCTTGCAATGTATTTTCGTCTGCTCACTGGTAGTAACGATAAAAGATTTATCCTCCTGCCGCTCAATGCCTTCTACCCGTTCTCCCAATGTAAACGTAGGATGAAACGGCGCGATCTGCTGCATGAGGTTATCAACCAATTCCTGTGCCTTCACATCCGGGAACCCGGGGATATCGTATATCGGTTTACGCGGGTAGATCTCAGACAATTGTCCGCCCACCTGCGGCAACGCATCTACAAGATGGCAACGCATTTTCAATAATCCGGCTTCAAAAACGGAAAATAACCCTACGGGGCCTGCCCCAACAACGCAAATATCTGTAACTATCATTATATACTATTACCTCTTGTTGCCTGTATTTTTTCTTTCGGGCCGGCAAAATCCGGCGCAAAAATACGCACAAACAGACAAAAAAATTTGATCATTTCATTTCAAATTCGGGAAAAACAGGTTATAGACTATTGATAAAATCTATATCATTTAACTGTAAACTTAAATATATCTATACTCTATTGACTTCTTGTATCCATTACATCACGAAGCGCATTACCAAGTATATTGAAAGCATATACCAACACCATAATTGCAATACCCGGGGCCAGAGCTGGTACAGGCTGTCTGGTAAGCAGGAAATTATAATGCTCCTTGATCATCAATCCCCAGGACGGCTGCGGCGGCTGCACACCAATTCCCAGAAAACTAAGCCCGGCCTCAATCAATATTGCCGTGGCAAAATTGGCCGCTGCCACTACCATCAGCGGACCAGCAATATTAGGGAGAATATGCCGGAATATAATACGCATATCGGTTAATCCCAGTGCTTTTGCCGCGGATATGTATTCCATTTCCTTCAGCGCCATTACCTGTCCTCTTACCAGACGTGCCGTACCTACCCACATAGTAAGGCCGATCGCGATAAAGATCTCCCAGAACCCTTTACCCAATGTAAGGGTGATGGCAAATACAAGCAGCAGTGTAGGAATTGCCCAGAGTATATTGATCAGCCACATGATCAGATTGTCCGTAACACCCCGGAAGTAACCTGCAAGCGAACCAAGTACAATACCGATCGAAAGTGACAGGAGTACTGCAATCAGACCTACCGAAATACTCACCCGGGAGCCTGCCAGCAGGCGGGAGAGAATATCCCGACCGTACCGGTCCGTACCAAGGTAAAAGGTACGGACTACGATCTGTTGTGCTACAAACGCATCATAGCGCTGCGACTCAGGTAAGCGCAGGATAGCAGGTGACGCCAGCAGTGCCATGTCGTACGTCAGCGTATCTTCCAGATTTTCATCAATATAATGGGCAACAAAAAACTGATTTCCGGCAAACCAGTAGCGGTTCACCGGCACCGGCTGGAAAGCAGAAGGAGTACCGATAAAGCAGGATGTGATCTTTGATTGCGGTTCAGGTGCGGTGGCTTTAGGCACGAGCAACAATTGCTTTTTAAATCCTGGCGGCCGGGCACTCAGCTCCAATATCATCTGGTTGGTATACGGTGTATTATCGGGTGCCAACACATAGGCAAAAACAGCCATAATGCAGGTAATACCAATAATACACAGTGACATAACCGCTGCCGGACGGCGCAGGAGCCTGCGAAAAACAGAAGGCGATGTATTAACGACGTCCGGCATATCTTTTGGGGATTGGGCAATCACGCAGGTAGATAATCACACAGGGTAATCACGCAGGATTACCCCCTACAGCCCATATTCACTGATCAGGTAAACCAGACCGGTAATCGCAATAGCTCCCAACTTCAACTCCCGGTGATTTACCGTCTCGAAGGTGTCGCTTGCAGCATGATGCAAATCAAAATAACGTTGTGAGTCTGGTATTAAACCGGCAAGGGGCACCCCCTGTCGCCCTAAAGGCGTAATATCCACCCCTCCTCCGTTCTGGCTGAAATCATAGACACCATAAGGTAGAAATAACGGCGCATAACTTCTGATTTTTTGCTTTTTTTCTTCCGGCATATTCATGCCGATACCCCGGGGCGTAAACCCGCCTGCGTCACTTTCGAGCGCAAAGATGTGTCGCTCATTCCGCGCTTTTGCAGAGTCGGCATAGGCATGGCCGCCTTTTACGCCATTTTCTTCATTCATAAAAAGAACAGCCCGGACCGTACGCTTCGGCTGCAGCTTCAAGGCTTTGAACGTACGGATCACTTCTATAGACTGCACGCAACCGGCACCATCATCATGGGCACCGTCCCCCACATCCCAGGAGTCCAGATGCCCACCGGCCACGATGATCTCTTCTGGATATACACTGCCCCGGATCTCGCCGATCACATTCCACGATAAAGCCGGTTCCTCCATCCGACACTCAGACTGAAGCCGAACATGAACAGTACCTTTCTTACATGCTGCTTCCAGATCATTAGCTGTCGTGTTGCCGATAGCAACCGCAGGTATGGGCCGGACAGAATCAGCATAGGACGTCATGCCCGTATGCGGCTTGTCATCCGGCGCAGAAGATACGGACCGTATGACAATCGCGGCAGCGCCTTTGGCAGACGCACGATTTGGCCCCTGTGAGCGGTACTTTACTGCATCTCCATAACCATGAAATGTAGTAACAAAGTCCTGGCGGAACCTGTAATTATAAAACACAATCTTCCCTTTCACCTGCGCATCCGGTAATTTCTCCAATTCTTCAAAGCTGTGTACCATAATCACCTGCAGTTCCAGCACTCTCCCATCGGTCCCGGTGCTATTACCAAGCGAAAGCACCGGCACATCCCTGTATACGCCTGATTTTCCGGAGCGAACCTGAAGTGACTCCTTACCACGTACCCACTTCGGTACATACACCGGCTGCAGCCAGACCGTATCCGCACCTGCATCTCTGAGCGCCTGAGCGCCCCAGGCCACCGCAGCTTCCGACTGAGGCGAACCGCTTAAACGATGTCCAATGTCTTTACACAGTGTGCGCAGATTATCATAGCATGTGCCATGCAACAGGATGTTGTCAGATATCCGGCGCAATGCGATCGAATCATTTGCACACAATGCATTACAAAAAAATGACGCAATAAGTAATGAATAAAATATTTTCATCCCATAAAAATAATATGTTGGCGTAATTTTTCACAGATATTTTTATCAGGCAGTTGCAATCCCCGCGCAATAACAGGCTTGTCCTATATACGTCCTATATCAACCCTATATTAAGACAGGTTAGAGAAAAATCCCCCTGTCCCTGATTTTCCGGAGGGAATCATGGACAGCAGATGATCCGGATTCTGTGAACCCGGATAGGCGGATTAAAAATCCGCTGTATCATCCCTCCCGGATCCGTTACGCTTAAGATCCGGGAAAACGCCCATTGTGCTTATTTTTGAAATACACAACAAGACAGCTTCCCTCATGCGATTTGTCATCATAATGTTTATATTGCATACAAATCAAACCCGTTCTTATGAAGCGTTTTCTTGCTATTGCCTGTTTGTCTGCATCGGTTGTTATTATGAGCCATTGCTCCCCGAAAATACCGGCTTCTATGACCACTACTGCCGCTACTCCCGCCGAAAAAGTGGCCGAAGTAAAGAGAAATTATACAGAAGCCCAGATGGAAGAAGGACGGATAGTTTGGCAGGGAAACTGTGGCAAATGCCATAAACTCTTTACTCCGGAATCCCGTGATGTGGAAAAATGGGAAAAAGTACTGCCCCGGATGGTGAAACGCTCGAAGCTGGATGATACGGCAGCCGGGAAGGTGCGCGCCTACCTGCTGGCCCATGCCAAATCAGAGTAAAAAATATTCAAATTACCTTATTAAAATTCCAAATGCCTGCATCAGGGATATGTCGCGGGTAACATGGATATTTGTGCCTGTTTTTAACTCATAGACGAATTTTCATGAAAATAGGCATTGTCTGTTACCCGACATTCGGCGGAAGTGGTGTGCTGGCTACAGAGCTGGGCATGGCGCTTTCGGAGAAAGGTCATGAAGTACATTTCATTACATATCAGCAGCCGGTACGGCTGAATTTTCACCCCAACATATATTACCATGAAGTAACCGTACCCACTTACCCGCTGTTCGATTTCCCCCCCTACGAAACAGCGCTCACCAGTACGATGGTACATGTGATCACCAATCACCAGCTTGATCTGCTGCATGTACATTATGCCATACCCCATGCATCGGCAGCTTATTTCGCGCGGGAAATACTTCGTAAAACAGGACGCGACATTCCATTTATCACGACGCTGCATGGCACAGACATTACACTGGTGGGCAAAGACCAGACCTATGCGCCGGTAGTTACTTTTTCGATCAATGAATCGGATGCGATCACAGCAGTTTCCAGCAACCTGCGGGATGAAACGTTCAACTCCTTCCGGATCGAGAAAGAGATACATGTGATCCCAAATTTTGTAGATACGCAGCGATTTTACAAAAGCAACAAAGAGCACTTTAAAAAAATGCTGGCGCCCAATGGCGAGCACATCCTGGTACATGTATCCAACTTCAGAAAAGTGAAACGCGTGGAAGATGCGATCAGAATCTTTGAACGGGTACGGGCTGCAATCCCCTCACGCCTTCTGATGATCGGTGATGGTCCGGAGCGACAGAATGCAGAAGAGCTGTGCCGCACACTAAAAACATGCAACGATATACGCTTCCTGGGCAAGCAGGAGCAGATCGACGAGATATTCAGCATTACAGACCTGTTCCTGCTGCCTTCTCAATATGAAAGCTTCGGACTGGCAGCACTCGAAGCTATGGCCTGCGGTGTACCTGTGATCTCTACGGATGCCGGCGGCCTGCCCGAGATCAATGTACATGGAGTAACCGGTTTCCTGAGCGCCGTAGGAGATGTGGATGACATGGCACATAACGCGATTCATATACTGGAAGATGAAACCCGGTTAAAACAATTCAAAGCAGCCGCATTGGAGCAGGCCAGCCGTTTTGAACAATCCCGGATCATACCTATATACGAACAATTATACACAGATGTCTTAAACGGATACAAGGCGAAGAAATAACACCGCCCGCCCACTCAGTAAATGTATATTTTACTCTATCTTCCGAACCAGATAATAAAATGCTGCCGACACAAAGAGCAATATCCCAAAAGATACAAGCCACAGGTTATTGAATCCGTATGCATAGGCAATACTCGTCCCGAGGAAAGGAGTGATAATGAAAGAAACGGAAAATGACAACCCGTTAAGCCCCATATACGCACCACTACGGCCCTCGGTTGCCTGTCTTACCGTTAAAGTAGACATAAACGGCAGTACGAGTATTTCACCGATGCTCAGCAATGTAATGGAAAGTAGCAGCAAAAGAATATGATGACCTACCGCTAAAAGTCCGAAAGAAACCGCAACTGCAACCGTGCCCAGCAACAAGGTCTGGGCAATGGTTAAATAACGTTGCGCCATATTCACCATGATCATTTCCAACAGCACGATCAAAAGTCCGCTATAAGCTAAAATATAGCCAATGCTACGTTTATCCAGCAAGGCAACCTCCTTATAAAAAATGGGAAGGGTATTAAAAAACTGCAGAAAGAAAATAGAGAATACGGCGCAAAGCAGGGTAAACAGCAGGAACCGGGCGTCTCTATAAGGCGACCGCCCTTTCACAACACCTGTTCCGGTATCAGACGCGACCATATTTCCCTGCGTCTTAACCTGCCGCTTCCTGAAAAAATAAACATACATCACCCCGGCTGCAAATACGCCAAAAGCATTTACAAGAAACAGAAGATTATAAGATATGGAAGACAATATCCCTCCCAATGCAGGTCCGACAGAGAAACCCAGGTTAACCGCCATTCTGTTTAGAGAAAAGGCCTGTGTTAAGCTTTCCGGCCGGGAGTATCGGGTGATCGCAACGGAATTGGCCGGTCGGAAAGATTCGCTGATCAGACTTTGCAACCAGATGATGGCAGCTAACCCTTCCACGGAAGTAAAAAATGGTATCAGCAGGAATAACGGAGCGCTGACAAACAAGCTGCATGCCTGTACCCTGTATGCTCCCAACTTATCCGTAAGATAACCTCCCAGCAAAGACCCCATCAGCGACCCAACACCATAAAAACTAAGTACGATCCCTGTTGCTTTCAACCCGAAACCCAGATGTTCGGTCATGTATACACCCAGGAAAGGCAATACCATCGACCCCGCACGATTGATCAGCATTACAAAAGAAAGCATCCAGGCTTCCTGAGACAGGCTGCTGAATGATCTGGTGTAAATGCGTAACAATTTCAAAACAGATGAATTAACGTATCAAAAAACTTATGAGACAGGGCAAACAACTCACTGAAAAGGCCGCCTGAAACATAGTCATCGACCATTTCAGACAGCCTCATCAGTTTTATAATATAGAACAGTTATAGCCGGATCAAACTGCTTCCAGCACATCCTGAACAACCGGCATTTCCTGTGGATATTCTTTCCGCTCAAGTTTGCCCCTCAGCGTGCTGAATGTTTCCAACGTCTGGTCTATATCTTCATCCGTATGCGCTGCAGTAGGTATCAGACGCAGAATGATAACCCCCTTGGGAACAACCGGATATACCACAACGGAACAGAAAATGTTGTAATTCTCGCGCATGTCATAAATGAGCTGGGTAGCGTCAAACAAACCACCACTCATGACAACAGGTGTTACCGGCGTATTAGTAGTACCGATATTAAATCCACGCTCACGCAAACCGTTTTGCAAACGATTTACATTATGCCATAACTTCTCTTTCAGTTCCGGACGTGTACGCAGCAATTCCAGCCGTTTAATATTCCCGGCAACGATCGGCAGCGGTAACGATTTAGCAAAAACCTGTGAACGCATATTGTAACGCAGGTAAGTCAGTATCTTTTTATCGGCAGCCAGAAAACCACCTATGCTCGCCATTGATTTGGCAAAAGTGGAGAAGTACACATCAATCTGATCCATACACCCCTGCTCTTCACCGATTCCGGCGCCGGTCTTACCCATCGTGCCAAACCCATGCGCATCATCCACAAACAGACGGAACTCATATTTTCCTTTCAAAGCAACAATTTCCTTAACCCTGCCCTGGTTGCCGCTCATGCCAAACACTCCTTCAGTGATGACCAGAATACCACCACCGGTCTTTTTAACCATTTCAGCGGCCCGCTGCAATTGTTTTTCACAATCGGCCACATCATTGTGCTTATATACGTAACGATGGCTTGGTATCAGACGTAACCCGTCTATGATACACGCATGCGATTCTGCATCATACACCACCACATCATGCCGGCTGCAAAGGCTGTCTATAGCCGAGACCATGCCCTGATAACCATAGTTGAACAACATCGCATCTTCTTTGCCAATAAATGTTGCCAACTCACGCTCCAGATGATCATGCAGATCCGAGTTTCCGCTCATCATACGGGCTCCCATAGGAGATGCCAGACCATAAAGGGCTGCGGCATCGGCATCCGCCTTACGCACCTCGGGATGATTAGCCAGACCGAGATAATTATTCAGGCTCCATACAATTTTTTCTTTGCCGCGGAATTTCATGCGGTTACCAATCTCTCCTTCCAGTTTCGGGAATGCAAAATACCCCGGGGCTTTCTCCGCATAATCCCCGATAGGGCCTAACCTTTTTTCAAATTTGGCAAATATGTCCATATGTCCGTATGTGATTTGATCCTTTGGTTGATAATAAAAATACGGCGCAAAATTAATGAAAAAACAATGTCTGCCAATCCAGCACCTATGAATCTCAACTTATATTATTTAATATTGCCCCGGAAGCACCATAGATTATGATTTTCAATAAAAAAATCACAATATACATATCGTTTATTTCAAAAGTGGCGGTATGGGCTATGCTGCTCATGGGGATTGTTATGCGGCTGATTCTGTTCTTCCAGGACAGAAACCTCATCATTGACGAAGCAAACATTGTCCATAACCTATACGAAAGAAGCTTTGCTGAATTGTTGCTTCCGCTTAGCTACGACCAGTATGCACCTCCTGTTTTTCTCTGGATCGAAAAAATCTTTGCTCTTTTGTTCGGGTATGGTGAGAAAGCATTGAAAATATACCCACTCCTATGTGGTATTGGATCTCTGTTCGTATTCAGAGCGATCATGAAGAAGTTTGTTCCGGAGGAAACATTATGGCTACCACTGGCGCTAATGGCATTCAGTCCCTACCTGACAGAATTTTCTGCTACCATAAAACAATACATCCCTGATGTCTTTATCGTGCTCGTGCTGCTATGGCAGGCGCTGGAAAAAGACATTTTTACACAATCCAAAAAGAAGTTTTTGCTTTTCTGGAGTATTACCGGCGGCATTGCCATTTGTGCATCCATGCCTTCCGTGTTTGCACTGAGCGGAGTCGGACTATATTATACATGGCAATGCATCCGGGAGAAAAAAACGGCCTACATATGGATGCCGGTATTCCTGGGAGTTATCTGGGTAATCCTGTTCGCCATTTATTTCTGGTTGATTTTGCGCCCGCAGATCGGCTCGGATCATCTCCAGGTATATCATCAGGATTACTTCCTCACCCCAGATCTGCTCACCCGGCACAACTGGCTGCGAATCAGGGAAATACTCAACAACACGGCGGGCTATGGGGATTTCAACCTCAGGTGCGCACTTGTAATGATGCTGATCGGGATCATCTTCCTTTTGCGAAAAAACACAGCAGTATTGATCCTGATAGGCGCACCAGTACTACTAACCCTGATTGCAGCCTGGTTGCACCAGTTCTCCCTCATCATGCGAGTGAGTCTGTTCCTGTTACCGCTGCTGCTGCTGCTGTTCAGTATGGGCTTTGGCCGTGTATATGCGCTGCGCTTCTGGCCATTGCAGATCCTGCTGATCTTCGGTGGCGTAAAGATGATCAAAGTGTTCAATAATTTTCAATTATTTCATACCTACCACGGTTTTCATGAAATAACCGAAGGGCTTGACTATGTATTGTCAAAAAAGACAGACGGGCAACATCTGTATATTCATCATGCCAGCGAAGCAACCTACATTTATTATACGGAAATTCACCCGGAGCATGCACGTTACACTCCGCTGCTCGGCGCGCACCGGATGAAGTGGGATACCGATTACGGCGCCGCTACAAGGCATGTAACGGACACAGTATATTTCCTGTATACCGGCGGCTTCCCGGAAGAGGAACGATCATACAGGACACAGCAATTACAGCAACATCTTGAGCAGATAGCTTATTTTGAAAAATATATCTGCTATGTGTATGGCTATATACCCCGCAGGCCTGATTCAGAATAGCCGCGGCAGGAGGTGGATTTCAAATTTTCGCCATCCCAAAAACTGAATTTTACTTCGACCCTTCGGCAAGTTTATGGCTTAACAACCGGGCCTCGACACGCTCGGTGACCGTCTTTTAATGACGATGGCCGGGCGTGTCGAGGTGCGGTCATTGAGTCTGTCGAAATGAATACCTTGAAAAACGCAAGCAAAGATTTGATATGCCCCGCGGGAGGCGGGTATTTCCGTTTCTTAAATTATTACGTAGGTTTGAGGCTTAAATACAGAATCTTATGCAAGCCTGGAACGATTATTTAGCACAAAACAAAGACCGTTTTTTAGATGAATTGCTGGAATTGCTGCGCATACCCTCCGTCAGCGCAGACAGTAAGTATAAGGGAGATGTGGCCCGCTGCGCAGAAGCCGTAAAAGAAAGCCTGGTACAGGCCGGATGCGATCATACTGAAATATGCCCTACCGCAGGACATCCGATCGTGTACGGAGAGAAAATCATAGACGCTTCTTTACCTACCGTACTGGTATATGGCCACTACGACGTACAGCCTGCCGACCCCCTGGAGCTCTGGCACAGCGGCCCTTTTGAGCCGGTGATCAAAGACGGTAAAATATTTGCACGGGGCGCCTGTGATGATAAAGGACAGATGTTCATGCACGTAAAAGCCCTCGAGGTGATGGCAAAAACCGGCACACTGGCCTGTAATGTAAAGCTGATGATCGAAGGAGAAGAAGAAGTAGGCTCCTCCAACCTCGGAAAATTCCTTGAAGACAATAAAGAAAAGCTGCAGGCCGATATTGTGCTCGTATCCGATACGTCTATGATCAGCATGGATAACCCCTCCCTGGAAACCGGTTTGCGTGGCCTTGCATATATGGAGGTAGAAGTTACCGGCCCCAACCGCGACCTGCACAGCGGTGTGTATGGCGGCGCCGTAGCTAACCCGATCAATATACTGAGCAAAATGATCGCTTCGCTGCATGATGAGCGCAATCATATTACCATTCCGGGATTCTACGACAAGGTACACGAGCTAAGCAACGAAGAACGCAAAGCATTAAATGAAGCGCCGTTTGATCTCGCAGAATATAAAAAAGACCTCAATGTAAAAGCGGTATGGGGAGAAAAAGGGTATACCACCCTGGAACGGACCGGCACACGCCCGACGCTGGATGTAAACGGCATATGGGGAGGATACATTGGTGAAGGCGCCAAGACCGTGCTCCCATCCAAAGCCCATGCCAAGATCTCGATGAGGCTGGTGCCTGATCAGAAGTCGGAAGAAATTGCAGCGCTGTTTAAGGAACATTTTGAAAGCATAGCCCCAGACTATGTAACGGTAAAAGTAACGACACATCATGGCGGCGAGCCGGTGGTAACACCGACCGATTCTGTAGCCTACAAAGCCGCAGCCCGTGCCATACGCGAAAGTTTTGGCAAAGACCCGATACCGACACGCGGCGGCGGAAGTATTCCCATCATCGCATTGTTTGAAAGCATTCTCGGACTCAAAACCGTATTAATGGGCTTTGGGCTGGATAATGACAATATCCACTCTCCGAATGAAAAATTCGATGTGGCTAATTATTACAAGGGTATCGAGACCATTCCGTATTTCCATAAATACTTCGCGGAGATGAGCAGGGAAGCTTGAAGATGTGTTTGATGTGGAAGATGTGTTAAATATATTTGACAGCATATCTGTCACATCCAACACATCTGTTACAGATGCCACATAAAAAAACATGAGCAACAAGATCATTATCGCAATAGACGGGTATTCATCGTGTGGGAAAAGCACGCTGGCCAGGCAGCTCGCCGGCGTGCTTGGCTATAAATATATTGACAGCGGCGCCATGTACCGCGCCATTGCGCTTTACTTTATATGGGATAACGTAAACCCTGAAGACGGCCAGCAGGTGCTGAAAGCGCTGAGTAATATCCGATTATCGTTTGAAGTGAATGCTCATACGGGTGTTTCGGAAATACACCTGAACGGCGAAAATGTAGCGCACCAGATCCGGGAGATGGCCGTCGCCGGCAAAGTCAGCGAAGTGGCTGCCATCAGGGAAGTACGGGGCTTCGCCGTAGCTCAGCAAAAAAGGATGGGCAAAGACAAAGGTATCATTATGGACGGCCGGGATATTGGCACTGTCGTATTCCCGGATGCAGCGCTTAAAATATTTATGACTGCCGATCCGGAGGTACGTGTGAAACGACGCTTTGAAGAGCTATACCCGGACAATCCGCATATCTCGCTCGATGAAGTAAAGCATAACATCGAAATGCGGGATTACATAGACAGCAACCGCGAGGAAAGTCCGCTGCGCAAAGCAGACGATGCCATTGTTCTGGACAACAGTAACCTTACCAGGGAGGAACAACTGGAGCTGGTGCTTGGCTGGGTAAAGGAACGATCATAACACGCAAACCGGCTCATTTAAACTATGCGCACCCTCATCACCCATATACGACAGCTCTGCCAGACCGAAACCGGAAGCATCCTGAAATCCAGGGTGGCCGGTAGCGATATGTCTGTACTGCCATCCATTGAAAACGCCTGGCTGCTGACAGAAGGAGACCGGATACACAGCTTCGGCACTATGGATACATTACCCGAAACACATGCCGACCATACCATAGATGCCGCCGGAAGGCTGGTATTGCCTGCCTGGTGCGACAGTCATACCCACCTGGTATTTGCTGCCCCTCGGGAACAGGAATTCACCGACCGGATCAAAGGCCTGAGCTATGAAACAATAGCCGCCCGCGGTGGCGGCATCCTGAACTCGGCCAAAAAACTGGCGCTGGCAGACGAAAATGAATTGTACGAAGCAAGCCTTAAAAGATTGCACGCCGTAATAGCACAGGGTACCGGCGCCATAGAGATCAAAAGCGGCTATGGACTGAATACGGCCGCCGAGTTGAAAATGCTCCGGGTGATCCGGAGGCTGAAAGAACATGCTCCTGTACCGGTCAAAGTTTCTTTTCTGGCGGCTCATGCCTACCCTCCCGGATACAGGGATGATCATGAAAGCTACCTGAAACTGATCACAGAAGAAATGCTTCCCCTGGTAGCCGGCGAAGGATTGGCGGATTATATGGATGTATTCTGTGAGCAGGGCTTCTTCAGCGTGCCGGAAACGGCACGCCTGCTGGAAGCCGGACTGAAATACGGACTAAAACCCAAGATACATGCCAACCAGTTGCACTATTCAGGCGGCGTACAGGTTGGTGTACAATATAATGCGGTCAGCGTAGACCACCTTGAATCCGTTGGTAATGAAGAGATCGAAGTGTTAAAAAACAGCAGTACGATCCCGACGCTGCTGCCTGGTGCAGCCTTCTTCCTCGGTATGCATTACCAGCCTGCCCGCAAAATGATTGACGCCGGTTTGCCGGTTTGCCTCGCTACCGATTATAATCCCGGCTCCTGTCCTTCGGGTAATGTACCATTGCTCCTGACTATTGCGTGCACACAATTGAAAATGACTCCGGAAGAAACCATCAATGCGGTCACGATCAACGGAGCAGCCGCGCTGGAGCTTACAGACACGATGGGCAGCATTGCCGTGGGCAAAAAAGCGAATCTTATCCTTACACAACCGGCACCTTCCGTGGCATATATACCATACGATTACGGAAATAACCCGGTAGCAAAGATGATACTGAACGGCATAAGTTTTTAAAACGATCCGGACAAAATCTTTATAAAAAAACGGGACGGTCTTTTTAAAGACTGTCCCGCTCACCTGATTGTAAACTAACCGCAGATTATGCAATGTCCACCAATTCTATTTCAAAAATAAGGTCTTTACCAGCCAGGGCATGATTGGCATCCAATACAACGCTTTCGTCTTTCACTTCCATAATAATAACCGGGAAGACATTCCCCCTGTCATCGCTCATATGCAGCTCCATACCGGCTTCCGGCGTTATATCACCGGGGAAATCTGCCAGCGGGTATTCCATCACCATCTCTTCGCTGCGTTCGCCGTAGGCTTGTGCCGCGGGGATCGTGACTGTCTTTTTCATCCCCACTTCCATATCTGTCACTGCATCATCAAACCCTCTGATCACCTGTCCGCCGCCCACTTTAAACTCAAGCGGCTCACGGCCTTCAGAACTATCGAAAGTAGATCCGTCTGTCAGCTTCCCATGATAGTGTACACGAACTGTGTCACCTTTTTTTACTTGTGGCATAATAAGTATTTTAATAATTGGCTAAAGCGCACAAGATACATCAATATATTAAAAACACAGGATTATCTTTGGGCTTCAAAATATCCCTGATCCCATGTATCTGCACAACATTACTCAACACCATAAAAAACAGGGGATTATCCTGCTGTTCTGCTGTCTGCTCTGGATTACACCCAACACTCATGCCCAGAGCATTATAACAGGCGCTGAAAATATGGAGCAATACCTATCCCTGCTGCACAAAAAAAAAGTCGCCCTGCTGATCAACCAGACGTCCATAGCAGGTAACAGGCTGCTGTTGGACACCCTGCTGACACGCGATATTTCCGTAACAAAAATATTTGCACCGGAGCACGGATTCCGCGGAGTGGCTGATGCCGGAGCTCATATCAGGAACGATCATGACAGCGCTACCAGTCTGCCGGTAATTTCCCTGTACGGAAAAAATAAAAAACCTCAGAAAGAACATCTGGCTGATGTAGATATTGTCATTTATGACCTTCAGGATGTCGGTATACGTTTCTATACCTACATCTCTACACTGCAATACGCCATGGAAGCCTGTGCTGCAGAAAGAAAAACGCTGATCGTACTGGATCGCCCTAACCCCAACGGCTTTTATATAGACGGGCCTGTACTCGACACATCGCTCCGTTCTTTTGTCGGCATGCAACCTGTCCCCATCGTATATGGCATGACTGCGGGAGAATATGCGCTGATGCTGAAAGGAGAAAACTGGTTTGAAGGAGCAGCTCAATTAGACCTGAAAATCATCCCATGCACAGGATACGACCATACCAGCCGGTACGAAATGCCTGTTGCCCCTTCACCCAATCTAAAATCCCCGGCAGCAGTGCTATGGTATCCTTCGCTTTGCCTCTTCGAAGGGACAACAGTAAGTGTAGGCCGGGGTACTCCGGCTCCTTTCGAGCAATGGGGTCATCCGGATTTCAAAGGAAAAAGCAGTTACAGTTTTGTTCCCCAAAGCATGACTGGCGCAAGCAAACCATTGCACGAAGGAAAAATCTGCTATGGAAAACGAATGCCGGAAGAAAATACAGGAACTTATATTTTCACACTGCAACCATTGATTGAAGCCTTCCAATGGACTCCGGACAAAGACAAACTCTTCAACCGTAATAATTTTTTCGAAAAGCTGGCTGGCAACACACAATTACGGAGCCAGATCATGGAAGGGTTATCGGAAGAACAGATTCGGGTTACATGGGAAAGTGATCTCAAGGCATTCAGACTAATCAGAAAAAAATACCTGCTCTATCCTGACTTCGAATAATTGACCATTACTGCTTCATGCAACAACTGTTTGTCTTTTTTTACGATCTCTTTCTCCACAGGAGAACCCTGCTCTGGTCGCTGTTTTTTGGCTCGCTGATTATTTGGGTATTTCTGGCATCACGCATCCGGCTGGAACAGGATATAACAAGCATGCTACCCGACAATAAGGCAATCCGTGCAATGAATGACGTGATCAGCCGTACGGAAACAGGCGAGCAGGTAATCTTCATGTTGTCTCTCCGGGATAGCGTCAATACAGAAAACACCAGCAATCTGGCCGAAGCTGCCGGAGATCTCACTTCTGTGATCCGGCAAAACAATCGTGAATGGATCGACACCATCAGGCTTGAAGTCGGAGGGCATGCAGCAGAAGAAGCATTGCTCGAAACATTCAGAGCATATACACCGGTCTTTCTCTCCGATGCCGACTATCAGCAACTCGATTCGCTACGTCAGCCCGGCCATATCCGAAAAAACCTGGCTGAAAACCGGAAGCTGTTACTTTCCCCCGCCAGTGTAGTATATAAACAAATGATCGCGAGCGATCCGATAGGCATATCCGGGCTAATCTGGAAAAAACTGGGCGCATTACAGACAGAGAGCGGATACGAGATGCAGGACGGCTATCTCTTTTCGGACAATGGCCGGAAGCTCCACTTTTTTCTGAAGCCGAAACATCCTGCTTCTGAAACAGGTATCAACGAAAAATTCTTCCGGCAACTTGACAAAACCATAGCCGCCTGGGAGCAGGATCATCCTGAGATACAGGTATATTATTTTGGTGGGCCTGCAGTGGCCGCCGGCAATGCTGCGCAAATGCGAACAGATACAATTGTCACGCTGAGCGTAACGATTGTATTGCTGCTCGGGCTCACCTTCTATTTTTTCAAACGCAAAAGGACTCCCCTGCTTTTGCTTATTCCCGTTGTGTATGGAGCAGCAATGGGACTGGGGATCGTGTATCTCGTACAAGGTTCGCTTTCCGTAATCGCGTTGGGCGCAGGAGCCATTATTCTTGGTATTGCTATTGATTTCTCAATTCATTTTCTGGCACATGCGCGACATGCAGAAAACCTCAGAGAGACTGTACGGCAAATGGCACATCCTCTAACCGTAGGCAGTTTCACTACGATAGCCGCATTCCTGTCCCTCCGGCTGGCTCAAACGCCACTCCTGAATGATCTCGGACTGTTTGCCGCAGCAAGTCTCACCGGTGCAGCTTTGTGCACACTTATCTTCCTGCCTCATTTTCCCACAGGCAATGTACGTCGCGAGATAAAAGAAACGATCTTCGATCGCCTTGGCAAACGCCGGCCGGAAAAAAACAAATGGCTGGTAGCGCTTATCGTGATACTGACTCCGGTACTGCTCTATTTCAGTTTTAACATACGTTTTGACGACAATCTGATGCACCTGAATTACCTTTCTCCCAAGCTGAAAGAGGCACAGGAAGAAGTCAGCAAAGCGAATGCTGCCGCGCTTAGTTCTATATTTATTGTAGCACGGGAAACAGACGAATCTAAGGCGCTCCGTGCGCTTGAACAAGCAGGGACCGTACTCGATGCACTGGTCGCCAAAGGACATGTACGCCGCAGCAGCAATCCGTCTGCACTGATCCCCTCCACTGCGGAACAGCAAAAAAGAATAAGTCGCTGGAACGATTACTGGACCAACGACCGTAAAGAGCAACTGATGGCAGACATCTCCGCGGCGGCAAAAGAAGAAGGTTATAATATACATGCATTCGAAGGGTTCGCACAACGGATGGACAAAGCATACACCCCGCTTGACAGCACATCTGTAAGCCTGTTAAAACAATTGTATCCGGGTGGATTTGCCACCGACGACAGCCATCATTATGCTATCGCCGCGCTTCAGGTAACGGCCGCACACCGTGAAGAAGTCTTTAAACAGGTATCACAAATACCTGAAATTACCGTAACCGACCGGCAGCAAGGCGCATCACAACTATTGGAAATACTGAACACCGACTTCAATAGCATTGCACTATACAGCTCATTGATCGTATTCTTCGCTCTGCTCATCGGATACGGACGTATCGAACTGGCGCTGATGTCCTTCCTGCCGATGGCTATATCATGGGTATGGATATTAGGGATCATGTCATTGCTCGGGCTGGAATTCAACATTGTCAACATCATTATCAGTACACTTATATTCGGGCTGGGAGACGACTATACTATCTTTACCACAGATGGTCTTGTCGAAAAATATAAATCCGGCGACAACCGGCTGCGGTCGGTCCGTGCAGCCGTTTACCTGTCCGTTGTCACAGTCATCATCGGCCTGGGAGTGCTATTGCTGGCAAAGCACCCGGCGCTGCGCTCTATCGCTTTCATCTCCGTTGTCGGCATACTCTGTGTTGTATTTATTTCACAAACCCTGCAGCCGTTCCTGTTCAACTGGTTTATACAAAACCGGGCGGATAAAAAATTCATGCCTTTCACCCTTTGGTCGTTCATAAAGTCCGTTTTTGCCTTCCTGTATTTTTTCACAGGATCAATGGTACTTACATTGCTCGGTATATTTTTCACAAAACTGTGGCCTTTTAACAGAGAAAAGGGGAAATATCTGTTCCATATATGGATCAGCCGCGCTACATGGAGTATGATGTATATTATGGGCAATGTCCGTAAACGCGTGATCAACCGCAGACTTGCCGATTTCAGCAAACCTGCTATATATATTGCTAATCACAGCTCGTTTCTCGATATCCTATGCACCACAATGCTACATCCAAGACTGGTATTGCTTACTAACAAATGGGTATGGCGATCTCCCGTCTTCGGCACAGTTGTGCGTATGGCAGAATATTACCCTGTGGCCGAAGGCGCCGAAGACAGCCTTGATCCGCTGAACGATCTGGTACAACGCGGATATTCCATTGTTGTATTCCCTGAAGGCACAAGGTCGCCGGATGGTAATATAAAACGGTTTCACAAAGGTGCTTTCTACATTGCCGAAAAGCTGAAGCTCGACATTGTCCCTCTCTTATTGCATGGCATTCATTACACCATGCAGAAAGGCGATTTTCTCCTGAAAGACGGCACGACATCCGTACATTACTATCCACGCATCACACCGGAAGACAATACCTATGGCAGTAATTATAGCGAACGGGCTAAGAACCTCGGCAGATGGATGCGTAAAGAGCTGCAGCAAATTAAAGAAACCGAAGAAACACCTTCCTATTTCAGGGAGCAATTATTACGCAGCTATACCTACAAAGGACCTGTGCTTGAATGGTACTGCCGTGTAAAGACCCGGCTCGAGCACAATTATGAGTTATTTCATACGTTGCTGCCACGTGAAGGGTATTTTTATGACCTGGGGTGCGGATATGGATTCATGACCTACATGCTGCATTGGGCTGCGCCAGGCCGGAATTTCACAGGTGTAGATTATGATGAAGAGAAAATCGGGACCGCGCAACATAATTATCTGCATGATGACGGCATTCAATTTATGCAGAAAGACCTGACAACATTTACACCAATGACCTGCGACGGAATTATGATCAACGATGTGCTGCATTACCTGCTGCCGGCGCAACAGGAATCCCTCCTCGAACGTTGTCTCAATGCATTGTCAGACGGTGGGATACTGATCATCCGTGACGGCGTGTCTGAACTCAGCAATCGCCACAAAACAACACTCCTGACGGAAATCCTATCCACGCGGATCTTCAATTTTAATAAAACACAGAACGAGTTACATTTTATCAGCCGGTCATTTATCGAATCCTTTGCAGCAAAACACCGGATGCAACTTCAGGTAATTGACAGCACACGGTTTACATCGAATCTTGTATTTGTGCTGAAAAAATGAGCGGCAAGGCTGCATCAATGAACGGTGTCATCCTGAATCCGGATTCGCCGTTGGCACAATCATCCGGACATGACAGGATACTATTATGTCTGTCACTACGATTACGATGAGACGCATCATGCACAATGGTGTCATTCCGACGAAGGAGGGATCTCACAAAACAAGTGTCCTGTATTACTTGAGATTCCTCCTTCGTCGGAATGACATTATGCTTACAGGTCGTTAAAACTATTTGCCATTCATTATACTTAAAACATGTATCATTGGCAGCGAAACAAAGTGAAGTGAAGGATCCCACACTACATAGATACATATTGTGTGAGATGCTTCACTCCGCTACTTCTGCATGATATCGTGGACAGATTCATACACTACGTCGTATCCTCAGAATCAAAAAAACTATTGCTTTTTCAACTCCAGAATCTGAACCGTGCTGCCACCGTCAGTAGATTTCCACTTCTGGTATTTTTTACCGTTTTCCACAATGATCCAGGTCTTATTCAACTCCGGCCCTTTTCCGGTAATTGTCAGATGCTCTTCACTCGCAACCCATTTAAAAGGGGTATTATCCTCAACTTTATTCTGTAATACGGAATAATTGATTTGTTTCTTACCGGTATTATTCTTTTTAAACTGCAGGTTACCAATGTTTGCCAGCTTAATTTCCTGACCATCACCGGTTTTTGTTTCATAGTTTGTAATCTGCCATGTACCGACGATTTTAGGTGCAGTACAACTTGCCAGCAGGAAAGCCGACAAAATCAGGTATCGGCTGCTTTTGTTTTTAATAATCATGTTTTTCATTATTTTCATACCGCTACATCAAGCATTGTGCCAATAACACCATAATACAAACACAAAAATGAATATATCTGATTTTTTTGATGAGAACCGGAAAGCCTGGAACCAGAAAACAACCATACATATAGCATCGGAATTCTATGACAATGAGCTATTCCTGAAGGGGAAAAATACGCTGAATGAAATTGAGCTGGCGTTGCTTGGAAATATCTCCGGGAAATGCATCCTGCATCTTCAATGTCATTTCGGACAGGACACACTCTCGCTTGGACGCCTCGGCGCACAAGTTACCGGCGTGGACATTTCAGATACAGCCATTGCCAATGCGCGTGCATTCGCAGCCGATACAGGTATTCCCGCCATGTTTATCTGCTGTAATATTTACGACTTACCTCAGCACCTTGATCAGCAGTTTGACATTGTCTTTACAAGTTATGGCACAATAGGCTGGCTACCGGATCTTGATCTATGGGCGGGCATCATTTCCCGCTACCTGAAACCTGGCGGCCAGTTTATCTTCGCTGAATTTCATCCAGTCGTCTGGATGTTTGATGACGACTTCAAAAATATCTCCTACGATTATTTCAATACCCGGCCGATCATAGAAACCGCAGACGGTACTTATGCAGACAGGGATGCAGATATCACAACAAAAACAGTCACCTGGAATCACAGCATCAGCGAAATATTAAACAGCCTCATCAAAGCAGGCCTTACCATACAACGATTTGAAGAATTCGATTATAGTCCATACCCCTGTTTCCGGCATACCATCGAATATGAACCGGGAAAATACCGTATCAAACACCTGGCATACACGATACCGATGGTATTCTCCCTACAAGCAGTTAAACAAGTGCTACCCCAGCATGACAACCAGATCATTGGTATTCACCAATGATCCTACAGCAAGCTCGACATGCTTTATTGCCCCATCAAACGGTGCAGTAATGATTGTCTCCATCTTCATCGCCTCTATGACAAATAAAGGCTGGTTCTTTTTTACCGGATCATCCTTTTTCACAAGCAGCTTGGATAACAATCCCTGCAGAGGTGCGCCAATCTGGCTATCGTCTTTAGCATCCACTTTTTTATTTTCCCGGCGATCTACCCGTATAGATCTGTCGGCAACTTCTATATTCCGCGTCTGCCCGTTCAGCTTAAAAAAGACGGTCCGCTTGCCATGCTCATCCACAGCACCGATACTCAGCAGACGGATGAGCAGTGTTTTACCACGATCAATTTCTATAGTAGCCTCTTCACCCTGCTTCATGCCATAAAAGAACAACGGTGTCGGAACTACGGAAACATCCCCATATTCACGCCAGCACTTCAGCCCCTCCTCAAATACCTTCGGATAAAACTTGTAAGACAGAAAATCAGTCAACGTAAGATCGGCCCCAAACTGCTCACGGAATGCAGTTAATTCCTGTTCAAAATCAATGGGAGGCAGGAGTTTGCCCGCCCGTTCCGTAACCGGCGACTTGTCTTTTAGAATAATCTGCTGCAATTCTTTCGGGAAACCACCTTCCGGCTGACCAATATCTCCCAGGAAAAACTGCTGTACTGATTCGGGGAATGACAGATATTCCCCTTTGGCAAATACATCCTCACGGGAAAGATTGTTGGCCACCATAAATTGCGCCATATCCCCTACGACCTTCGAACTTGGCGTCACTTTAACAATATCTCCAAACATGTCATTGACAATCGCATAAGTATCCTTGATCTGTTCAAATTTATCGCCGAGCCCCAATGCCACAGCCTGGGGCTTAAGATTGGAGTATTGTCCGCCCGGAATTTCATGCGTAAACACATCTGCTGCGCTAGCTTTCAAACCCGATTCAAACGGATAATAATAGGCACGAACAGCCTCCCAGTAATCAGAGAAACGGTTCAATGAGCGTACATCATAAGGATTTTCACGCTCATGGAATTTCAGCATTTCCACAACTGCATTAAAATTCGGCTGAGAAGTAAGTCCCGACAATGCGCCCAATGCACAGTCTATTACATCCACGCCCGCTTCCACCGCCATCAGATAAGTTGCCGGCTGCAGAGAAGAAGTATCATGTGTATGCAGGTGTATGGGGATATTTACTGCGTCTTTCAACGCCCCTACCAGCTCTTTTGCAGCATATGGCTTGAGCAGCCCCGACATGTCTTTTATCGCGAGTATATGGGCCCCGGCATTTTCAAGATCTTTTGCCAGACGGACATAATACTCCAGCGTGTATTTAGTTCGTTTGGGATCCAGTATATCACCCGTGTAACAAAGCGCTGCTTCAGCAATGCCCTTTGTCTGCTTCCGTACCATTTCGATACAGGGCGCCACATTTTCCATCCAGTTGAGCGAATCAAAAATGCGGAAGATATCCACCCCTTTTTCCCACGACTGTGCAATAAACTTCTCAATCAGATTATCCGGATATGCAGCATATCCAACGCCATTCATACCACGTATCAGCATCTGAAGGAGGATATTAGGAATCGCTTTACGCAAATCCTCAAGCCGTTTCCAGGGATCCTCTTTCAGGAAACGGATACAAACATCAAACGTTGCGCCCCCCCACACTTCCATACTGAATGTCTGCGGATGCAGCTTGGCAAATGCTTCAGCAACACGAAGCATATCATGCGTACGCATCCGCGTAGCCAAGAGGCTTTGGTGTGCATCCCGGAAGGTAGTATCTGTATACTGAATACGCTTTTCCTGCTTCAGCCATTCGGAGAATTTATCAGGACCAAGCTCTGTGAGCAAATCTTTTGTCCCTTTAGGATAAGGAGCATGCCGGTCAAACTCCGGAACAACCGGTTTTTCAAAGTCTGCATGTTCATGTTTTATTTTCACATCAGGATTGCCATTGATCGTTACATCAGCAAGGAAATTCAACACACGCGTACCTCTGTCCTGTCGCTTGGTAAACGTAAACAACTCAGGATGCTCCTGGATAAAATTGACCGTTGCTGCTCCTGAAATAAAATCAGGATGTGTGATCATATTCTCCAGGAACTGAATATTATTCTTTACTCCTCGGATACGAAATTCCCGCAAGGCGCGGTTCATCTTCATGGCAGCCTCATGGAGTGATTTCCCCTGCGTGCTGACCTTTACCAGCATGGAATCAAAAAAGGGACTGATCTTCATGCCGGGATAAGTGCTCCCCTCGTCCAGCCGCACACCAAAGCCGGTAGCATTCCGGTAAGTAATCAGGGTACCATAATCCGGCTTGAAATTATTTACAGGGTCTTCTGTCGTGATCCGGCATTGCATCGCAAAACCGATCTTCGGAATACGGCTTTGATCACCCAGGTCTATTTCTTTATCCTGCAGCTTATATCCTGCAGCAATAAAAATCTGTGTTTTGATCAGATCCGCACCGGTTATCATTTCCGTAACCGTATGCTCCACCTGTATCCGCGGGTTTACTTCAATAAAGTAAATGCGTTCGCTGGCATCTACGAGAAACTCTACTGTACCCAGATTGTCATACTGCACGGCAGCAGCAATACGGATGGCATAATCATACAATTTTTCCTTTGTAGCATCCTGCAAAGTGACAGAAGGCGCTATCTCCACGACCTTCTGAAAACGGCGTTGCACGGAGCAATCGCGCTCGTACAGATGGACTATGTTACCATGCCTATCCGCCGCAATCTGCACCTCGATATGTTTGGGATTCTCGACAAATTTTTCGAGAAAGACCGTATCATCACCAAAAGCATTTTTGGCTTCGCTTTTTGCCTCATGGAATGCTTTTTTCAATGTTTCATCATCCCGCACGATCCGCATTCCTCTTCCCCCTCCGCCTGCAGCCGCCTTCAGCATCAGCGGGTAACCTATCCGGGCCGCTTCATGCAACGCAATCTGCTCGCTCGTCAACGGTTCCTGGTTGCTTTCAATAAGCGGAATGCCTGCCTGCTGTGCCACCTCTTTTGCCGTCACCTTATCGCCCAGCGCAGCCATGGCCTCGGGAGAAGGCCCTATAAAGACAATATTGTTTGCAGCACACTTCCGGGCAAAAACAGCATTTTCCGAGAGAAAACCATATCCGGGGTGGATCGCATCTGCACCACATGCCTTTGCCACATAAATAATTGCATCCATATCCAGATAAGGCTTCAACGGATCGCTGTCTCCTCCTATCTGATATGCTTCATCGGATTTGTAACGATGCAGGGAATAGCGGTCTTCGTATGTGTAAACAGCTACTGTACGAATGTGCAGCTCAGACGCTGCGCGGGCAATGCGGATCGCGATCTCTCCGCGATTGGCAATCAGTATCTTTTTTATATTCATCGGGGGTACATGATGATTGTAGGGTTCTGAAATCATTAAACGGCCGCAAATTAATCATATCTGATGCTTTTATCAAAAGGGAAATATATTCGTCGCATAACTTAGCAAAACAAATCATGAAATTATTTTTTGTACATTTATTTGCTTTATGCTTTTTTCCGGATGATCAGTGATTCAATTTGAAAATTTGAGTATTTGAAAATGAGTGAATACACTGGTACATTTTCAAATCAGTAATTAATGCTGCAACGACTATTACTTTTATCGGCTGCCGTGTGCATGATAACGTACGCGGCCTCTGCCCTGCCGCTCAAACCCGGTTTTGACAAGGCCGAATATCTGGCCATGGCAAAAATTTCGGCGCGCTTCGGGGATTCTTCCTATTTCCGGAATATCCCTGCACCCAAAGGTTATCATTTCGTCTACCGATCGTCCGTTTCCGGTCTGGACAATTGCTGGGATCTGTGGATCGGAGACAATGCCGTTGCCGTCATCAGCATCCGGGGGACTACCGCAAACACGATAAGCTGGCTCGCCAATTTTTATGCGGCCATGATACCGGCAAAAGGAACACTGAAGTTGAACGGCGATGACAGTTTCTCTTATGAATGCGCCCGGGATCCGCGGGCAGCGGTACATGTCGGCTGGCTCATCAGCACCGGATTTCTTGCTAAAGATATCTTAGCTAAAATAGATTCCTGCTATCGGACTGGTATACGCAATTTTATTGTTACAGGACATAGCCAGGGTGGAGCCATTGCCTATCTCCTTACATCATATCTGTATCACCGGCAACAAAAGCAGGAATTACCGCAGGATATACGGCTGAAAACCTATTGCAGCGCCGCACCAAAACCCGGCAATCTGCAGTTCGCTTATGAATATGAGATGCTCACACAAGAAGGCTGGGCATACAATGTCGTAAATTCCGCCGACTGGGTTCCCGAAGTACCCATGTCTATCCAGACGCTGGATGATATGGCACGCATCAATCCATTCTTAAATGCCAGAAAAATTATCCGGAAACAAAAATTCCCTAAAAACGTTGCACTCAACTACATGTACAATCAACTGGACAGACCCACCCGCAGAGCGCAACGGAACTATCAGAAATACCTGGGTAAATATACCTCGGGGCTGGTACGCAAATCACTTAAAGAACTGACTCCACCAGAATATTACAACAGCAATAATTACGTACGTACAGGCAATACAATCGTTTTATTTGCAGATGAGGCTTATTATAAAACCTTCCCCGATGATCCTCAGAAAGTATTCCTTCATCACCTCCACTCTGCCTATCTCTACCTTGCGGAAAAGATGCCTGACTGATCAAAGCAATGCCTGCACGGCCAGCCAGGCCATTAAGCCGGTACCTGTTTTAAGCGCTGATTCGTCAATATCAAAATGCGCATTATGTACAGAAGCTGTAAAAGCTTCTTGGTTACGGTTTGTGCCCAACCGGAAGAAGCATCCGGGGATCTGGTGGGAATAAAAGGCAAAGTCATCTGCTGTCATACGCAGGTCAAGCTGCTTTACATGATCTGCCCCGAGAAATATACGTGCCCAGCCTTCCGCCTGGTCCGTAAGTACAGGATCATTAAACAGAGAAGGATAACCTTTGGGAATATCAATTGTCCCTTTGGCCCCGTAAGCTGCGCAGGTATGATGTACGATCTCATGTATCCACTGATGCGCCTGCCGTCGCCATTCCTCGTCCATTGTACGGAATGTACCGTCCAGTTCTACCCGGTCCGGTATTACGTTATTCACATGTCCGCCGCTGATGCGTCCAAAGCTCAGCACAGTCGGAATAATAGGATTGGCTTTCCGGGAAACGATCTGCTGGAGATTAACAATCACCTGTGCAGCGACGGCAACCGGATCTACAGTCGTATGCGGCAAAGCTGCATGTCCTCCTTTTCCTTCTATGGCTATATATATTTCATCAGTGCTCGCCATATACTGCCCGCCCCGGAAACCGACCGTACCGCTCGGCATATGCGGATATACATGCAGGGCAATGATGGCATCCAGCCGGGGAAATTCCAATACCCCGGCGGCGATCAGGAGGCTGGCCCCTCCGGGATGCTTTTCTTCTCCCGGCTGGAAGATCAGCTTTACCGTCCCTTCCCATTGATCCTTCAGCTCATTCAGTATCCGTGCAGCGCCCAGCAGACAGGAAGTATGCACATCATGCCCACAGGCGTGCATCACACCATCATGCTGCGAACGGTAAGGCACATCGTTTGCCTCCAGTATCGGCAGCGCATCCAGCTCGGAACGAAGCGCCACACAACGCTTACCGGGATTCCTACCTTCGATCACCCCTACGATACCGGTACCTGCAATACCCGACTGATATGGTATGCCATACTCATCCAGCTTGTGCATCACAAATGCAGCAGTCTGATGTTCCTGGAATGAAAGTTCTGGACGAGCATGTATATGATGGCGGATCGCCTGTATTTCGGGAAAGTATTGTTCCGCTTTTTCCCGGATGTTATTGATCATCTCTCAAGGTATTTATTTCTACGATATCCGGTACGATCATACAGGGATTGTATATGGAATTGACCTGGCGGTACATCTTTGCGGCTTCCTGGCGGCTGCTGTAATCACCTACCTTAACCCGGAACTGCGGCTGCACATAAGTCATATAAGTACGTACTCCCGGAAACCGGCGCATAAAATCCGTCTTGATCCGCGTAGCTTCGCTGCGGTCATTACCACTGTATATCTGTACCCGGTATCCCTGTCCGGAACGGATAGCCGGCCCCGATGCCCGCTTTTTGGTAAGTACAGCCAAACGGGCGTCACCGTATATGACCACCCCGGATGTATCTTCCGACAGTGGCACATATTGCTGCGCACTACTGTTGCGAGACAGCAGCAACAGCAAAACAAGCGGTATACATCGGTACGACAGGCTCATTATGATAACTTAATCGGCACAATCATGCAGCGGCAAAAATACAAATACAATCGGAGAAGCTGTCTAAAATGATTCTTAAACGTAGTTAAAGCCAAAACACCCCTCACATGCTCCCTCAGCCTGCCTGCGCTAAAGCTTCGGCGTGCAAAGGGAGACGATCACATCATTCCCTTACCGAAGCAGGACGGCATAAAGTCATTGCGAGGGAGGTACGACCGAAGCAATCTCATTATGACGTTGAGATTGCTTCACTGCGTTCGCAATGATGTGCTCTTGAGGCACTTTTCGGCCTGCGATGTCATCACAGATTTTTCACCAGTTCCAAGGCAAACTCGCTTGTTTTCAGCAGTGTGGCATCGTGCATAAGGTTGTAAAAATCAATGGTCACCCGCTTACGCATGATGGTGGTGCTCAATGATTCCGTAATGCAGTCTGCGGCTTCATGCCAGCCCATATATTGCAGCATCATAACACCGCTCAGCAGCAACGAAGAGGGATTCATGGAATCCGTATTCGCAAAGCGGGGCGCCGTGCCATGTGTAGCTTCAAACACCGCATGGCCTGTCTGGTAATTGATATTGGCACCGGGAGCAATGCCGATCCCGCCAACAGCCGCCGCCAACGCGTCGGAAATATAATCACCGTTCAGGTTAAGTGTAGCAACCACAGAAAAATCTTTGGGCGCCAGGAGTATCTGCTGCAGGAAATTATCCGCGATCACATCCTTGATGAGCAGTCGCCCTTCGGCAAGCGCCAGCTTCATCTCGTGATTGGCCGCTTCTTCCCCCTGTACTTTTTTCGTTGCCTCCCATTGCTCCCATGTATATACTTTATCCCTGAACTCACGTAATGCAAGCTCATAGCCCCAGCTTTTAAATCCGCCTTCGGTAAACTTCATAATATTACCCTTATGTACCAATGCAACTGAAGGCAGCCGATTATCCAAAGCGTACTGAATAGCAGCCCGGATCAGGCGCTCGGATCCTTCCCGCGAAACGGGCTTGATACCGAACGAAGAAGTTTCCGGGAACCGGACATTTTTACTTGCATTCAGCGACTTGAGGAATTCATAGAGTTGTTTTGCCTCCGGACTTTCGTAATGAAACTCAATACCGGCATATATATCTTCCGTATTCTCCCGGAATATCACCATATCCACATGCTCCGGATGACGCACGGGAGAAGGCACTCCCTGGAACCACCGCACCGGACGCAGACAAACATACAAATCCAGTTCCTGACGCAGCGCAACATTCAGAGAACGTATACCGCCACCTACCGGCGTCGTCAGCGGACCTTTGATTGACACAAGATATTCCCTGGCCGTGGCAAGCGTTTCGGCCGGCAACCATTCACCGGTCTGGTTATAAGCCTTCTCACCGGCAAGAATCTCTCTCCATTCGATCTTCCGTTTCCCGTTATAACATTTCTCTACGGCGGCATCCAGCACCATTTTACTGGCACGCCATACATCCGGACCGATACCATCGCCTTCAATAAAAGGAATAATAGGAACATCCGGCACGATGAGCTTACCTTCCGGACTCATTGAAATCTTCTGTGCAATCATAGCTGAAAAGTTGTGTAATAGAATTTGCCGTGCGAAACTACGTAAGTTTAACCACTCTGATAACGTATGCATCCTCTTACCTATTACAGGATTATGATACGGCAACTGATATTACAAAATACACCCCTATCATGAAAATCAGGCATCTAAACAGCTAATTGTATACATTTGTCATTCACTTGCCATTGCCGGTATGAAGATCAAATCATTCCTTGCCAAACCGTATGCCGCCATTGTCCATAAGCGCATCCGGAAAGCAATGACTCGCGCGGTTCCTGATCAGTTGGCGATCCTGCAACAATTGCTGAAAACAGGTAACAAAACATCTTTTGGCAAAAAGCATCATATGCAGGATGTGCAAACGTATGACGAATACCGCCAGGCTATACCGATACAGGATTATGAAGGATTCCGCCCGTATATCGAGGAAATAAAAGACGGCAAAATGGATGTCTTATGGAAAGGCAAGCCTATCTATTTTGCCAAGACGTCGGGCACAACAAGCGGTGTGAAATATATCCCCATTACCAGGGACTCTATTTCCAATCATATAGACACTGCCAAAAACGCGTTGCTTTGTTACATGGCAGAAAGCGGCAATACGGCTTTTGCCGACGGTAAAATGATCTTCCTGTCCGGCTCCCCGGAACTGGAACGGGTTGGCGGTATCCCTACCGGACGGCTGAGCGGCATTGTCAATCATTTTGTCCCGGGGTATCTGCGTACCAACCAGTTACCTTCTTATGCCACCAATTGTATTGAAGACTGGGAAGCCAAACTGGAAAAAATTGTACTGGAAACTGTCAGCCAGAACATGACGCTTATCAGCGGCATCCCCCCTTGGGTCCAGATGTACTTTGACTGGCTACAGGAAAAAAGCAACGGAAAAAAGATCAGGGAACTGTTTCCCCGGCTACAGGTAATCGTCCATGGTGGCGTTAACTTTGAGCCGTACAAAGCGAAGCTGTTCGACAGCCTGGGGCGGCCGATTGACACGGTCGAAACATTTCCCGCATCAGAAGGTTTTTTCGCCTTCCAGGACACCCTCAGTGAAGAAGGTCTTTTGCTGAATACGGATTCCGGTATCTTTTTTGAATTTATACCGGCCGGTGAGATATTTAATGAAAATCCCACCCGGCTTTCGCTCGCAGAAGTAAAAACAGGAGAAAATTACGCACTGATCGTCAACAGCAACGCCGGGTTATGGGGATACAATATCGGCGATACCGTAAGGTTTGTGAGCATCAATCCGTACCGGCTGGTTGTGACCGGCAGGATCAAACATTTCATTTCAGCTTTCGGCGAACACGTGATCGGGGAAGAAGTAGAATCAGCCATACTCCATGCTGCACACCGGCACGATGCACATATTGTAGAGTTTACCGTAGCGCCGCAGATACAGACAAGCGGCGAACTGCCTTATCACGAATGGTTTGTCGCCTTCCGAAAAACGCCTGATGATATGCAGGCATTTGCCCGCACAGCAGACGATCATTTAAGGCAAAGGAACATTTACTACAATGACCTGATCAGTGGCGGCATCCTGCAGCCACTCAAAATCCGGGAGCTACAGCCGGATGCGTTTATAGAATACATGAAATCCATTGGCAAGCTGGGCGGCCAGAACAAAGTACCCCGGCTTAGCAACGACCGGCAGATCGCCGATGCATTGATGAGTTATGAGTTATGAATGAATTAACTCATCGTTCATAATTCATAACTTAATTCTGTGCGGGTTTCAAAAGAGCCAGATACTTCCCTGAATCACCCAGCAGTTCCAACGCTTTATCCAGCTCCGTATCGTTCTTTAAACTTTGCCGGATACGGCCTTTCTGGAAGTAATACCTCGAAACAATCTCATGCTCCAGCAAACGGGTCACTTCCTCCTGGTGCTTTAACAGATCCTGCTTCTTGTCATGAGAAATGTTCACCTGCAGCTCGGTCAATGCAGCGGCAGCGGCATCATAATATTTTTCCCGTATCGCGGTACTTTTCAGGGAATCAAAAATAATCTCCGTTTGTGTTTTGTAGGCATAATCCTTCCCGTCGAGCCATTTTACAAACTCATTGAAGTCTGCATCTGCCAGGATAAACGTACCTGCCGGGGCAATCGCGGGATGTGTTTTGACATATTGCGTTGCATAATCGAAAAAATAATTTTTGGTATACAGTGTCACGGAAAGCTTGCTGATGGGTTCCTGCGCGACTTCGACATCCGGGTCTACCCCGCCCCCGCTCAATACCTTACGGCCGCTTTTGGTCTTATAGGTTTCCTTCAGGGAATCGGGAATATTCCCCACGCTTCCGTCGGCATTCCGATGTGCATAATCGAGCGCCTGGATGCAACGGCCGCTTGGCGTATAATATTTTGCCGTCGTCAGCTTCAGACGTGCATTATACCCTAACGGGCGGGTTGTTTGCACCAGCCCTTTGCCATAGGAGCGCTTACCGATGACAATCCCGCGATCAAGATCCTGTACCGTGCCGGCCACGATCTCCGAAGCGGATGCCGAAGACTGGTTGACCAGCACCGCCAGTGGTATTTTATTGTCCCATACAGCGCCGGTCGTCTTAAAGTCTTTATCCCAATCCTTTACCTTTCCCTTGGTGCTTACCACGAGCTGCCCGCGGTCTATAAAAATATTACACACATTCACCGCTTCATCCAATAACCCGCCCGGGTTATTACGGAGATCGAGCACTACCGCTTTCAGGTCGGGCTGCACCCCTTTGAGGCTGTCAAGCATTTGCCGCACCAGCCGTCCGCATCCGGGTGTAAACTGCGAAAGCCGGACAAAGGCCACCTGCTGCTGCTGCCCGACGAGGCCTGCATAGGGCACGCTGGACAATTCGATCTCTCCTCGGGTTACGATCCTGTCAGCTTCCGTTCCATCGTAGGCGTCCCTGACGCGCAACAGCACCTGTGTACCGGGAGCGCCTTTCAGCAACACACTGACATCGGATATAGACTTGTCGGCCAACTGATGGTCATCAATAGTAAGGATGATATCCCCGGGATGAAGCCCGGCTTTCTGGGCAGGACTGTTTTCATATACATCTCCCACAATCACATAATCGTCTTTCTTACGCATCGTAGCGCCGATGCCACCGTATTTTCCCGTAGTCTGAAATTCGTATTCTTCAATATCGGCTTCGGTGATGAAATTAGTATAGGGATCCAGCTCGTTCAGCATAGCATCTACACCGGTTTTCACCAGCTTGCCAGGTTCTATGGGATCTACGTAGTAAGTATTAAGCTCCTTAAAGATGGAGGCGAAAATGTCGAGATTCTTAGAAATCTCGAAATAAGAATTGGGAGATTTTCCCTGGATAAATAAGCACAGGATGGCCATACACAGAAAGCCGGCCAAAAAACTGCCGCTCCGTTTCAACTGTTTCAGAAATCTGGTCATTTTTTGCATTTTACAGCCGGACGCTACCAATCAGCCGGCAAGTTGTCATGCAATTTATGCAAGAAATGGTTGAAAATGATGTCCCAACCCGTATTAAAAAGGATTTAACAATTCCGAAGCCGGGTAATATTTGGAAAAATCCGTCAGTTATAATTACTTTGCAATTAATTGGGATGAGCATATCCGGATTAGAGCCCTGTTTCAGGTTTAACCGTTATTCATATGCTTAACGTTAACAGGAGAAAAAAATTGTCGATGAAAAAGATTTTACTTGTTCTTTTGGGAGTTATAAATATTGTGTGTGTGGAGAAGGCAGGCGCACAATCTTTTACAACACAATATGATACCATAAATGCTACATACCATGCCGATCAGTTGACGATGTACAACAACATCACCAATATATCAGGGAGTCCCATAAAGATAGGATGGCGGGTAATCAACCACAACTTCCCGGCAAGCTGGACTACTAAAGAGGCGCTCGGCATCTGCGACAATGTATTATGCTGGCAGAATGACAATAACAGGCTTACCGGTGGTGATGAATTTATCACTAACGATATCCCCGCCGGAAACACTGAAGAACAGGGCATGTTTTACCTCGTTCTGGTAGATATCAACAGTGCGGCATCCGGCACTTATTACATGACAATACGCCTTGAAGATCAATCCGGTGGCTACCAGAAAGACGTTTCTTTTATTGTGAATAAATGGGCTGCCGGCGTAAGCAATGCAGCAAAGGCAGATAAAAACATTACATTATATCCCAATCCGGCGCGCAATACGGTCAATCTTACCTTTAATCCCGGCGCAGGAGTAAAAACGATTGCCCTGTATAATCTGATCGGGAAAAACGTTGCCTCGTACAAGGTAAACAACGGCAGCAGCAAAATGGCATTGGATATAAGCGCCGTACCATCTGGCATATATTATGTACGCCTGCAAAATGCAGAAGGAGCGGTGATCGCCACACGTCGTTTCACACGACAATAACATAAATCTGACACGATACGCAGAGACGCGATGCATCGCGTCTTTTTTTATTTTCAGGGTACCGGGTCATATCCCGCCCCGCCCCACGGATGGCATTTTAAGATACGCCTTATTGCCAGCCACCCACCTTTAAAGGGCCCATGTTTCCTGATTGCTTCAACTCCGTATGCGCTGCACGTAGGTGTATAACGACATTTAGCACCCAAAAAAGGAGAAAGAATCCATTGGTATCCCCGGATGATCCCGACAAATAATATTTCAAATATTTTTTTCAAGGTGACCGGTTATTTCATCCATAGCCAGGAAAATCGCATTATAATCAGGCATCATACGGTCTGTAAATATACAAAAAAGGTGTACTTGCATATTTTCGGGAATGCTGCCGTATAAACGATGCTTATGCAATCGCCAGGCCTCCCGCATCTGCCGCTTGATATGTTGCCGGTCAACTGCCTTTTTAAATTTCTTTTTGGGAACAGAAAAGCCCGCGCGCGCAGGCGCACGCTCTGAGGCTCGTGCCGTAAGCAGGTAAATGACCTTTAGCGGAAAAACAGAATACGCTTTCCCGGTACGGAAAAGCGTATCAATATCCTGCTCACGTTTCAGCCGTTCATATGTTTTAAACGTATGACGGATAACGCAGAATTTATATTATTTCAGACGTCTTTCGTCAGAAACAGTCAGTTTAGTACGGCCTTTTCTACGGCGGGCAGCCAAAACCTTGCGACCATTCGCAGTTTTCATACGTGAACGGAAGCCATGAACGGATTTACGGCGGCGACGGTGCGGTTGATATGTGCGTTTCATAATGTATATTCTTTTACTCTGCTGCTACACAATTTTCACAGGGAGTGCAAAGGTAAATGTAATATTTGAGGGAACCAAATCATTATTTAATTTGAAAATTGGGGAATGAGCCAATTTGAAAATGCTCCTGTTATGTAGGCCGTGACATTACAGCTCATTTTCAAATTCCCAAATTTTCAAATTAAAATCAGATCGTCCGCTCAACCGGAAGACTTGCCTCGCGGACAGCCTGCACGAGATCACGGATCAGCAGGGAATCTTTTTCAATAGCATTCCCTACGACAACGATATCTGCCCCGGCCTTACAGCTTTCATATACCTGTTCCGGAGTACGCATACCGCCACCTACGATCAACGGTAAACCAATATTGCCGCTTACTTTTCGGATCATATCGCCGCTGACAGGATTACGGGCGCCACTTCCGGCATCCATATAAATAACATGTTTTCCCAACAGCTCGCCTGCCCATGCAGTACAAAGAGCAATGTCAGGCTTATCCGCCGGGATCGGCGCCGATCCGCTCATATAGGAAACTGTGGTCGGTACGCCTCCGTCGATGATCATATAACCTGTGGCGATCACCTCCAGGCCGCTGGACTTCACCAACGGAGCCGAAACCACATGCTGTCCGATCAATAATTCCGGGTTACGTCCTGAAATCAGGGAAAGATAAAGCAATGCATCTGCATGAGGGGTTACCTGCAACGGACTTCCGGGGAAAAGTATCACAGGAATGTCACAGGCCTGCTTAAAATATCGTACACAGGTTTCCACCTGATGGTCTGTCAGCAGGCTTCCGCCAACAAACAAATAATCCGCCTGGGCATCCATACACAATTTTGCCAGGCCGGTCATATCCGATGGCGCCATCTTATCCGGATCTGCCAATACAGCAAACCCGCTGTTACGCTCTTCTTTCCGTGCACAAAACTCCTTGTATATCTTCCTTGTGATCATTATATACAAAATTCATAGTGATCCGCAATGTACAAAGTTTTATTGACGCGGAGGCGCTGTATTACAGCAAGAGGTGCAATTCAAATCTTCGCTTTCATAGTTCAAGGTATTCATTTCGACTTGTTATAAGGCGAACTAATCCTATCATCAGAAACGACGTAGTGCATGAATCTGTCCGCTGTGTTATGCTTCGCTGCGGTCTGCATCCCACATAATGCGTACACATATTAGGTGGGATCCTTCCTTCGTGTCGATGACATATGTTTTAAGCTCTGTGAATGGCAGGCAGTTTTAAATAATGAGTAAGCTCCATGTCATCCCTCCTTCGTCGGAATGACACCGTTGTGATTCATACAATACCACCGAGCGAGGAACAAGTATCTTGTCTTTATAGGATGATTGCGCCGCGAGCGAATGAGGGTTCAGGATGACACCGCTCTTTAATTCAGGCTTATTACTCATGAGAAATCACTTGTTATCCATCATGTTGCCCAATACGTCATTGGCCCCCTTCGGCAAGCTCAGGGCTCAATGACCGCCTTTTAATGTCGGTGGCCGAACATGTCAAGGCCCGGTTGCTGAGCGTGTCGAAGCAAAATACAGTTTTTTGAATAGCGAAGATTTGAATTGCACACTACAGCAAGACAGCCTATTGCTTCTTCAGTTCGTCGCGTATTTCCATCAGCAGTTTATCGGTAGAAGAGGGTCCCGGAGGGGGAGCCGGAGCTGTCTCTTTTTTCTTGATCAAACGATTCATCAGCCGGATGATCATAAAAATGCAGAAAGCAATAATCATAAAATCAACAACCGTCTGGAGGAAATTTCCATAGGCAAAAACGTTGGCGCCGTCTGCCTTGGCAGCGCTCAGCGACTGATAAGCCATTGCACCGCTCTCTCCCGGTTTCAGTATGAGGAACTGGTCTGTAAATTTTTTGCCGGAGGGCGTCACCATACCTACAAGCGGCATAATGAGATCATCTACCAATGCCGCGACAATCTTACCAAATGCAGCACCTATAATAACACCCACTGCGAGATCCATAACATTCCCGCGCATGGCAAATTCCTTAAAATCTTTAAAAAGACCCATGTGTTTTATAATGTTTTGTTGATGTAAATTACTACATAATTTTTCTCATTGCAGACGAAAAAGATATTCCTTTTCTAAGCAACTGATAATCAGTTCTCATTTTTTTACAAATATCGAAAGATAGTGCATCCGGAAGATTTCTCTAAGACACAATCACCTTATCTGAAAATAAAATAAAAACCCGGGAAACGTTTTTTGTATAAAATGTTTCCATAGTTTTGCGCAGCAATTATGGATACACTCACAAAAATAGTCATGGCTGCCGCCGAATCGTTCCGTCAGTATGGTTTTAAAACCATCACCATGGATGATATTGCGCGAAGGGCGGGCATTTCGAAAAAAACGCTGTATCAGCATTTTGCTAATAAAAACGAGGTAATTCAGGAATCGCTATCCTGGTATATGGACCACATGGCCGAAAACTGTATGGAAATCCTTGAAGATGCAGAAAATCCAGTCGCTGAGATGATCCGGCTCATCGAATTGTTTGACCAGAATCACAAACACACCAACCCACTGACACTCATGGAACTGCAGCGATATTACCCGGAGGCATATCAGCTGTTTCGCGCCAAAATACTTGAAAAGGATGTGCAGATACTGCGTGAAAACATTATGCGGGGGATGGAAGACGGGCTGTATCGTACAGGGCTGAATCCCGACCTGCTGGCACGTTTCTATATAGAAGCATCATTGCTGGCGTTCCAGCCTAACTTACTGGTACATGACCATCACGACTTCAGGTACATCAACCGGGAGCTGACTGAACATTTCATGTATGGCATTATGACACATAAAGGAGAAAAGCTATATCAAAAGTATAAAATCAAATATTTAAAGCAATCATAAAAATGATAAAACCGGCATTCTTCCGCTTATTACCTGCCGTGCTGTTGTTTGCATACAGCGCTGCCGCTCAGCATACCCCTACCACGATTCCACTTAGCCTGAAAGACGCCCAGGATCATGCATTAAAGTATTCCGCTAATGCGAAGAACGCTTACCTTGATGTATTGCTACAACGGGCAAAGAATGCGGAAATTACCGGCCTGGCATACCCGCAGATAAGCGCCAAAGGAGAATTTACCGGCTACATAGACCCGCTCAAATCCTTTGTACCGGCAGAATTTATGGATCCCAGCCTGGCCGGACAGAACAAATTCATCCCGGTAACTTTTATGCCCCGCTTCAGTAACACAGCCAGCGTCACGGCATCACAAATACTGTTTGACGGAAGTGTGCTGGTAGCCCTGCAGGCCCGGAATACCATTATGCAGATGGCAGAGCAGGGAAAACAGCTTACAGAAGAAGAGATCCGGTACAACATACAAAAGGCATATTACGCTTTAGTCATTGCTCACAGGCAATACGGAATACTGAAAAGTTCATTGCATAATGCCCGGAGGCTCATCTACGAGATTGAAACGCTGTACAAAAGCGGCTTTGCTGAGAAGATAGAAGTAGACCGTACAAACGTGCAGGTAAACAATCTTTCTACCGACAGTATTCGTATCGGCAATATTCTTTCGCTGACAGAGCAACTGCTGAAATATCAGATGGGCATGCAGATTGAGCAACCGATACACCTTACAGACACAGCCATTGAGGAAACCCTGCTCCAGGCACAGGCGCTTGCACATAGCCCTGTGGTAGACTACAACAACCGGACGGATTTCCAGTTTCTGCAGACGCAACTGAAACTCAACGAATACGACCTGAAAAGACACCGGCTCTCGGGATTACCCTCGCTGGCTGTTTTCGGATCAGCAGCGTATAATTATGCCTCCAGCAATTTCCGGGACCTTCTGAATGAAAAATACATATTCTATTCCATGGCAGGATTACAACTGAATGTGCCTTTGTTTGACGGGCTGCAACGGCGTAATCGTGTAAAGCAGGCACAGCTTACAGTAGAGAAGACCAACAATGACATTCATAATCTCAGGCTCGGCATAGACTTCCAGGCTGCACAGGCAGGAAGCACTTTACGCAATAGCTTGATGGCACTTCAAAACCAGAACAGGAATATGGAGTTGGCAAAAAATGTGCTTGACCTGTCAGGAAAAAAATACCAGGCCGGCGTAGGCAGTAACCTGGAACTTACCCAGGCGCAAAACGATCTGCTCCAGGCACAAAATAATTATTTCCAGGCCCTGCTTGATGTCATTAATGCAGATGCAGACCTCCAAAAGGCAATGGGCGCATTCAAATAAACCATCCCGAAATCAACATCCATAAATACTCACATCCAAATCTAAAATACAGCAATACTCACTTTATGAAAAGCTCCGTATATATACTGATCGCAACGCTGACGCTGGCCGCCTGCGGAGGTGGCAAGGAAACAAATCCTGACGCAGAACTCAATCGCCTGAAAAAAGAACGGGCAGCATTAGACCAGAAAATAGCTCAACTGGAAAGCCAGATACCGGATACGGCCAAGAGAGTCAGTTCTGTCTCTGTAACGGAACTGCAGCCTGTATCATTCCAGGCTTATGTAGAAGTACAATCACAGATCACTGGCGACGAGAATATCAATGCTACCCCACAGATGCAGGGCGTTGTCAAAAACATACTGGTACGTGCGGGGCAGAAAGTACAAAAAGGACAAGTACTGGCCACGCTCGACGCGGCTGCCGTAGAGCAACAGATACACGCCCAACAGGCACAGCTTACACTGGCAAAAGCACTGTATGAAAAGCAGCAAAAACTGTGGGAACAGAATATCGGTACGGAAGTACAACTGCTGCAGGCCAGGGCGAATTACGAATCCATGCAAGGTCAGTATGATGCCAGTATAGCCCAACGCAATATGTTCCGCATCGTATCACCCATATCCGGCACTGTGGATATGGTAAACCTGAAAGAAGGAGATGCAACCATGCCGGGATCTCCCGTAGGATATATCCGTGTCGTGAATCATGAAAAGCTAAAAGCAGAAGCCAACCTCGGTGAAAATTATCTGGGCAAAGTGCAGGCTGGCAATCCGGTAACGTTAATATTCCCGGAATCCGGCGACAGCATCCGGGCCAAGCTGACTTATGTATCGCAAGCCGTAGATCCTGTATCCCGTGGATTCACTGTACAGGTAACCCTGGGAGGCAATAAAACATTGCACCCGAATATGAGCTGCCGGATGAAAATTTATAATTACACACACAACGACGCACTTGTTGTACCTATATCCGTTATACAGAAGACTGCACAGGGAGAAATGCTGTACATCGCTGAAAACAACCGGGCAAAGCCGGTTATCGTCACCACAGGACAGACTTCTAATGGGAAAGCAGAAGTATTATCCGGCCTGAATCCCGGCGATAAAGTTATTACTGAAGGTTATGAAGACCTGAACAACGGAACCCCGATCACCATCCAATAATCACACTAACCTCATTGCCGCCGATATATGAAAGATCAATTCAAAGAATTCAAACCCGCCTCCTGGGCTATAAACAACCGGACGGCCGTCTATATACTTACGGTGATCATTACCCTGGCTGGTCTTATGACCTATATGAACCTGCCCAAGGAGAGTTTTCCGGAGATACAAATCCCGCAGATCATCGTACAAACATTCTACCCCGGAACGTCTCCTGAAAATATGGAGAACCTTGTGACCAAGCCTATCGAAAAGGAAGTCAAAAACCTGACCGGGGTCAAAAAAGTAACCAGCAATTCATTCCAGGATTTCTCCGTAGTCATCGTAGAGTTTAATACGGATGTAAAAGTGGATGACGCCAAGCAAGAGGTAAAAGACGCCGTGGACAAGGCGCGTACCGACTTGCCCCAGAACCTGCCGAATGAACCCGAGGTTATGGACATAGATCTGTCTGAATTACCGATCCTGTATGTAAATATATCAGGCAACTATGACCTCAACCGGCTCAAAAAATACGCAGACCGGATCCAGGACAAAATCGAGGAGTTGAATGAGATCAAGCGTGTGGACATGGTAGGCGCTTTGGAACGTGAGATCCAGATCAACGTGAACCTGTTTAAAATGCAGGCTGCGGGTCTTACGTTCGACGATATAGACCGTACCGTTGCTATGGAGAACATCTCCGCCACTACAGGTCAGGTAGCCATGAACAACCAGAAAAGATTATTGAGCGTTAAAAATGAATTTAAAACGGCGAGTGAGATCGGGAATATCATCGTTAAAAATCAGGAAGGGGGATCTGTTTATCTGCGGGACATTGCAGATGTAGAAGACAGCTTTGAAGAACAGAAGAGCTATGCACGCCTGAACGGCAAGAATGTGATTACATTAAACGTGATCAAAGCGGGCGGAGAAAACCTGATAGAGGCTTCCGATAAGATCACGGCCCTGTTGGCAGAACTGCAGGAAACAGAACTACCCAAAGATCTGAATATCGTGATTACAGGCGATCAATCTGTAGAAACACGCACTACGCTGCACGATCTGGTGAACACGATCATTATCGGCTTTACGCTGGTAACGATCATACTGATGTTCTTTATGGGCGTCACCAATGCATTGTTTGTGGCCTTGTCGGTTCCTCTTTCCTGTGCTATCGCCTTTCTCGTGATGCCGGGACTCGACTTCACACTGAACATGATCGTCCTGTTTTCGTTCCTGCTGGCGCTTGGTATCGTGGTAGATGATGCTATTGTCGTGATCGAGAATACGCACCGGATTTACGATAATGGAAAAATGCCGGTGAAAGAAGCCGCTAAAATAGCGACGGGTGAAGTTTTCTTACCCGTACTTACCGGCACGATCACCACACTTATGCCTTTCATTCCGCTGGCCTTCTGGCAGGGTGTGATCGGAGAGTTTATGTTCTTTCTTCCTATCACGCTCATTATTACGCTGGTCGCATCATTGCTTGTAGCCTATATCATAAATCCTGTGTTTGCTGTAGACTTCATGAAGCCACACGATGAAAACCGTGTTACAGGGAAACGCAGGTTCAACAAGAAAGACAGGGCGATCACTATTATCTTCCTTTCTCTGGCGCTGATATGTTATCTGTTCCGCGCATGGGGTATCGGCAACTTCATCGTCTTTATCTACCTGTTTATCCTGCTCGAAAAATTCGTTTTCTCCCGGTGGATACACAAATTCCAGAACAATCTATGGCCTGCTTTCCAGACATGGTACACCAAATGGCTAAAGCGATCGCTGGCACATCCCTGGAAAGTGGTCGGCATCACGATCGGACTGTTTTTCCTGGCAATTATCCTCGTTGGTATCCGTCAGCCCAATGTACTGTTCTTCCCGGATGCACAACCCAACTTCACGTATGTATACCTGAACATGCCGGTAGGTACCGATCAGGCGTATACCAACGAGGTATTGAAAAAACTCGAAAACAGGGTGTATGAAGCGCTGGATATTGATCTGGAGCAGGACAAATATAACCCGGTGGTCAAATCTGTCATCTCCAATGTCACTGTTGGTGCTGTAGATCCGAACAGTGGCGAGGTCGGAGAATTTCCCAATAAAGGGAAGGTAACGGTAGCTTATGTGAAATTTTCCGAACGCGATGGCGTGTCTACCCGCAGCTATATGGAGAAAATCAGGGAAGCTGTAAAAGATATTCCCGGAGCAGAAGTAACCGTAGATAAAGAGACTGCCGGTCCACCATTACCCAAACCAATTGTAGTAGAAATTACTGGTGACAATCTCGACTCGCTGATTTCCACTTCTGAACGGCTGAAACGTTATCTCGACGAGAAGCAGATCGCCGGTGTTGAAGAACTGCGCAGCGATTTTCAGGCAAAAAACCCTGAGATCATCTTTGACCTCAACAGGGAGCGTATGAATATGGAAGGCATCTCTACGTACACGATCGTAAACAACCTGAGAACCGCCATCTTTGGGAAAGAGATCTCACGCTTCCGTGATGCCAACGACGACTATCCGATCACACTGCGCCTTGCAAAAGAAGAACGGGAGAATATAGACGCCGTACGCAACATGCCGGTGATCTATCGGGACATGGGCATGGGTGGCATTGTACGCCAGGTACCCGTCAGCGCGTTTGCCGACATACGCTACGGCACTACTTACGGAGGTGTAAAGAGAAAAGACATGAAGCGCATTATCACGCTTTCTTCAAACGTACTGACCGATTATAACCCCAATGAGGTGGTTCTGGCAATACAAAACGAAATAAACAATTTCAAAGCGCCGTCCGGAGTAAACATCCGCATGGGAGGACAGCAGGAAGAAATGGCAGAGACAATGGGATTTCTGGGGAGCGCCTTCCTTGTATCAGTGGCACTGATATTCCTGTTACTGGTACTGCAGTTCAATTCGCTTAGCAGAACGGTCATCATACTTAGTGAGGTAATCTTCAGTATCATTGGCGTAATGCTGGGACTGGCGATCTTCAAAACCGATTTTGCAATCGCCATCAGCGGTATTGGTATCGTAGCCCTGGCGGGCATTGTGGTACGTAACGGCATCCTGCTGGTAGAATTTATGGACCTGATGCTGAAAGAAGGTATGGACCCGCATGATGCCATTGTAGAGGCAGGCCGTACCCGTATGACCCCGGTACTACTGACCGCTACAGCAGCTATCCTGGGCCTGATACCACTGGCGATCGGTGTGAATATTGATTTCGGATCTTTATTCAGTGAATTGAATCCCCATCTTTTCTTCGGAGGAGACAGCGCTGATTTCTGGGCGCCGCTTGCCTGGACTATGATCTACGGGCTGAGTTTCGCTACCTTCCTGACCCTGATACTCGTACCGGTATTGTGTTTGCTGAGCTTCCGCTTTAAAGCATGGGTGAAAAAGCTACGACAGAAAGCAGCTTCCGCCGTAGCAGAATAATTAGAGTAGAGTTATGAATGATGAATGATGAGTTGTAATCCCTAACTCATCATTCATCATTCATCGTTAATGGTGGTGATGGTGCGCCGCATGTGCATCCGGAAGCTTGAAGAATTCTTCCTCACTGATGGTCGCTTCCGTTACCGTAAATTGTGTCTGAAGGAATGCAAACAATTTATCGAACAACAGCCGACGGTACGTTTCATTCACCGTCTTTTCGTCTTTCTCAACCTTGGCCATATAGCCGGCCATCCAGTCGACGTCTTCATCAGCCTGCATACCAAAATAAGAAAGTACCCTGCCTTTGATATCGTCCAGGACTTCTTCACGGGCCACGTTTATTTCATGCTCCTGGATCAGCTTGTCGGAGATAAGCGTCCAGCGCAACTGGTGATCGAACGAAGGGAACTCCTCCTCTACTTCTGCTTCCGATTTTGGTTTTTCCTGTCCTTCTCTCAGCCAACGCTTCAGGAAATCTACCGGTAATTCGACAGACGTCTGGTGCACCAGCAATTCATAAATTTCATTATTGAAACGTTCACGGGCGATGCGCTCATATTCTTTGCCAAGCTCAGCTTTGATACGTTCTTTAAAATCTGTTTCAGAAGTCACCTCAGCATTAGGGAATACTTCAGCAAACAAAGTTTCATCAAGTTCCCGCGGGATCAACCGGCCTACTTTAGTAAGTGTAATGCGATATTTCGTATTTGCCTGATCTTCTGTGATTTTCAGCGGATCCTTGAGAAATGCCGTCAGCTCTTCGCCTTCAGCAACTTCAGCCGGCACAAAAACAAACTGGTCTTCTGCCTTCTTTCCTTTCAGCAGTTCCTGAAATTTCACAGGCAACTTCTCAAACAAAACAGTGTCTTCTTTCTTTTCTGCCCCCTCTGCTACGTTACCATCTTCACCGACCGGCTCATAATAGGCATATATGATATCATCTCCGGAAGTCACTGTTTCCTGATCTTCTACCTTCCCATACCGGCGGCGAATACGCTCTATCTCATCATCGAGCATTTTATCCGACACTTCGATCCTGTACAGAGTAAGCGGCGCTTTTTCTTTTATTGCCGGGATATCAAAATCAGGTTTCAGGCCGATCTCAAAAGAGAAATCTACATCCGCTGGATTATTCATATCCAGACGTAATGCTTCACCGGGCAGCACCATCGGCTGGGCAAAAATCGAGATCTTCTCATCACGCAGATAAGACTCAAGCTCGTTTCCGGCTGTACGCAGTACCTCATCGTTATACAGGCTCTGACCATACATCTTCCGTATCATACCACCCGGCACCATTCCTTTCCGGAACCCGGGTACATTGACCGTGCGGGCATATTGCTTCAATGATTTCTCAAAAGAAGGAAAATAATCTTCCTTGCTTAATTTTACGGTGATTTTATCATGTAGCGTTCCGATATTTTCACGCGTTACCGTAGCCATTAACTATTATTTAAATTGTGGTTAAAAAAACAGCCGCTATAATAGCCGGCTGTATATTCTCTTCGTGCGGATGGAGGGACTCGAACCCCCAAGCCTCGCGGCACCAGATCCTAAGTCTGGCGTGTCTACCAATTTCACCACATCCGCTTTTGGGAACGCAAAGGTAGGCATTTGTGTTAAAAATAGCGCAGACAAATAGGGAATTTGAAAATGGGGGAATTTGAAAATTTGAAAATGAAGGCAATACCCGGATACTACCCGACATTTACAATGAAATATATTCAAATTAACACATTTTCAAATTTTCAAATTAAAACTATAACTACCCTGTTTTCAACTTTCCATTATTTTAGTGTAGGTTTGTTCGGATTTTTACAGAAACCATCATAAGAATGAAGCAGATATCGGGCAGCATGCTCGCTCTTACATTATTGGTAACAGGGGCGGTCTCCTGCTCTGAAGACTTTAAGGTAGCCGCGCCATACAAGGAAATAACTGTTTCCTATGGCTTACTGAACATGGCGGATACGGCACATTACATACGCATTCAGAAGGCCTTTCTCGACGAATCGAAAAATGCAGCTGAGATGGCAAAAGACGGCGATTCCAGCTATTATACTACCCTGGATGTGCGCATCAGGGAAATAAACAGCAATAATGCCGTTGTCAGCGAAACGACACTGTCACGTGTAGACCTGGCAGCAGAAGGCTATCCCAAACAGCAGGGCACCTTTTTCAATACGCCGCATTATGCGTACAAGTACAAGCATACACTCAACCCGGCCAACAGATATCGGCTGGTCATAAAAAATACAGTTAGCGGGAAAACGGATTCTGCCGAAACATCTGTTATTTCCAGTAATCCTACAGACGACCGGAGTGACTTTACCGTATTTGAATTTCACCAGGTATTCTTCAATATGAACTTCGTCAATGCAGGCAGGCCGAACGGAAAGTTTTCCATCAATGTGAAAGCGCCCGCAAACGGAAGGCTATATGAAGGTGTTATCCGTTTTCACTGGATAGATAGAAATATCAATACCAATGAAGAAACAAAACATTATAGCGACTGGACTTTCAGCACCGGAGATTTTACGTCTGGATCTTTCACGCTGACTGTGGAGCAAAGTCAGTTCTTCCCATTTCTGATCAATACAATGAAGCCCGCTGCAGCTAATATCGAACGTTATGTAGACAGTTGTGACATGTTCGTATGGGCAGCAACGGAAGATGTCTATACCTATCAGCGATACCAGATGGCAGCGGGCGGATTGACAGGCGACCAGATAAAACCAAACTACACCAACTTCAAAGGTGAAGATGTACTTGGCATATTTGCATCCCGCTCAGTAAGATCCAAGCTGCAAATACCATTCTCCGAAGCAACGCTTGATTCGCTCAGGTTGCATCCGGCCGTCATTGATCTGAAGATCCGGGGCGTTTCCGATCGCTGACACCGGCAGGTGTCGTACTGCCGTATGCAAGCTGCGCATACTTTCATACATCACTGATCTATGACTGCTTCCATCCGCATACAACGCCTGATCGCCATTACCTCCCTGGTATTGCTTGCCGGGAAGTTATGGGCATGGCACCTCACCCATTCCGTCGCTATCCTCACAGATGCACTGGAAAGTATTGTGAACGTGATCGCCGGCTTTATCGGGTTGTACAGTATTGTATTCGCATCCAGGCCAAGAGACACCAACCACCCATACGGGCATGGGAAAGCAGAATTTATATCTGCTGCCATAGAGGGGACGCTCATCATCATTGCAGGAGTGGTCATTATGTATGAAGCCACCAGCCGCCTGCTTCACCCGGGGGATCTGGATCAGCTGGATATCGGGATCATTATCTCTGTCGTTACAGGCGCTATCAACTTCCTGCTGGGCAAGTATGCCGTACGCACCGGAGCACGGCAGCGCTCCATGACGCTGGAAGCAGCCGGCAAACACCTGCAGACAGATGCCTGGTCAACCTTTGCGATCGTAGCCGGGCTTGTCCTGCTGCTGCTAACAGGGTGGCAATGGATAGACAGTGCAGTGGCTCTTTTGTTTGGCGGTATTATTTTACGTACCGGCTATAAGGTGATCCGGAAATCCCTGGCCGGCATTATGGATGAAACGGATGAGAAGCTGGCGCATGAAGCAATAGGTTTTTTACAACGCCACCGCCGGCCGCAATGGATAGACCTGCACAATTTCCGTGTGATCCGATATGGCGCCAATCTGCATGTAGATGCCCATCTTACGGTTCCCTGGTATTACCAGGTAAAAGATGCCGATGAAGAGATCCATGCGCTGGAAGCATTGGTACGAAGTCATTTCGGTGATAAAGTGGAAATGTTTATACACATAGATGCATGCATGCCTTTTCAATGCAGCTTATGCACCGTTGATCCATGCCCGGAGCGGCAGGAACCTTTTAAACAGCAGGTTACCTGGACCAAAGAAAACGTATGGAATGATGCCAAACATGGCAGTTCTTAATTTAAAAATTTGGGAATGAGTTAATTTAAAAATGTCCTTCGCCGGTATCAGACAGGTTTACCGGTTCGTTTTCAAATTAACACATTATTACCGTCCTGTTCATATCCTTCATCAATCAGCCATTGCCCGCTGTCGGCGGCGGCAGTGGCCAACTGATCGCACCGGTTATTCAAAGGGTTATCCGCATGCCCCTTCACCCATACAAAACGTATACGGTGCTGCTGTGACAGCGTCGCATACTGACGCCACAGATCTGCATTTTTTTTTCCCTTAAACCCTGTACGCAACCAGCCTTTCAGCCAACCTTTCTCAACTGCGTTCACCACATAAGAAGAATCGCTATATACTACAATATCCAATCCTCCACGGGTAAGACTTTGCAGCGCAGCAATTACAGCCATAAGTTCCATGCGGTTATTTGTAGTTCTGCGATAGCCCTGCGCCAGTTCTTTCCTTTTGCTGCCCCATTGCAAAACAACACCATAACCACCAGGACCCGGATTGCCACGGGCAGCGCCGTCTGTATATATAACCAATTCTTGCGCCATCTGTAATAATGCGAGGTCTTATCTTTGTGCCAAAAGTAAACAGTTGAGCGCCAAAATAAAAGTTGCCGGGGTAAGTTATCTGAATACAAAGCCTTTATTATACGGTATTGAAAAAAGTAATCTCAGGAATGATATTGATCTCATACTCAATCACCCGGCAAAGATCGCAGAAGGGTTGCAGTCCGGCCTGTATGATATAGCGCTCTTGCCTGTTGCGGTCATACCATCCTTACCCGGTGCAAGAATTGTCAGCGAGTATGGTATAGCTGCCAACGGGCCAGTAGCATCTGTATGCATATTCAGTCAAGTGCCTATAGAAGACGTACGAGAAGTATACCTGGATTACCAGTCACGTACTTCCATAAAATTGGCGCAAGCACTTATGAAATATCACTGGAATCGGGAAGTAATCTGGAAGTCAGCGCCGGAAAACTATATCGAATACATCAATGGCGCCACTGCCGGAGTAATCATCGGAGACAGGGCACTGAAGCAGCTCAACAACTTCGAATATATTTATGACCTGTCGGAACACTGGAAATTCTATACCGGTCTTCCGTTCATCTTCGCTGCATGGGTTGCCTGCCGGGAATTACCGGAAGACTTCCTCAATCAATTCAATGAGGCAAACAGGGCCGGGCTGCAATATATCAAAGAAGTAGTGACAGACAATCCTTTCCCTTACTACGACCTTCACACATATTATACCCAAAACATACAATATCTGTTGGACACAGAAGCACACAAGGGTCTGAGAAGATTTATGGAACTGTTATGACCTGTTAATCTTTTTTCATTCTCACCAATATGATTAATGTGGCCATTTCTATACCGACAAATATAAACCTTCAGGATTTCACATTAGTTCCACTACCCGGCAGCAACAAGCCAATAAATACAAATGTGTGAAGCTCACCATAACCAGGAACTTCACACATTGTAATACGAAGCGGATCAATATGCACCACTAATCTTTCTTCACAAATTTCTCTGTTGTAAGCAACACATGATCAGTATCCATTAACTGCAGGAAATAGGTCCCGTGTGCCAGGTCCTCCACATTAATTGCCATCACCGGGCCGGCAGTATGTACGATCCTTCCATCCAGACTGATAACCTTAACCAGGAGCGGAACGGAAGTATGGAAATAAAGTATATCGCCAACCGGATTAGGGTATATCCTGATATCATGCTGCGCACCGGGCAACCGCCGTACACTTACATTATTTATCTTGTATACATCAGAAGTATCAGAACAACCGCTTCCACTGGTTGCTATAACCCGGTACGCTCCATTTTCCGTCACTTCATATGTATTCCCGGTAGCGCCGGTATCTACGTTTCCATTCTTCAACCACTGATAACTATAATTCCCCGCCACGGTAAGTATAAACCCATTAGGAATAATTTCCGGTTTTTCCATTCTGTCAATCGTAAGATCAAGAAGAATCGTGCTGTCGCATCCTTCCTTGTTCGGTAATATAATTGTGTATGTACCGGTACTATCAAACACACGTCCGCCGGCAGTATAACGCTCATTACAAAGGGTAAGCCTTAAAGGGACAATAGACGTATCGGTACAGATCAGCTTATGAACAAAAATATCCTGGCCACCCGCATGAGTAAGCATTGCAGATCCCGGTCCCGGATCAAACTCTCCGTCGCCCCAGTAAGTACCCGTGGTATATACATTTCCCGAACGGTCTGTCACCAGACTATTTCCTTCCGAATTATCCTCACCACCAAGCCGGTAGGCCCATCTGTAATCCCCATCAGCGTTAAGCTTCCACACAAAAGCATTATATCCATACAAACCTGCTGTAAATAAAGTATCATGCAGAACAGGATCCGGGTTGAAATCAGCAACTGTACCAAAACTACCCGTACTGTATACGTTCCCTGATCGGTCTGTAGTCACAGCCATTCCTATGTGTTCTGAGTTACCGTCCGAACTGAGTTGTCTTACCCATGAGAATATACCATTAGCATCAAGTTTGAGGATGTATACATCCTGACTAATAGCGACCAATAAAGATGTAACGTTGGGATCAGGATCAAAATCTTCGGCAGTACCATACCAGTTTCCTATAACAAATACATTGCCGGCCGGATCTGCAGCTATATCGTTAATAGCCACAGCAAGGGTCTTTGTCCAGATAAATGTTCCGGCAGTATCCATCTTTGCTATATACCTGTTACCGGCAGTTGCCGCATTGATGGTATTATTTCCGAATTGCACGTTCCCGTCAAACATGCCAACAGCAAACATGCCACCGTTATCGTCTAACGCCATCGCCTGAACAAAATCCTCACCGGTGCTACCGAATCGTACAGCCCTGATCAATGAACCTGAAGAGTCCAGCTTGATCACATAAGCGTCAAAATCGCCTGCAGAAGTCAGTGTTGTGCCTCCCACTACCGGAAGTTCCGGATTCATTGTCCCCTTAAAACCACCACCGACATATACATTTGACAACTCGTCCACAAGCAATGAAAACCCTTCAATCACTTCCGTTCCACCAAAATGTTTCACCCATAAGAAGGTCCCCGCAGCATCCAGTTTTGCCAGGAATACATCTGAATACCCTCTTCTCACACTGTTTAAAGTAACAAAAAGACCGGGGCCCGGATTTACATCCATAGTATCACTGAATGTGCCCAGTACATACACATTACCATTACGGTCAGCAGCAACTGACTCTACCTTATCAAACCCCTTGCTGCTGAATTGCCTGGCCCAAAGAAAATTACCCGCCACATCCTGTTTGACAACATGCCCGTCATATCCTCTACCCACAGGAACTACCAGACTAAGGGAATTCGTACCGGCGTTGGCCATTCTCATTGTATCTGCAAAATGCCCGCCGGTAATCACGTTTCCGGATTCATCCACTGCTATCCTTCGCGCATAGTCAAGATCTTTGCCCTGGATACTTTTTGCCCAGTCTAATGCAACACTCTGTGCCATTACCGGTCCCGTGGCAAACAATACGCAGGCAGATACCCCTAAATACTTAAAGTATTTTTTCATGTTCATAGAATTGATTTTAAATATTAATTTCAGTATTGGTTACATAGTATTTGTACGCAAACATTTTCAGGCGACAACGACGAAAACAGTATAGCCATTTCCGGATATGATAGCTATATCACTCACAATTGCGACCAAAAACCGCACACATGCACTATCTCCTGAATAAATTCAAAATTACCGGGCGCACACAGCCATATTGAGCGTATAAATACCTATTTTTTTGCAACAAGGGCAGGCAGAGCCATGTATCTGCCGGAACGGGATCCCACAAAGATCTCCTGAAAAAGTTAACTTTCCATATTGTCCCATAATATCTATCTTGAGGCAAATGAGCGGTATCCGGACATCTCTGCCTTTATTATGGATCTGCTGCGTTTGCTTCTGTTTCACACATGATGCCCGATCGCAGGAAAACACTTATCCCATGTCTGCCGGAGAAGAAAACGGACAGACAATACATCTGCCTGTTTCAACTACAAACCCGTCAATTATCATTGATACCCTGCTGCCGGAGCAACATCCTGACGAAGCTATTAAGCAGTACCTCCTGCTGGCCGGCCAGCTAAAGCTGACTATATCACAGGAAGCCGCGCACCTGTACCAGAACCTTGCCAAAGCATACAGTTATAAAGAAGACTATAACCAGGCTGTTGCTTTCCTGCAACAATCCATGCAGATTAACCTGCGGCTGCATAAATGGTCAAAACTGCACGGACAATATATTACTCTGACGGGGCTACTTGTAGGTATGGGTGCATATGACCGTGTAAAGGAGACGTATCAAAAGCTTTATCCCGTTTCGGTACATAACAAATCTTATTCCAGCCGTTTAAATTATGCAATGGCAAGGGTACACTTTGAAACCGGACAATACGACTCCTCCGCATTCTTTCTGAAGAAAACGTTCAGGAATTATATTTACCCGGATCGGAACAACTACAATTATTTTATCAATGCCTTCACAGGATTGTGGAATATTGCCCAGATACTTGATATGCCTGAGCAAGCCAAAGAATACAAAGAAGCCGCTCGCCGGGTAGCTGTCTATTTTGGTGATACCATCAGACTATCTGCCATCAATATGGAAGGTAATATGCAAATGAGACTAAAAGCATATGATAAAGCCGCCGAATATACACTTGAAGCACTGAAAGCAGCCCGGAAATTGAAAAAGAAAGAATTGATATCCAGCAATGCACATACCCTTGCAGTATGCCTGATAAAAACCGGGAATCCGGCAGCAGCACTGCCATACAGCAAAGAATCCTATGAAAATGCAACCTATCATGCGCAAAAAATAACGGGTAATAATATCATGGGATACAATCTCATACAGCTAAAATCTTACCAGGAAGCAGAAGGATATCTTTTACGTGCGATTGAGCTTTCACAATCCTATCACAATAGTAACCTTGACAATACCTACGGACAGCTTGCCGATCTTTATGCCGGATCTGGCCAATATCGGCTGGCACATCATTACAGTCACCTGGCCGGTCTCTATAAAGACAGCATACAGGAAAAAGCGAGTGTAGCGCAAGCCAGATTGTCGCAATTGGAAATAAAGTACAAAGCAGCAGAGAAAGATAAAGCACTCGCAGAACAACAGCTTATGCTCCGTGAAAAGGAAATCCGGATAAGAGAAAAGAACATATGGATAGGTTGTATTACAGCCGGCTCTCTTGCTGCAGTGATTTTCCTGGCAGGGCGGTCCAGGAGCAACAGAAAAGTGCAGGAGCAGCAGCGGCAGATCGTTCATCTGCACGCGCGCATGGAAGGAGAAGAGCAGGAAAGAGGCAGGATCGCAAAAGAACTGCATGACGGAGTAAGTGTTCTGCTGTCCGCCATCAAAATGCATTATACGTCCATGGGGAATGAATTTAGCGGACTCACACACTCGGCAAGCTACCGGGAAATTATGGATTTACTGAATAAAACCAGCTATGAGTTGCGCAGTATATCCCGCAACCTGCTTCCGGAAATGCTGATCAAAGAAAGCCTTCCGGAAGCTATACGGGCATTTTGCACGATGGTTGGCAAAGGGCACGATGTACATATTGCATTTCAGCATTACGGAGACCAAAAACAAATTCCGGCAGGAATTGCACACCACGTATACAGGATCGTACAGGAGCTTGTGCAAAACACACTCAAACACGCTCACTCCACAAGTACAATTGTGCAACTCATCATCCATGAAAACAACCTGCACCTGACTATTGAAGATGACGGCGCCGGATTTGACGCAGAACGTGCTGCAAGTGGTATGGGTATGGGGTTGCAAAATATCCGGAGTCGTGTCAATTCGCTCCGGGGACGGTTTACCATCCATACACAAAGCGGGAAAGGAAGTACTATAGAAGTTGAAATACCACTATCCAACATGTAAACTATGTCTATAAAAATCGCCATAACAGACGATCATCCGCTGCTGATCAAAGGATTAAAAAGCATGCTGCAACATCACAGCGACATTGTAATCAACAACACTTACCACAATGGCAAAGCGTTACTTGAAGGGTTAGCTAAAAGCCGTCCTGACATTCTGCTCCTGGACATACAGATGCCGGAACAAAGCGGAGATGAACTTGCCCGGATAATAACCAGAAAATACCCGGATGTTTCTATTATTGCACTTACCAATATGGAACACGAGTATTATATCAGGACCCTGCTTCAGCACAACGTCAGGGGGTATGTGCTGAAAAGCAGTGATGAGCAGATATTGCTGGAAGCGATTAATACCGTATTCGCAGGAGCACAATATTTTGACCCTGCTATCAGAAAACAGGCTACCCTGGCACAAAAAAACCCGGACAACGGGCCGGTGCTTACACGGAGGGAAAAGGAAGTCCTGGAGCTGATCGCACGGGACTACAACAGCAATGACATTGCAGAACATTTGTTTATCAGTAAACGTACTGTAGACAATCACCGGCTCCACCTGCTTTTGAAACTCGATGTTAAAGGATCTGCCAGCCTTGTGAAAAAAGCTATTGATCTTGGACTAATAAAGTAAACCACAAAAAACAACATTCGTAGTCGCGAGCAGCAATCGCAAAAAAGCATTACACAAAAGCGCTGTGGCCGGTAATCGCCCGGCCTACAATCAGCGAATTGATCTCTTTCGTACCTTCGTACGAATAAATAGCCTCAGCATCCGCAACGAAACGCGCTACATCGTATTCCAACAGAATGCCGTTACCACCCATCACCTCACGTGCACGGCTTACAATATCACGGGTGCGCAATGAACAAAATACTTTCGCAAGAGAAGCATGCTCATCAGTCAACCGTTCTTCATCCTGCAATTGCGACAAGCGATACACCATTGTCTGCATAGCAGTCAGATTAGACAGCATCTCCACCAGATGATCCTGTATTAACTGAAATGAGGCGATCTGTCTTCCAAACTGTTCCCGTTCGCAGGTATATTTCAGGGCACTTTCATAAGCTCCACGTGCGCATCCGGCGGCTTCCCAGGCCACGCCGGCACGTGTCATCCGTAATACCTTTGCTGTATCTTTAAAGCTGTTGGCCTCCTGCAGGTGATCTGATTCCGGCACCACACAATCCGTCATCGTAATCAGACCATTCTGCACGATCCGCAAAGCCATTTTATCTTCCATCTTGTCTACATGAAATCCGGGAGCACCTTTCCGTACCAGGAATCCCTTTACCTGGTCATCATCAATATCCCGCGCCCATATAACCGTCACATCGGCAAACGTGGCATTTCCGATCCATTTTTTCTGTCCGTTGAGTACCCAGCTGTCTCCTGTACGTCTGGCAGTGGTTGTAAGCCCGCCTGCCGCTCCCGACCCTACTTCCGGCTCTGTCAGTCCGAAAGCGCCGATCTGCTGCATCTGCTGCATAGCCGGTAACCATTCCTGCTTCTGCGATTCCGAACCAAGCAAATAAATAGAGCCCATGGCCAGGCCACTCTGCACCCCGAAGAACGTAGCTACAGAGGCATCAACTCGTGCCATCTCCATTGCCAGCACCCCCTCCATCACGTGAGAAAGGCCGGGACAACCGTATCCCTTATACGTTACACCACAAATATTCAGGGCGGCCAGTTTCGGTATGATCTCAAAAGGGAATTCCGCACGCAGCCAATACTCATTTACCAACGGCTTTATCTCCGTCTCCATAACATGGCGGACTTCAAGTTGCAACGCCCGCTGTTCTTCTGTAAGCGTATGAGAAAGGTGGTAGAAATCACCGTCAATTGTGGGTAATGGTCTGGTACTCTTTTTTTGCCCCAGCATTTTCATCAATCCGGCAAGCTGCCGGTCATCAAGATTACCTACGGTTTTCATTACCTCCGGAAGGTCCACTTTGGCCGAGAGACGACCAAGTGCATCCATATCTATTTCACGAAAGAGGCGGTATGCTTGTCTGATCTTGTTGAATACGGAAGCCATTGCGTTCGGTTTTTATAAAGATAACCGAATCGAAGCAGCAAACCTACACCATACATACGTGTACCCGTGCCATCCCACCTACAGATGTACACATCTATGCTTCCAGCAAATGTTTGTTCGCGACCTTGCCGATCGTCAGTCCCTGTACGATAATGGAAAAGACCACTACAAAGTAGGTAATAGATACAATTATGGACTTGTATTCATTCTCCGGTATCGACAATGCCAATGCAATGGAGACCCCGCCACGAATACCGCCCCATACAAGCACTTTTACCGTATGCGCGTTAAATTTCTTTCTGAAAGGGATGATCTTCGTCGGCACCCAGATAGAAATAAACCGTGCCAGCAATACAATGGCAATACAGATAAGTCCCGGCAGCCAGAATCCGCCTACATCCGGTATCAGCAGCAATTCCAGACCGATAAACAGGAACAGGATCGAATTCAGTATCTCATCTATCAGCTCCCAGAATTTATTCAGATAATCACGGGTCACAGACTGCATCGTAAATTTTTTATTAAAATTCCCCATAAACAAACCAGCAGCCACCATCGTCAGCGGACCTGAGATATGTATGGCATGTGCGATCAGATAACCGCCCATTACTACCGCCAGTGTCACCAGTACGGAGATCTTATAATCATCCACTTTCCTCATCGCCCGCGAAGCAGTAACCCCCAACAGCACACCCAGAAGCAATCCGCCACCCGCTTCTTTCAGCAGCAGCCATGAAATGTTGGAAAAGGTAAGATCCACTTCTTCTCCCACTGCAAGATTCAGAATAACCGCAAACACCACAACCGCCATACCATCATTAAACAGGGACTCCCCGGCCACCTTTGTTTCCAGCGATTTCGAAACATTAGCCTGCTTCAGGATACTGAGTACTGCTACAGGGTCTGTTGGCGAGATCAGCGCGCCGAACAGCAGGCAATATATAAACGGCAGTGACACGCCGATGTACGGGAAGAGATAATACAGGATACCGCCAACCACAAACGTAGAGATGACCACGCTCACGGTAGAAAAGATAATCACCGGCGCCCGCTGTTCCTTCAGGTCGTTTATATTCACATGAATACCACCGGCAAACAGGAGAAAATTGAGCATGGCCCCCATCAGCACTTCCGTAAAATCAAACTCTTTGATCAGCGCCGAAAATTCTCCGAATGTTTTCGGAAACAAGGTATTACCAAACAACACCAGCCCTACCGACACCATCATGGCAATGACCATAATACCGATCGTAGCCGGGAACCGGAGAAAGCGGTGATTCAGATAAGCGAACAAAGATGCGAGTACGATCAGTACCGAGAAAGAATAATAAAGTTCCATAAAGAAAAAAATTGGGGCAGGCATTGTTCCTCACATCCTGAGGCTCCTGCCGTTGCTCATACAAGCGACTGACAAAAAACAGCCCCAAAGATATAATCAGCATCGGAAAGTTGAAAGCTAAAGTATATCCGATGAATAAATTATCCGGCAGCCTGCCCCGGCAGTAAGAACGACCGCATACAGAAAACATATCAGATCATAATCTGTAGTAGTTGAAACATCCCCTTGCCCCCTTTGAAGGGCATTTATATATCAGTTGGAACAACTGAATTATATCAAAGTGAGGAACTATGTCAAGCTGCCACTTATTGTTTGGTATTCATCAGAGCCGACGCTATACAACAATTACGATGTCATCCTGAGCGTGGAGCGAAGGATCCCACACAATGAGTGTCCCGCATTACGTGAGATCCTTCATTCCGCTCCGCTCCATTCAGGATGACATGGAGGACAGATTCATGCAGGACGTCATTTCCTAACGGATTAAGCCGCACTTATAACAAGTCGAAATGACGCCGTTCTTCTTTTCAGACAGCCTCGACCAATGTCATAATCAGAATTTAAACCCGAGGGTCACCGCCACATTATTAAAGTTGTTTTTCAGCGTTGCGACAGGCGTCATTACCCCTTCATAAGGCAGCACATAGGGTTGCTCTTTGTTCTGGAACTGGCTGTGCCGGAAACCAAGATCAAGGAATACCTGGTCGAACCGGAAGCCGAGGCCTGCGGAAAAATCGAGTCTGTCGCCCCCTGAAAAGCCTTTATAAGGGCTACCGTAATACCCTACACCCGCACGCAGCATGATCTGGTCGAGCCGCACTTCAGCACCGGCCCGGATATTGGATGCTGCCTGGTAGGCATTCCGGATAGATTGGTTGATCCTGCTTTCCAGTTCGCGGTAGTTGGATGCCCAGGCAATATCGTCTGTACGGAAACGGTAGCGGGCCGACCGGTAATCCACATATTCATAATCCACGGATACAAAACCCATTTTGCCCATCATAGCCGTAGCGCTCAGCACGCCTCTCCAGGGCGTTGTCATGCCGTAGTTAAATTCATTCCGCGGACCGATCAGGACGTAATCTCCTCCTTCTGCATATCCTTCTGTATTGGCAGCCAGCGACTGCTCATATACTTCCGACATAGCAAAAGCAGAAGGTGTATGAATAGCGCCGCCAAAGCGGAAGGCATCTACCGGCTTGTATATAAATCCGATTTTGGCATTGATACCGATACCGGTAGCCGTAAGCTTTTCAGAGAACGCGAGATTGTCAAAAACAGAAGAATAATTTTGCTCATCCACTTCGTGAAATGAAGCCTCACGTGTATAGCGGATGCTGGGAATACCCATCGTCACACCCAGCATAAGCTGCTCACGGTAGTTACCGCCGAACGACAGGAAATATTCATTCATCCCGCCTCTTTCTTTCACAAAACGTTGCTGGCGTATGCCGTCCTGCCATGGGACATTCGAATAATAATAGCCGTCTGCTTCATTAAAATCAATGAGGTAGCTCTGGTAACCAAACCAGGCAGGCGTTCCCTCATACTCTACATTTTCGGGATAGGAATCGGCATCAGCAACAAACAGTTCCGAAATACTGCTCCGGTAGTCTCCGTTGTTATTGCCGTCGTTCCAGCCATTGTAGGTATAATCCCTGTTATAATCGGCCACACGGTTCACTCCCATACCGAAAGAGAACGTTTTCCAGTCGCTTTTCTTACCGCCGCGGCCTGTAAACACCGCCCCCAGGTTATTCAGGTTAAACCGGGTATTGCTTTCGGTAGCCGAGGTACCAAGATAAGATCCGTTTACACTATTGAAACGTATACCGGGTGTGATCAGCAATTCGGAGCTACGGTATATACCGATACCGGCAGGGTTGACGCTCAATGCAGAGATATCGCCGCCAACAGAACCCAGGGCATTACCAAACCCCATGGAGCGTGCGGTACCCTGAGGAGACAGATAGGAGTAACGTAACACATCCGTTTCATCCTGTGCAGAAACAGCGCCTGCAAAATAAGTAGCAGCAAAAAGCCCTACGGCCGGAATCAGTTTTTTATGTATAGCTCTCATAAAAGCTCTTTCTATCTTGGACAATAAAAAGATAATAACGTTTAATGGCATTCAAAAATTTTCCGGAGCCGGTATTTTCTATAAAAAACCAGGTAGTGTGTATTGATATATACTCCCTACCCGGATAATACCGGCTGTAACACTGTACCGTAATACACAAGCCTTATCTGCGACCACCGCCGCCACCGCTGCCGCCACTACGACCACCACCACCAGTGCCACCGCCGAAGCTACGGCTTCCGCCGCCTGTACTACCGCCGCCGCGGAACATACTGCCGCCGCTGCCACCACTACGCTGCGGAGCGTTCATACGTGGCTGAGACTGTTGTTGCCGTTGCGGCTGGCTGAACCGTTGTTGCTGTGGCTGGGTGTTTCGCTGCATGGGTTGTACATGCTGATTATCAGCAGGCGTGGTACCGGTACCACCTTCCTGTTGAATGAACTGACGGCGTCCTGCTGCGGGTTGTGCCCCTCCTCTGTTAGGGACAGGCTGCCCGGCGCCGCTGCGTACCGGCGCTGCAGGATCCCCTGTATTTATCCGGGGGTTCGTGCCACGGGTAGCGCCGGGTGTATTGGTGCGTAAATTGGCATTATTCAGATTACCTGCACGTGCGGGCTGCTGGCCGGAACGATGTAACTCTGCATTGCTTCTCCGCTGAAAAGAACCGCTCGTCACAGGCGCCTGCTGTGGCGTAACGCCACCACCCTGTGCTGTCGTACGCGGATTGTTCCTCCGGGGAGCATTATAATTGCCGTTTGTGGAGTAGCGGGGACCGTACGTCACACTGCGTCCACCGTAACCGCCGCCGTTATGCAGGCCGGCATAATAGCCGTTCCAGTAGCCATTGTAATAGCCACCGCCCCAGCCCATGCCCATACCCCAGCCGCTGTAAAAGCCGGGATATCCATACCAGGTATGCCAGCCCCAGTACGAAGACCAGTAGGGGCCTCCGCCCCAACCCATACCCCAGCCCATGCCGAATCCGGGTCTGCCCCACCAGCTCCATCCCCAGTAAGGATCCACCCAATACGGATTATACCAGAAAGGATCATAAAAGGCGCTGTAAAAGCCCATATTGTAGAAGGGGTAATTAAACCGGCGGATATTCGTGGCGTAATAAGAGGGGTCATCATCATAATCTATATAATCGTCACTATCGTAGGTACGCACATAGTCCCCGCCTTCGTCATTATATCCGTTACCGGACTGATTGTACGTATTTTGTTGCTGACGCCGTGCCCTTTCCTGCTCGCGCGCCGCTCTCTGCTCTTCTTCTTTTTGTGCATCGGAACTGTTATAATAAATATCATCCTGCCACTGGGCAGATACAACTCCCTGTCCCAGGCCAAGACACACGATGCAGATTATTATTAATAGGCGTTTCATCTCCAAACAATTTTGGTACTCTTTACTGTGGTGAAATTACTACTTTTGCGGCACTTCAGCAATTAATATCGTACCCAAAAACATGCCAGTTTTATAATGAGTAATATTTTAACATCGCGTTCACAGGATTACGCACAATGGTATAACGATCTGATATTAAAGGGTGGGCTTGCCGACTACTCTGCCGTACGCGGCTGCATGGTCATCAAGCCTTATGGCTACCGCCTTTGGGAAAATATGCGGGATGTGCTCGACCGCATGTTCCGTGAGACCGGACATGAGAATGCCTACTTCCCCCTGTTCGTCCCGAAAAGCCTGTTTGAAGCCGAAGAAAAAAATGCCGAGGGATTTGCCAAGGAATGCGCCGTCGTGACCCATTACCGGCTGAAGACCGACCCGGAAAACAAAGGCAGACTGATCGTAGATCCGGCTGCAAAACTGGAAGAGGAACTGGTAGTACGACCCACCTCCGAAGCTATCATCTGGAACACTTACAAAAACTGGATCCAAAGCTATCGCGACCTGCCGATCCTGGTCAACCAATGGGCAAACGTAGTGCGCTGGGAAATGCGGACGCGCCTCTTCCTGCGTACCGCCGAATTTCTCTGGCAGGAAGGGCATACGGCACACGCCACGAAAGAAGAAGCAATTGCCGAAACCAAACAGATGCTGGAAGTATATGCCACATTCGCAGAAGAATATATGGCGCTACCTGTGATACGCGGTGTAAAAACAGCCAGCGAACGCTTTGCCGGCGCCGAAGACACTTATTGCATCGAAGCGATGATGCAGGACGGGAAAGCACTCCAGGCCGGCACTTCGCACTTCCTGGGGCAGAATTTCGCCAAGGCGTTTGATGTACAGTTTACAGACAAAGAAAACAAGCTGGATTATGTATGGGCAACCTCATGGGGCGTTTCCACCCGCCTGATCGGGGCGCTCGTGATGGCGCACAGCGACGACCAGGGGCTGATCATGCCGCCCAGGATCGCTCCGCTTCAGGTCGTTATCATCCCTATTTATAAAGGTACGGATTCCCAGCCTGTCATTGACGAGAAGGCCGCTACCATCATGCAGGAACTGAAAGCACTTGGCATCAGCGTAAAATACGACAACGACGACAATACCCGGCCGGGATGGAAATTTGCCGAATACGAGTTGCGCGGTGTCCCCGTACGTATAGCGCTGGGGATGCGCGATCTGGAACAAAACCAGGTGGAGGTTGCCCGCCGCGATACCAAAGAAAAATTCACTACCTCATTAGACGGCATTGCAGACCGCGTCAAAGCATTGCTTGATGAGATACAGGACAATATGTACCAACGTGCTCAGGCATTCCGCGACAGCCATATCACCCGTGCAGATACCTGGGAGGACTTCAAGCGTATTCTCGACGAAAAAGGTGGATTTGTAGCGGCGCACTGGGACGGCAGCCCCGAAACAGAGGAGCAGATCAAAGAACAGACAAAAGCCACAATCCGCTGCATCCCGCTTGATAATGAGCAGGAAACCGGTGTCTGCATCCTTTCCGGCAAACCCTCCGGGCAAAGGGTGCTGTTTGCACGGGCTTATTAGTTGTTATTGTTAATAAATCAAAAAATAAAAACGGAAGATGTGCTCCACGGCACATCTTTTGTATATTTATACTGTAGCGTAAAATACGAGCACATTGACAGAAGCCATCATCAACCTTGAAACTATTAATCCCATTGAATTTTTCGGGATTAACAACAGTAAATTCGATATCCTCAAAAAAAAGTTCCCCCTGCTCAAGATCCTCTCCCGCGGCTCCCAGATCAAGTTGTCGGGACAGCCGGAAGAAGTAGCTTCCGCGCAAAACAGGATATCGCAAGTGGTTAAATACCTCGAGCGGAACGGACATTTATCGGAAAATTATTTCTCAAAGCTCCTCGGCGACGAAGAGCAGGGAGAGGTACCCGACGATCCCTCCAATAACGACATCCTCGTCTTCGGCCCCAACGGGCGTGTGATCAAGGCAAAAACCCAGAATCAGAAGCTGATGGCCGTTTCGTCTGAGAAAAACGACATCATCTTTGCCATCGGCCCTGCCGGCACGGGGAAGACCTATACCGCAGTAGCGCTGGCCGTACGCGCACTTAAGAACAAAGCTGTACGCAAAATCATCCTCACTAGGCCTGCCGTGGAAGCCGGTGAAAGTCTGGGATTCCTGCCGGGCGACCTGAAGGAAAAAATTGATCCGTACCTGCGACCGCTGTACGATGCGCTGGACGACATGATCCCGTCTGACAAACTGAACTATTACATGACCAACCGGATCATCGAAATTGCTCCGCTGGCTTATATGCGCGGCCGTACACTCGACAATTCTTTCATCATTCTTGATGAAGCGCAGAATGCCACAGATCTCCAGCTCAAAATGTTCCTGACCCGTATCGGCGCTTCAGCCAAAGCGATCATTACCGGGGATCTTACACAGGTAGATCTGCCAAAGAACCAGAAATCCGGACTGCTGAAGGCGTCACGGATCCTTCGCAATATTGATGGTATCGGGTATATTGAGCTGGATGAAGCCGACGTGGTACGACACCGGCTGGTAAAGCAGATCATCCGCGCCTACGACAAGGAACAGGAGCGGGAGGAAAAGCTCGCCGAGGAAAAACAAAACGGGCGTTCACAACCCGCCCCGTAGAGACGCGATGCATCGCGTCTCTACGGGTTACGGGTCAGGCTGCGGAATACCTCCTCCAACGACTGCGCTTCTTCCTGAAGCGAGCGGATATTAATATCATGATCCAGCGCCCACTGCATGACCTTCTTACGCAAACGTTCCGGTTGCGTGGTGTATAGTTTCCATTTATTTTCGCCCAGCGATTCCCGTCGGAGCACATCAGGCAGCTTATCAAATAAAACTGCATCTATTGTGGTTTCGAAATGCACGACCAATGCTCCCTGTACTTCACGTTGCCGAAGTTTGTCAATTGCGTCATCGGCAACGATCACACCATTGTTAATGATGATCACACGACTGCACATCGCCTGTACTTCCTGCATGATGTGTGTGGAGAGCAGCACTGTTTTTTCGCGGCCGATACGCGTAATCAGCTCCCGTACTTCCACGATCTGATTGGGATCCAGACCGGAAGTAGGCTCATCGAGGATCAGCACCTCGGGGTCGTGCAGGATCGCCTGGGCAAGCCCTACACGCTGCTTATATCCCTTCGACAGGGCTCCGATCTTTTTATGCGCTTCCTTACCGAGGCCGGTGAGCCCGATCATATCTTCTATACGTGCTTTGCTTTGCTTACCTATCTGGTGGATACCCGCAGTAAACGACAGATATTCGCGCACATACATATCATAGTACAAGGGGTTTGCTTCAGGCAGGTAGCCAATGCGCCGGCGTACCTCCATCGGCTGCTGCTGCACATCATAACCACACACCTGCGCTGTACCGGAAGTTGCCGGCAGATAGCTGGTAATCATCTTCATGGTTGTGGATTTGCCGGCGCCATTTGGCCCCAGAAAACCAACAATCTCTCCTTTTTTCAGTTCGAAGGAAATATTGTTGACCGCAACCTGTGTTCCATATATTTTTGTAAGAGAAGCAATATTGAGCGACATGGTGCAAAGCTACGATTCTTCAATTAGCTAATGAGCCAATGAACTGATGCCAATGTTCCTGTAACGGATTAATCGGCTTATTAGTTAATTATCTTCCTCTTCTTTCTCCGGCCTTGGAATGGATCCTATGAAATTACAGACCGTCTTTTGAAACTGTTCCACATTCAGCACATGCTCTACATATATGCTAATACGGCCACCCTGCAATACTGCATTGGCAGACCATGCCTGATTACCTTCTTCCCGGTCGGCAATGACAATCCTGTTACCATCGGCAAAACCACGTAATTCTGCTTCGGGTTTAGACCTCAATGAAATACCTAGCGTAAGCGGTTCTTCAATCACATATATATCAACCGTATCCAGGATACTGGGGGATTCATCACACCGGGTAGCGCCGGTATAAGTTCCGATAAAGCGCTCGGCTATGCGGTTTTCACATTCTGTGCCTTCATAACCAGTGGGGCAACGGCAGAAACCATCAGCACAGGAACCTCCGTTTTGACATGTCAGATCTGTACAGCTATCCTGTACACAGCCTGTATATAAAAAAGCGCTGCCGATAGCAAAAAAAGAGACTATGGATACCAGAGTTAATTTCCAGGACTTCATAAAGAGTTGCATAAATTGACGCCTAAAATACAAAAAATATCGAGGTTGCAAAATTAATACCGAAGATGTGACGAATGTGTTGAATGTGACAGATGTGTTTCTATATGCATCAAACACATCTGTCACATCGTCCACATCAAACACATCTAATCAAACGCATTCCACCCCTGCGCTGTCAGCGCATGTTTATTACCCTGACGTGTCAGCAGGTGCGCACCTTCGGAAGGATCTGTAATGTAACCAATCACGCTGACCTGGCTGTTGGCAGCAATGTGCTCATAGTCTTCCTGCCGTACCGTAAACAACAGTTCATAATCTTCCCCCCCGCTCAGAGCGCAGGTAGTAGGATCCAGCTGGAAGGTAAACGCCACCTCTCTTGTTTCATCATGTACCGGTATCTTGTCTTCATACACCATACAGCCTGTCTGGCTCTGCTTACAAATGTGCAGCAGTTCCGAACTCAGACCATCACTTACATCAATCATAGCCGTTGGCACAATCTGCTTGTCTTCGAGCCATTTTACGATGTCGGCGCGTGGCTCAGGTTTAAGTATCCGCCCAATCACGTAAGCCCTGCCCTCCATATCAGGCTGCACACCGGGGTTTTCGAGGTATATTTTCTTTTCCCGTTCGAGGAGTTGCAAACCCAGATATGCTGCTCCCAAGTCACCAGACACACAGATCAGATCATTTTTCCGGGCGCCGCTGCGGGTCACAAAACGATCGGGGGGCACCTCTCCGATCGCCGTCACACTGATCACCAGCCCTTTGAGTGAGCTGGACGTATCACCACCCACCAGGTCTACCTGATAGGTACGGCAGGCGGCATATACACCTTCATAAAACTCATCCAGCGCCTCTACCGAAAAACGGTTGGATACGGCAATGCTTACCGTGATATGCGTGGGAGTGGCATACATGGCATAAATATCAGAAAGATTGACCGCTACGGCTTTATAACCAAGATGCTTCAATGGGGTGTACATCAGATCAAAGTGTACCCCTTCAACGAGCATATCCGTTGATATGACCGTTTGTTTTCCAAAATGATCAATTACCGCCGCATCATCACCGGTACTCAGCAAAGTACCGGCCTGAATAGTTTCATTGTTCCGGGTGAGATGATCAATCAACCCAAATTCACCCAGCGATGCAATTTCAGTACGTTCCTGTTCGCTCATTTTATGTAAATGTCTGAATGTGTGAGATGTGAGTAATGTGCCCGATGTGTTTTGTACATGACAGACACATCTGTCACATTCCACCCATCCAACACATACCCGTTTTCAGCTAATTCTGTATAAGTTGCCTCATAGGTTCATGTATATGTCCGTTGGTAGCGAGTATTTCCTTGTCGAATATACTGCTGGCTTCATTTTTGAAATTCGTTACATATCCACCGGCTTCCTGCACGATCAATATACCTGCCGCCACATCCCAAGCCTGGAGGTTGTACTCCCAAAAACCATCAAATCGCCCGCATGCAACCCAACAAAGATCTATTGCTGCAGATCCCAGCCTCCGGACAGGCAGCTTCTTCATAATAAATCGCTCAAACACACGCACGGGATGTTCTCCCGTAACGGGCCATTCGTATGGAAAACCCGTTACCAGGCAGGCCTTTTCAAAATCCGTCTTCTCCGAAACACGTACCTGCCGGTCATTCAGCCAGGCACCTTTACCTTTTTCTGCGAAAAAAAGCTCCTCCATGACCGGGTTATAAACAGCGCCCAGCACCAGCTCTCCCTGGTACATAACACCGATGCTTACACAGCAGATCGGTATGCCATGCACAAAATTTACCGTACCATCTATCGGATCTATAATCCACAGGTAAGATGTATCTGATTTCAATTGACCGATCTCCTCGCTCAGGATCGCATGATCGGGAAATGAAGTCCGTATAATACTGATGACAGCAGATTCGGCTTTCTTATCTACCTCTGTCACCAGATTATTGACCCCTTCCTTGCTTTCCACCTGGAATGTCCCCTGGAAATGCTCACGGATCACCGCACCGGCGCTTTTTACGGCTTCTAATAAGACGTCTTTCACTATGGCCATACCTGTTATAGTTTAATATCTTTACCAAGGTAATAATCAATCACCTTTAACCTGAAGATCAAATCGTACCGTGCACTTGCCAGATTGCCATCTGCACGGTACTGGTTATTTTGTATGGTCAGGTATTCCACCGTATTGGTGAGACCAAGATCATAACGTTTCCGGGCAAACTCAAATGCTCTTTGGGCGGCAACGGACGCCCGCATAGCGGCATTGTATTTCTGCGCAGAATTGACGGCGTCGTTACAGGCTTTATATACATCCTGCTTCAGCGTAAGTTCTGTCTGCCGGAGATTGAGTTCCTGATTCTGTATTTCCATCTGCGCCCTGCGGATGTTATAACGGGTTTGCCAGCCGTTCAGCAAAGGTATGGCAAGGCTCACGGAAATCGTTTGCCGGAAGTTATTATCCAGTTGCCGCATTAGCGGAATGGAAGCGGTTTGCGGTATGATGACCGGCTGATAGACCGGATAGAGGTTTCCATTTACATCTACGTAAGAGCCTGTCTGCTGTACTCCTCCTGTGTTGGTAACACCTGTTATTTCACTAAATGTACTTGCATAGGTTGAGCCGGACTGCATGCTGAGGCCAAGCTGAGGCCATTGGGAACTACGCGTTGCCGCGTACGCTCGTTGAGATGATGCCAGCCGGAACATGCCACCTTTTACGGCGCCAAGCCTGTCTGCTGCTACCTCATAAATAGCTTCCGGATCGAATTGAGCAACCGGCAACAGACCCGCAACTTCCACATCCGGAGAAATAACATCAAAAGGCTCGGCAAAATCCAGATTCAGCAGCGCTTTCAGGTCGAGCAGAGCGGTATTGTAATCGGCAATAGCTGTAATCAGGTTCGCGCTGTCGGTGGCCGTCTGCGACTCAAGCTGGGCTACATCCAATTCCGGCACTCTGCCTGCATCTGCAAAATAACGCGTTTGCTGAAGCTGCGCATGAGACAGCTCCACTTGCTTTTCGTTGATACTAATCTGTTCCTTTGCCAGCAGCGCCCGCAAATAGCCGGTAGCCACATTCAATGACACATCGTTCTGCAACTGGTCGAGGTCGGCCTTTGCTGCTTCGAGGGTGTATTTGTTCTGGCTGATCTGCCTGCGTTTCTGAAACCAGCCGAACAACAGCACATCTGCATTACCGGTAAGGCTCATGAAATTATAACTGGCGCTGATAAACTGGTTGGTGGTCGGATCTATCGAACGGCCAAAGCTACGCCCGCCTGCAGTAGATGCATTGATATTCGGCAACTGCGCATACCGGCTTTGCTGCAATAGCAGCGCCGACAACCGTTGATTGACCACCTGCTGCTGTATGGAAATATTGTGCTCCTGCGCATGACGGATGCAGCGTTCAAGTGTCCACACCTCCTGAGCCATGACACCAGAAAGCCCTATCATCATGAAAATCAACGAATACCAAACAAAACGAACACGGGCATACATGACGCAAATGTAATTCATTATGGCAGACATTGTGCAAAATCTGCGTTTTAAGATAACGCACCCACCAACTCGCGTGCATGCTGTAAGGCCGCTTCACCGGGCTGGTCGCCGCCGATCATACGGGCAATAGCTGTAACACGTTCATCTGGCTCCAGCACACGCAGCCGCGTATGAACCTGCTGCGTTCCGTCTGCTTCCTTATATACATAAAAATGCCGGGTAGCTTTTGCCGCTACCTGCGGCTGGTGCGTGATGCTGATCACCTGGTGATATGCCGCAAGCTCCCGCAATAAAGCCCCCACCTGCCGTGCCGCTTCGCCGGATATACCGGTATCCACTTCATCGAATATCAGCACCGGCATATCCATCGCCTTGGCAGTAAGGGATTTTATAGCGAGCATAATACGGCTCATCTCCCCGCCGGAAGCTGCCTTATATACCGGCAATAGCTGACCGCTCCGGTTAGCGTCGAGCAGGAACTGCACCTCATCCATTCCGGAAGGGCCGGGGTCAGATACCGGTTGCACAGATACGGCAAAACGGGCGCCTGGCATATCTACCGACGCCAGCAGACGGGATACATCCTCCGCGAATCCCGATGCGGCCTCGCTCCGCCTGGATGACATAGCGGCTCCTGTTTCACGCAGTTGTTGCTCCAGGCGTTCATATTCCTCCCGGCATTGCCGGATCTGTTCATCCAGGCTGGTTGTCTCTTGTAAATCTGCTTCAAGTTGCGCCTGTATTGCCAACAGGCCGACGGTATCTGCTACGTTATGTTTTTTGAGCAGCTTGTAGCCCAGATCTATTCGCTCACGCAGCCGTCCCATCTGTTCGGGGTCAAGCAATACTTTATCCTGATACCGCTGTAACTCATCAGCCACGTCCTGCAATTCAGTACGGGCAGAAAGTATCCGGTCAGCCAGCGGTTGTATATCCGGCATCAGCCCGGTTATACCCTGAAGTTGCTGGCTGATGCGCTTCAGCTCACCCAGCAGGGACGTTTCTCCTTCGTCGAGCGCATAACGACCAGCCTGTAATACTTCCCGGATACGTTCCGCATGGGTCATCGTACGTAACTGCTGGTCTGCCTCTTCGACCTCTCCTTCCCGGAAGTCTGCATCCAGTAATTCAGTCAGCAGGTACTGCTTGTAATCCACCTCCTGGCGTAACTGTGCCTGTCGCCCCGTATAACCGGACAGACGCTCCCCCGCATCGCGGTATGCGCGATATTGTTGCCGGTATTTCGTCAGCAATGTAGTGTTTTGTGCTACTGCGTCGAGCACATCCAGTTGGAACTGCTCATTACGGATATCCAGTTGGTCGAACTGCTGGTGCAGGTCTACCAGCAGAGAAGTAAGCTGATTGAGCACCGCCAGTGTGACCGGCGTATCATTGACAAAAGCACGGGATTTCCCGGCGCTGCTGATCTCCCTGCGGATGATGCACTGCGTATCTTCGTCCAGTTCGGCTTCCCGCAGCGCTTCGAGAAACATTTTATTTCCCTGTACATCAAAAAAAGCCTCCACCACGCACTTTTCTGATTTCCGTATCAGCACAGACGTATCTGCACGGGCGCCGAGGATCAGTGAAAGGGCGCCGAGGATAATACTTTTTCCGGCGCCGGTTTCACCGGTCACAATATTCAGTCCGGAATCCGGCTCTACCACAAGATGGTCAATGATGGCGTAATTCCTGATAATCAGTTTCTGAAGCATAAAATCTGTATCATCACAAAAATAGGGAAGTAATTTATTATCGCAGGGTAATGGCTCACCCGGTTTAACAGGCGAACTTTGTACTGATACAAAACAAACTATCATGCAACTCGGAATATACACCTTCGTAGACGTAAAAGCAGATCCGGCAACGGGCAAACAAATGAACGTACCGCAAAGGATCAAAGAATTGATGGAAGAGATCGCGCTCGCCGACCAGGTAGGGCTGGATGTATTTGCGATCGGAGAACACCATCGGCCGGACTATGCTATTTCTTCACCGGAAATGATATTGGCGGCGGCGGCAATGACCACTAAAAACATCCGTTTATCCAGCGGTGTGACGGTCCTCAGTTCGGATGATCCGGTGCGCGTATTCCAGCGCTTCGCTACGGTAGACCTGCTTTCCGGCGGCCGGGCTGAGATCATGGCTGGCAGGGGCTCTTTCATCGAATCATTCCCGCTGTTTGGTTATGATCTGAAAGACTATGATGCATTATTCTCCGAAAAACTGGAATTACTAATCAAAATCAATGAATCCGAAAGGATCAACTGGAGCGGAAAACACCGCGCTGCCATCACCACACAATCCGGTATTTATCCTCGCCCATACCAGGAAAAGCTGCCGATATGGGTTGCCGTAGGCGGCACTCCCGAATCTGTTGTACGAGCAGCGAAGCTGGGATTAAACATCAACATCGCCATCATAGGCGGTCAACCGGCTCATTTTCAACCTTTGGTAAAATTATATCGGGATGTGGCGGCACAATCAGGACATCCGAATCTTGAGGTCGGTATCGGGTCGCACGGGCTTGTGGGCGACACTCCGCTGCAGGCACGGAATGATTATTTCGGTCCTTATGGCGATGTCATGTCGCGCATTGGACGCGAGCGCGGATGGGGACCAATGACACAGGCACAATACGATGCTTTAACATCCCCTCGGGGAGCATTATTAACCGGTGATCCGCAGGAAGTTATTGACAAGATACTCTACGAACACAGCCTCTTTGGCAACACCCGCTTCCTGATGCAGATGGATACCGGCGTGGTGCCACACGATAAACTGATGCGTTCGATAGAGCTGTTTGGCACACATGTTGCACCGGCGGTACGGAAGGCGCTGGTGCATACATGAAGCATGCATGCACCGGTGCGGTTCGGATGGCATCATCTTTCCTTTACGATCCGTTCATTCCTGATCAACGTCCCCTCCATATCCGTAATGCGTAACAGGTATATTCCGGAGGCATAGTCATCCAAAGGAATTGCTCCTGCATTTTCAATTATCTGCAGCATTTTACCTTCCATACTGCTCAATATCACATTCACCGGTACAGGAGTGGCAACATACACTATGCCCCGGGAAGGATTCGGGTATACCTTCACCTGTGCATCCAACCCGAGATGATGGATCACTCCGACAGGCGTAACATTCTTTACTACCGAAACATTCGTGCATCCGTTACTGTCCGTCACAACAACATGATATGCTCCCTCAATCAAGGGGCGGAATATTGAATCTGTTTCACCGGGAATACCCTGCGTGCCTGTATACCACTGGTATCCTGTCAGACCGGGAGTAGTATGCAGTAATGATCCGTCCCAGGTAATATCTGCTACAGGCAGCGGATGCACCGTAACATGAACATCATTCGTACTGTCTTTACATCCGGGCACGTGCGAACGTCCTGCCACAACACTGTATATACCCGTTTCATCTGCATCAAATGAAGCAATCACAACCTGCGGCATCACCACACTTCCGTTTTTCCAGCGGTAGATAAGCCCCGTGTCCTGCGTTTCAACCGTAAGCGCCACTACTCCACCTGCACAAAAAGAGGTATCGCCGGGCAACAACGAGACTATAGGGCGGCTATAAACAGACACATTCACTACGGCCGAGCTGTCTTTACAATCACCAATGCCTGTAGTTACCACACGATATAATCCTGTAGACTTCGCCGCATACATAGATGTGTTTGATCCGACGACAGACGTTCCTTCTTTCCATTGATAGGTATATCCGCTGCCGGTGGTTGCCGACAGTAATACGGAATCACCAGCACAAATATCTGCAGGATTAGACGGCGTGATAGTTACTGACGGTTTCGGATTCACTGTAACAACAACTGCAACAGGAGTGCCGGAGCACGTGGTGGCGGTTGGAGTAACCGTATAGGTAGCGGTACCGGCTGCACTGCCGCTATTGGTTAATGTGTGGGCTATATTGGCGCCTGATCCGGCAGACGCCCCCGTTACCCCGGACTGGACAACTATCCAATTATAGGTCGTACCGGACACTCCGCTGCTTAAAGCAATACTCGTAGTACCACCGCTGCAGATAGCCTGAGTGGACGGTGTAGCAGTAGCTGCCGGTTTGGGGTTCACGGTTACCACAACAGCAACGGGCGTACCGGAGCAGCTATTGGCCGCAGGCGTAACTGTATACGTAGCGGTACCGGCGATAGTGCCAATATTGGTCAGTGTCTGGGCGATATTGGCTCCGGAACCATTAGCAGAGCCGGTAACCCCCGACTGTACAACAGTCCAGTTGTATGTCGTACCGGATACACCACTGCTTAAAGCGATACTTGTAGCTACACCGCTGCAGATCGTCTGGGCAGACGGCGTAGCAGTGACCGCCGGTTTGGGATTAACCGTTACGACAACAGTAATGGGAGATCCGGTGCAGCCGTTCGCGCTCGGAGTGATAGTGTATGTGGCAGTACCGGCAGTAGTACCGCTCCGGGTGAGTGTCTGGGCGATATTTGCGCCGGAACCGTTAGCGGCGCCGGTAACCCCTGACTGTACAACGGTCCAGGCATAAGTAGCACCGGTCACACCACTGTTCAATGCTATACTTGTAGCAGCGCCGCTGCATATGGTTTGTGCCGCAGGCATAGCTGAGGCCGATAATGCCGGGCCTACGGTTATCGTTATGGTAGCTCCTTCAGCGCATTGGCCCGGCGTCGGTGTAAAAGTATAACTACCGGTTGCGGTATTGCTTACCGTAGACGGCACCCAGGTGCCGGTAACGCCGTTTGAGGATGTAAGCGGCAATACCGGCGCCGTTGAGCCGTAACAAATAGATGAAGATATTCCGCTGAATGTCGCCGTCTTCAGAGTATTCACGGTAAGGTTGATCGTTACAATACTATCGCAACCTGTTGTGGAGAACGTATCACGGATCGTCTGCGAAGTAGTATATAAGACAGTTTTATAGGTAAAGCCTGTAGATGAGCAGACAGTTGTATCCCGGGTAACAGTCTGATAAGGATTTACCGTGAGGTTCAGTATGGCCACACTGTCGCAGCCGGACGGGCTGAGCAGCGTATCTGTGGTATATTGACCCGCAGTACGGCGCCATACATTATTGAACAGGATTGAATCATACACACAAATCGCAGTGTTGATCGTATTTGTAATGACAAGACGCGGGCCGGGATATTCATAGGCTCCGAGATCAACCGTACCATCCGCAATACGTGCGTTGTTTGCCAGGTCTTTACTAATGCCTGTCACACTACTGTTCAAGCCTTGATTAATAACGGGCGAGCAGCCGCTTAAGCTATAGTCGCCTGCCGCAGTAGGCGCTGCAGATGGTAATGCCGGGTTTGTGAAAAGCGGATTAACAGTATTCCCGTTTAAGTTACCATTAGTGCCACCGGCATCGCCCTGTATCAGAGAATACGATATGGCCGGAGTCCCGTCGGCTTTATGCAGTCCGGGGGTTGTGGCTGCTGAGTTGTTATAAATAATACTGTTTTTCAGTACCGGATTACCTGCCTGGTTATACCATCCGCCACCAGTTCCAACAGATTTATTACCACTGATCGTTACATTCGTCAGTACCGGATTTATCGCAGCGGAGTTCGGCAGCCCGGTATTTTTAAAATTACACCATCCACCGCCTGTTTGTGCTGCATTACCGCTGATAACGACATTAACCAATACAGGAGAGCCGTTTGAATTAAAAAATCCGCCGCCCTCACCCAACGTACCCACGCTCGAATTATTGATAATCCTGACATTGGAAACAGAAGGGCTACCTACCGCATTATGCCATCCGCCACCCTTGCCACGACTTATGGGATAAGCGCCAAGTGTATTATTATTGCTCCCGTTCGCATAACCCTCTGTAATGATAAATCCGTCAAGCTGGAAAGCATTGCTTACGTTTCCTGTGACTACGACGTGATAGCAATTATCAGTAGCATCTCCGGCCACACCTCTTTCACCGCTTAAAATAGTCGGATAAAGCCCCCAGTCCCTTGTAGCCCATCCGGGAGAACCGGTAGTGGGAAAACCACCGAATACTTTCAGCACTTTGGTAAAATAAAAGGCATTATCTCTGTTGCTACCGACCGTACCTGCCAGCGACCTGTCTGGTTTATAGGTGCCAGCTGCTACGTAGATCGTATCATTTGCTACAGCTCCATTAATGATAGCCTGGAGTAAATCGGACGCATCGGCCCAGCTATTGCCGTTCTTTGCTCCTGCACCGCCTTCTTTTACATACCAGATCTTAGCCTGGCCTGCCGATGCCAGCAATAAGGCTATACTTACTAATAGAATTTTCTGTTTCATGATCTACTGTTTTTATTTCGGTTCTTTACTGATTTGTTTACAAATACACGCATAATGCTTAGCGTATAAGCGTAACATCTCCTTTGAAAAATGCTTCCGTATTATCGGGGAGCATAAGTGTTATAGAATAATAATAAACGCCTACGGGGGCTTCTCCGCTTTGATACATACCATCCCATCCGTCTTTCGGATCGGTACCATAATACATGAGCTGTCCGAACCGGTTAAACACTCTAAATTCTTTGAGCGTTTCAAATTTCAGTCCCGTCACACGAAACACATCATTCCGACCGTCTCCATTGGGAGAAAAAGCGTTGGGGATATTCATAACGGGATCATAGCGTACACGGATATCCGTGTAGATGGTATCCCTGCATCCATAGGGGTCTGCTCCCACCAGGGTATAAACAATATCTTCCAAAGGAGCGGCATAGGGAGTGAAGGACTGCGGATCATCGAGCCAGGCGACCGGCGACCATTGCCATTCATACGGCGGATCTCCGGCAGGATTTATCCGGATGCCGTCGCCGTAAGTGATTGTCGTATCTGCCGGCGAGACCGAGGCAAACCTGAATCCGGGAACAACATGTATCATAATACTATCCGTAACGCTGCAGGCAGCAATTGGGGTGGTAACCGTCACGTACAATATGTATGCCCCTGCCGGTGCATGAAAGATATTATCAGCGGCTGTGGTATCTTCAATAAAATAAGCGGCCGGAGACCAGCGATACTGGTATGCGACGCCCGGGGGCGACACCGTTACCTTTACCGGCAACGAATGCTGCTCGCATATCGTATCTCCCTGTGGTGATACGCTAAGCTCAGGGAACGGCTCGACAAACATTTCACACCCTGTACTCCTGGGAGGACAGGTGGCCGGTGCCCCGGGCTGGGAAACCGTAATTGTATATATCTGTGTAGCAGACGGAGCAGGATGTATCGTAAGCCCCAACGGCAGCGGATCGGGTATCTGCTCTGGAGGGCTCCATACGTAATCCAGTGTGGTGTCAATTTCTGCAGTAACGGGTGCCACCGTATTCGGGCATACGGTGTCCGGGGATGTCATCATCCGTACATAAAGTGAATCATGGATCAGCACACGTATCTCATCAAGTATGTCTCCGCAACTGCAGGGAGACACGACAGATATCACAACCTCTTTGACGCCTGAAGGGGCAGAAACCAGTTCGGGAGCAATTTCAATAACGCCCGTCAACTGACCGGACGGAATAACGATACTATCGGCTATCTGCCGGTAGTCCACACCATTCACGGCTGTACCGCTGATCAGGTACTTCACCGTAACCGGATCTGTGCCGGCAGAATCACGGCTTATATGAATGTACGCCGGCTTACACCCCCGCACAGCATGGGGGAGACTGTCATTGGCGCCTCCGGGTGCGGTAAGCGCCACCTTCAGGGGCTGGTTATTATCTTCAAAGCTGAGCTTGAAGCTCACCATATCATGCGGATTGCCCGATGGCGTATTCCGTCTTACCGGCGCCCAGGAGAAAGGATCGGTATGGGGGATGGTTGCCTGGCCGGCGGGGTTCGGACAGAACACATGGTATATGATCCCTTCCGGATCAAAGCGATTCACTCCCTGATGGATATGGTCGAGGCTGCTCAGGTTTCCGAAGAAAGAGCCGTAATCCAGGCTTTGAAAGCCGGGTGTTAACCGGCCCATCCAGAATGCGGAGTGGGTTTTATAGAAGGCATCTGCCGTGATAGGATGACCGGCAGGGAAGTCGGAAGTACGGTAGTTGATCGCAAAATAGGAAAGGTATACGTAACCGCAGGGGTCTACCATAAATGCCGAAGGGAACGCGGCCGGATTACCCAAAGTTTCGCTACCCATACGTGTAGAAAGCAGGGAGGTGGACAGATCGGAGCTCAGTTTGTCTATATAGATACCGCCGTCGTTCACTGTCCGGTATACCCCCGGAGATATGGGATAATTGCCGGAGGTACGCCCGAGTATATACACATTTCCCTCGCAATCAACCTGCAGCTTTTCTGCCATGTCGAGTCGCGGCGTACCGATATAGGTAGCGTGTAATATCGTACCTGACTGACTAATGATGGTCACAAAACCGTCTATACATATGCCGCTGGGATTGGTGCACCCGACGGAAGTCGGCGGTGTGGGCATCAGTGTTCCCGGAGTCGTAGGAAAATCCTTGCTGGTGGTACTTCCGGATATTACCAGATTACTATCAGGATTGAACCGGATCGTGCTGGCAATATCTGTATTGCTGCCACCAAGATAGCTGCTGTACAGCAACTGGCTGCAATCCGGGCTAAGCTTAAAGACCACGCCATCCAGGTCGCCGCCGCCATAAACCGGCTGCACAGCATTGGATGTCACAGGAAAATTGGTAGAATTGGTATTGCTTACCACCCAGACATTATCTGCAGCATCCGTAGTGAGTTCTACCGGCGGTGTCATATCCCGCTCATTGGAATACCCGGTAGCATTCACATCTCCGAAGTTCATTCCTATGCCCAGCAGCCTGGGTTCCGCAGAATTACCGCCGATATAGGTAGCTCCTGTGAGCACCGCTCCCGAAGCGTTGAACCGCGCAACAAATAAATCTATTCCTCCGTTACCGGTATTATCATAGCAACCGGGAGTTACCGGCAGATCCGGCGAAGTAGTGCTGCCACCAATCGTCAGCTCCCCCCTCGCGTTAACATACAGCACATGAGGCGCCTCCCATCCGGCGCCTCCGTAATAGGTAGAGTATATAAGACCATTCCCCTGCCTGTTGTATTTATTGACCGCGATGTCATGATCTCCGCCCGAGGCTATCTGATAAGCACCGGTCGTTACCGGCCAGTTGATGCTTGTAACCCGTGCTCCGGCATACATATTACCTTCGCTGTCGTAAGCGGAAGAATAGGCATAGCTGTGCCCCGCCCCCGTAGCACCGGTCCAGGTGATATAGACCATTTCAGGATCAACAACCAGCGGGTATGCCGTGTCATATCCTTCAGGGAGATCAAATGACAGCCGGCCGTCTTCAAGCCTGTACCTGCCAGGCACAGGCACTTCCATGCCGTCAATTTGCTGATAGCAGTACGGCGGCTTTTCCATTACCTCATTGACGGATGTCCTGATCCTGAGAAAACCATCGCTGGTGATCTCGGGAGATACGCCATCAAATGACAAGACGATCCGGCCGGGATCAGCGCCGGGAGCTATTATAAAATCATATTTTACTGCATGGCCGCGGCTGTATATGGCCACATCAATTCCGTTGTAAACATTCCGCTGCAGTATCTTTCCGTATAAGCCTACATACCCTGCCCACATGGAAGGATCATTACCTGTGAAGTAATTGTGGTAGCTTTCTCTTTTTTCAAGAGGGATGTATCCGGGGTCTGGATTGGCCCCTTCGAAGTTTACCTTATACGCATGGAAACGTATCATTTTTTCGCTTAAATCCGCATTTTCCTTCCTGTGTGTACCAGAGGAATGCCCATGCATCCTGTCGAGATCATCATGGCTCACGTAGTTATAAACAAAACCCTTATCAGTAATGAACAGTGCGCCGTCCGGGATTTCAGCTTTATATTTTATTTCACCGGTCCACTGACCTTTATTTTCAATAAAATCAAGAGGATTCGGAGCAAAGCCCGATTCGCTATGTGCATAAGTATCGTATACAATCATGCTGCCGGCAAGGATGGTGAAGAAGCAGCATAATTTAAAAGTAAAAAAACAACTCGTCATAAGACGGATTTTAGACAGTTATTACAATTAACTACTTTACAATTTCGACCTTCTTATCGAATCTGCCATCAACTGTTTCGATCCGGAGGATATATAAACCCGGCGCCAGTGTACTTATATCCACCTCCACCTTGTTGCGACCCGTAGCCGGCAGGGGCACTTCCTGTCCTGTCATATTAACGAGGCTGAGCGACTGTATGGGAAAACGTCTGTTATTCTCTATCGTCAGTTTGCCTGAAGCCGGATTGGGATATACACTGATATTTTTGAGTGCGGAGACAGCAATGATCTTTGTCTCCGGGTCTTGGCCGGGATCGTCAGTCTTACCGCTGGTGGATACCTGCCTCCGGACAAAATTCATACCGCACTGATTATAAACAACAAGCGTAACGTTGTACGAGCCCGAATCCGTATAGATATGACTTACGGATGCCGGAAAGCCGGATGAAGTGTATCTGTGGCTATCGCCATAATCCCACTGGAAAGAATCCACCTGCCGCGCTCCTGCCGGAGTGAAAGTAAACGTACCGGTTTCCATTTCCAACGCTATAATGCTATCTATGGACGGTTCCGGGATTCTGCTTACTGCAGGCGTGGAAGCAGCCGTAAGACGTGTAGTGCCTCCGCATTGCACCAGACAACGAAAATAAACTGTATCAGCCTGTATAGTTGTCTTATAGATATTTGCCGTACCTGGCGTTCCCAGATCCGTCCAGACACCGGATATACTTGCTGCCGACTGCCATTGATAAAGTACACCCGGCACACCGGGCAATATTCCGGAAGACGTAATACCCAGACGTACCGTGTCCGAATGGCAACCGGAAACAGGGGCAGCCACAGTAACGGCGGATGCGGGATATGTAGCTGTATCGCAGGGCAGAGAACCGCCGGATGAAACAATAACCGTATAATCTTCTGCCTCTCCCCCGTCATCATCTACACACGGATCCGGGACGGCTCCTTCATAATCCACCATCACCCGCATCCTCGTGCTGCCTGTGAGCGCCCATGAAGGCGGCGTAACGGATATCGTATGCGGCCCGGCGGATGAAGTGGCGCTGGCAAGCATATATACTTCCCCTATATCATTTAAAACACCGTTATGGTTCCAATCTATAAATGCGTATATATATTCGTCAATAAAACCGGTTCCTCCGAGCGTTACCGACAATATATCGGCATTGCCAATGGTAACGGCAGCCGGAGTACCGCCGGTATAATCAACAGGAGGGGCATCACTTGCAGGCCCGGTTCCCCCTGTGGTATTATTTATTCCCGCATAAGTAACATTCTTTATATATTCAAGGCTCCCGTCATAGAATCTCGAATTACAATACGTCTGTGCATGTACAACTTCTCCACAGAGCACACCGGAAATTATAAAGAGGATAATAAATATCAAATTCAGAAAGTATATTTTTTTCATTATAAATACTTTAATAATAGTTCATAAGTCAGACAAACAACATGAGGCATTTTATCAATAGCATACCGCCAGCCTGGTAAATATAAACCCATCGGGCATGGGATTTTCTGAGTTCATCCTGTCTGAAAGCACTATACAAAACTATCCACATTACTGTTTGTTATCATCAGAAAATACCCCTATTTTCTAAAACAGGTAATAACACCTAACGCGTAAGTAAAAACCCCTAATTTTTCAAATCTGCTTTGCAACGATAGAATTATAAAATACTTTTAGTTCTTATTATTCTATCATACACCACGATGTTGCGAGCAATGACCAGATGGATATATGCAAAGGCGCTTTTCATCATATTAATCATGAGTACGCACCTGCAATATACCGGCGAATGCTGCGCGCAGAACGGTAATTTCCTTGCATCGGGAGCATTCATCCCAAAAAGAGACAGTCTCTATATAAGATCATTACTCAGACATGCAGAAAAGAAAATAACGACGGAATGGGACTCTGCCCTGCATATGACTAATAAGGGATTAAGACTGAGCTTGTCGCTGAATTTTGCAGAAGGAGAAATAGCCGCCTACAGGAATCTTACGCTGCTGTACCAGCACCGGGATATTGGCCTGGCTATAGACTATCTGACAAAGCAGATAGCGCTTATAAAGAATACGGAGCAAAAAAACGACTTGCTTATAGAAGCATACGCTCTTTTAATCAAACTGTATGAAGCAAACGGGAACTTTGATCATATACTGAAGCTGCGCCCTGTCATACTCACTTTGTTCAAGGAGCCCGGGATATCAAAATATCTGCTCCCGAGGCTGATCAACAGCATAGGATATGCTTACTTCCAGGCAGGAAGATATGACTCTTCCCTGTATTACTATGGAAGTTCGTTGCTGTTGCTAAAGCCTATTGACAGCCTGAATTACAAAGATGTCATTCTTGCAAAATCCGTAGCAGGGGCCATACAGGCCAGAATTTCTTCAGACGGGAAAGCGCTGAGATACTTTAAGGAAGCATATCATCTGGCATCTGTCTTTCAGGATACGGGGTCTATGGTGGGACAGCTCAGCAATATCGGGGTTCTTTATTATGACATGAAGGACTATGAAAAAGCCAAACAGTATCTGTATCAGGCACTGGGTATATGGAAAGCCAGGAAGGATAGAATACCGCCCCAGATATACGGTATGCTGGCGACTGTAATTTCATATTACAATGCAGATATTCCCGATTCCATAAACCATGCCATCCGTCTGGCCAAAGAATGTTATACACTTGCCCGAAACAGCAATCGTTTTGATGATATCATCCAGGCATCCTATACCATGGGACTGGTTTACCAAAGCAACCGGGAATATAGAAAAGCCGAAGCGTACCTGCAGGAAGGCATCGCACTTGCGCTGGAAAAAGGTAAGATCGAAAATATCTACAACGCCTATCTCAACCTGTATCACGTAAACATCGGCTTAAAAGACTATAAAAAGGCTTTGGAGTATCAGACAAAATACTACCGCATTAAAGACAGTATTGCGGGGAGAAATAATGCAGAAAGGGTAACACATATAGAACAGCAATACAAAACCGCAGAAAAAGACAGGCAGCTTGCCGAGCAGAAGATGATTATGCAGATCCAGGACAGCAAGCTGCGGGAGAAAAATTTCTGGATTACCAGTATTGCCATAACAGGCGCCCTGGTCTGTCTTTTATTTGTAGTGGTTTACAGGAACAACCGCAACAAACAGAAAACGTCACTATTGTTTCTCCGTCAGCAACAGAAGATCAACTTGCTGAAAACCAAAGCAGAAGCAGAAAATGAAGAACGGGAAAGGATTGGAAAAGAATTACACGATGGCATCGTCAGCCAGTTGCTGGGCATCAAGCTGAATGTAAATGTGATCCAGGATAAAGGTGCTCCGGTTGACGGACAACAGTTAAATCCGGTTGCCCGGCAGCTTGAGGAAGCTATAACCGACCTGCGCTCCACTGCCCACAACCTGATACCGGAAACACTGCTGCAGCAGGGATTGACAAAAGCCATTGCCAATCTTTGCGACAAGACTTCCCGGAATGCGCACATAGACGTAGACTTCCAGCTTTACGGAGCAATCCCGAAGCTGGATAACAACGTTACTTTATCCCTGTACAGGATGATACAGGAACTGATACAGAACACTCTGAAGCATGCGCACGCCACCCTGCTGCTGGTACAATTGAGCTTCAGGGAAGGGATATTAAGTATTACAGTGGAAGATAACGGCATAGGGATGAATGAAAGGGTTTTACAAGAGGATTATCAAACAGTAGGTATTGCAAACCTGAAAAGAAGGGTAGCCGAACTGAACGGCACAATAGACATCAGCAGCAGACCGGGTAAAGAGACAACAGTATATATTGAGTTTGAAGATAAATGGCTAATTTAGTCCTTGTTATTCTTATTAATTTTATGCTGAACACGTCTGAATAATGCCCATAAAAGTTGCCATAACCGATGATCATCTGATGCTGCTGGATGGCATACAAAATGCACTGTCTGAAGATCCGGATATTGAGATTGCAGGCACTTATCAATCAGCTAAAGAACTCTTCAATAACATACACAAATCCACACCAGACATTTTGCTGCTGGACCTTCAGCTTCCGGATAAGACAGGACAGGAGATTGCCGCGGAACTTGCCCGGAATTTTCCTTCCGTCAAAATAATCATCCTCAGCGGGATCGAATCTCCGCTGGTAATACAAGATATGATGAAAGAAGGCTGTAAAGGATACCTGTTAAAAACTACAGCTAATAAAAACCAGATCATAAACGCGATAAAAACAGTATATAAAGGTCAGCTATTCCTGGAATCGGGAATACAGGAGCGTTTACTGCGCGATGTACTGGAAACAAAACGCCGGGGACCTGCAGATAAGAAGCGATTGACGGCCAGAGAAAAAGACGTATTGCAACTGATTGCCATGGAGTACAACAACCAGCAGATTGCCGATAAGTTATATATCAGTCTGCGGACTGTAGAAAATCATCGTCATAACCTGATCCAGAAATTGGAAGTGAAGAATGCCATCGGGCTTGTAAAGGCCGCTATGGAGTTGGGATTAATGTAACCATTCCCTGTCGCATAATAAATAAAAATCATTCGCCAGGTGAAATAAAACAAAATTTTTGTTTTTATGTGTGATTCCACCTACCTTTGCGCTCCAATTCTCATATTGCTCTTATTATAAGGTTGCATTTGGGAGAGTTGTTGCGGGCAACCGCATCAAACAATTCGTTAACACCAAAAAAAGAAAAGCTAAATGGCTAAAGAAATCACCGGCTATGTAAAGCTGCAGGTAAAAGGCGGCCAGGCCAATCCGGCGCCTCCCATCGGCCCAGCGCTCGGTTCCAAAGGCGTGAACATCATGGAATTCTGCAAGCAGTTCAACGCACGCACGCAGGACAAAATGGGTAAAGTACTTCCCGTAGTGCTTACAGTTTATGCAGACAAGTCTTTCGACTTCGTTATTAAAACACCTCCGGCTGCTGTACAAATTATGGATGCCGCTAAGATTCAGAAAGGATCCAAAGAACCCAACCGTAACAAAGTAGGTAAGGTAACATGGGCGCAGGTGGAAGAGATCGCCAAAGATAAGATGGCCGACCTCAATGCCTTCACCCTGGAAAGCGCCATGACAATGGTTGCCGGTACCGCTCGTAGCATGGGTATCACTGTTGACGGCGAATCACCATTTGCCAAATAACACCCATTGGTTCACCTTATTTAAAACTTTGTAACAATGGCAATCGCAAAAAAAAGAAAGGCTGTAGAAGCCAAGCTCGATAAAAACAAACAATATACGCTCGCAGAAGCCAGTGCATTGGTAAAAGACATCAACTGCACTAAATTCGACAGCTCTGTAGACGTACACATCCGCCTGGGTGTTGATCCCAAAAAAGCAGATCAGGCTATCCGTGGCACTGCTACCCTGCCCCACGGCACCGGTAAAACAAAACGGGTACTCGTACTCTGCACACCCGACAAAGAAGCCGAAGCAAAAGCTGCCGGCGCTGATTTTGTAGGTCTGGATGAATTTGTTCAGAAAATTGAAGGCGGATGGACCGATGTAGATGTTATCGTGGCCACACCTTCGGTAATGCCGAAAATCGGACGTCTGGGTAAAGTACTCGGTCCACGCAACCTGATGCCCAACCCCAAAACCGGTACGGTTACTAACGACGTTGCTACTGCCGTTACAGATGTAAAGGGCGGCAAAATCGCTTTCAAGATTGATAAAGCCGGTATCATACATGCTTCCATCGGCCGTATCTCTTTTGATCCCAATAAGATCGCCGAGAATGCACAGGAACTGATCAACACGCTGGTGCGTATGAAACCCGCCACCGCAAAAGGTCAATACCTGAAAAGCATCAGCATGGCATCGACCATGAGTCCCGGCCTTGCTATTGACACAAAATCCGTAGCATAACCCCGGACAGGTTTTTATTAATCTTTTTAAAAGCATTTGAAATGACACCTGCTCAAAAAACAGAAGCAATAGAACTGCTGAAAGAAAAATTCAGCCAGTACGATAATTTCTACATTACCAATACCGAATCACTGACAGTAGCACAGGTGAGTACCCTGCGCCGCGCCTGTTTCGAAAAGAACGTGGAAATGAAAGTGGCGAAAAACACGCTGATCAAAAAGGCGCTGGAAAGCATCAATAATGAAAAATATGCAGGCATCTATGAAGCGCTGCATGGCGTTACTGCCCTGATGTTTTCCGACAGTCCGAAAGAACCGGCAGTGATCCTCAGCGCTTTCCGTACTGCATCCAAAAAGGAAAAACCGGAACTGAAGGCCGCGTTTATCGGTGAAGATATTTTCCTCGGTGACAACCAGCTTGCCACACTGAAAAATATCAAAACCAAAAACGAGCTTATCGGTGAAGTTATCGGTCTGCTGCAATCTCCGGCACGCCGCGTGATCTCCGCCCTGCTGCAACATGCAGAAAAACAAGGTGGTGATACTGCTGGTGCTGAAGAAACACCGGCCGCAGAATAAATTACCGGGTAATGTCCATGTGACGTGATAATATATTCGTCACATCCAACACATTTCCCACATTAAACATGGCTTCCAAGTCACAATATAAAACAAACCATTTTTCAACAATCTAAAAAGTCATAACAATGGCAGACGTAAAAGCATTAGCAGAGTCCTTAGTAAACCTTACTGTAAAAGAAGTACAGGAACTGGCTGACGTATTAAAAGCAGACTACGGCATCGAACCCGCTGCTGCCGCAGTAGTAGTTGCTGCAGGTGGTGGAGAAGGCGCCGCTGCTGCTGAAGAAAAAACATCTTTCGACGTGATCCTGAAGAGCGGTGGCGCTTCTAAGCTGAACGTCGTTAAGATCGTTAAAGAACTGACTGGTCTTGGTCTGAAAGAAGCCAAAGAACTGGTTGACGGTGCTCCGAAAGCAGTGAAAGAAGGTATCAGCAAAGCTGAAGCTGAAGATCTGAAAGCGAAACTGACTGAAGCTGGTGCTGAAGTTGAGATTGCTTAATCTTTTCAGCACACTACTAAATAAAAGAACCGCGCTTCATCAGAAGCGCGGTTCTTTTATTATACCAATACAAGCCGGATAATAATCTCACTGGTGCACAAAGTTTGTAAAAAATGCATTACCGCCAGTCGTTGATACGCGAAGCAGGTAACGCCCCGGAGCATAATTTCCATATGAAAAATACACAGACTCAGCGGTCCCGTTATATGTTCGGTATTCCAATGCTCGTCCTGTCACATCAAACATCCGGATCTCACGGATCTGTTCATCGGAAGACAACTGAACTACCATATATCCTGATGTCGGATTCGGATACAACTTCAATCCGGCTTTTACTTTATCCCCGGGTATACGCTTTTCTACAGACAGACCATTTTTTGTGACGCCGTGATACTGGTTCACGATGGGGTTCCTTATTATTGTTTCACTACCTGCAGCATCCGGCCAGACGATCTTCATAGAGTCCACAACCGTATTCCCCCCCAACCCGAACAACGTCAGAAAAGGCTGCTGACCGGAAGCATTGCCCCGACCGGCATATACCTCGCGCATCCGCTGTACGCCTCCACTCCAAACGTAAATCCGTGTGCCTATACAACTCTTATTAACACCCTGCGGCGCCATCAGACGAATACCGATCCAGTTATTATCCTGACCAATCTCATTGCGCAGCAAATGCATTTGCTGAGGTGCCGCATCCCTGCATAGGATGATATCGTCATCCCCGTCCAGATCATAATCCATTACCTCCAGCAAGTGCAGGTTGTTCGTCTCCGGAATAACCATATCCATGTCTCCCGTTATATCTACCAGGCGCTGCGGATCTTTCTGATGAAAGACATACAAACGATCCGTATTGGAACGATAATAACCCTGAGCCATCACCAGATCCATCTTACCGTCGTTGTCTATATCAAACCAGGAGGCATCATAATCACCGAGATGATCGGACTGAGGGGATTTACGCTGTGTAATATTGCGATCCATCGTCAATTCATAGCCGGTTGCTACCCCTCCGTTCAAAGCCATCGCGGATCGTCCCTCATTAGCGCCCGTACCACCATGCACCAGGCTGAAGAAAAAATCCATATCTCCATCGTTATCATAATCCTCGGGCACATTACTCCACATACATAAATTCTGCCCTCCATCACCTTGCATATAGCGGGCATTATATCCCACCTCTGATGCTACATTCGTAAATGTACCGTTGCCGTTATTCTTCCACAGCTTTCCATTCGTACGACAATACGGCGCGGTCAGGATATCCGGCCAGCCATCATTATTCCAGTCTACTACAGTGCTGCCATACATTGGCTCCGCCTGGTTAATACCCGCCTTTGCTGTAACATCGGTAAAGGTACCGTCTCCATTCCCTCTCATCAGGTATCCGGGAGTCCATATATTGTTATCGTGATCCTTCGAATAGTTCGCGATGAATAAATCTATATTCCCATCCTTATCGTAATCCAGGAAGCTCATTCCGATCGTATTAACCAGTCCCAGTTCATGAAGTCCGTTATTGGCAACAAGCACAAACTTACCACGGCCGTCGCCCAGCAATACTTCACAACGATCTCCGCGATCTGTAAAACTACCCAGACGGTGATAATAGGTGCCACGCACAAGATCTATATTACCGTCATTATTCACGTCTGCCAGTGCAATAACCAGCGTACCCCGGCTCGGCTCAGCGCTTCCCGGTCGGTCATTAACTCCCGAGCCTTCCGTTACATCTACAAATCGCCTTCCTCCTCCGGATTCATCCGCTACATTCATGTACAGGCGGATCGTATTCTCCGCAGCAACACCCCATCCGCCTTTGATGACTGCAAGATCCGGGTAAGCATCATTATTCATATCAGCTACCGATATACAAAATACGCTTTGATTAGTCAGCCCAACCTCATCCGTCACAACAGATAACCATCCACGTTCCTGGGCTTGCACACAATATACACTCAGGCCTGTCACACATAATGACAGTGCATTTCTCAAAATCAATTTCATCTTGTTCTTCTTGTTTTTATAAGAGCCTGTTTAAAAATGATTAGTAAAAATATATTAATGTCCCCACACCCCTCACATTTCTCCCCTCAGCCTGCCTGCGCTATGGCTTCGGCGCGCAAAGGGAGACGATCAGTCCATTCTTCAGTAGTGCTATGACAAAAGAACGGTGCAAATTCCCCCTTCGAAGAGGGGGAAGGGGGATGTTTCCACTCGTACAAATCATGATCTGACTAAATTTTAAACAGGCTCTAAGATATACTTGTAGTTTTTCGGATCCGGCAATTTATTATTATTGTTTTAGCAAATCATGTAATG
>JBBCJI010000029.1:0-38718 GCA_037190845.1 Flavipsychrobacter sp. | reverse complement strand
GGTCCCAGGTCCGGCGTTACCCGCATCCAACACACGGGTGAACGTATCGCAGTACACCGTATCGTTGCCGAGTGATACAGACAGGGTCTGGCCCGAAGCCTGTACCAATACTATATTATCCAGGGCAATCACGCCGGGATTAGCCAATGCGCCGGGACCGGCACAGGGATAAGTGCCTGTTCTGGTATCCCGGCACCGACCTTCACCGGTAAAACGAACTACTGTAGGGTTATTCTGGGCCACGAACACAATTGATGAACGGTGTTTCCAGCCCAATTGTGCCGGACTTACGCACAAAACGGTATCATTATAAATACGACCGCCCAACGGCTGTCCGTCCAGTGTAATATACACACCGCCATCACTGCCGTCCCACCCGCAGTGAGAAGCAATCTCAAATTCGATCCGGTAACAGTTTCCCACTACCATCGGAACCGATTGCTCGATCCAGGTGTTATTCCCGAAACTGCCGCAAGGGGTAAGGTCTACCCAGAAGTCTCCCGGTCTTTGTGGTTGAAGTAACGATGTACGCTCTGCAGCCATTGAGCCGGTATTGCTTGTCCAGCCAGTAGCTGCCGGCAAACATCCGCCTGTACCGGTACTGAAATTTCCGTTCGTAAACTGGGCTTGTGTGGCCGTGTGGCATAATAAAAGGAAGATAGCTGTAAGCCATCCGGAAACATTGGGTTCATTGTATCTGTTGTTCATAGATAGGAGTTTTGTCGTTTTATCTGATCAGGTGGAAATTTCCCTTTTGTATGTAGGGTTTATGTTCAATGCTGTATTCCAGTAAATACACGTACGTTCCCAGTTGAGCCGGCTGCCCTTTGTGCACCCCGTCCCAGCCATTATACTTGTCCTGTGTATGGAAAAGCAATTCTCCCCACCGGCTGAATATACTGAAGCGGAATCCTTCGGCCCGTCCGATGTTACCTAATACGCGGAAGATGTCGTTGATCCCGTCTCCGTCGGGTGTAAAGGCATTGGGCAGCATGATATCGCAGAATATCTGCTTTACCAGGATCGTATCTGTATCTGTGCCGCATTTGTTTACAGCGGTTACTACATATTCGCCACCGTATCTTACGGTTAATGTATTACCCACGCTTCCTTCCGACCAGATCAGCGAATCGGTGTTGATAAACCGGGGATAAATCGTCAGGGGCGTTTCTTCGCATACGGTGGTATCTGCGCTGAGCATTACCACAGGTTTGGGATAATAGCTCAATATGATGCTGTCTGTTCCAATACAGCCATATTCCGAAATTACCTGTACAGAATAAACTCCTTCCGAACTTACAGATATGGAAGATGTTACTTCGCCGGTATTCCACAGATAGCTGCTTCCTATAGTATAACTTCCGTCGAGTGCGATTGTTTGTTCCGGGCAGATATCGTCGTCGTCACCCAGATCAATATCCGGTGCTGCCATAGCAGTGATTTCTATTGTATCATAGACGATGCAGCCATCCAGATTCACTTCCAGTATGTAGTTGTCCGTGCTGTTCACATTTATATAGGGGGTAGGTTCTCCCGTATTCCAGAGATAGGTGGCGCCGGCGATCTCGGTTCCGATCCGGGCAGGGAACTGTTCACAGATAATGCTGTCTGCTCCGATATAAATAAATGGTGTGGGTATGATACCGATACGGATGGTATCACTGCCCTGACATCTGTTGCGTTCAACTTTTACCCAGTAAGTGCCGGTACGTGTTACGCGCATCACTGTGTCAGACAGGCCATTGCTCCACAGGTAGTGTGTGCCGGGCATCTGCTCTGTATGTAAGATGACAGGTGTATCTCTGTCACAGATATTAAAATCGGGTCCCAGATCTACTGCGAGATTGGGGCTGATGTCTATCAGAATAGTGTCAACTCCTGTACACCCGTTTTCAGTTACCTGCAGCCAGTAGGTTCCTGTCTGTGATATGGAGCGGGTAGGGGTAGTGGCGCCGTTATTCCACAGCCATGAAGGACTGGTATAAGTAACGGCAGACGAAAGTATGAGCGTATCTCCGCAGGTGGAGGTGTCCGGTCCGAGGTCGACAATCGGAGTCGAATTTATCCGCACCGTTGTATAGGTCGTATCGGAGATACAGTCGAGGTATTTAATCAACCTTACCGTATAGACGCCTGCAGTCGTATATTGATGAGCAGGATTGATATTACCCGACGTATTAAGCGTGCCGGAGGGCGGATCTCCGAAGTTCCATCTTACAGAATCAAGATAAACTGCTCCGGTGATGGAAAAAGATGTTGCGACATTGGTACAGTATCCGGCATGGTTGATAATGGTAGTATCTGTATTACGTTGTATAAATGTAGGCAACCCGAGTACGCCGTTTCTGCTCTGCAGATTAACGACATTTTGCTGCAGGTTACATCCGGCGCCAACAATATCAGGACTATGGATCACGCCGAGATATGGCTGGTTATATTGTATGAAATACAGCTTGTTGTCAGGGCCGCTTTGAATAGCACCTCCTCTGTATGGCGAGCCTGTACCTCCTGCATTGCCTACTGTTATACGGGACGCTATGATGGCTGCTGCGGATCCGGCAGTCAGATTCCACTGGTACATTACGCCGTCCGAAAGGCTCACGCTATATAATACGTTGCTGTTGGGAGAAAAACTAAGCCCATATGTGTGATTGGACGGCAGTCCCAGATCTATCCGGTTGGATATATTTCCGGTAGCGTTATCAAAGTCATACAGGAAGTTGCCGACAGCCCATATCGCATTGGCAAGCCTGCGTCCATCGGGGGATAATTTTAAATATCCCAGTCCACTGGTAATGTTTCCAATTCCGGTATTGTTGATGATGGGGTTGCCGATGCCGTTACAGTCCACCGGGTATACCTGATAAGCACCATCGGACAAACGCTGGGTAATCACCCAGAAATACAATCCGTTTGCGTGTCTCACAGCAGCTATCTTTTCCGTAGAACCAGTAAACAGCGGAGTGTTTTTGGTTGCAGTTACCACGTCTCCCAGCCCGCCACTCAGCGTCATGTCAACTTCCGACCAGGCCATCAGAATGGGGGCGGCAGGGTTTCCGGAGTACTGGTCATGACTGCCTGCGGTGAATATATAGTACCTGTTGGGATTCCCCGGCCGGGGAACAATCAGTGCAGATGAGGTTCCGGAAGAATGGCCTGCCAGCCCGGTACCATTGGGCATCTGGCTATGGTTACGGTTCCATACCCTTTGTCCATCGGTATAAAACAACAGGTTCCCGTTTTTGTCACATATAGTTGCTGCACCTTCTGACGTATTCAGTGCACCGTTAGTGAGTACTGCAGGAGAACCGGTGCTGAAATCAATGCCGGCATTTCTTCCAAAATACCAGATGTTGTCCTCTTTTTGAGCGAAAGTTGTTACAACCTGCAAAAATAAAAGGATGATAGGTAAGTATCTGCTCATATAATATAGCTGTATTGCTGCGAATAAATACGTTTTGTGGCTTGCCTCATCATTTTGTAAGTAACCAGGGCAGACTTTACCTATCTGCCCTGATTGTGTATTTGTTCTGTTAAAGAGTATGAGTTAAGATATTAATGCTGCTTTAGTACTTTATCATTCCTGATCAGGAAACCGTTGCTGTCTGTGATCCGGAGCAGGTATACGCCGTCTGCATAGTTACCTATATACAGCGTATGTACATTTGTCTGTTGCTGCAACAACCGTCCGTCCATGCTGCTCAGAGTAGCCGTTACAGGTATTGACGATTTGATATACAGTACATCTTTTGCCGGATTCGGATATATCTGTACCTCTATTGCTACGGTGACATGATCGCCTATCCCCACATGTGTCACTGTCTCTGCGGCCGAGGTACTGCTGCAGCCGTTTTCGTCCATTGCTGTAACACTATATACACCATTCGAAGAAGGAATGAACGTTGAGTTCGTAGCGCCTATAATACCCTGGCCACCTGTATTCCATTGATAGGAAGCATAGCCCGGTGTCGCATGAAGCGTTTCTCCGTCCCATGTCACATCTACTACAGGCAGCGGGTGAACCGTCACCGTTACTTCATTCGTTACCGTATCACAACCTGCAACAGAAGCGCGGCCTACCTCTACCGTATAGTCACCCGTCTCCGTGATCTCCAGGAAAAAAGCGCTCGCCAGGGGAACTGTCGTGCCGCCGTTCTTCCACAGATACGTAAGGCCTGTATCCAGACTCTCTACTTCCAGTATCACCAGACCTCCTTCACAGAATGCCGTGTCGCCAGGCACCAGCGTTACCCCGGGACGGTTATAAACAAATACATCCAGCGGCTGTGTGCTGTCGGCACAACCCGTGGCTGTTGTTGTAGCTACTACCTTGTACGAGCCTGTCGCACTTGCTGTATATGTACCCGTGTTCGTACCTACCGGTGTTGTACCATCCTTCCACTGGTAATCCGTGCCGGAAAGCTGTGTGGCCGTCAGCGTTACCGTACCCCCGGTACACAGTTCCACAGGACCTCCCGCCGTTACAGATACCACAGGTAGTGTATTGACCGTCAGGGTCGTTGCAGGAGTTGATGTCGCCGAACAGTTGTTGGCGTTCGTTGCCGTCACCGTGTAAGTGCCCGCAGTCCTTGCATAATAGGTTGCCCCGGTGCCTACGTTCGTTGTACCTTCTTTCCAAAGGTAGTTTACACCGCTGGTGCCGCTTGCTGTCAGCAGAAGACTGTCGCCCGCGCAGATCGCCCGCGTACCTGTATTCGTGGACGATACTGTGGGGAGGGCATTAACCGTCAGAACGGTCGCAGGAGTCGAGGTCGCCGAACAGTTGTTGGCATTCGTTGCCGTTACCGTATAGCTCCCTGCTGTCTTTGCATAATAGGTAGTGCCGGTACCTATGTTCGTCGTACCCTGCTTCCACTGGTAGGTCACGCCGCTGCTGCCACTCGCCGTCAGTTGCAGGCTGTCACCTGCGCAGATCGAACGGGCGCCTGTATTTGTAGACGTCACTGTTGGGAGGGTGTTTATCTGCAGCACGGTTGCCGGCGTTGAGACGGCCGAGCAGTTGTTGGCATCCGTTGCCGTTACCGTATAGCTCCCTGCTGTCTTTGCATAATAGGTAGCGCCTATACCTATGTTGGTCGTACTCTCCTTCCACCGGTAGCTTACACCGCTGGTGCCGCTTGCTGTCAGCAGGAGGCTGTCGCCTGCACAGATCGAAAGGTTGCCCGTATTCGTGGACGTTACTGTTGGCAGGGCATTCACTGTGATTGTGGTATCCCGCCAGGGGCTACTGCCGCCACTGCCTACAGCACGCACACGCAGGGTTCCGCCTGTGGCATTTGTGGCAAAGCTTACACTGTTTGTCGGATTGACTGTATTGGCAGTAAAGGTCGCATTCGTCCCGTTATATTCCCAGTCGTATGAAGTTGCCCCAGATACCGACGGTACAGAATAGATCACATTCGACTCGCCCGCGCAGACACTTGGTTTGGCGGTTGTAAAGAGCCCTGGCTGGGTTGGAGTAGGAGGGATCACTGCCTCGAGTTTCCATAAATCTGATCTAAAGCCGGTGGCAGTAGCAGTTGTAGTCCCCTGTCCGCCATAGATCCAGAAGTTTTTCTGCCGGTCTACCCATCCCACTGCCTGCGACTTGCCCCCCGGTGTTCCAACCGATCCCACGGCCGTATACGTTCCTGCCTGTAGTGTTGCTTTTGAACCGAACATCCATGCCCATTCATTGGTGACCGGATCATAGCGCCACATATCACTCAAAAAATTGGCAGTCCCTGACTCTCCCCAGCCATATCCTCCGTACATCCAGAGCTTGCCGTTTGCATCCACCCATGTTGTGGGCGCGTTGGACCGGCCACCGGGTTTATTGGCTGCATTGGGCACGCCTCTCTGTCCGTACACGCCAAAATAGTCAGCAAATACGCTATCTCCGTGCATCCATGTCCACATGCCGGTGGAAGGCGTATATTTCCACAAATCGTTTAGACGATAAGTTGTGGTTCCTATCGTCGTCGCTCCGCCGAACATCCAGAAATTGCCGTCGTTGTCCGTCCACCGGGTGGCTCCTTGTCTGGCCTGAGGATAGTTGGTCGAGGACGCCACGCCCTTGGTGCCATAAATACCCACCTTGGCGGTCGTAGTTGCATCACCCCCGCCGATCCATGTCCATATACCCGTATTCATATTGTATTCCCAGAAATCATACAAGATTCCAAGCGTACTGGTATTCCCTGCACCGCTTCCGCCGAACATGTAGAATTTTGCCGTCTTATGGTCAATCCATGCCACCGCGTTGCCATAACCTCGCGCTCCCGGCTGGTTGGTGCTGGCGGCAACGCCTTTTGTGCCATAATTGCCGGCAATTTCAGGTGATACTGTAGTAGTGGTACCGTTCAGGTAAGTCCATTCATTGGCATAAGAATCAAACTTCCATAAATCATTTCTTCTGGTAGAATTCTGGACGCGTATACCGCCGAATACCCACAGGTTGCCGACGCTGTCTGCCGCATAGGCGGCACTTTCCCTTCCCGGCGCCATATTTCCTGCATCCGGTACTCCCGGTGCTGACACGCGTGCCCCGTTCTTCGCCGTACCAAAGTTCTGCTCGCCATTCATCCATGTCCATGTATTGTTATTGGGGTTATACTTCCATACGTCGTTAAAGTGATTCTGGAGATTATAACATCCCGAGAACAGCCACAGGTTGCCCGCAGTATCTGTCCAGCTAACCGTTTCGGCTCTCGTTCCGGGATAGTGTGATGTTGCTGGCTGGGGAGTTCCTTTAGCAGTGTATACCGGGGTAGTATTAGTAGCACCCGTGGTGCCGGCAACCCATTTCCACTGGGCATTGGTATCCGTTACCTGGGCATGAACCCTCTGCCAGGGTAAAGCCATAACCGTAAAGCTGAAAATAACAAGTAGGATTTTTTTCATTTACGTAAATTGATTAATGTGAAAGAAACAAGCAGGGTTAGAGGTAGCTGCTTCATCTACAAAACTGCATACTTTGTACAAGCAGTATTAGAGTGAGAATACTCGTTTTAAAAAGGAGTGAAAACACTTATTTTAAATTATTTAATGTATTTTTTGGCGGAGATAAACCCGGCAATAAAATGTAAATACCTATTTTTACGTATCTCTGGTTTACTTTATCCGGAGCGTATGTTGTTTATTTTATGATCGGTAACCAGGAAAGAGCATACTGCCGAAAATTTATCATCTGCATTCTTTTATTTGCAGGGTTTGCTCCATACTGGCTTTTTGCCCAGCCACCGATAGTAGAATCTCCCGATTCAGAGATATCGTATGAATGGAGCCTCCCGGATTCGATGCAGTTTTATAAGCAGATCAAGCAGGGTATGGAGGACTCACGGGAAAACCAGGACAGTGCGATCCTGATTATTAAACACGGGGTAGAGGAAAGTGAACGCCGCGGTTATCACGAGGCAGTGTTCCAGGGATACTTTTTTTTAGGTGTATTATATATCTACCGCGGGGAGTACGATGTTGCTTACGGATGGCTCTGGAAGGCGTTGACTCAAAGTGATAAATCAATCCGTACGTTTACAAACGTATGCCGTGCCCTGAATAACATGGGGAATATATTTCACTTCCGCGGAGATTACCGGCAGGCGCTTGAATGTTATTTTAAGGCGATTCCATTTGGCGAGAGCGCTATAGCGGCAGAGCCCGAAGTCGCCAATCCGCTATGCCGTATCTATACCAGCACAGCGAGCGCTTTACTGCAATTGAAGGAATACTCCCGTGCCTTGTATTATCTCAATAAAGCAGAGCTGCTGGCCAATAAAATGAATCTTGCCCGGAATCTGCCTGCCGTATATGTCAACAAGGCAATCGTGCTGGCCCGGATGGGGGAAGATCAGAAAGCCTGGGCGTACAACCAGCGGGCTTTATCGGTGGAGACACGGATAGCAGACGAGGTCCGGTTTATGGTGTCACAAAACCTTGGGGATATATTACTGAAAAACGAAAATTATGAAGCGGCTATAACTTATCTGGAGGCAGCATTTAGGGTGAAGGGGAATGTCAATCCCTATTACAAAGCAGGCGCGCTCTCATCATTGGGAAGTTGCTTTTTTGCAATGAAAGATTATGTGCGTGCCGAGCACTACCTCAAGGCGGCTTACAAAAAAGCAGAAGCTTCAGGGATACCGGAGCATATGCTGTATATCCACCAGCAGCTTGCTTATCTGTATGAGCAGACCAATAGTTACCGGCAAGCTTACGAGCACCGAAGTGCTGCATACCTGCTGAATGACAGCCTGCTGAATAAGGATAAAATGGAGGTGGTAAATCTTCTTGAAGTAAAATACCGTACTGCGGAGAGTCAGAAAGAAATAGCACAGAAGCAATTGCTGATCAATGAGCAGCATATAAAGCTGGGGCAGAAAAACATGTGGATTCTGGCTACCATTACGGGGTTCGTTGTCCTCGCCGTGCTGCTGCTTGGGTTTTACCGGAATTACCGGCAACGCCAGAAACTACATGTGGAACAGTTGCGCAGCATGCGACAGGGAAATGAAATAGAACTGCTCCAGGCTATGATGCAGGGAGAAGAAAAAGAAAGGATCCGGTTTGCTCATGAGTTGCATGACGGGATCAGCAGCCAGTTGTCAGTTATGAAACTTTACCTGGATACCATCCGGGTTAAAAATCCTGCTTTATCTGCCCAGCCGGAACTGGAACATGTAATACGGATGCTTACGGAAACGGCCGGAGACGTGCGGAAAACGGCGCATAACCTGATGCCGGATGGCCTGATACGTCAGGGGCTGGAAGAAGCAGTCCGTTCCTTTTGTGCGTTTGTCAGCAAAGGAGATGCCCTGCAGATAGAGGTGCAGACTTATGGAGACCTGAATCATCTGGAAAGCAGCCTGGCATTGTCTGTGTTCCGTACTATCCAGGAACTGGTACATAATATTGTAAAGCATGCCCACGCTACCCAGGCTATCGTATTGCTGAATAACCGGGATGGCGTATTATACGTTACGATAGAAGATGACGGAACCGGTATGAAGCAATCTGCCGAAATCGGGGGTATTGGCCTGAAGGGTCTGCAGGACCGTATCCAGGCTATGGGCGGCCATATGATAATAGAGTCCACACATGGTAGTGGCACGGCCATCTACATAGAGCTGCCGCTGACAGACCGGAAAAAAATATTTACCAGTGGCAGACAGGCGGACAATTATCCTGTATGATATTCCTGAACTATACAGTCTGCTGTGCCATTGAGCGTCCGAATGCGTTTTTTTCTGATTAAGTGGTATATGTTCTCTGGTTTGTTTCGATCATTTTTGTAAACAACCAGGGCAGGCTTTCCGTATCTGCCCTGGTTGTGTTTTTGTTCCGTTAAAGAGTAAACGCTATGATGTCAATTCCGCTTCAGTACTTTATCATGCCTGATCAGCACACCATTGCTATCCGTGATCCGGAGCAGGTAAACGCCGTCTGCATAGCTGCCTATATGCAGTATATGCGCATTGGTCTGCTGCTGTAACAACCGTCCGTCCATGCTGCTCAGGGTAGCCGTTACAGGTGTTGGTGCGTTTATGTATAGTACATCTTTTGCCGGATTCGGATATACCTGTACGCTCACAGCAATAAGGTCTCCCACATGCACATTCGTCACATTATACACCGGGGATGTCGTGCTGCAGTCATTATCGTCCGTTATCGTCACACTGTATCCTCCGTCCGATGAAGGCTCAAATGTAGAATCCGTTGCGCCTATGATACCTTGCCCGCCGGTATTCCACTGATACGAAGCATAACCCGGTGTCGCGTGAAGCAGCTCTCCGTCCCAGGTAACATCCGCAACCGATAACGGGTGAACCGTCACCACAACTTCATTCGTTGTGTCTTCACAACCTGGTACTGCTGACCTGCCCACTACCACGGTGTACGCTCCGGTCTCAGTGATCTCCAGGAAATAAGCGCTGGCAAGCGGGATCGTTGTGCTGCCGTTCTTCCACAGGTACGTAAGACCTGTATCCTGGGTTATTACTTCCAGCGTCACCAGACCGCCGTCACAGAACGCTGTATCTCCCGGCTCCAGCGATACCACAGGACGATCATATACATATACCTCCACCGGAAGCGTGCTGTCCGAGCAACCTGTTGATGTATACGTTACTACCACCTTATATGCACCCGTTGCACCCGCTGCGTAGCTATTGCTGTTCGTGCCTACAGATGAGGCGCCGTTTTTCCATTGGTAGTCCGCGCCGCTCACCGTAGCTGCTGTCAGTATCACCGTTTCTCCTGCACATACTTCCGTAGCACCACCCACCGTTACAGAGGCTACCGGCAATGGATTAACCGTCAGCGTTGTGGCAGGAGTCGAGATTGCCGAACAGTTGTTGGCGTTCGTTACCGTCACGGTGTAGCTGCCCGCTGTCTTCGCATAATAGGTAGCACTGTTTGTACCTACGTTCGTTGTACCCTGTTTCCACTGGTAGCTCACACCGCTGGTGCCACTTGCTGTCAGCAGCAGACTGTCGCCCGCACAGATAGAACGTGCACCCGTATTCGTGGACGTTACTATCGGGAGGGTATTCACTGTCAGCACGGTTGCCGGTGTAGAAGTTGCCGAACAGTTGTTGGCGTTCGTAGCCGTCACGGTGTAGCTGCCCGCTGTCTTTGCATAATACGTAGCGCCTGTACCTACGTTCGTTGTACCCTGTTTCCACTGGTAGCTCACACCGCTGGTACCACTTGCTGTCAGCAGCAGACTGTCGCCCGCGCAGATAGAACGTGCACCTGTATTTGTTGATGTCACTGTCGGCAGCGTATTAACTGTCAGTACCGTCGCCGGGGTGGAAGTCGCCGAACAGTTGTTGGCGTTCGTAGCCGTCACGGTATAGCTGCCCGCTGTTTTCGCATAATACGTAGCGCCTGTACCTACGTTCGTTGTACCCTGCTTCCATTGGTAGCTTACACCGCTGGTTCCGCTGGCTGTCAGCAAAAGACTGTCACCCGCGCAGATAGAACGCGCGCCTGTATTAGTAGACGAAACCGTCGGAAGAGTGTTCACCGTTAGCACGGTTGCCGGTGTAGAAGTTGCCGAACAGTTGTTGGCGTTCGTAGCCGTCACGGTGTAGCTGCCCGCTGTCTTTGCATAATACGTAGCGCCTGTCCCTACGTTCGTTGTACCCTGCTTCCACTGGTAGCTCACGCCGCTGCTGCCACTCGCCGTCAGCAGCAGGCTGTCGCCCGAACAGATCGAACGCGCCCCTGTATTCGTGGACGAAACCGTCGGCAGGGTGTTCACCGTCAGTACGGTTGCCGGGGTTGAAGTGGCCGAACAGTTGCTGGCGTTCGTTGCCGTCACCGTGTAGCTGCCTGCTGTCTTGGCATAATACGTTGCGCTGTTCGTGCCTACATTCGTCGTACCCTCTTTCCACTGGTAGCTCACGCCGCTGCTGCCACTCGCCGTCAGTTGGAGACTATCTCCCTGGCAGATTGACCGGGCGCCCGTATTCGTGGATGTTACCGTCGGCAGTGCGTTCACCGTGATGGCAGTATCCCGCCAGGGACCATTACCTGCACTATTTACCGCACGCACACGCAGTGTCCCGCCTGTTGCATTCGCGGCAAAGCTTAAGCTGTTGGTCGGGGTGGGGGTATTTGCAGTGAAGGTTGTATTCGTGCCGTTGTATTCCCAGTTGTAAGATGTAGCGCCGCTTACCACAGGTACCGTATACGTTACATTCGACTCGCCCATGCAGACAAACGGCCTGGCCGTGGTAAACATACCCGGCTGGTCAGGTATAGGCGGCACAACTGCTTCAAGCTTCCAAAGATCCAGTCTCGTACTTGCGGTAGCGGTATTGTTGGTGCCTTCACCCGCGTAAAACCAGAAGTTCCCGTCTTTATCCACCCACGTATCACACTGTCTTCTTGCGCCCGGTTTCCCTACCGCTCCTAAAGCCGTATAAGTACCGGCAAGGCCATTTGCCGTTCCGGGGTTTTTATCGCCGAACATCCAGGTCCATTGATTGGTGGCGGGATCATAACGCCACATATCGTTCAGGCGGGCAAATACACCGGATTCTCCCAGGCCGTAACCGCCATACAACCACAATTTACCATGTATGTCTACCCAGGTCAGAGCTGTTTGCCTGCTGCCCGGTTTGTTAGCTGCATCCGGCAGCCCTCTCTGGCCATACTCGCCGAATCGGTCTGCCAACGTGGTATCCCCCGCCATCCAGGCCCACATATTTGTAGCAGGATTATATCGCCATAAATCATTTAAGGTGTAACCAACGGAAGCTACATTGGTTGCGCCGCCAAACATATAGAACATGCCTGATGTGTCCTGCCAATAGGCAGGGTTTTGCCTGGCCAGGGGATAATTGTCCGGGTGCTCTACTCCCTTTGTTCCATAACGGGCCATATTGGAGGTTTGTATTGTTTCTGGTCCCCCTATCCATGTCCACATATTGGTGGCCATATCATATACCCATAGATCAGACAGGAATCCCACCGTGGTAGTCGTACCACATCCCTGCCCACCAAACATATATATTTTTCCATTCTTGTGATCTGTCCATCCTGCGGGTGCTCCGTATCCCCGGCTGCCCGGCTGGTTTGTAGACGCCGCTACTCCTTTTGTGCCGTAATTACCAGCTACAGTTGTATTAGCAGTATTCCCGTTCATCCAGGCCCACATATTGGTGGATGTTTCATATTTCCACAGATCATTCCGCCGGATGCCATTTTGGTTCCGGAGCCCCCCAAATACCCAGAAATTGCCGGCACTGTCCACCCAACTGATGCTATTGGCCCGGCAGCCGGGTACATTGGCTGCAGCGGGGACTGTCTGGACGCCTGGTGTTGCATCTTTCAAATAACCGCTGGCTCCGTTTATCCAGGTCCAGGTATCATCATCGGGACTGTATTTCCATATATCCTGGAAGGTATTCGCCAGGTTGAAAAAACCACCGAAGGTATACAGGTTACCGGCAGCATCCGTCCATGTATAATTTTCCGCCCGGGCGCCCGGGTGGCGGTTACCCGTCCCTGAAGAAGGCGCAGGGGTTCCTATAGAGCCATAGCTGGCTGCAATCAGACTACCTGTGGTGCCTGATACCCATATCCATTGGGCTGAAGTATCTGTAATCTGGGCATAAACCCTCTGCCAGGGTAACATCATAACCGTAAAGCTGAAAATGACAAATAGAAAAATTCTCATTTGCGTAAATTGATTAATGTGAAAAAAACAAGCAGGATTAGAGGTAGCTGCTTCATTCACAAAACTGCATACTTTGTATAAGTGGTATTAGAGTGAGAACACTTCTTTTGAAAAGGAGTGGAAATACTCATGTTGATATGTTTGATGTAAATGGATTTACGGAAGCACGGAAATAAAAAGGTAAATGATTACCCTTATTATTTTCCGGTTATGATGCAGTGTGTCAGGGTAAACTTTTTCTTAGGTACATCTCCCGTAGGAAATATAATATTGCATATAGAAGATGGTTGCGGCGGGCGTTAGCATACAGAGAAACACAGACCCGCATGCCGGCTCTGTGGGACATTAATACGATATAGGAAATACCTTCCGTTTTCGTGGAAGTACCGGCCGGCAAGTATTCTGTTACCGTTTACCTGATCAGATGAAAGTTGTTCTTAACCAGGTAAGGTTTCCCGTCCATGCTGTATTCAAGCATATACATGTATGTACCTGACATTTCATTCCTGCCACGGTATGTACCATCCCATCCCTGGTATTTGTCGTTTGTATGGAATATCTGTTCTCCCCACCGGTTGTATATACTCAGCCCGAATGTTTTTATCCTGCCCATATTACCTAACACGCGGAACACATCATTCTTTCCATCACCGTTCGGTGTAAATGCATTCGGCAGCCAGATCTCACAGAAGATATCTTTTATCATTATGGTATCTGACGCAGTCCCGCATTTATTGATGGCAGTTACTGTGTACTCACCTCCATACATTATGTATAGTGTATGGAGGGTGCTGCCGTCCGACCACTGTAAGGCATCTGTATTGATGTTCCAGGGTACAAGCGCCAACGGTGTTTCTTCACAAACAGTCGTGTCTGCACCCAGCGATACTACCGGCATAGGGTAGTGGCTTAATATTACGGTGTCGCGGCCGACACAGTTGTATGCCGATGTTACTGTTACCTGGTATGTCCCGGCTGAGGCAGCCGCATAAACGGAGGAGATATCGCCGGTTCCCCATTCATACCGGCTGTCATTGCCGTAGGTAGCATCCAGCAGGATCACCTGTTTGGGGCATATGTCCCGGTCAGGTCCCAGGTTGATATCCGGGTCCGGCATGGCAGTAATATTTATCGTATCAGATACCATACATCCGTTCAGGTTTACCTGCAATATGTAAGCGCCGGTTGCAGATACGTGTACAAAAGGAGTGGTTGCTCCGGTATTCCATTGGTATACAGCCCCGGCAAGTTCCATGCCTATCCTTGCCGGTGTCTGGATGCAAATGACGCTATCGCTACCGATATATACTGCGGGCGTAGGGACTACCGTGATTTCAATCGTATCGCTAACGACGCATCCGTGGATACTTACTTTCAGCCAGTGTTTCCCGCTACGGGTCACCAGCATTTGTGTATCCGACAGCCCGTTGCTCCACAGGTAATGGGCGCCCGGCTCCTGGGCAGAATTAAGCCATAAGGGTAGGTCTATGTCACAGATACCGGTATCATTGCCCAGATCTACAACTGGCGGAGGGACCCATGTGATGATTATGGTATCCCTGCCGGTACATCCGTTTAGCGACGTCATTTCCATCCAATAAGATCCGGCCTGGGTGATCGTTATTTTGGGTGTAGTAGCCAGTGTGTTCCAATTATATCCGATAGCTCCGGGATAAGTCGCATTTAGTTGATAGGGCGTACCTGCACAAACCAGTGTGTCGGTGCCTAATATGCCATTGGCATGCAGGTATATGCTATCCTGCATATGCATCAGGGTGGTTATAATAATACTATCACATCCGGCCGGAGTCCGGAAGGTATCTGTGTATACCCCGGGCGTCGTAGTAACTATGCCTCCCGGCAATTGATAGCTGCCGCCGATGCATAATGAATCTGTCACGTAGGTATTTACATGATCGCACGGCGGGCGCAGCTTTACGATCCAGAAATCATCTCCTCCGCGGGTGACTTCTGTTTTGTCGCCTGATATGGATGAAGCTGAAAGTCCGCCGATGATATATCCACCATCTGCTGTTAGCTGGAATGCTCTTGCCTGGTCATCATTAGATCCTCCGATGGTCTTCTGCCACTGGATATTCCCCGTAGGGGTGAGCTTGACCAGCCAATAATCCAGCCCGCCTTTGGAGGCTTCTGTTTTATCGCCGGAGATGCCTGATCCGGAACTTCCTGCAATGACGTATCCGCCATCTGCCGTCTGTTTGACGCCATGCATCGAAAAAATAGTTTCTTCTCCTGCACCGCCGATTGTTTTTTGCCATTGCATATTCCCCAGAGAATCCAGTTTGATGATCCAGAAATCCATTCCTCCCCTTGATGCCTCTGTCTTGTCTCCCGAAATACCGGAATTGGAATGCCCGGCCAGAATATATCCCCTGTCTGCAGTCTGCTGCATTCCCGTAAGATAATCATCTCCTGTACCTCCCAGCGTTCGTTGCCACTGGATACTCCTCAGGGAATCCAGTTTGACGACCCAATAATCATAAAGTCCTCCCCATGTGGCTCCTGTTTTGTCGCCCGATATACCCGAGCGGGATCCGCCTCCGAGTATGTATCCGCCATCATGGGTCTGCCATACTATGTTTTGTTGTTCCCATCCGCTGCCGCCGATCGCTTTATTCCACTGCTGGTTTCGTGAGCTGTCGAGCTTTACGATCCAGTAGTCATAATCACCCCTGTTGGCTTCCGTTCTGGTGCCGGTGGCGCCCGACATGGATGCGCCGCCAATGATAAAACCGCCGTTTGTCGCAGGAGCCATACAATAGCCCATATCATTGCTGTTGCCGCCAAAGGCTGTTTGCCAGAGAGGATTCCCTGTCGGGTCCAACTTGAATACCCAATAGTCCCTTATTCCGAAAGAGGCTACAGTACGGTCTCCGTTAGCACCGCCGTTAGACTGCCCCGATACCACAAAGCCGTCATCGGGTGTCTGTATGATACCCGCCGGCATATCGTCGGCACTTGTGCCCAGCCTCTTTTGCCACTGGATAGCGGTGCCTGCAGGATTGAGTTTGATGATCCAGTAATCGATCCCGCCACGTCCCGCTTCCGTCTTATCTCCGTTGGCGCCGGATGTGGTGCGGCCACTTGCCACATATCCGCCGTCTCTGGTTTGTATGATATCCATACATTGATCGGCGCCTGTTCCCCCCGCAGTTTTATCCCATTCAATAACAGGTACCTGGGCACTTACCGGAATGGCAAACAAGGTAACGACTATAAATTTTTTTGTAAAATGCTTTATCATAAACAATAAGATATGATTACAGATATTTGTGTACGATTTAAATATTATATCAACTTACGCAAAATCCTTTTTTTCCGGCCATTGGATTAGAGTGGAAATACCTGTCTTTTTATAAAGTGAAAACACTTGTTTTTTTTATTTACATGTAGTTGTCTTGTTCTTTTATGTACTTTTAAAAGTAATTTCAGAAAAGGTTTATAATTCTGTTTTTCTGAAGTGTAATGCATGTCAATGATATTTTATGGAACCTATACGGGTTGCAATTACGGATGATCATCCCATGATGCTCAACGGGTTGAAAAATGCGCTGGAAGCACATGGCCGTATCGAAGTGACGGCTTTGTATCCGAATGGTCAGGCGTTACTGGACGGCCTGCAAAAGAATGTCCCGGATGTGTTGCTGTTGGATGTACATCTTCCCGATGTCCCGGGGGATGAGCTGACACGGATCATTACACGTAAATATCCTTCTGCACGCATACTCATTCTTACCAGCCATGACAGTATCTTTTTTATCAGAACGCTGCTACGCAGCGGAGCTACCGGTTATGTGCTGAAAACGTCGGAACATACACTGTTGCTGGAAGCGATTGAAAGTGTTTATCACGGTCTGCAGTTTCTTTCTCCGGAAGTAAAGGATGCGTTGGTAAAAGATACGTTGAAAATACGTAACAAAGTATCGAATTCACTTGAACTTACCCAACGTGAAAAAGATATTCTCCAGTTAATTGCCGAAGAATATACCAGCCATGAGATCGCTGATAAACTTTTTCTCAGTCATCGTACGGTAGAAAACTATCGTCTGGGACTGATGCAGAAACTGGACGCCAAAAATATGGTCGGTATGATTAAGAAAGCCATGCAGATGGGGCTTGTGGAATGAAGCCTGTGTATCTGCCGGTATTTATTCTTTATTCTGCAAGTCCTAACCGCAGCACTTTCTTTACAAGGGCAGCAGTATTGTTAACATCCAGCTTAAGCAGAATATTGAACCGGTAGTATTCTACTGTACGTTGCCCGATGTGCAGCTTCTGTGAAATGTCTTTGTTGGTATCGCCGTTCACGATCAGTTGCAGCACTTCTTTTTCCCTGGGTGTAAGTGTGAACTTCAGTGCAGTTTCCCGTGTTCTGCCATGGCTGAGCTGTGTAATCTTTTCCCGCATGGAAGGTTCAATGTATTCTTCGCCTTTGTACAGTGTCTCTATCGCTTCTATCAGTGTGTTCTGGTTGGTGGTTTTCAGGAGGTAGCCTTTTACGCCCTGCCGCAGCATGTTATGCGCGCACAGGGCGCTGTCGAGATTGGTTAGCGTAAGGATATGCAGATCCGGGTATTTTTTCAGGATTACAGGCGCCAGCTCATCTCCCGGCTGTCCCGGTAATTGCACATCAAGCAGCAACACATCAGGCACCTCTTTTTCAAGTCCTTTCATCAATTCGGTACCGTCCGGATATGTACTTCCCAGAGTAATATGGGGATAGTTGGCCAGCATATTCTGCAGTCCGATGATAACCATAGGATGGTCATCCGCAACAGCAATTCTTATGTTCATATCTTTTTAATTGAAAGTTGAAAGTGAAGGACGAAAATTTCCATTTTCAATGCAACAAATGGCAATTTACTGATTTTTCTGCCGGTGATTAGTTATTGTTCGCTTTTTCCAGGTCAAATTCGATATACACGGTTGTTCCTCTTTCTGCGGCGGATTCTATAGAAATATGTCCATACAGGGCTTTTACCCTGGAGCGTATGTTTTGTAAACCGGCGCCGTCATATTTGTTGCGGATGTCGAAGCCGCCGCCGTCGTCTTCCACGCTTATCGTCAGCCGCTGCTCATATTGCCGGATCTGTATAACGGCATATTGGGCGTTGGCGTGTTTGATGATATTCTGGATCAGCTCCTGCAGGATACGGTATAAGGAGAAGGCGAGGGAACGGTCGAGATTGTCCAGGTTGCCATAGCACTGGAGGTCTATCTGGACGTTATTACCCGAATTGATCTGGTCGCAGTACATGCGCAGGGTTTCGGGGAAGCCGTGCCGCAGCAGGATGTCGGGCATGAGGTTGTGCGATGTTTTGCGTATTTCCGCCGCCATATCCTGCAACATGCTGACGACGGTATCAAATTCTTTCATCTGAGGGAGGTCCTGATGGCGTTTCTGTATAGCCCCGAGGTTCATATTGATCGCCGTAAGCATACCGCCGATACCATCATGGAGCTCCCGGCCGATGCGGTTGCGTTCTTTCTCTTCTCCCTTCATCATGGCCTTGAGCTGTACGATCTGCTGTTTGTGCCGGCGGTTGCGGTAGAGGGTTGCCAGGAGTATCATCAGCACAAGCGTACCTGTGGTGGTGCTGACGATCAGGAGATTTTTCCGGTCAATACGGCGCTGCTGCTGATAGATCAGCAGTTCCTGACGGTATAGTTCTTTATCTTTTTCCGCTACACGGAATTTCATTTCAAGCTGGTTGACGGTATGGGCGATGTGCCGGCTTTCGATGCTGTCTTTCAGCGCCACATAACGTTTGTGCGCCTGAAACGCCTGGTGGTATCGTCCTGTAGCGCCATAAAGATGTGCAAGCGCTTCATGCGAGTGGGCCATTTGGTTACCGATGTTCAGCTTTTCCGCGGTGGCCAGTGTATGCAGCAATGTGTCTTCGGCTTCCTGATAACGTTTGAGGCGTAGCAGGGTTTTTCCCAGAATGATCAATGCACCGTTTATATAGGCAGGATTTACGTTTTTAGTAATGCTCAGTGCTTCCCGGGTAAAGATCAATGCCTGGTCTGCATCGTCATTTCGAAGGTGTAATGAAGCTATGTTGATAAGCGCAAAATGCTGTGCACGGGACAGGTTATATTTCCGGCTGAGATAAAGCGAGTTCTGAAAATGTACCATAGCCGCTTCCCATTTTTCCTGGGTGACATAGATAATTCCCCTGTTGAGCAGGGCGTTCTCCAGTATACTCATATGGTTTTCTTTCAGCGCGATCTGTTCCGCTTTTTTCAGGTAGCTTAATGCGAGTTCCGACTGGCCGAAATGATTCAGAATACCAGCCACATTACTGTACGTGTAACCCAGCCCGGAAGATACCGGCAGCTTTTCGGCAAAAAGTATAGCCCGGAAGTAGTAGTGGGCGGCTCTTTCATAATTGTTCTGAAGCTGGTATACCGCAGCAATACCGCTATAGATCATCGGGAGGAGGCTTTGTGCCTCCTGTGATTGCCCGCAATAATTCAGGGCCTCCTGAAAGGCCGTCAGGCTTTGGTCGTACTGGCCTTTACCTGAATAATAATTGGCTATTTCCAGAAGGGAAAATACTGTACCATACGGAAACCCTGCTTCCATTGACTCCCGTAGGGTTTTTTGGAAAATAGCAAAGCCGCTGTCCGGATGTTCATACATGATCTCCTCTCCATGACGCATGTTTTCCATAATTACGGCTGTATCCTGCTCATTGCCAAAATTTACCCTGCTTTCGGGTGTGCTGCTGCGCCACTGTGTCAAACCTTTGTCCGGGAAGCAACAGGCAAATGCAAGTACCATCATGATCAACGGAAAGGGTGCGCGCATGGTAATATGGGATAATGATTTCATTCTCTTATATAAGATTGCTACCTGCATCACGTACAGCTATAAAATTCTTGTTTTTTTAATTAATTAATTCATTAAACAAAAAAATATCCAATAAAATACGGGGAAGCCTGCATGTTTGAAAAAATATTTTTGAATTTACTTATCATCTTTAATGCTTCCTGGATCAGGACGGAATCAGGATTTTGCCATTTTTATCTGATAGTAATCCCTTTATAAATAAGTAAATTAATATCTAATTAATTACGGGGAATATGGTTGTTATTGGATAATACTTTTGAAAAAGTGCAGGACACTTCGGAATAAATGACTGCCGGATTGTTGCAATCGCTATTGTTTTTTTCTATGAATAGAAAATATATTTTATGCTGCGGGTTACTTTGGATTTTGTTTTTCCCTGTCAGGGTTGGGGCTACACATGCTGCGGGCAGTGAGCTGATATATGAATGGTTACGTGACTCCACGTACCGGTTTTATTTCAAATTCTTTAATGATTGTAGTGGGAATATTTCTGCATACCCGGATTATAGGATGTGTTATTTCAGTCCGTGCGACAGTACGTTCGGGCAGGTGACGATGCTAAGGATGAGCCTGCTGGCCAATAACCAGTTGAACGGGCAGGCGGTAAGCACCGGATGCCCCGGGGTGCTTACAAAGTGCGATCATCCGTCTGCCACCTTCCCCGGCTTTGAAGAATGGTGGTACATGGCTGATGTGACTTTACCTTCCCGTTGTGATAACTGGACTTTTTATTTGTCTATTAATGCGCGGAATGCAAGTGATAACCTGACGGGCCTTACTACCAACCTTTATACGGAAGCCACTTTAAACAATAAAGACGAACAGCGTTTTTCATCGCCCTATTTTTCGGTGAAGCCGATTCCTTATATATGTATCAACGAGCCGATCGGGTATAGTGGCGGCCCCGTAGACCCGGACGGGGATGTGCTGACCTATGAATTTATTACACCCCGCACCCAGGGCGGAGGGTTGGGCGCGGTCTGCACCTACAGGTATACGGCAACGCCGGTCAACTTCATCACACCTTATGATCTCACCAATCCCTTTGCTACCAGCGGTATATTTCTTTTCGACCCTGCCACCAGCCTGATGAACTTTACACCTTCCCTGCTGAGTAAAAATGGTATTGCCGTGCGGGTGAACAAATTCCGGAATGGCATCAAGCTTGGGTCAGTCATGCGCGATGTACAGTTTCAGGTGATCAATTGTAATACCGCTCCCATCCGGCTTGAGGTGATACCGACGACCGTGACGGGCGCCCGTTATGTAAATGGCCGGATCGAAGCCTGTGCCGGTGTCCCTTTCCGGTTTTGCTATAAAGCTACTACATCCCTGGGCGGTACGTTGCTCGTCGCTTCAGACAATCATGCAACCGCACTACCCGGTTCGGTAGCTACCTATGCCAACCAGGCTACGGATTCCGTACTGACCTGTATTTCCTGGAGCAGTGTTGATACGGGGATCCGTTTGCTCACGGTTACTGTAAAAGATTCTACCTGCCGTTCCCCCGGTGTGATTGTACCGCAGACCTTTATTATACCGGTATATGTACGTCCGGTAATGGTTTCTTATCTCGAAGTGCCTCTTTGCCTCGGTGATACGGTGGCGCTGGCTGCAAATGGAAGTACGAATGTACAGTGGTCGGTATTGCCCGGTGGCTCGGATATATCCAGCCTGAGCTGTACCAACTGTGTCAACCCCGTGGCGAGACCTGTAACCACCACTACTTACATCGCCCGTTATAATACCTCAAATACCTGTGGTACCGGTGATACAGTGGTGGTGCAGGTAACGGAAAATGCCATAGAGATCACCCCGGCAGGACCGTTGGCTTTTTGTACGCCCGATTCCCTCAGCCTGGAAGCGCAGGCTTCCGGCCCAAGGCCCACCATTACACTTGATTGTGGTATTACGCAGGGATCCGTCTCCGTGGCTACGGATACTGTTGATCTCCGGCTGCTGGTACCGGGCGGCCCCCAGGTGCAGCCGAATCCTGCCAGCACGCCTTTTAACGGTAATCATACAACGGCGCGTCACCAATACCTCATCCGTGCTTCCGATCTGGTTTATTCCGGGATGCGTTCGGGTACGCTGACCAGTATTTCTTTTTATATATCTGCTCCCGCATCCGCTGCCTTGTTTGAGCAACTCAGCATTTCTCTGAAATGTACCGCAGACCCGTTAGATGCTGCCGCCGGCTTTCAGCCGGGGGCGATACCTGTATATACGGCCACCGGTCCCGTAACGCTGCCCGGAACCACCGGCTGGGTGGATTTTGAATTTGACGTTCCTTATGACTGGGACGGGATACAGGACATCCTGGTAGAAGTATGTTATGCCAATAATGCTGCCACGGCTCCTGTTTATACCAGCTTTTACAGCGCCGGGTATGAAGCGACCCTGTTTGCATACAACTTGTCCGGGAATGTATGTAACGGTGGTCCTGCAATGACGGGCGGCCCTATTCCTTCCTCCCAGTTACCCCGGATGCGTTTCGGATGGTACAGCGCACCTGATAAGGATTTTGAATATTACTGGGAAGGCGACGTGCTGGCTCCCGGTGCAGACAGCCGGATCGTGCATACCCGTATATCCCGTACTTCCCGGATCATAGCATACGCGGAAGGACGGAATGGCTGCGTGGCCAGAGATACCTTGTATGTATACGTCCCGGATCATGATTACGAAGCACACAATGATACTACGATCTGTGAGGGTGCGTCGGTGAGGCTGTATATCAGGGATCATGCTCCGGACCAGCCCGGGTTTTCAGCCCGCTGGTATGAGCATGACTACCAGGCGCCGGTGACATTAAGCTGTAATGATTGTATCACACCGGTAGCCTTACCGCAGGAAGATATGCGCTATACGGTTGTGGTCACGGATAGCTTCGGTTGTGCTGATACATTGTACACACGCGTCCGTGTGGATCTCACGGCGCAGGTTTCCATTCTCAACAACGACACGACCATCGGATACGGAATGCCTTTACAATTACGTGCCACCGGAACGGAAAATTATGTATGGAGTCCTGCACGATGGCTGAGCAATGCCTTTGTTGCTGATCCGGTAGCCAGGCCGGAAGCGGCGGTCACATTTGTGGTTACCGGGATGAACGGTATCTGTCTGAGCTATGATTCCGTGCGTGTCTCCATAGACTACCGGGGGAACATCTTTATTCCCTCTGCATTTTCCCCTGACGGCGACGGGCTGAACGATGTTTTCAGAGTGGGTAATCTGACATTCCAGAAGTTGATTGAGTTCCGGGTATTTAACCGCTGGGGGCAGGAGGTATTCAGCACCACCGATAGCAAGGCGGGCTGGGACGGCCGGTGGAAGTCCGAGTTGCAGCCCATGGGTGTCTATCATTACCTCATACAGGTTGTTTTCCCGGAGGGGGAAATCAAAATGTATAAAGGGGATGTAACATTAATTCGTTGATCATAATAAATAGTTAACCAGTAAAATCAGGTTTATGAAAATTGTACTTAGACATTTAGTATTGTTGTGTGCTCTGTTTCTGTGGGGGGCAGGTGCAAATGCACAGATCGCCGGGGGGACTTATAATATTCCCGGAAACTATAATACACTTGCCGAGGCGGTAACGGCATTGAATACGCAGGGAGTGAGCGGGAATGTAATCATTAACATGCTGCCGGGGAATCCGGAAACGGCCCCGGCAGGTGGTTACCAACTGGGTAGCGCTACACTGAACGCTTCGGTCGCGGCTAACCGGACGATCACTATCCGGGGTAACGGAAACATGATCACGGCCCAACAATGTTCAGGATGTGTAGCCGCAACCATAAGAGGCATCTTTTTTATTACGGGGGTGGATTACCTGACCATAGACAGCCTGAACCTCCAGGAGAATTCATTGAATACGACCGTCAATACCCGAATGAACTGGGGCTATGCGCTGGTTAAGCTCAATGCCTCCGATGGGTGTCATAATGTTACGATACGGAAATGCATCATCACAATGGATTTGGCACAGACGAATGCCCTCGGCGCAGGTATATACACGGGCAATCACCTTGTTACTGCTACCACGGCCCTTACGCCAACCGCTGTTGCCGGTACACACAGCAACAATCTTTTTACCAATAACGTCATTACAGCGCGCAGGGGTGTCCTCATGAACGGGTACAATGCGCCTGTCGGTTCACGTCCGGGGTTGTTTGACCAGGAGAATACTATTTCAGATAATGAGCTGCATTTTGGTGTAAGCGCTGCCAATGCCTCTTTTGTGGCTGCCGGGGTTCATGTGCAGTATCAGCATAATCTGCAGGTAACAAACAATAAATTCGACAACCTCAACGGCGCTTCGGTCATCGGTAATTCGCCCACTTATGGTGTATATTTCAACACAACGAACGATGTCAATCTTACCTGCCGGGATAATATTTTTGAGCTGTCAACGGCACATAACACAGCCGTTATTCAGGGTATTCATTCCCGGATACAGGGTGACGGCACCGTAACTTTCAGCAATAACATTTTCCGGAATTTCAACTTTACCCACGCTAACGGTCATAGCAGTCAGTGGGCTGATGCTACTGTCTTTATTGAACAGGTGAATGTGGTGCGTGATTTGCATGTTACCGATAACCAGGCAGTCAACAATACCGGCCTGAGAAAGGCAGGCCAGTTTTGTATGTTCAGGTATGGATTTCAGGGGGCCGGTCTGGCAGCGGCGGTGCCGACTGATTCCGTTAACGCACGGATTACAGGTAACCGGATGCAGCATTTCGGGCAGTTGATTCATAATCCTGCAGCGTCCGTTAATCAGCAGATGCTGTTCCTGGATTTTATATCCATCGAATTTCCAACAAATGATATAGCAAAACCCGGTAGAATAACGGTATCTAATAATGAGCTTTCTGATGTTTCCTTGTCTATGGGTAGATTCTGGGGTATCCTGGGTGGTTATTCGGGCCAGGATTTTGAAATCGCTCATAATACCTTTGCGCGGATCAGCTCCGTTGGTAATGATAATGCTGAAGATATAGTGATTGGCGGTGGGCCGATAGAGCATCTGATCGGAGCCAATGTTACTGTTCGTAACAATGTCATCAGGGATATCAGCAGGGATGGCGGTGTATTCAGGGGTATTGCCATAGGGATGTCCAGGCGTTATTTCAGCGATTGGGGAACCCCGTTTGCTCCTCCTATGCCCGGCTCCGTTGTACACTGCCATAATAATCTTATCAGTAATATTTCAGTGCTGAATAGTACGCGTGCTACCGGGACGGTGGGTATGTGGATCACCGGCGGAGAAAATTATGTGTATAACAACTTTATTACGGATATCATGCATAATGTAAGCATCACGGGGATAGACATGGGTATGTATGGAATTCCTCAATATTCCTACCAGGATCCGGAAACACAGTTAGATCATTCCAAAAGCCGTATTTACAACAACACGATTAAAATCGGGGAGATCGCCACGCCGTTGTCGGGCGTATCTGTACATGGTATTGTTTACAGTCAGCAAAATGATACGTCTGATATCCGAAATAACATTATTCACATTAATGCAACCGGCGGCTCATTTTATCATGTAGCCTGCATTAAAGGGCTATACAGTTACCGTCTGCACAGTACAGTTGCACAACATGGCAGTCCCGGTGTATCACCGCCTGCAGGAGTAAACCTGAATAATAATCTGTATTATGTACCAGCTGGCATCAACACCTATATATATGTAGAAGACAGTGTGAACAATCTGACGAATACACTCCTGCGCAATGGCTTCGGGATAGGAGGGCTTGTAGAAAATCCCACCCGCCATCTGTTCAACGATCCGGGATTCAATACCCTTTGCAGCGGTTATAAGCCGTTTATAGGCAGCGGACGGGAACAAGGCTCTTTCTGGGAGAGCAGTCTGGTGCCTGGTTCTGTCTTTGGTACTTACGCTCCCTCAGGCCCGTCTTTCGCAAAGAGTAATGCAGCCCTGATCGCTACACCTCCAATAACAACCGACTTTGCCGGTGTGAGCCGGGGTTCTGCTCCTGATATGGGTGCATTGCAGTTCACCGGATCCGTTCCCTCCAGTACACCGCCGGTGATCACGATCACCCAGACTATGCCACTTATTACCTATTGCACCGATGCCGCTGCTGTCGGCGCCCATATCACTGCGGCAGGCGGATTGAACACCACGACAGGAACGGCCCCCCGTCTTTATTACAAGAAAGCTTCTGAGACGAATGCCTTTGGCAATTACCCTGCACAGAATAATGCTTCTTTCGATGGATGGAAGTATGTAGAGGCCATTGGCACTGCGCCGAATTTTATATTTAACATTGATTATAACAGGCTGCATTCGCCGATAGCAGCCGGTGATTCCATAACTTACTTCGTCATTGCGCAGGATAATGCATCCACACCGAATGTTGCGGTAAATATAGCGGGTTTTTCTTCCGGTTGTAATCTTCCCGGTGTGAATCTGAATCCCTCGATCGGTGCTACAACAGCTATGCCGGTCAGCCGCGGTTACCGGATACTGAGCTTGCCGGTAATGACCGCTACCGCAGGGCAGGCTCAATACTGCATGAACGGAGTTGCTCATCTGAAGCTTATCTCCCTGCCGCAGGGCGCTACGGCACAATGGCAGGAAGACCGTGGCACGGGCGGCAGTACATGGTTTGATATTCCCGGCGCCAACGGCATTGATTACGTATCCGGTACGCTGATCGCCAATAACAGTTATCGCGCCGTGATCCGTTGTAATAGTGTGGTGGTCGCAACTTCCAATGAGGTACCTATTATCATATCAGGTACGCCAGCGCCTACCAATGTATTTCCGGGACACCGTTGCGGTTCGGGACCGGTTACGTTGCGTGCGTCCAGCCCGGGACATTCTCTGATCTGGTATGAGACATTGTCCGGCGGCGGCTCGCTACACAGGGGCGATACGTTTGTGACGCCTTCGCTTACTTTGTCGAGAGATTACTACGTATCCGCGTACAATACGCTCGTTTCCGGGCAACATATAGGTATCGTGGCGCCTTCAGGATCGGTGTCTTCCGGCACCGCTAATAATGGCCTGAAGTTCGACGCTCTGAATCCGTTTATACTTGATTCTGTTTCGATCTTCCCCTCTTCCGGCAGCCTGGGTGATATTTATATAAAGCTGGTTGACTCTTCAGGAACCGTATTGCAGACAAAAACTATCAATGCCGGTCCGTTACAGCTTAATGTAGCTAACAGGATACATTTAGGGTTTCATATCCCTGCCGGTGTGAATCACCGCCTGGTCATGGATGGCCCCGGGGGTAATATCCCTAATTTCAGATACCAGTCTTCGGCAGTAGGCTTCCCGCGGGAAGCGCAGGGTATTGTGTCCATCAAGGAAGGGATCAGCACTTCAGGTATCTGGTATTACTTTTTCGACTGGGTGATCTCCACCGGATGTGAAAGCGCAACCCGTACGCCTGTACGGGCTATCATCAGCCCGGCTCCGGCGATGACTGCTGCTGCAACGAATCCGGTGATCTGTAACGGCGATGCCACCACACTGACAGTCACGTCGGGTAATGCCGGCTATACTTATCAATGGGTGCCGGGCAGTCTTTCCGGAAGTGCGGTAACTGTATCGCCGTCTGTCACCACCACTTATTATGTGACAGCGACGGATAATACGGGCGGCGTCTTCAGCGGATGTGCCAACTCTGATTCCGTTACCGTTACGGTCAACCCGTCTCCCGTTTCTTTCTTTAACTATAACGGCAATACTACGTTCTGTTATGGTGCAGACAGTCTGTTGTTAACAGCAGGCGGCACCGCCGGCGGATATCAATGGCAGCGCAACGGGATCAATATCTCCGGTGCGGTTGCTCCGGATTATATGGCCCGGGATTCCGGCAGCTACCAGTTGGTCATGAAGGATGGCTCCTGTGCCGACACATCCGGAGAACTGATACTGACAGTGTATTCCTTACCGGTTCCCGTTATTGTGATGAATGGCAACGAGCTGACAGTAGACAAACCATACAGCAGCTATCAGTGGTACTGGAACGGACAACTGATCCCCGGCGCTACATCTGCCACTTATCATGTGATCCAGAACGGGCGGTACACGGTGCGTGTCGAAGACGGGAATAACTGTGCAGGCATGTCTGCGGAACTGCCTTTTGCACTTGATGTCAGCGATGTGACGACGCCGGCTGCCGGCGTACATATTTACCCGAATCCGGCAAGCACAGTTGTGCATATAGATGCTCCTTACCCGGTGCGGGTTACCGTCAGCAGTGTGGATGGTAAAACGGTACTATCCCGGGCAGAAACAAACCGGCTTGATCTCAGCCATCTTGTTGATGGTGTGTACATGATACGTGTAGAAGACCGGAATGGTGTCCTGGTCGGGATGGAGAAGCTCGTGAAAATAATGAGGTAGGGGTAACCCTCGCGGTTGTTCTCCCGCAGTTGCCTCATTTGCGGTTGTTTTATTTGGGCGGGGGTGAACCCCGCCCTTACTAATTATTGGTATTTTCCCCCGGATTTTATTATTTTCCGGCTTTAAACGTGCATTTAGCCGTAGCTTTTGTATTGTCGTTATCAGCAAATGTCTATCAGAATTGCCATAGCAGATGATCACCCGATGGTGATCAACGGGTTGAAGGATATGCTCTCCAACTGTGATCATATTATCCTTACAGCAACCTACCCGGATGGAGAAGCGCTGCAGGAAGGATTGAAGCAGCACCTCCCGGATGTGCTGCTGCTTGATATACAAATGCCGGGACAACCGGGCGACGAGCTGGCGCCGGTGCTGCTGAAGATATATCCGGGGCTCCGCATCCTTGCCCTGACCAATTTCGACAATATGGTGTATGTCAACAATATGCTCCAGAATGGGGTACTGGGCTACCTGCTGAAAAATACAGACCAGCAAACACTGATCGAAGCTATTGAAACCGTCTACGGAGGTGAGGTATTCCTGAAGCCGCTGATGCGGGAGAAGGTGGAGCAGTTCCGGCAGCAGATCAAACGGAAGACATCTTCCAAGTTTGCACTGACGCCCCGCGAAAAAGATATCCTCCGTCTGATCGTCAATGAATATAGTAACCAGGAAATTGCAGAAAACCTGTTTCTCAGCCTTCGTACGGTAGAGAATTACCGGCTCAATCTTTCCCTGAAGCTGGAGGTGAAAAATACTGCCGGGCTGGTGCGTAAAGCGATTGAATTGGGTTTATTGAAGTAATAATTATATAATTTGAAAATGTGCTAATTTGAGCATGTTCACGTTATCATAATTAGCATGCTCGCTCATTTTCAAATTCCCAAATTTTCAAATTAACAGATAATACTTTACCTTTGCACCTCAATTGTAACACGCATGGCAAAATCCATGCACAAATCTTTTTGAAATGAAGAAAGGTATTCATCCTGAAAATTACCGGTTGGTCGTGTTTAAAGATATGTCTAACGACTATACTTTTATAACCCGTTCCGCAACTCCGACCAAAGAAACCATTGTGTGGGAAGACGGTAATGAATATCCGCTGGTAAAGGTGGAAATTTCACATACCTCCCATCCTTTTTATACCGGCAAGTCTGTATTTGTAGATACAGCAGGCCGTATCGAAAAGTTCAAGAAACGCTACGAAAAGAAACAGTAATCTTATCTGGTTACATGATTTGCTTCGGCATAAAAATCCCGATCTTTACCGGGATTTTATTTTTTGAAGAAAAATCCCCGAACAGGTTTAACCGCTTCATTCATGCACATTATTCTGTTTGATGATGCTGTAAGATACAGTCTGCTGCCATTTACGCATACCCGCCCGGTAGCGGATATCCGTTGCGGTATACTGACTATGCGCGAACGTTGGGAGCGGGTACTCGGTGCTACCGGATCTGCTACATGTACGGAAGCGTATCTACGGGAATTGTTTCCCTTGTCTGCCGGTACGGATCACCTGCTTGTCAATGCGGCGGTGTTTGCCACGCGCGAGCTGGCGGATGCGGCTTTGTCGCTGGAGCCGGGACATGCAATCGTTCAGCGTGGGGTAGTGCTGGCCGCCAGACGTACGGATGTACCGGAGCTGAGTTTTGAAGCGCTGCCGGGTATTTTATCTTCTTTGCCGGCCAGAGAGTGGGCAGATACAGTAGTGCACCGGCTGGAACATATCTGGGACATTTTTTCGAAGAATGATTTTGCGATCCGGTACGATTTTAAACTGCTCACCGCCGGACGTACTTCCGCTCCTGTACCGGATTATGTAACGCTATCCGGTCCGGGAGATCTATTTATTGAAGCAGGCGCTGTATTGCGTCCCTGTATTATCAATACCGAAACTGGCCCTGTATATATCGGCAGGGACGCAGAAGTGATGGAAGGTTGTCTGCTACGTGGACCAGTGGCGCTTTGCGATCATGCAGTACTGAAGATGGGGACAAAAATATACGGCGCCACAACACTTGGCCCTGGTTGCAAAGCCGGTGGAGAAATCAGTAACGTTGTATTTTTTGCCAACAGTAACAAAGGGCATGACGGGTTTGTTGGGAATGCGGTGATCGGTGAATGGTGTAACCTCGGCGCTGATACGAACTGCTCGAATCTGAAGAATAATTATGGTGAAGTCAAGATATGGAATGAATACAATAATAAGTCTGTAACTACCGGTCTGCAGTTTTGTGGGCTGCTGATGGCGGATCATGCCAAATGCGGTATCAATACGATGTTCAATACCGGCACAGTAGCCGGTGTTTCCTGTAATGTTTTTGGCGGCGGGTTTCCGGAGAAGTTTATTCCTTCTTTTTCCTGGGGAGGAAGTGACGGGATGGCTACCTACGCTTTCGACAGGGCTATGGATACTGCCCGCAGGATGATGATGCGCCGGAATATTGAACTAACAGACGCTGACATACGGATGTACCGTCATGTTTTTGAACAGACACAGGGACAACGGAGCTTTTTTAATGGAACAGATTGATGTGTTGGATGTGATGAATGTGCTATCACATTTCCCACATCCAACACATCTGACACATTTTCCACATCCAACATATTGTTAACTCAAAATACAAACCATGCGTAAAAAAATTGTTGCCGCCAACTGGAAGATGAACCTTACTCTGGATGAGGGTAAATCTTTGGTGGATGGTATTCTGGCTGGTGCACCAGCAGTTAGCAATGACAGGCAGGTAGTGATTGCTCCACCGTATACCCATTTGCCGCAGGTGGTTACCCAACTGACCGGGAAGTCATTTTTTTCTGCCGGTGCGCAAAACTGTTATAGTGAACCCGCTGGTGCATACACCGGTGAAATATCTGCCGCCATGCTGAATAGCGTGGGCACTGCATATGTGATCATCGGTCATTCGGAGCGGAGAATGTATTTTGGTGAAGATGACGCCTTGCTGTCACGCAAAACAGATCAGGCGCTTGCAAACGGACTGAACGTTATTTTTTGCTGCGGAGAGCCGCTTGAAGTGCGCGATGCCGGTACGGAAAAGGTGCACGTAGAAACGCAGATTAAAGCAGGATTATTTCATCTGGATGCTATGCAATTGCAGCATATTGTTATTGCTTACGAGCCGGTGTGGGCGATCGGGACCGGTCGTACGGCTACTGCGGAGCAGGCACAGGAAATGCATGCGCACATCCGCGGTGTAGTTGCGGCGCAGTATGACCATGAGGCTGCCGGTTCTCTTTCCATTTTATATGGTGGCAGTTGCAAACCGTCGAATGCACCGGAACTGTTTGCCTGTCCGGATGTGGATGGTGGATTGATCGGCGGGGCATCTTTGAAGGCCGATGAATTTCTCGGTATCATTGATGCCATGCTCAAAGCATAAAAAACCACTAAAAAAATTTGCAGAGACAAAAACCCTGTGTATCTTTGCAGCCCAATCAGGGAATGGCGCGTTGGTCAATCGGTTAAGACGCCTCCCTTTCACGGAGGAAGGACGGGTTCGATTCCCGTACGTGCTACAAAAACCGGACTTATTAAGTCCGGTTTTTTGATGCGAATATTTCAGCGGCGTTGGGAAAGAACAGTGAATAGTGATTAAACAATTTCTAAGAAATGAATTACCGGCATATTGCCATTGAAGGAAATATCGGAGCCGGCAAAACCACTTTGGCGCAGTTACTGGCGGAACATTACGGCGCCAGATTGCTGCCGGAAGCATTTTCGGAAAATGATTTTTTATCCCGGTTTTACCAGGATCCACAAAAATATGCCTTCCAGGCAGAGCTCGCGTTTCTTGCCGGACGGTTTACACAACTGAAAGGGCTTTTTGCCCGGGAACTGTTTCATGATACGGTTATAACGGATTTTACTTTTATCAAAAGCAAGTTGTTTGCCCGGGTGAATCTGCAAAACGACGAATACAGTCTTTTCCGGCAATTGTTTGATATTATGGATCCGAATCTTCAGCCGCCGGACCTGCTCATTTATCTCCATGCTCCCATTGGAAAGCTGCAGGAAAACATACGGCAGCGTGGCCGAAGCTTCGAACAGCATATACAGGATGATTACCTTGAACATCTGCAACAGGCCTATCAGCAGTTTCTGAAACAGGAGTACTGTAAAACAATCATTATTGACAGCGCTGCTGCTGATTTTATACATCATCCCGGCCATTTCACACAGCTTACGGAATTTCTCAATAAAGATTATGAGTTCAGGCAGCATTACCTGGCGATCAACTGAATACGCCGATATATATTGTTTTGCTTGAAAAATATTTGCATGTTTAGTTGATTTTATTTAACTTGTATGTCGTAAATTCGCAGACCCTTCGGGCAAAAAGCAGCATAGCTACTCCTAAAAATTCCTGCGGATGAATTAAAATAATTACCCTTGGTAAAAAATAATGTTTATGGATGCTGGTATTATTGCCACTAAGTCAAAATTAAATCTGAAAAAAGCACTTCAGGAACATTTCGGGTTTGAAGGATTCAAGGGCGAGCAGGAGAAAATTATTAAAAGTATACTGTCGGGCATTGATACCTTTGTGATCATGCCGACAGGCGGAGGCAAGTCTTTGTGTTACCAACTGCCTGCTTTGGTAAGCAGCGGGGTGGCGATCATCGTATCCCCCCTCATCGCATTGATGAAAAATCAGGTAGATCTGTTGCGCGGCTACAGCAGTCGCGATCATGTGGCACATTTTCTCAATTCTACATTAAGCCGTGCCCAGCAGAAAAAGGTAAAGGAAGATCTGACCAGCGGCCATACAAAGTTGCTGTATGTAGCCCCTGAAACGCTCACGAAAAAAGAAAATATATCTTTTTTTTCAGATATAGAAATTTCATTTATTGCGGTGGATGAAGCGCACTGTATTTCTGAATGGGGGCATGATTTCCGGCCGGAATACCGCAAACTCCGGGATATGATCGATGAGATCAATCCCAACCTTCCGATCATTGCGCTTACCGCAACGGCAACACCCAAGGTACAGGACGACATTGTAAAAAACCTGTCCCTGCGTAATCCGAATATCTTTATTGCTTCTTTCAACCGTCCCAATCTATACTATGAAATAGTGCCGAAAGGGCGGAAAGAGCAAGTGCTCCGGAATATGGTCAAGTTTATTAATGCCATGAAAGGCAAGAGCGGTATCATATATACTCTCAATCGGAAGACTACAGAAGAGCTGGCCAGCACGCTTCAGGCAAACGGCATCAAATCCGTAGCATATCATGCCGGTCTTGATTCGGCTGTGCGTGCCCAAAGGCAGGATATGTTTCTGATGGAGCAGGTGGATGTGATTGTGGCGACCATCGCCTTCGGTATGGGGATTGACAAGCCGGATGTCCGCTTTGTGATACACTATAACATTCCCAAATCTCTGGAAAATTATTACCAGGAAACCGGTCGGGCCGGCCGCGACGGGCTTGAAGGCAAATGTATCCTTTATTATTCCTATAAAGATGTGCAGAAGCTGGAGCACCTCATGCGCGATAAGCCGCTCAGTGAACGGGAAATGGGCGCTCAGCTTATATCCGAAACGGTTGCTTATACAGAGAGCAGCGTTTGCCGCCGGAAGCTGCTTCTGCATTATTTCGGGGAGGAGCTGAAGCAGGATAATTGCGGCAGTTGTGACAATTGCCTTAATCCGAAAGAAAAGCTGGAAGTCCGTGACAGCTCCAAGATTGTACTTGATACGATCACAGAGCTTGATGAACGGTTTAATATTGATTATGTCGTGAATGTGATTCTCGGCAAGCCGAATCCGCAGATTACGACATTCCGGCACGACAAGTTGAAGTCTTTCGGCAGCGGGCTGATCATGGAGATGGATGCCAACTTCTGGAATTCACTCATTCGCCAGATGATGCTCGAAGGGCTGATCCGTAAGGATATTGAAGAGTACGGCCTGCTTAAAATTACGGATAAAGGCCGCAAATTCCTGAAGAAGCCTTTCTCTATCATGGTTTCGCTCAATCACCAGTACGAAGAACCTACCGGTGATGATGATGAAACAAACACAGGCGGAGGCACGACCTCTGTTGATCCTGTATTGTATGATATGCTGAAGGATCTCCGCCGCAAGGTGGCCAAAGAAAAGAACCTGCCGCCGTTTGTGATCTTTCTCGAAAATTCGCTGGAGGATATGGCGATCAATTATCCCACAAGTCTGGAAGAACTGGAGAAAATCCAGGGGGTAAGTAAGGGTAAGGCTATCCGCTACGGAAAAAAGTTCGTAGACCTGATTGCCAGGTATGTAGGCGAGCACGACATCGTGAAGCCGGATGATTTTGTGATGAAAAGCCTGGTCAACAAAAGCGGGATGAAGGTGTTTATCATCCAGAATATTGACAAGAAGATTCCGCTTGAAACTATTGCCCGGAATAAGAATATTACGCTGCAGGAATTGCTGGTCGAAATGGAAACGATCGTAGCCAGCGGCACGAAGCTAAATCTGAATTATTGTCTGGAGCAGGAACTGGATGAATATGAGCAGGAGGATATTTTTGATTACTTCCGCAGTAATCATGACGATGATCTCCAGGCTGCTTATGAAGAGTTTAAAGACCGTAACGTAATGCTGGAGCATCTCCAGATGATGCGTATTAAATTCCTGAGCGAATACGGCAATTAATATAATGATAAATTATGAATGATGAATTATGAATGAGGAGTTAATAATTCATCATCCATAATTCATAATCGCCATGCTCTGGGACGCATACATCAAAGGATTTAAAGCCTATCTGCAGATGGAGCGTTCCCTGTCGGACAACACCGTTGATGCCTATATACATGATGTATTGCTGCTACGGAATATAATCCGTGAGCAGGATGAAGTGGCAGATATTAAGCGTATTACCTTACAGCAGTTACAATCTTTTTTACAGCAGATACATGAACTTGGATTGGCGGCGACATCCCAGGCCCGCATTCTGAGCGGGATCAAGGCATTTTTCGGATACCTGTTGCTGGAGGGTGTGATCCTTTCGGATCCTTCTGAGCTATTGGAAACACCCAGGCTGAAACGTAGCCTGCCTGTAGTGCTGAGCATCGGGGAGATAGAGCAGCTTTTTACGGTTATTGACCACAGCACGCCCGAAGGTCAGCGCAACCGGGCTATGCTCGAAACCATGTACAGTTCCGGGCTGCGGGTGAGCGAACTGGTTAGTCTGGCCATTTCCAATCTATATCTTGATGTCGGTTATCTGCGGGTAGTGGGCAAAGGAAATAAGGAGCGGCTTGTGCCGGTAGGTAGTGAGGCGGTAAAGCACATCAGGCTGTACCGGGAGCATATACGCAGCCGGATCACCCCTTCTAAAGGCGCTGAAGATATTTTGTTTCTAAACCGGCGGGGCGGGGGGCTTTCGCGGGTTATGGTGTTTATGATACTGAAAGATCTTGCAGCAAAAGCAGGTATAGACAAAAATATTCACCCGCATACTTTTCGTCATTCTTTTGCCACGCATCTTGTGGAAGCCGGCGCCGATCTCCGGGCAGTGCAGGAAATGATGGGGCATAAAAGTATTACCACAACAGAAATCTACACGCACCTCGACAAAGGCTATCTACGGCAGACGCTGGAGCGGTATCATCCGCGATATGGGAATGTGTGATGATGTGTTGGATGTGGGAGATGTGACAGATGTGTTTGAACACATTTTACACATCTCACACATCCTAATAATACTTCCCTTCTTTAAGGTATTTCGTTACGTATTCCTGTACTCCTTCTTCAAGGGAATAAAACGCTTCTGTATAGCCTGCGTCGCGGATCTTCTGCATGTCCGCTTCTGTAAAATACTGGTATTTATCGCGAATGTCTTCAGGTGTGTCAATGTATTCAATGCTTTCAGGTAATCCCAGCGTGGTAAAAATCGCTTTTACGAGATCGTTGAAGGTACGCGCCTGTCCTGTGCCGATATTGTACAGACCGCTCGCCGGTTGTTGCTGCATCAGCCAGGTGCACATGAGGACAACATCCTGCACATATATGAAGTCGCGTATCTGGCCACCGTCGGGGTATTGTGGATTATGCGAACGGAACAACTTTACCGAGCCTGATTTGATAATCTGGTTGTAGGCATGGAAGATGACGGACGCCATCCGCCCTTTATGGTATTCATTAGGCCCGTATACATTGAAGAATTTCACTCCTGCCCAGAAAGGAGGTGTGTGCTTTTGCTCCAGCGCCCAGATGTCAAATTCGTTTTTGGAAATCCCATATGGATTAAGCGGCTGCAATTGTGGAGGGAGTGTATGGTCATCCCTGTATCCCAGGCTGCCGTCGCCATAGGTTGCCGCAGACGAAGCGTAGACCAGCGGTACTTGTTCCTGCACACATAACTCCCATACTGCTTTTGAATAATCAAGGTTCCATTTTTTATGTACCCCATAATCCATTTCCGTGGTATCTGTACGTGCACCCAGGTGAAATACGTACCTGATCGAGCCCGGATGACGCCGGCACCAGTCGAAAAGCTGATCCCGATGTACCTTATGTATGCGCTTTTTCCCTTTCAGGTTCAGCACCTTGGATTCGTCAGCAAAATCATCTGCCAATACAAGATTTTCGTATCCCAGCCGGTTCAGATGACCGGTCAGATAGCTGCCTATAAAGCCGGCAGCGCCTGTGACGACGATCGTATCACTTTTTTGCATAGGATCTATTACATTAAGCTGACAGGCAGCATTTTTAGTGATGGGCGCCATTGTCGTGCGCGTGGTCATGGGCCTCCGTTTCATGATGTCCATCATCATGATGTTGTGCCGGCGCATGTGCATCATGCGTACCATGACCCCCGTCATCATGGCTCATAACAGCTACAAAATTAACGGCTGCGATAAACAACCCTGCCAGGATCAGTACAAACCAGAAGGCAGAGCTTAAGGCCGTTTTAGGTTTGTTTTCCGTACTGTGGTGTGCAGTGTCATGATTTGAATGGTGTGACATGTTCGTCTGATTATATTGATCGTTACCACAAAAGTAACAGAGAAAAATTATAAATGAAAGTGGTTAATTTTACATATGTTATTTTGTTTTAACTGAGAAGCTCTTTGTTGCCGGTTATAGGAGTAAGAGTACACAAACAAAAGAGTGTAAGGGCCTGTTTAAAATTTATTCAGAGTGTGATATGTTGTAGAATTTATATATGTTAATGGTGAAAGTATCAGGTTTGTAATGTTGAAGGACAAAGCGGTTGCAGCAACCGGGGCAATATGCTGCCCTTTCAGGGCGATGTGATGACGTCGACCGGATTATACCCAACGCAGCGCGTTGGGTTGTGTATATGTTGCCCCTGTGGGGTGATGTTGTTATATAACTCCCGCAAAAAATGAAGTCTTTAATACCACTGTTGTCCGGGGAAAAGATCAGAAACACCTCAAGTCGTTATCTGTCAGCTGTTTTCAGAATTTAAAAAACAGGGGCTTGCTTTGACAGAAACAGTGAGCATATAGAGATGAGGCTTGTTTGGAGGTAAGCACGATGTCATCCTGACGAAAGAAGGATTGCAGACTATGATTGATTTCCAGCATTTTGTGGGGTGCTTCCTTCGTCAGCATGACAAATGTTCCTTAACGGCAGGAGGTACCACACACGTTACCCGGTACGCCTATTGCTGCATTTCCGGACAACAGTGCTTTAATACCTATAATCCGGTGCATCGTGTCTGTGTGGAGCCGGATAACCAAAGGCTGAAAGCCTGTGATACATTTAGTCTGGAGCATCGCCCCGGGCCGCAGACAAAACCAATCTCCCCTGCGCCCTGAAAGGCAATATAAAAAACAAAAGTCGCAGGAACGGGTCAGAGAAGGTTGGCTGTAATCATTTTTTGCCAATCAATTTTAGACAACTTCTAAGAGCCTGTTTAAAAATGGTTGGTAAAAAAGTATTACTGAGTCCCCCCCCCTCTCTGTCTCCCCTCGCAAGGGAGACGATCAGTTCGTTCTTTCATGGAACTATGAGCATGGAACGGCTCAACTCCCCTTTGAAGGGCATTTATATATCAGTTGGGACAACTGAATTATATCAAAGTGAGGAACTATGCCAAGCTGCCATTTATTGTTTGGTATTCATCAGCGCCGACGCTATACAACAATTACGATGTCATCCTGAGGAGTAATTTGGGTTGCCCAAACAATGATAAGAATGACGGAAATTTGGGGGATCGTATTTATTGTTCATTCAACAACCGGCAGCGTAACAGTCTTCACAATAGTGC
>JBBCJI010000028.1:0-74180 GCA_037190845.1 Flavipsychrobacter sp. | reverse complement strand
GACAACTGAAATATATCCAAAGTGAGGCACTTCTCCAAGCTACCATTTATTGTTGGGTATGCTTCAGAGGCGACGCTGCACAATAATTACGATGTCATCCAGCGTGGAGCGAAGGATCCCACACAATGAGTGTCCCACATTTCCTGAGATCCTTCATTCCGCTACGCTACATTCAGGATGACACAGTGGCTGCTCGAACGAATTACTACCCCCCGAAAAACATTTTTGACAAAACTTGTCCCAACTCGTATATAGTCACCCATAAATTTTAACCTTTCCTGCTGTCAGTTCCGCCCGCTTTTTGCTACCTTTGACGCTTGCTTTTTTTTGAACGGCACAGGGTCATATGGCTTTACCTCCACTGCTGAGACATATATATAACTACGGTACAGAAGAAGTGATCCGGCGTGGGAAAAGGATTTTCCATACCTCGGGCGTTAGCCTGCTGGACATAGATCATCTCCTGAAACAGATACGCTTTCGCGTACGCAATGATCTCTATCATAACTATTATACCGTCACCATCAATAAATACCTGCAGCCCGAAAAACTATCCGTAAGATGCCAGTGTCCGTATAATCTGGGCGAGATCTGCCGTCATGAAGTGGCCGCCCTGTTCCAGCTACATGATATGGTTTCCGGCGGGTATTTTAATGACACAGCCGTAACATACGATCAGACGCATACAGTATTGCGTATGCGTATTGTCAACGAACATACATTGCGTATATATGCCGGCAACCGGATCATGGAAGACGCTGTAAAAAGAGCTGCCCGGCAGGAAGCTCAGATACGGCTCGCTGAAAATGACCGGATCGAAGCCGAAGTACCGGAAGGCGATCAGATATATTTTGTGACACTGCGTAGAAACGAGGAGAAGTATTTCAACACATCCTGTGGCTGCGACGAAAAGCAATACCCGCTGTGCATCCACAAAGCAACGCTTTTTCTCCAGGTGCTGCAGCAAAACGGCCCTCAGTATTTCCAGGCAATGCAAAACTGGGATGATCAGAAAAACAAACTGCTCAATCAATACGGGTACAGTTTGCAGGATGATCTTACAGACAAATTCACATTCACCTATGAGAATGGCAAACCATTTCTCCGTGTACTGGATGCATCTATAAAAAAAGTCAATTTTATTGAGCCGGCAACCACCGCGCCACCTGTCGCAGAAGTGGAAACAGAAAAAAAGCTGGGCATTGTAATAGACACAACCGTTCCGTGGTATCCTTTTGTACAGGTATTGCTGGTTTCAGGTGAAAGCGAAAACGGACGGGACCGGTTTTCGGGTAAGGTAAGCCGGCTGGAGCTGCGACAATACCTAAATCCCGGCCTCTATGCTGCCTCCGACCGGTCACTACTGCCCATCATACGTAAATTTATTCCTGAAGAAATATTGAAATTCCTCCGGAAAAACCTTCCATTCGGTGAATTTCTTGATGATTACCGGCAGGTATTAACAGAAGAACCGACCGAAGAAATACGTCGGTTGGTCTGGGAATATCTGCTACCCCGCTACACAAAACTGCTGGAGCAATATGCTGCACATCCGCTCATGTTCCTGCACAATCACGGCAAACCACTTAGCTCCAAAGGGCTGCAGCCGGTAAAGGTCAATCCTGTTCCGATAGCTGCCCGCCTTTTTGTGGACCATCCCGACACAAAATACCGGGTCTCGCTCGAATGGCACATAGATAATAGCTACATTCCCTGGCATGAAGTGCGTATGCTGAACGCAGGTCTGTTGCTATACCGGGATACGTTGTATGTAGTTGCAGACATTTCGCAGGTCAGTCTGGCGGAAACCTTCCTGCCTGATGACGGCCATATAGAAACCGATGCTGACGCATGGCCGGCTTTCTTCGAAGAGAAAGTAATGGAATGGAGACATATGACCCCGGTACATTTTGCGGATGAAATGGTGATGCGTGCAGATGACATCCGGCCGGAATACCGTGTCTATCTTAAAGAACGGGAAATGATGCTGACATTGCAGCCGGCGTTCACCTATAATGGCACAGAGGTTTTCCCGGATAGCAACGGGGATGTAATATTGCCCGGCGCCAACGGAGTTATAAAGGTCATTCAACGCAACGAAGATGCGGAAAACTATCTGAAACAATTACTTCATAATATACACGGCGATATACGCTATAATGAGGAAGGAAAATTCTTCCACCTCCATGCGAGTCGTGTCCTGACAGAGAACTGGTTTTTCAGGTTTCTGGATACGATGAAAGAACACAATGTATCCCTGTTCGGCTTTGAAGACCTGAAGCAGTTACGGATCAACCGGCATAAACCGGATACAAGGGTACAGGTGAGCAGCGGCATTGACTGGTTTGACGCTGCCGTAGAGATTACATTCGGCGACCAGACCGTAACGATTGCAGATGTAAAAAAAGCGCTTGCCCGGAAAGAAAACTTCGTACAACTCGGCGATGGCACACTCGGCCTCCTGCCCGAAGAGTGGTTGAAAAAATATGCGCTACTCGTGAAGATGGGCATTACCGGCGATGGAAAACTCAGACTTAAAAAATTTCATTTCAGCATACTGGATGAGCTGCTGGAAGATGTAGACGAAACAGTGCTTCTGGCCGAGCTGGAAGAAAAAAAGGAGCGGCTGACAGATATTATCAATAACGACTACTCAGCCGTACAACCTCCCGACGGTTTGCAGGCGGAGCTCAGACCTTACCAGACAACCGGGTTCCAATGGCTGCTGTTTTTACAGGAAGCCGGATGGGGTGGTATACTGGCGGATGACATGGGTCTGGGAAAAACTGTGCAGACCCTCGCTTTCTTATTGTACTACAAAGAAAAGAACCCGGATGCCCGCTTCCTGGTGGTATGCCCTACGACCCTCATGTATAACTGGGAAAACGAGATCCGGAAATTCACCCCGCATCTGTCACATGTCATACACCACGGGCCGAAACGCCGGCTCAGCAGCGATCTGTTTACAGCATATGACATCACGATCACTACCTATGGAACAATGCGGAGCGATATTAAACTGTTCCGGCAATTTGAATTCGATTATGTGGTGCTCGACGAATCACAGGCGATTAAAAACCCTCAGTCGCAGGTAGCCAAAGCGGTGTTGCTGCTGCATGCCAAAAACCGGCTTGCACTAAGCGGAACTCCGTTGCAGAACAATACATTTGATCTTTACGCCCAGATGAACTTCCTGAACCCCGGTCTGCTCGGAAGCCGGGAGTTTTTTATGAATCAGTTTGCCACACCGATTGATAAATTCCAGGAAGCTGATGTAAAGCAGGAATTACGTAAACTGATTTATCCCTTTCTGCTGCGGCGCACCAAAGAACAGGTTGCAAAAGACCTCCCGGAAAAAACGGAAACATTACTTTATTGTGAAATGGGCGCCGAACAACGCAGGATCTATGATGCCTACCGCAACAGCTATAAAAACCATCTGCTCGGTATGATTGACGAGCAGGGCATGGAACGTTCCCGGATGCACGTCCTGCAAGGGCTTACCAAATTACGCCAGATATGCGACTCACCCGCGATCCTGAATGAAGCGGAAACATTTGAAAATCATTCGGTGAAGACAGACCAGCTCATGTCGGAACTGACGGAGCATGTGGGCAATCATAAAGCGCTGATCTTTTCCCAGTTTCTCGGTATGCTCGCGATCATACGGGCAAGGCTCGAAGAAAACAATATTCCTTATGCATATTTTGACGGCAGCACGTCTTCTGCTGACCGGGAGCGTGCTATCCGGACATTCCAGGAGCAGGATGAGTGCCGCGTCTTCCTCATTTCCCTGAAAGCGGGCGGCATCGGCCTTAACCTTACTGCTGCCGATTATGTCTATATCGTAGACCCCTGGTGGAATCCTGCCGTAGAGCAGCAGGCCATAGACAGGACACACCGTATCGGACAGACACGCAACATCTTTGCCTACAGGCTCATATGCAAAGACACAATAGAAGAGAAAATGCTGATACTGCAGGAGCGGAAACGGACGCTGGCAAAAGAACTGATATCAGATGACAATGCCTTTATAAAACGCCTTACGAGGGACGACATCGCTTACCTGCTTAGCTGATGTAAAACATAAAAGCCGGCTGCGAAAGCCGGCCTTCGTGCCTTTGAAAGGCTCCCAATCGAAATATGTAAACAGCGATGCTGCGGATGATCTATACCAATAAAACGCAATTGTAGAAAAATACCCCTATCCGCGCTCCAAAAAACAATTACCGGGTAGCGTACCAGCGGTCGAACAGATACTGAAACTGCAACCGGTAAACACCACCTACCACACCCAATCCACCCTCTACATGCCCTGTTACTTTTACAGGCTGCAGCAAGGTATTGTAAGCGGAAGAAGGCTCAAACAATTCATAACCCTTGAGGTAAGTAAAATAAGCTTCTGATACGGATTTTATCTGTATGATGACAGGGCCTTTCGGACCGTCCGGTGACACAAACAGACTTTTATCCAGATATACCTGCGTAGTGTACGCTTGTCCGTTAATGGTCTTATCGGCAAGCAGAATCCTTTTGCTGGCGCTCTGCGCCGTACCTAATCTGAGGTTTTCCGTACGGTCATCGTCTGTATAAATATAAATGCGGCCATAATTGCCGGGGCGGGTGGTATCCCAGGAAACATCCGGCAATGCGTCTGTCCGCAACAGACTGTCATACAGCGATTCATGCTCAGACACCTTATAACGCACTCCCTGCCATGTAAACCTGCCGTCTATTTCAACATATTCCTTGATACCCTCGATCACATAGAAATGTTCGCGTTCGCCATCATCCCGGATCTCTATACGGACACGCAGCAGGTTGATGCCATTCACCCAGACAGAAGCCGTATCAACTATGGAGGCGCTGAAAGCGGGGGGAATATACACCTGGCAGGTAGCGGGAGGCAGGTCTTTATGGGTAACGGTAAGCGTATATAACTGGTCAGGGCGTATTTTACTGGGGCAGCTATAGGGTAAAGTATGCAGCAATGTTACCCAGTCATCGTACGAGGACGTCAGGTATTCTATATAACCGGGATTACGGGTAAGCTTCATCTGGAGCCGAACCGGCGGAGTATACTTCATCGAAGAGCCGGCCGCTACCGGTATGCTCTGCCCTGCCCGGATACGGACCGTGTCATTGGCCGTCAGCTCACCCAAAAGTACGATCTGTTGTTGCGGTTTGATATCCGGCAGCTTCAGCGGCTTGGTACATCCGCCGGTGCAGAGGCAAAACAGCAGCAATACTGCCTGGCAGCGCCATTTCCCTGCGTTTAATATATCACTGACCTGTAACATTCAGAAACTGAGCCTGTACGTAATATACGGAATAAGTTGTAAAACACTCAACTGCTCGAGCTTAAACGATCCATCATCCTCATTATGCCGCAGCGTAACAAACATAACATTCGGACGGCCGTAAACATTAAAAGCGCCGAAAGACCATGTACGGATATAATTTTCGTTTCTTTTCTTCGTAAAATTAAAACCTATATCAAGCCGGTGAATGGCCGGAAGGCGGTAAGCATTCCAATCGGCATAGTTGTACGTATAATCGGCCGAGGTAACCGAAGGCTGGATGATCATAAGATTGTTGTCGAGATCCGGATATATCTGATCCGGCAGGGTAAATGCTTCACCGCTCATATAGGTCCAGTTCACACCCATATTGGCATGTTCAGCGAGCTTACAGGTAGTAGCAATTTTAAGATTGTGCCGGCGGTCGTACCGGTATGGAAAGGCTCGTCCCTCATTCAATTGGTCAAACTGCCGCCAGTTCCACGAGAGCGTATAGGCCAGCGACGTATGCACCGGTCCGAACTGTTTTTCAGCGGCAAGCTCCAGGCCGTAGCTCCATCCTTTACCCTGCATGATCTTATCCTGCCAGCGGGAGGAATGATCGAAGATATTTTTCCCGGTGGTGTATACAATCACACCGTTTGTATGCTTATAATATGCTTCCATACTATATCGGGCGCCTTTATATTTTCCACTGTAGCCTAATGTACCGATCCAGGCCCGTTCCGGGGTGATCTTTTCCGTGCTCGGCACCCAGAAGTCTGCAGGCAATCCGTAAGAATTGTTACTGATCAGGTGGAGAAACTGTACCATATGCGCGACAGAACCGTACAGCAGATGATTCCCCGCCAGCCGGTAAGATGCGTACAGACGGGGCTGAAATCCTGCATAATTGAACTGCTCACTAACCCAGTTTGCCCAATGTATCCCCGGCCTTATCAGCAGCTTATCGTCTATCTTTATTTCATCTTCGGCGTATACCATGATCTCATTGGACGAAAATTCATTACTGACGGGATTGACCGGTAAGGGAATGCGTGCATTTACCCGTACAAGTTTTGTGGGTTCGAACAAAGAATAGGAATAGCTGCCGCCGATCTCCACTTTATGATTATACTGCGGGAACCATTGCGCCTGAAGGCGCAATGCGCTTTCATTGATCCGTGAGGCTCCGGTATACGTACCTTCATTACTGATCCCGTTACTATCAATGACCTGTGCCCGATCCTTCAGCTCATACTCAAAATGGCTATAGGTATATGTGGTATTGATAAAGACTTTCGGCGTGATCACTGTTGTCCACTTAGCCGAAGCAATTGTATTGCCCCAACGGGTACGCAGGGATGTCTCATCTCCTTCCGAATATCGTACCTGGTCACGGCCGGTGTAGTAGCTGATATAAACACGGTTATTTTTGTTGATGATCCAGTTTCCTTTGGCATTCACATCATAAAAATGAACACCGATCTGGTTCGTAAAAGGCAGGATCAGCCCGTCTACCCATGTACGTCTGCCGGATACCATAAACGAAGCCTTATCTTTAACAATCGGCCCTTCCAGGTTCAGCGTACTTTTTACCAGCCCCATAGTAAACTGTCCCCCGACACGCTCCATATCCCCGTCTTTGGTATGCACATCCACCACGGAAGATAACCGGCCGCCGTACCGGGCCGGGAAGGCCCCTTTATAGAAATCAGCAGACTTTATAGCTTCGGTGTTATAAACAGACGTCAACCCGAAAAGATGATCCACATAATAGAGCGGTACGCCATCAAGCAGGTAAAGATTCTGCCCCGGATCTCCACCCCGTACGATCAGGCTGCTGGTACCGTCAATACCCGCCTGTACCCCCGGCGAAGCCTGCTGTAATGTACGCAATACTTCGGTTTCGCCCAGCAATGCCTGTTGTCTGTATATATCAGCAGGCGTCACCTGCAGGTAATCTCCTTCCGCCAGCGGATCCGAACGCTCCGACACAATACTCACTTCCTGAAGGGTATTGGCTGGCTGAAGTAATATATTCCATTGCTTTGCATCCTGGCAGGTAACCTGTATCGTGTCCGTTTTATAACCGATATAGGATATATAGGCAGTATAATTACCACGTGGCACAGTAAGGCTGAAAAAGCCGTAGTTATTGGTTACCGCGCCTACCTTCAGCGCAGGAATAAATACGTTAACGCCGATCAGTATTTCCCGGCCGGTCTGGTCACGGATATAACCGCTGATCGTACACCCGTCTTTTCTCCAGCCCACGGCAGGAATGATCAGAATCCTTTGCCGGCGCTCTGCAAGCGTTACTTTATACCCGGCCAGCAGTACCGCCAGCGCCTCGCCGACGGTCTCTTCCGTCCCGTTAAGCCGGATGATATCGGTAGTATTCAGAAAAGAGGCGCTGAAAGAAAGAGTAATACCTGTACGGGTGCGGATATCATCAAAGAAAGCATCCAGACGTCCTACAGTAAAAGAGGGATGGTAGGGTGTCTGCAACAATTTCCCACCCTGTGCCCGGGTAAACAGGGGCAACAGAAGAAGAAACAGATACAGCCATATAGTAGCCTGGAAAAACTTCATCAGTTAGCAGCACGAACGGTATATCCATCACCTTCTCTGGACCATTCGCAATGCGTGATCAGGCAGAGGTCGGTAAGCATTTCCTCCAATTCCTGATCTTTAAAACTGATGTCAATGATCTGTGCCTTTTGGGCGGCAGACATAGCAGGGTCAAATTGTATCGTTGTCTGACTCATGTTCCCCAGTTCTTTGATTACATTACGGAACGGTTCTTCGCGGAAGCTCAGTATTCCCGTTTTCCAGTAAAGATAGCTATCTGAGGAAACAATATCTGTAGAAAGCACACCTTTTTTTAGGCGTCCCTGCTTTCCGGGAGTCAGCACAACTGTATTTTTGAGGGGGGTACGGGCATCCGACAATTGAACGCTGCCGGATGCTACCGTAACAAGTGCCTCATTTTTATCACAGGCAACATTAAATGATGTGCCCAATACTTTTACGATCGCGTTGCCGGCATCTATAACAAACGGCCTATGCACGTCACCGGTTACTTCAAAAAAGGCTTCTCCCTCCAGTGATATACGCCTTTCATTTGCCTTAAACTCCCTGGGGTAATGTATCACAGCGCCTTTCCGTAAGGTGATCTGTGACTGGTCAGGCAGCACAAGCGACTGATTTTGTACCACAGCCAGCATTTCTATCATGTCCTCCGGCTGGTCAAAAATACGGTACAGGAACAGGCCGGCTGCTAATATTGCTGCGGCAATACCTACTTTTATCCAGGAAGGAATACCCATACGTACTGTCTTTACAGGCTGCTCCTGAATACCCGTGGCTGCGGCAACTCTGGCCCAGGCAGCATCCGTATCGAATACAGGCTGACCAAAGACATCATCCGCTTCGCTCCATAGCGTCTGCACACGTTCAAAAGCAGCCCTGTTTGCAGGATCAGCCATCAGCCATTCCTCAAAACGTTGCTGCTCTTCAGCAGAAAATCCTCCGCCGAGTGCTTTAGCAAAAAGTATATCAATATCCTGCTCCATGCAACTACTCTTTAGTAAAAACGCATCTTTATAAAAATACCCCTATCCTGATGAATAAAATGAATATTAGCTAATTGACTGATTCGCTAATAAGCTAATTAAACATAGTTGACATATAAAACAGGCCATCTTAAACATTGCACCACCCAAAAACAAAGCCGTCAAGTCCCTGAATATCCGTAAAGCCTTACCCATCTGATTTTCCACTGTTTTCACAGATATATCAAGTGTGGTCGCTGCCTGTTTATAGCTGAACCCTTGCAGCTTGACAAGCAGGAATACTTCCCTGCATTTCGGAGGGAGCAAATCGAGCGCCTGTATAATTTTTTTCTGACGATCATTCAATGCTTCATGTCGTTCCCGTAAAGAAAGCCAAGGTTCGGGCTCCGGCTCCGGCGTCTGTTCGGGATAATAGACCTGCTGCACCTTTTGCTTCCGCAGCAGGGAAATGCAGTTATTCCGTACTGCGGTTGCCAGGTAGAACCGGATATTGGGAGACCCCAGCATATCCTGCTTCTGCTCCCATATTTTGATGAATGTATCCTGCACTACATCCTCGGCCAGTTGCTCATCCTGCATATAGGTAAGCGCATACCGACACAATTTCCCGTATTCATCCCGGAACAACGTCCGGAACTGGTTTTCTGTTACTTTTGGAGATCCCGTCATGAAAAATTACGGGTACAAAGAAAACTTTTATTTAGATAATGAACACATATAAAATAATATAAATAAAACAGTGTTCCTGGTAAAAAACAGATTATTAAAATGGGTTACGGTGGAAACGTTTATTTTTAAAATCTGAAACGGAGGATGTAAAAATGTGTTGAATGTGAGAATGTGAGGAATGTGTTTTTTCACATTCAACACATTACACACATTTAACACATCCCCCCGCCTTGTAAATCGAAAAAAGCAAAAGACAATAGCATGTTCATAAAACGGTTGTCCCTGACTATGCTTCTGGCGCTTACCATATGCCAGGATTTATACGGACAAAAACACAATACCGCTGCACCGGCCGAAGACACACTGCAGAACGAAATACTCATCCGCCAGTCGGAACAGCTTCAGAAGCTGGAAGCTTTACGCATAGCTGACTCTATCAAAAAAACAGAGTTGGAGGTGCAATTGCAGACGCTGCGCTCGACCGATAACCTGAAAAAAGAAGAATTGCTTGCCGAACTGGAAGCGCTCCGGGACCGGGACTCTCTCAACCTGGCACATCAGAAGGAAAAAATAGATTCGCTGCGCGGGGTCGTTAAAGGTTTTCCGGTCACCCCTTTTACCGAACCCTTATTTTACATCTATACACGGCAGGGAAGCCTGTCGCCCAAGGAACGTGCGGATATCGTTGCCGAAAGGATCCGGGAGCTGGCCGACGATTATTTCTTCCGCACCGATTCCCTGAAGGTCATCGCTACAGAGCAAATGCTCGACATCGTATACAAAGACCGTGTGCTCATCGGCATATCAGACAATGATGCCCTCTGGATGAACATAAAGAAGGAACAACTGGCCGAAAACTACAGAACAGCCATTGGTGAAGCTGTCGTTGCCTATATAGATGCCACAAGCTGGGAAACCCTGCTCTATGAGATCGGGCTGGCGCTGCTGGTGATCGTAGCGGTATTTTCGGTCATTCATCTTACCGGAAGGCTTTACCGGTGGCTTAAGCGGAAGGTCATTATACAAAAGGGTACACGGATAAAAGGACTGAGCATCCGGAATTACGAACTGCTTGATGCTACGCATTCGGCACGCCTTATCATGACAGGTATAAAAATATTGAGATGGGTAGTAACCCTGCTGGTGATATATATGGCGCTGCTGGTGATCTTCGGACTGTTTCCCTGGACGAAAAAATTTTCAGATACGCTGCTGGGATATTTCCTGAACCCGTTGAAAAAAATTGTCCTCTCCGTCTGGGATTATATTCCCAACCTGATCACGATCCTGGTAATCCTGCTTGTATTCCGGTATGTGCTGAAAGGATTCCGGTTCCTGAAGGAGGAAATTGAGAAAGGCGTATTACACATTCCGGGGTTTTATCCGGAATGGGCTAATCCCACTTATCAGATCATCCGGATACTGACACTAGCGTTCATGATGGTGGTTATCTTTCCGTATATGCCCGGTTCCGACTCCCCGGTTTTCAAAGGCGTATCTGTTTTCATCGGCGTACTCTTCACATTCGGCTCGGCAGGGGCGCTGGGTAATGTAATCGCCGGACTGGTGCTTACCTATATGCGTGCCTACAAGATCGGTGACCAGGTGAAGATCGGTGACGTCACCGGCGACATTATAGAAAGGTCTCTGCTGGTAACACGACTCCGGACCATCAAAAATGAGATCATCTCTATCCCCAACTCGACCGTAATGAACAGTCATACGATCAACTTCAGCAGTGATGCGCCGGACAAAGGACTGATCCTGCATACCACCGTCACAATAGGTTATGAAACGCCCTGGCAACAGATACATACGCTGCTGAAAAAGGCAGCCCTCGCTACCAATATGATCTCAAAGACACCGGAGCCCTTTGTGATGCAGATCAGCCTGAACGAATATTATGTCAGCTATCAGATCAATGCCTACACACGCGAACCCAACCTGCAGGCTGATATATACTCGGAATTACACAGAAATATACTAGATGCATTTAATGAAGCAGGTATAGAATTAATGTCGCCGCAATATCATGGCATCCGTGATGCTAATGATATAAAAATACCAGACAAACATACACCGCCGGAAAATAAACAGTAGAGACGCGATGTGTCGCGTCTCTACCGTACAGTAATCAAAAAATGAGGCCATTCCCGGAGGATGGCCTCATTTTTAAAACAAGATTAGAATATATTCTTACGCCTTGGCTGCTACCGGGGCTACCGCACGTTTCTTTTCGCGGATACGTGCGCTCTTACCACTACGCTCGCGCAGGTAGTACAGTTTAGCACGACGTACACGGCCTGCTTTGTTGACTACGATAGATTCGATATTGGGAGAATACAGGGGAAATACACGCTCCACACCAACGCCATCCGATATCTTACGTACGGTGAATGTCTGGGTAAAGCTCCGTCCCTGGCGCTTCAGCACGTCTCCTTTAAACGACTGGATACGCTCCTTGTTCCCTTCAATGATTTTATAGTTTACAGTGACATTATCACCTGCCTTAAAATTCGGAAATTCTTTTTTCCCGGTAAGTTGCTCATGTACAAACACCAAAGCGTCCATTTCAATATAAATTTTGGGACTGCAAAGGTAATTATTTTTTAACAGGAAAAAAACTTTTTTAGCAGAATAGAGAAAGATGTTGCAAGATGTGTTGGATATGATTGATGTGACGGATGTGTCTGATATTATGAATAACACATCTTTCACATCCAACACATCTAATCATCCAGCAGCTCCGGCCGCCGCTGCTCCGTACGTAAAAGCGATTGTTCGTACCGCCAGGCATCAATTTTTTTGGGATCCCCGCAAAGCAGCACATCCGGCACCTTCCATCCGCGGAATTCGGCAGGACGGGTATATACGGGCGGCGCCAGCAGACCGTCCTGAAAAGAATCCGACAAAGCGGAGGTCTCATCGTTCAGCACACCGGGCAAAAGACGCCCTACAGCATCCACAATAACAGCAGCAGCCAGCTCTCCGCCGCTCAGCACATAATCCCCGATAGATATTTCCTGTGTGACGTAATGCTCCCGGATGCGTTCATCAATCCCTTTATAATGTCCGCAGATAATGATCAGATTCTCTTTAAGCGAAAGGCGGTTGGCCGCCCGCTGGTCGAACCGGATACCATCCGGCGTCATATATATTACTTCATCATAATTTCGTTCCGCCTTCAATTTGTCCAGCAACAGGGCAAGCGGCTCCGGCATCATGACCATCCCGGCGCCACCGCCAAACTGGTAGTCATCCACCTGGCCGTGCCGGTAAGGAGTATAGTCACGAAGATTATGTGTGTACACTTGCAATAAGCCTTTTTCCTGCGCACGCTTCATGATCGAATGGCGGAACGGACTTTCCAACAATTCAGGCAATACGGTTATAATGTCAATCCGCATATTGTATCTACATTAGAAAATGAGATAAATAAATATAAACAATTTAAAATCAACAAAAAATTAAGATTCACACAACCAAATAAATGGCTAATTGCCTTCGTCTCCATTATTCACATTGCCGGCATACACCTCAAGCAACCCTTCAGGTAAATCCATCCGTATAAACCGGTTTTTAGTATTTACTTCAATGATTATTTGTTCCACCAGAGGAACAAGCGCTTCCCTGCCCCGGAATGTAATTTTTCCCAGCCATTGCTTCCCTGTCTGAACAACATCTTCCAACGGACCGAGCAACCCATGATGACGGTCAACCAGGTTAAACCCTATCCATAACAAAGGTGTATCTTTTACGATACCAGCCAATACATCAGACACTACATAAATATGTTTGCCAATAAGTTTCCGGGCGTCTTCGACTGTTGTCACATCTTCAAGCCGGACGATATACGACCCGTCATGGGCTTCTGCTACCGTATGTACAAAAAAAGGTATCCTGCTTTCTTTTTGCAATTCCACGTACAGCACATCATCCTTTTTCAACCAGCCCGGCTTATCGGCGATATGCGTCATGACCACAGCCCCCTGCAACCCATGAACAGCCACGATCTTTCCGATGCGGATCATGCTTCCACCCCTCCGTATACTTTGATCTCATTGTACAGGGTGTCGCGCTCCACGGGGGTCTTACCGGTCGACGTGATCAGGCTGCAAAGATCCTCAGTGCTCATGGCAGGCGTTTGTTCTTCCGATCCGGCCATAGAATAGATCTTTGTCGTATCATCAATTGTACCGTCAAGGTCATTGACGCCGAAAGCAAGTGTAAGCTGTGCACTTTGCCTCCCCAGCATCGGCCAGTAGGCCTTCAGGTTGCGGAAGTTATCGAGGAATATACGGGCGATGGCGTACATCCGCATATCTTCGGTTATGCTCACCTCCGGTATATGCGACATGTCATTCTCTTTATTCCTGAATTTCAACGGAATGAAACAGTTGAAACCTCCGGTCTTATCCTGTAAATCGCGCAGACGGATCATGTGATCCACACGATGAGCGTACGTTTCGATATGTCCGTACAGCATCGTAGCATTGGAGTGCATACCCAGCCGGTGCGCCGTTTCATGTATCCGCAGCCAGCCTTCGGCATCCACCTTATCGGCGCATATCTGTTGCCGCACATCGGGATGGAAAATTTCGGCGCCACCACCCGGCAGCGACTGTAATCCGGCCTCCTTTAATTGCTGCATCCCTTCTTCCACACTCAGCTTTGCCTTGCGGAACATATAGTCAAGCTCTACGGCCGTAAACCCTTTAATATGCAGATCCGGCCGGTGCTCCCGGATCTTCCTGATCAGTTCACAGAAAAACTCCAGGTTCATTTTGGGGTGCACGCCTCCTACAATATGCACTTCCGTAACCGGCTGACCGTCGTACTTACGGACAATATCAAGCATCTGCTCCATGCTGAGTTCCCACCCCTGATCGCGGTGCTTATAGCGCCGGGAATAAGAACAGAAATCACAGGTAAAGATGCATACATTAGTGGGCTCAATATGAAAATTCCTGTTGAAATACACCTTATTATGGTGCAGCGATGCGGAAATATGATTGGCCAACGCTCCCACAAAACCCGGGTCTGCCTGCTCAAAAAGCAAAATACCTTCAGCGCCGGTGAGGCGTTCCTTTTCCTGGACTTTTTCGGCGATACGGCGCAAATCGGGATTTAAACGGGATGAAGCCAGTACAACTCCAGGGTCAAGATTTTTAATCATTATCGGACTACAATTTTTCTACTGATCGTTTCTGCGGCATAGTGGCAGCGGATCGTGTAGACGCCTGTGGTTATACCGGAGAGATCTACCCGGAGCACACCATTCTGTACCTCCTGCAAAGGTACTGTTTTTACAAGCTGTCCCATCATATTCCATACGGAAACATCTTTGAGCATTTCCGGTTTCTGACCGGGATAGATCATGGTATAGCCAGAAGCGGGGTTAGGCGCAATGACCAGTTCAGAAAATATATCCTCGTTTTGTATACCGGCCGGCCATTCAATAAGACCGGGGTTTGTAGTGAGTGAATAGGACCGGCCTCCGGACGCCACTTCCCGGCGCATACGTGCTACCTGCCCATGGGTAAACAAATGCATACACCCATCATTCACGTAGTCCATATAATTCATAAACATCTCTCCGCCATTACTATTCGTACAGTTTGCCTTGGGATAAGAAGGACAAAAATAATTGGCATCTTCCTGGGGAGGTGTATCTGCAATGCCGTCATCTGTCGAGCAGCCGGGTTCAATGCCCCATATATGATCAAGCTCAAAATAATGCCCCATTTCATGGGTCAGTGTCCGCCCTTTATCCAGGTCTCGTTCAAAAAAATATTCAGACGATGAAACCCGTTTACCTAACACACCGTAAGTAAGCACTATACCTATTTCATTTTGATACAGTAACAAAGGCTGTCCGAGCGCCGTAAAACTTGGGGGCGCCGTTATTCCGATAACGCCTTCCCTGTTATTTTCTGTAATTCTTAATACCCAGATATTCAGATAACGATCCGGAGGCCAGGCCGCAAAACCTTTATTGGTATCATATTTGGCATCACTGCAAAAATAACGGGAACCGGCAGTGCCTGAAAAAATCTCATAACTTGAATCCACACCAGGCGCCAATACCTTCAACTGATACCCGGCAAAAGCAGCGCCGGTCGCATGATGGCGACGCGCCAGCCCAAAGCGGATCCGGGCATTCCCATACAGCGATCTGAACACTTCCGGGATACTTGTATAGTCTGTATTGGCAGCATTAAAATCTTCGTTCAGCACCTCAATCTGTGAAATAAGACGCCGCTCAAGCCCAGCGACGCCACCAATATGCGTCAGCTGACTTTCGGTCAATAGAAAATGAAATACAACCGGTATGGTGACGGTCGTATAATCATTTGTTTTCAATGCAACGTCATGTTCCGGAGCAACCTGCCGGGCAGCGAAAGAAGTCGCTAATTCGGGTTGATGTTGTGCCATATGGGCTCTTACAGCATCGATACCACAACGGGGAGCGTGTGCCTGTCCCACAGCAGTGTATGTAAATACACTGGCCAAAGCCATCAGCAACAGGGTTTTCCTCATAAAAAGCAGCCTAGTAATAAACATTAATCTATCCCATAAAAATACAGAGAAAGTTGATATCTGCCAAAGTCAGAATGATTTGTATGAACTATGTGGAACGGGATGTTTCCATGGGATATTGCGACAGGCAGACAAAGCGGGGGCTGTGCACCTACCCAATAAAACAGGATTGTAATACAAAATGGTGAAGAACGCCTCAGAAACACCGCTACCCGGGCAATGCTACCATAAACGATATATATGCTTATTTTTGCGCGACATTCTACAAAACTTATATGGAAGACCTTAAAACAACGCTTAAGCAACAAATTATCGAATCGCTGAACCTGCAGGGGATGAAACCCGAAGATATTGATGACAATGCCCCCCTGTTTGGCGAAGGACTCGGACTGGACAGCATAGACTCTCTCGAACTGATGGTATTGCTGGAGCGTAACTACGGCATCAAAATCGAAGATGCCCGCGAAGGCCGCAAAGTACTTACTTCGGTACAATCAATGGCCGAATACATACAACAACACCGGAAAATATAAGACCGGGTAAATGACGGACAGAATTGTCATTACCGCTACAGGCATCCACTCTGCACTGGGTACGGGCAAAAACGAACACCTTGCATCGCTCCGTGCCGGTAAGGACGGGTTGCGGCATCCCGTGCACCTTCAAACGATACATGCAGGTGAAATCCTGCTGGGAGAGATAGATAAACCGAACGAAACGCTGACCCGCATGGCCGGACTGCCCGGCAACAATCCGGGCTATACCCGTACTACCCTGCTGGCCATGTCTGCCATGGCGGAACTGCTGAAAGATGCTGACCTCTGCACATTGCTGCGTTCGGAACCGTTTGCATTCATCAATGCCAATACCGTCGGCGGCATGTGTACGGTGGAAAATATGTACCCCGATTTCATTTCCGAAAAACAAACGGGGCCGTTTACCCAATACATTAATACCCTCGACTGCGCAGAAAGCACAGAGCACATTGCGCGGCACTTCGGCGTAAAGCCGCTGATGGCTACGATCAGCACGGCATGCAGTTCTTCCGCCAACGCCCTGGTATTGGGCGCCCGGATGATCCGCCAGGGGCTTGTAAAAAGAGCCATATGCGGCGGATGCGACGCCCTGAGCCGGTTTACCGTAAATGGTTTCCGGTCGCTAAAAAATACAGATGATCAGCGCTGCCGCCCTTTTGATGAGCACCGCAACGGACTTAACCTCGGTGAAGGCGCCGGATATGTTTTGCTCGAAAAAGAACCGGACGCAGTACAACGCGGTGCCACCGTACAGGCCATACTCTCCGGTTACTGCAACAGCAATGACGCCTATCATCCCACTGCCCCCTCGCCGGATGGCAGCGGAGCCCTGCGTACCATGAAAGGGGCACTGGATATGGCTGGCCTTACACCGGAAGATATCGGCTACATCAACGCACATGGTACGGCAACGATCAGCAACGATGATGCAGAAGGCAAAGCAATAGAACAGCTTTTCTCCGATGATATCCGGTACAGCTCCACCAAACCATATACCGGCCATACACTGGCTGCCGCCGGAATTATCGAATCCATATTCAGCATCTGGGCATTACAGGAACAAATCGTATACCCCAACCTGAACTTCCGCACGCCTATGCTGGAAATGCGCACTACACCCGTCACCACGCTGCTTGAAAACGTCGCACTGCAACATGTAATGAGTAACTCTTTCGGGTTCGGCGGTAATAACGTTTCTTTGATCTTCAGTAAATCATGACCTACCCTGTCTATATCCTTTCGGCCAGCGCCATCTCGCCGCAGCACAGCTTCTACCCCGGTAACTTCCCGGATCCAGTGGTGCATACAGATGACGGCCAGTTGTTTATCACAGATATAGATTATACCCGGTACATCAACCCCGTAGCCATACGCCGTATGAGCCGGATACTGAAAATGAGCATCAGCGCAGGACTGCAATGTCTCAAAGAGGCCGGCGTTGAAAAACCAGACGCTATCATTACCGGAACCGGACGCGGCAGTATGACCGATACCGAACGCTTCCTTATAGATATGATATCACTTCAGGAAGAAGCGCTCAATCCGACATATTTCATCCAGTCTACCTACAACTCTACCAATGGCTGGCTCGCCATGAAAACGCAATGTACGGGGTATAACCAGACCTATGTGCACCGCGGAGCATCATTTGAGCTGGCATTGCTCGACGCACAAATGCTTCTGCAGGAAGGATCGGCACAATACGCCCTGGCCGGATGCTTCGACGAACTGACACGGGATTACTTTTTTGTGAAAAACAAGATTGATTACTGGAAGAAAGAACTGCCTGACAGCCTCGAGCTGATACAAAACAGTCATACCCCCGGCACCATCGCAGGAGAAGGCGCCGCATTTTTCCTGTTGTCATCAAAAAAAGAACAGGCAGCAGCAGTACTGCAATCGCTCTCCATTCTAAACGATCCGGATGCGGCAGACCTATCAGAACAGGTAAATATCATGCTCGGCAATTGTGGTCTCAGCTATGACGATATAGACCTGGTCCTCACCGGGATGAACGGTGACTGCCGCCAGCAATACATATACGATGTCATTACACCCCGGCTCGCACCCGGCACAACCATTGCCGTCTTCAAACATCTGTGCGGCGAGTACGACACCTCAAGCGGTTTCGGCCTATGGCTGGCCATACGACTGCTTGCCACACAGGAAATACCGGAATTGATCATACACAGAAAAGGAGCTCCGGGGAAAATAAAACATATACTGATCCTCAATCATTATATCCTGAATAATGTTTCTGCTATGGTGGTTTCGCATCCGTTGTAATACCATCCCGAGAATCACGCAGGATGAATTGGGCAATCACACAGGATTGCCTCTATCATTCATTCCTCGCATAAAAAACAGGTAACGGGTATCCCAACCCTTCCATGATATGTTCCAGGTCTGGTTCATCCGACGGATGATATTTCCGGTTAAGGTTAAATCCATTCATCTTTGCCCACGCCTGCCACCTCACTGCAGCAACAGGACTCTTAAAATCATTCAACATCTGGTAAATGTTCAACCCCGTCTGGCGGGCAATGAGTTTCATTAGTAACACGCCCTGCGTAGTGTTCAGATCCCGGATCTTCTCCTCAAAGCGGATGCGTACCAGCTCTTCCTGCCCACTGATAAATGCCTTGCGGGTCTTTCTGTCGAGGTTCGGATCGTTCAGCCGTTCGTCAATCTCGGTAAATAATCGAACGGCTTCATTGAGATAAGGCAATATAGTCGTTACATAATAGCGCATCTGATTGTATTGGTAACGTGCCGTATCGTTTGCCCACAAACGACTGCTGACCACATTGACATTGTCCAGCCGTACCATGAGCATAGTATCAGGTCCGGGAGCTGAAGATTGTGCCGCCAGCGGCGCCGTTACAGACAACAGGCAAAATAAAACCAATAATGATCTCATGTTGATGTAAAATACAATATCCATACCAGTTTTCCATAAAAACCGACAAGACATCCTGATTTTCAAATTATCCATAACTTTAACAGTACTTATAAATCCCGGATTATGAAGAAAAAAGCATCGATGTATACCCTCAGCGGAATCATCATATGCGCCGTTATTATTGCTGTCATTTTATGGTTTCAGCCACACAGAAAAGCCGCAGACCAGCAAGGTATTCCCATAACAGCAGAAGCGCTCTTTCAGGCATACAGTACTGATGAACAGAGCGCAGACACTCAGTATCTTGGCAAAGCGCTGGAAATAACCGGTATCATTACAGATATTGACACCAACCAGGATGGCCAGATGGTCATCATCCTTGATTCGGGCAATCCTTCCGGGAATATTGTATGTACTTTTCCGGATTCGCGCGGTACGCTATTAATCAACCAACGCATCACCGTCAAAGGTTTTTGCGCCGGCATGCTGACAGATGTCATGGTTACAGATTGTATAGCAACCTCTATGCGCTGATTTTGGCTTCATTTTCATTATATTGCATTTCTATGACAAAAGCCTTATCTATCTCAGCTTCCCTGTTACTGACAATGTACCTCGGCACCGGATGCTACAACGACAACCGCGAAGATCTTTATCCGGCAACAGATAATTGCGACAGTACGAATGTTTCCTATTCCAGCTTTATTGCTCCATTGATGAACGCATCCTGTGCCACCAGTGCCTGTCATGATGCGGCAACAGCGTCATATGCCATCATTCTCGACAATTATGCAGGTGTACAACAGATTGCACTAAACGGTAAGTTGCTGGGATCCATAACACACTCCGGCGGATTTTATCCCATGCCCCAAAATATGCCCAAACTGGATGACTGCACCATTGCAAAAATCAGGAACTGGATAAATGCCGGGGCGCCGGAAAACTGATTGTATCAATATGCCTTGTCCCTACCGGTTTAAAAGAAATTAACCAGAACAGACCTCATGAGATATACAATCCTGATAATTATAATACTGCTTGCCTTGCCGGCGCTGGCACAGCAGTACAGCACCCGTACCGGGAAGATCAGTTTTTTTTCCGAAACACCTGTAGAGAATATCCAAGCTGTAAGCAACCAGGCATCCGCAGAGCTGGATGCCGGAACAGGCAAGTTCACCATACAAATGCTGGTCAAAAGTTTCCGTTTCAAAAAAAAGCTGATGGAAGAACATTTCAACGAGAACTACATGGAAAGCGACCGCTATCCCAAAGCAGTCTTTGACGGGCAGATCACAGATCTGAGTGAAGTAACTCTTGCCAAGGACGGAAGCTACCCGGTAAAAGCCAAAGGCACATTGACCATGCACGGCGTAAGCCGTGACGTTATCATACCCGGAAAATTGATAGTAGCAGACGGAAATATTACCGCAACGGCAACTTTTATTGCGAAGCCGGCTGACTATAAGATCAAGGTTCCTTCACTGGTACGTAAAAACATTGCAGAAGAAATCTCCGTTACCGTAAACCTCATCCTCCATGAAAAATAATGATGCCCGGGTATCTCATACAATTACAATGCAGTACACAATAAAATTACTGATGCTCGTAAGCCTGTTGCTGCCACCGGCGGCCTATGTATCCGCACAGATATCAGACGGTGGTGAAGATATTGCAGAGACACTTGAAGCACAACGGGATTATACAACAGCAACTTTCAAAACAACCCGGCTGATCAACGGACACAGTATCGAAAATACAGCAGCCGGCGTACTGGACTTTAAGATTTCGCACCGCTTCGGGCGGATTGACGGCGGGCTGCAGGAGTGGTTCGGGCTGGACGGCGCCACGATACGGCTCGGCCTGGATTACGGTGTTACCGACTGGCTCACTGTGGGGATCGGTCGCAGTTCTTTCCAAAAAGAGTACGACGGCTACCTGAAGGCGAAGATCCTCCGCCAGACGGATGACAACCACATGCCGCTCAGCCTTACCTACCTGGGCGCCATGTCTGTTACATCCATCCCTGCTCCGGCCCTGCCCGCGGGGCAGGAATGGCACTTCAGCAACCGGCTGTTTTACGTCAACCAGTTGCTGATCGCCCGGAAGTTTAATCAATGGCTTTCCGTGCAACTGATGCCGGTGCATGTGCATTATAACCTGGTAGATACCCGCGCCGAGCCTAATGATGTGCTGGCTATGGGCATCGGCGGAAGGGTGAAGATATCCAACCGTGTAACATTTAATGCTGAGTATTATTACCAGCTTCCCGGCAACCAGTTGAACGGCACAGTCAATTCGCTCTCGTTCGGCTTCGACATCGAAACCGGCGGACATGTGTTCCAGCTTCACTTCACCAATTCTACAGGCATGACGGAACGCACCTTTGTCGGGCAAACCATCGATCAGTGGAATAACGGCGGTATGCATTTCGGCTTCAACATTTCGAGGGTTTTTACGATTGTGACACCGAAAGAATTCAGATAAGAATTAGCTAATGTGCTGATAAGCCAATGAGCTAATGAATTTCATACAACCGGCAGGCATTAGCTGATTAGCTAATTTTTACATTGGCTAATTAATTCCTACCTTTGCGCCGCTGTTTGGTTCATATGCGGCAGTACATGTCGTAATGATTAAAAGGGAAGTCCGGTGCAACACCGGCGCTATCCCCGTAGCTGTAATCCCGGTGTAACGTACGTTACACTGAGTTTCCGGAACTGCAAGCCACTGTATCGTACACGATATGGGAAGGCCTCCGGAAACCGGGTAAGCCAGAAGACCTGCCTTACGGTTTTTCACTGTTTGCTTTCGGAGGAAAAGCAAAGGTGGGATCCGGTTTTCTGTGCGTGCACATCATTGTTTCCTACCTGTCTTTACTCTGTGCTTCAGTGTATGATTGTGTTTATTTATTCACTATTAATACACCAGTTATGACACACAAACCATTTACATGGATCCTGCTCCTGGCAGGGCTTCTGGCAATACAAGCCACAGCACAGTATAACCGCCCCGAAAACCGGATATGGGCCATGGGCAATACGATCGGCTTAGACTTTAGCAGCGGTGCACCTGTACCCTTCAGAAGCAGCCTATCCAATGCCACGGAAGGTTCGGCAACGGTAAGCGACGCAAACGGCAATCTGCTGTTTTATACCAATGGCGCTACGGTCTGGAACCGGATCGGCAACACAATGCCCCGTGGTATCAACTTTACAGGTGCGGGTGGTACGTTCACCATTTCAACCACGCAGGGTGCCGTGATTGTCCCGATACCGGACAGCGCGGGGAAATATTACATCTTCTCTCTAAGCTCTGTATCCAACTGTAAATTGTATTGCAGCAAAATTGACATGAGCCTGGACGGCGGTATGGGCGATATAGATACATCGTTTTACCTGCACAAAACACGCATAGACTCCAATCTGACAGAAAAGATGATTGCTGTTGCCGGCTGCAATAATAATATATGGCTGCTGGTACATTCAGATACGGGTACTTTATTTAAAGCTTATGAGATCACCAGTGCGGGCATTAACCTGAATCCTGTCATTTCTTATGCCGGGCAGTACCCCGCTGCCTATTATCGCCAGGGCGTGATGAAAATATCCCCTGACCGTCAACGGCTGATGACCTGTAACTTCAGAGCCAGCGGCCCTACAGACGCCGGACTGGAAGTGTATGATTTCAATTTTTCAACCGGTGTGGTTTCCAATGCGCGACTGGTAGATACGTTTTCTTACTACGGTGGCACTTTCTCTCCGGACAATTCAAAACTGTATGCACAAACAACTGCCGTGATGAATGAGGGAACAGTTTTCCAGTTTGACCTGGATGATCCTTTACCCATTTCGAGTAAATTTCTTTTAGGACCATCAGGTCAATATGCAGACATGAGGCTCGGTCCCGACGGGAAAATATACTTTGGCGCGCTGGCTGCAGGTCAAGGCTGGAGCAACTATATGTACATGGGGCGGATCAATGCCCCCAACAATCTTGGCACAGCTTGCGACTTCCAGGATACGGTAACCGCTCTGCGCCTTGCAACAACGGCAGGGACAGTTGGCGCCCTCACTCAGGGGCTACCTAACGAAGTGCCGGTACCTTCCGGCAGCACCGACACACTGGTATACAAAACAGATACCTTAATCTGCTCCGACTTTGCGCCGTTTACCGTTTATGCGCCCGCAGAGGCCTATGGATTCACATGGCAGGACGGCAGTAATGACAGCGCTTACACGATCACCCAACGTGGAACGTACCGGGTAGTCAGCCTCACACCCTGCCCCAGGATAGACAGCTTTATTATCCGTGGTGCAGATTTCCCGGATACCTGGCACATCACAGTTAACGGTTATGTACTCGGCACCAGTGAAGCTTTTGACTCATACCAATGGTACCGTGACGGACAACGCCTTGACGGTGCTACGAGCCGGGAATATACGGTTACGGAAAACGGATGGCATGCCGTCAAAGTAGATATCGGCCCCTGTTCGGATTCAATTGCCTATTACGTAAATAACGTAAGCATTGCAGATCCGGGTAATCTTGCATACAACGTACGTATTTACCCCAATCCGGCAAATGGAATTGTACACATCGCAGCATCCATTCCGGTGCATACTTCTATAAGCAGCCTCGACGGAAAAGTTGTTTTACTACATCATGGTAATGTTCCTATAGACATCAGCACGTTGCAGCCCGGTATATACATGATACGTATAACCGATCAGCATAATGCCCTGTTAAAAACAGAGAAGCTGGTTAAAACAGCGCAATAATCCATACTTCAAACAGCGCCGGCATGATGTATTACTCATACCGGCGCTGTTTTTACTATTTTTCAGATCCTGCCCTGTTATTCCAGTAATCCGAAATCCACAGCCTTTTTAATCAGGCCTGCCATATTCCGGGCGTCCAGCTTCAGGAAGAGTTGCTTGCGGTGATTTTCTATAGTATTCGGACTCAGGAACAAAGTATCGGCAATTTCCTGGCTGGTATATTCCTTTGCGATCAGTTGCAGTATTTCCTTCTCGCGCCGTGTAAGTGAAGGCGCCAGTTTTGCTTTCCGCTTCCCTTCGAGCATATCCTGCAGTAATTCTTCCTTGAGTGTGGGAGCGATGAACTGCTCTTCCCGATACACTGTTTCAATAGCCTGAACAAGCGTATCCCTGTCTACATTTTTAAGCAGATAACCGAGACAACCTGCCTGTATCATTTTCTTTACATAAGCCGATGTATCCACATTAGTCAGTGCCAGCATCCGTACCTGCGGATAACGCTGGCGGATAATACGTGCCAGTTCGTCGCCATTATGATCAGGGAGCTGGATATCGAGTAGTAATACATCAGGAGCAGATCGCTCCAGCCCGCTCATCAGTTCCTCACCGCTTGCATACACCGCCTCAAGCATAATATTTCCAGACGACGCCAGCAATTGTCTGAGGCCGGCCTGCACCAGAGGATGATCATCTACTATTGCTAAGCGGATACCCATAGACAGTGTGAAGGTATTTAAACTTCCGAGATTTTCAGTTGTCTCCCCATGTTGAATTTCCGGACATCAAAAGTGAGATATACGGTAGTACCTACCTGGGGCCGGCTGTCTATCTCAAGCACACCACCCAGATCCCGGACACGGGTACGCAGGTTCTTAAGTCCGATCCCTTCCTGACCGGTATCGGCCTCCGGCATACCTACACCGTTATCTTCCACAGTAATATGCAAGAGGTTGTCTTCCCGGCTGAACTGTACCATCGCCGTTGTTGCCTGCGCATGTTTCCGGATATTATGCACCAGTTCCTGTACGATCCGGTAAAGGGAATGTTCTATATCCTGGGGTAAGCGGCCTATATCACCATAATGTTCAAAAGAGATGTCTAATTGCTGCCCGCGACACATTTTATCACAATACGTCTGTATGGATTGTACCAGCCCTTCGTCCAGCAATGCATCAGGTAGCAGGTTATGAGCTGTTTTTCTCAATTCGTCACAGGCTTCATCCAGCAATTGCATGCCGTTCCTGTAAGGGTCTGTCTGCGGTAGCTGCACATCCACATCCTGCAATGCGTTAAAATTCATCCGGGCGGCAGACAGGATGCCCCCTACTCCATCGTGGATCTCACGTGCAAGACGGGTACGCTCCTTTTCTTCACCCTGCATCATTGCCCGGAGCTGTGCAATTTCTGCTTCCTGCTGCATATTCCGGATCGTTGTAGCCTGTAGCTGTTGTTTCTGGCGGTTACTCCGGTACAGGGTATATAATAATGCAACCACCATCAGCCCACCTATACTGATGCCTGCCAGCCAAAAATTTTTCTGGCGGATGTCCTGCTCTTTACGGGCAAGAAGCAACTTCTGCTCTGCAATAGCTTTGTCCTTCTGTGCCGTATGAAAGTGGAGCAGCATATCCACACTTTTATTTTTCTCAATACGGTTGAGGCTGTCCTGGAGCATTCTTGCGTGCTGCTGCCAGGTAAATGCATTTTTATAGTCATTGCGCGACAGGTACAAGGCGGCCAAGAGATCATACGTTTCCAGCATCATCCTTCTGGCTCCAAGTGCGCCGGCCATAGACAACGCGTTATACAGATGTTTTTCGGCGCGGATGTAATCGCCGGTTTTCATATATCCGTTCCCCAGCGAAAAATCAGCGATCATGACCGCTTCATCCGTTTTGACATACCTGCCGTAACGGGCTGCTTTACGAAGCCAGGTCATAGCTTCACCTGCTCTGCCTTCCATGGCATAACTTATCCCGAGATTGATCAATGCGGTAAGCTGCACACGAGGCTCTTTCATACGAACCGAAAGATCAAATGCGCGGGAAGCGTATTCCCTCAAAAGCTCCGGATTCTTTTCTTTGCCATAGAGATAGCTTTTACTTACCGCCACAAAGCTGAGTAATACGGAATCCTGATGTGCATATGCCTTTTCTTCAGCAGTATTGAGATAGCGTAGCGCCTGGCTCGTTTCTCCTAACTCAGCCCACGATACGCCTAAATTTGTATACAGACGGGCGGTAGACATCTCCGAAGAAACAGAGTCGAGCTGTTGTAATACTGACAGTGATTTATAGAAATAGAGTATGCTTTGCTCATACCCTCCCTGCTGCTGCCAGGCGCCTGCCATATTATTGTATATATCGGCTATCAGTTGCTGGTCGTGTATCAGCTCGGCAATATATAATGCCATACGGCTGAAACGCAATGACTGACTATATTTTCCGGTATACCCATAGCAAACGGCAATGCCGCTTAAAGCGTGTGCCATGCCGTTTTTATATCCGAGCGTACGGCTGTCGTAATAAATCTGACCATACAGCCCTATCGCGCTGTCGGGATCCATATTCCGCAGCGATTTCACAACATTCAGCCGCTCTGTAACCGCAGCGATATCCGCTTCATCCGAGTGCGACAGGGAGAGCTCCCGCTCTCCGGACAGATGCAGCGGCCACCGGTTGTCCTGCCCCAGCAACGGTACGGTAAGCGGCAGAGCAGCAAGCGCCATGATAATAAAAACACGCTTCAGATACCACCATGTCTTCCTGTTATTGGAAAAATTACGCACAAGCTCAAGCGATTAAAAATAAAAATTAGTGGTTTTCCGTCATTTTTAAAATAGGCGGTAAGGGGTCAAAGGTAAAGTTAAGCTATAAAATACCTTTGATATTCAGGTTCCGGCATGAAATTTCGTGTAGAGCAACCATACTAAATGATGCAGTGATTCATGAAACTCCGGTATCGTATTATATCCAGCCCCTGTCTGCATATGCAATGGAATTATACATTTTTTCTCTCAATAATAATTCATATTATTTCCGGGAATGTTATCTATGCCCAGAAATGGTATAACATAATACACACAGGCGGAGTACAGATTGTAGGCCCGCGGGATATAACAGTTACACCAGCCGGAGCGGCAAGGGGGTTGTATGAATGCGGCGGTATCGGCCCATATTATATCGGCGAAAATTACAGCCATGATCCAAACGCACCGGTAAGACCGGGACGCTTCACTTTTGATTTCTCAACACCGGTAAAGACGGTCAAGGTTCAGATCAGGGCATTGGATCAGGGAGAAATCATTACGTTTTATGTTAATGGCGCTCAACACATGCTTACGCATAGCGATATATTTCCTTTCCCTACAACCTGCGCCAATGATGGCGGTACCGTTACCGATGTGCTGAACGGAGCATTATATCAGCCGCTACCGGGTAGCGGACGGTCTGCAGAAATCAACATTGTCGTCCCGGCGGGTATTCACAATCTCGCTGTTCATGCAAACGGCACAAGGAACGGCAGCGTATTCCAACTGCAGGCAGGCGATATGGAAGCAAGCAATAACCGGCCATGTCGTGGAGATACGTTAAAACTATACGGTTCCCCGGAAACGGACAGCGTTACTTATTCCTGGACGGGGCCGGGCGGTTTCAGCTCCACAGAACGCAACCCGGTCATACCCAACCCTACTTCTGCGCACAGTGGTGTATATACCTTTCGCATATTGAAAAACGGACGTGTATATACAGACACAACTCATGTAACCGTGTTACCGGCGCCACCCCGTCCGGTCATTGAACATAACGAACCACTCTGTGCCGGCGGGCCGCTAAACTTTTCTGTTAAACCCAACACACCCGGCGTACGTTATCAATGGACAGGTCCCGCAGGCTTCCACGATACCACCGCCGCGCCGATAATACCTGCATTACTGGAAAGACACAGCGGACAATATACCGTCACGGTATCTGCCGGAACCTGCAGTGTAATGGCAACCACTGAGATCAAAGTACCGCGCCTCATCCGGCAAACGCTTGCTCAAACAATCTGCGGCGCAGATCAATACAACTTTAACGGGCGTATCCTTACTGAGCCGGGAAACTATACAGATACGCTTACCTCAGCCTCCGGATGTGATTCCGTAGTAATCCTGAGCCTGGTAAGGCTCCCGGTTCCGGAGGTAAGTATTCTTCCGCAGGCCGGCCAGGATCTCTGTATCGGCGATTCAATACTGCTGGAGGCACAGGGGGCTCCCAGGTATACATGGTATGACCAGAACGGGATTGAAATAAAAAGCGGGAAAGCAGTTTACATCCCTTTACCGGAGTTGGCGAATACCATAACCCTCATCGGCATGGCAGGCAATCATTGCCGGGATACCGCGTCCATTACCATTCCTACTCAGGGATGCTGTGTATTGTTCGCACCCAATGCCTTTACACCAAACGGAGATGGAAAAAATGATCGCTTTGGAGGTTCGGCGCAAAGGCCTGTCCGGAACTATCAGATGGTCATCTTCAACCGCTGGGGGCAGAGGATATTCTATACACAGGACATCCGGGAAAGATGGGACGGCAGCTTCGACGGATTACCTGCGGAGACAGGAACTTACTATTACAGCATGAGCGCCGAATGCCTGACAGGTGAACAGATGCAACGGCAGGGAGATCTGACATTGATAAGATAAATAAGCTATAAAACGGATTTAAGAGAACAGACAATTTTATTAACCATAAAAAAACAGCAATGAAACGTACTTTATTAAGCTTACAAAAAGGAGTAATTGCCCTGATCCTGTTGAGCAGCGCCCATACGGCAGATGGCCAGAAAACAGAATGGGTGACTGCATTCGGCGGAAAAACAGGACGTAATGCAGGTTCATCCATTGCAGTGGATGGCAATGGCAATACCTATACTGCGGGGTATATGGTAGATACCATCACCCTCAATACTACTGCCGGGAGCGTTACCCTAAGAGGCGCCAGCACGACTACCGGATTCCTCACCAAAACAAATCCTTCAGGGAATATTGAATGGGTGCGCCATATCGGACCAGGAAGAAGTATGGGTAACTCGCTCGCACTGGATGGAAACGGCAATGTATATGTCACCGGATACTTTCAGGACTCCATACACTTCGATCCGTCAGCTCCTGCCTCTTACCTGAAAACAGGACGATCAAATACTATTTCCAACAGGGATGTCTTCATTGCAAAACTGGCCCCGAACGGCAACTACATCTGGGTTAAAAGACTTGGCGGAGCCGGCACCAACGAAGGGAATGCGATCAATGTAAGCGCCTCCGGCAACATATACCTTACCGGCACCTTTACCAGCAGCGGAGCCGGCGTTAGCTATGACGGACAACCAGCGATTGTCGCAACGGGAGGAAAAGACATGTTTATAAGCAAGCTGGATGCTACAACCGGGAACGTACAATGGGTGAAAAAAGTGGGTGGACTTGGCGATGAAGTGGTAAAATCCATCACGACAGACAATCAGGAAAATATACTGATCACTGGCGCTTACAAAAACGAAGCAGACTTCAACCCGGATCCGGGTGTCACCAATAACCTGCCGCAGCCACCTTCTTCACAGAATGATGTATTCGTATTAAAGCTGAATAAAGACGGAATTTATCAATGGGCAAAATCCTGGGGCAACACCGGCGGTACTGCAGAAATCGGCAATGCCATCGCCGTGGATAAATATCGCAATGTGTATATAACAGGACAGTACATAGGTACCAATGTAGATTTTAATCCGGACCCTTCTGCCACTTTCCCGCTCACTTCTAAAAGCTATGATATTTTTGTCTCCAAGCTGGATGAAAACGGAGTATTCCAGTGGGCCAAGGGCTATGGATCTACTGAAACGCTTGATGAAGGCACGGGCATTGCCACCGATACCGCAGGAAATGTATTCGTCACGGGTATGTTTCTGCTGACAACAGACTTTAATCCCGGCGGCTCCAACGGACAGGTATCTGCCGCCAACAACCGGGATGTATTTGTCCTGAAGCTGACCGGAAATGGTGATTTCAATTGGGTAAAATCAGTCAAGGGATCAGATTGGGACGGTGCCGGCGGCATTACCGTAGGGGAAAACGGGATCGTCTATACCACAGGATGGGTAAGTAAAAACTCAGACTTTTTCCTGGGATTGGCCGGCTATGGTACGATTCCTCACGTTGCTACCGCAGAATGGGATGTCTTTATTCATAAGATCAATCAGGTATGTTCTTCAGAAAACGAAATAACAGTAAGCAACTGCGGACCATACCAGTTCAATGGAAACACATACAACACCAGCGATGTTTACCAGATCCAGCTAACCAATATACATGGCTGCGACAGTAACATTACACTAAACCTTACCATTAAGGAAAATACAGCAGGAGCGGTTACCATAAACGGATGCGACAGCGTTAGCATAAACGGTATCACCTATTATACATCCGACTCCTATACCCAGACACATACGAATGCCGCAGGGTGCGACAGCATCCTGACCTGTGTCGTCACGATCGGCACTACACCGGTAGCAGATGTGATACAGAACGGTACTACACTTACTGCCGGTATCGCTGATAACTGGACATGGATTGACTGTGCAGACAACACACCAGTACCCGGTGCGACAGATCAGATATTCACTCCTGGCAAAAGCGGAAGCTATGCATTAGTGACTACCAGCATCGGCGGCTGCAGTGATACCTCCGATTGTTATACGGTTGAAGTTGAGACCGATCCTGAAACAGGTATTTATGATCACAATAGCAAAAGTGCTGTAAGTATTTATCCGAATCCGGCTCAAAACATCCTCTTTATAAAGGGATCTGTAAACGGACACATCCGCATCACCGGCGCAGATGGCAAAATCCTGCTGCAGCAGGAAATGATTCCGGGAATAAGCAGCATTGATATTTCCGGATGCGCTACAGGCATATATCTCTTACATATGAGTGATCACCTTGGTCATACCTTCCGGGTGGAGAAGATCACAAAAGCCAGACAATAAGGAGCGGTGACATAATCGTAGCAGGCCGGTGATTGCTATTTTCACTGGTGAATACCATACGGGCCAGACGAATATACCTATCGTCCGGCCCGTATTTTGTATTACAGCTTCTTCCTGATCAGATAGATCACTGCCGGGAAATGGTCGCTATAACCATTTGCCCACCGGCCGCCTTCAAAGGAACGGTGCGGGTATCCTTTATAGCGTCCCGAACGGCTTTTTAAAAAAGGGCGGTTAAAGACTTCCGACTTATAATAACGCCAGCGTGTTTCGTCGCGGTGCAGCCACTTGCCGCTGATAATGATCTGGTCAAACAGATTCCAGCTGTCATTATAACCCAGCGTACCGATGCCTTTTTTATAAAACTGCACCCAGGGGTTGTATAGCATGGCTGCCGTCAGCTTCGTTTTATCTCCTGTTGCGCCCAGCACTTTCACTACGCTCGGGCTGACCGGGTCGTCGTTCAGATCCCCCATCAGGATCACACGGGCATCAGGGTTATCATGCATCAGCGAATCTATAAGTCGTTTCGCTACTCCTGCCGCAATCGCCCGCAACGGCGCTGATGCCGCCTCCCCGCCTCTACGTGACGGCCAGTGGTTGACCAGCACGTGTACCGTGTCGCCAGCAAGCACACCATTTACATACAATATATCGCGTGTCCTGCCGCCTTTTTCGCCGGTACGGCTGATGTCTACCGGCAGTGGACGTGCTGCCAGCGGGAGGAAATAACGTGCCTGATACAGCAGCGCCACATCAATGCCACGGTGATCAGGACCGTCGAAATGAATAAAACGGTATCCTCTGTCGCGTATCTGTAGCTGTGCCGTAAGATCAGCCAGCACCCGGCTGTTCTCTATCTCCGCTGTACCGATCAGCGCCGGGCCGTCCGGAGTCAGCGTGGCGCCGATCTGTTTGATGACGAACGAAAGATTATGCAGCTTCTGCCGGTATACTTCCTCCGTATAATGATAAGCGCCGCCCGGAGTAAAATCATTATCTCCCCAGCTCCCCGGATCATCGTAGGGATCAAAGAGGTTTTCAAAATTATAGAAGCAAACGGCAAGCGCCTCATAGCTTTTTTGCTGCGCATATACCTGTGATATTATCATCCAAAGCAGGCAAATGGGAAAAATAAACGGTTTCATATTGCGTCATTTAAAAGTTTTTGTTATCCGGATGGAACGCAGCGGAATGATGGTTTTCACATAATGCATGTTGTCCATGTTTTGTGAGATCCTTCCTTCGTCAGGATGACAACGTTGCTACTCTCTGCTCACGTTTCCTGATTGCACTACTATTTATGTGTACAGTGCATGAATCTGCCCACTTTGTCATCCTGACGAAGGAAGGATCTCACGTAATGCGAACAAGTCTGATATACTACCATACATCATTCAGGAATTTCATTTCGGGGTTAAACGAGCGTATTAATACCAGCTTTTTATCTCGTGACCATCCTTTTATTTCCTTTTCCCTTGCAATAGTCTGACGGATGTCTTTGAATGTTTCATAGTACAGCAGGTAAAATGCCTGATATCTTCCTGCAAATCGTTTTTGATTGTATAATGCAGCTACATAATGTTCATCAAGACGTCGCGACAGATTGTTAGTCATACCTGTGTATAAGACTGTTCGATGCTGGTTTGTAGTCATGTAAACGTAGTATGTGTAATAGGACATGTGTTGTATAGTTGTTTTGTTAGTTTTCCTGTGTTCTGTGAGCTCCTTCGCTCCTCTTTGTTCCGCTCTGGATGGCATCTTACTATTGGTTGTTCATCGGCCTGTTAATAATAGTCCTGTTTAAGAGTACAGCTTTGAATCTGTCCACTGTGGGATGCTTCACTCCGCTCCGCTGCGTTCTGCATGACACGGTGGACAGATTCATGCGCCCGTCATTGCAGCATTGATTAGAGGCATCTTATAATTTACCCTGGATGACATCGTTGTTATTCTCTGTCCAAATCTTCTAATAATAGTCTTGTGATACCTGCATAAAATACGATGTAAAATATCATTATTTTTTTGCCAAATTACTCATAATTAATTAATTTAGAGTTAAAAATAAGTAGTTTATTTTAATAATGTTTTTATTTAAAAAATCTCATAAATATCATTTATCATGTACAACAAAACCATATACTTATTCATATGCCTGCATACGGGCAGCATCCTGGCCTGTGCACAGGATACCACAGGTATCAAAATACAGCTGGAAGCATGGACACTCACAGACACAACAGATATCGTGCAGGAAGTAACGGAGATTATACCGGTCATCGAACTGGAAGACCCGGAGGCAGGCAGCGAAGAAGACGGTATCAACCTGCACGTGATCAGCAGCGTACTTACCGCTTCGCGGGATCCGTTTCTCAACACGGCGGCATTTGTATTCGGTCAATACCGGTTTCAGCCGCGCGGCTATGGCCGAAACCAGCAGCAGGTACTCATCAACGGCCTCCCCATGAACGATCTGAAGACCGGCGCCGCCTACTGGAGCCAATGGGGCGGACTGAATGACATGTTCCGGTCACGCAATAATATATACGGACTGGCGCCATCAGAAGAGGCATTCGGAGGTATGAACGGCGCTACCGCCTTTGACGTTGCAGCAGCCACACTGCAAAAGCAAACCCGGTTTACCTATTCGCTCTCCAACCGGCAATACCGCCACCGGCTGATGCTGACACATAACAGCGGCTTATCAGCAAACGGATGGGCATATGCCTTGTCCTTCTCCCGCAGATGGTCCAAAGGAGGTTATATCCCGGGGACATTCTATGATGGATATGCCGTATTCGGCAGCCTCTCCCGGCAGGCTGGCCGCCATAGTTTCGACCTCACGGCATTCGCAGCACCGGCGCGCAGGGGGAAATCGGCGCCGGCAACAAAAGAAGTATATGAGCTGGCAGGATCAAATTTCTACAACCCGAACTGGGGTTATCAAAACGGAGAAAAGCGAAACGCCAAAGTCGCAGAAAGCTTCCAGCCGGTATTCCTGTTCCGCCACCGGTACACAACAGACAAAGGCTTCCGGGTCGCTACATCGCTGGGTTACCAGTTTGGCAGAAATGCCAACAGTTCCCTTGACTGGTACCAAGCCAAAGATCCGCGACCCGATTACTATCGTTATCTCCCAAGCTGGCAGATCCGGAATAATGATCAGGATGCTGCAAATGACATTATCCATAAATGGGAAACACAACCTGAGACCTATGCACAGATAAATTGGAACCGGCTGTATGAAGTGAACCATATCAATACAGAAACTGTCTCCGGTGTAAATGGCATAACCGGAAATAACGTAACAGGGAAACGATCCGTATATGTTGTCGGGAATGATGTGGAAGACATCCGTAAATACAGTTTTAATACCCGGCTGGAACAGGTCATCAATGAGCATTTCACCCTGACGGGCGGCATAACAATAGCCATACAGCATATGGAATATTACAAAGAACTACACGACCTGCTGGGCGGAGATTTTTATCTGAACCTAAACCAGTTTGCCGATCAGCAGCATGTACCCGATGCCACATACAATCAATACGATCTCAATACCCCAAACCGCCTGATCCGCGAAGGTGACCGGTACCAATATCATTACCTGCTCCGGCAAAACAAATATCATTCATGGTTGCAGGGCATGCTGAACTTCAACCGTCTGGACCTGTTTCTCGCTGCAAGCGGCAGTATGCACCGTTTCGAACGGGAGGGATTATACCGCAACGGATTATTTCCGGAAGATTCTTATGGCAAAACAACAACACAATCGTTTAAGAGCTATGGCATAAAAGGAGGTGTTACGTGGAAAATAACCGGCCGGAATTACGTCTTCCTGAATGCCGCCGGCGGCACAGAGCCTCCATCGGCAGACCATACTTACATTTCGATCCGTACCCGCAACCAGACTATTACCAGACCCGACGTGCAATCCTATAATAGTATAGAAGGCGGCTACCTGCTGAAGGCCCCCAAACAGAAAGCCCGGCTGGTGGGCTATGCCACTAACATAACGGGCATAACGGAAATAAAAAGATTCTATAATGATGATCCTGCGTTCCGGACTTTCGTAAACTATGTAATACAGAATGCCAGCATGCGATATACCGGACTTGAGCTGGCGCTTGAGACAAGCATCTCCTCCTCTTTATCTGTCACCTGTGTAGCCGCACTGGGACAGGCTTTTTACACAAATAACCCTTCTGTAAGTATATATCGCGACAACGATACCACAACTATTCCCAGAGAAAGGTCTGTGTATATCCGGAATCACAATCTTGCCACCGGCCCTCAGAACGCCTATTCACTGGGATTTAACTACCGTTCTAAAAAATATTGGTATGCTAACATTAATGCCAACTACTTCGACCGGAACTATGTATCTGTCAACCCGGACCGACGGACAGCAGAAGCGGTAGGCTTGCTGGATCCGGCATCAGATTCATACCACACGATTCTGGCGCAGGAGCAGTTATCTCCCTTTTACACCATTGATCTGTTTTTCGGGAAATCAATTCTGCTGTCACGCTTGTTCAAACGCCTTCCACGAAACACATTTCTGTACCTGAATATGGGCGCAAACAACATACTCAACAATACAGCCATTCAGACCGGCGGGTTTGAACAATTACGTTTTGATTTCAGTGAAAAAGACACTGAAAAGTTCCCGGCGAAATATTTCTACGGATATGGCGTCAATTATTTCATCAACATCAGTCTGAAATATTAACCCGACTGACAAGACACATGTACCACATTAAACACATTCAAACATGCACCACACCATATTATTGCTCGCAACAGCCACATTAGTCGCTCAGCTTTCAGCCTGTATGAAACAGAAAATAGAAACGCCGCCAGACATACGGCATCACGACCCGGCATTACCGGTTACACATAGCCTGACGGAATTAAAATCATTGAACGGATTTTATGATTTCAAAACAGGCGGTGACACAACACTCATCACAGACGACATCCTTGTCTCCGGGATCGTGACTGCCGATGATCGTACCGGTAATTTTTACAAGCGTATCGTCATTGAAGACTCCACCGGGGCTATAACCATATTACTGGACGCCTATAACCTGTATAATGATTATCCCGAAGGACGCAGGATATATATTAAATGTAAGGACCTGTACTTAGGTTATGACGGAGGCCTCCCCATAATTGGCTATACCCCGACACCGCAACTTTCATTAACCGGGATACCTGCCGTACGCATAGCGGATCATTTAGTCAAAGGCAGTATCGGTCATCAAATGAAGGGAATCCCCTACTCCCTGACACAAATAGCAGATGCCGATCCGGCCCTGTATAACCGTCTGATCACAATCACAGAAGCAGAATTTACAGATACCGGCAGCACCTACACACAGCCTAATGCCACTACAAACCGGGATATCAGCAATTGTACCGGCAGCAAAATGGCCATACGCAGCAGCAACTATGCCAGCTTTGCGGGCAGACCATTACCAGCAGGTAAAGGTACAATTACCGGTATCTATACAGTTTATACCAGCGCTGTGAGCGGCGGCAGAACGCCACAACTCGTGATACGCGACGTGGATGATGTCCGGTTTCATGATCCCCGGTGTGATGCAGGACCGGCACCGGTCATACCGCTTGTTACGATAGACAGCATCCGCCGATTAGCCAACCATACGGGTACTGTCTCACTGAACAACTACCGGATAAGTGGTATCGTTATTTCCGACCGGCGATATAAGAATACAGACAGCCGGAATATGATCATACAGGACGGTAGCCGGGGCATTATTGTCCGTTTCAGCAGCAGCCATACTTTCAATGTGGAAGATTCAGTACTGGTAGACATCAGTGGCACACAGTTATCGCACTATAACGGCCTGTTACAGGTAAGCGGGAACTCGCTACGCACACAGAAAGCAGAACGTGTGGGTACCGGGAAAACCATATCGCCGGAAATATATAATGTTGCCATCATCAGCAGTGAAGATTTCGGCAAGTACCAGTCTACCCTGGTGCGTATCATGAGTGCTACAATATCTGAGGGAAATTATGCGGGTAATAAATCAATAACCGATGCATCAGACATTTCGGGGCGCCTGAAACTGTATACCACATCCGGAGCCACATTTGCACAGGAACGAATACCTCCGGGAGAGGTGAACATTACCGGGATTGTCGGTCAGTTTGGTAATACAAGACAGATAAGTATCCGGAGCCCCGCAGATGTGGAATAAAAGATTGCAGACATGCTTCAGCCCCAAACGCACGAAAATTCTAAGAAGCTGCCTAAAAATGATTCGGAAAAAGGTGTATGAGCAAGACGTCTTTGGTATCCCCCCCCCCCGATTGTCGCCTTTTTATGCTGCCCTTTCAGGGCACATGGGATGTGTGGGTTTCATTTGCAACCCGGGGCGATGCCCCGGGCTGTTTGTATCAAAGGCTTTCAGCCTTTTTGAGTTGCAGGTACGGTATATCTTCCGGCTGGTGACAGGAGGAGATTATACCAACATAACCTTCGATATTCCGGATAAACTGAGCCGGCGCCCCGCAGGGGCAATATATATAAAACCCAACGCATCGCGTTGGGTACAACATGGTCACCACCACCCCGCCCTGAAAGGGCAGCATACTCCCGGGCTAAGGTTTTTTAATGCAATACGTGATCATCTGAATGAATTTTAGACAGCTTCTTAGCGCCTGTTTAAATTTTAGTCCAGGATCTAAAGGACTACTGACCCAAGCAGCACCGCTGTTCTTCAGGATCATAGCAAAAGAATGACGGACATAGTATGTTGTTACCGGCTTGCCAATACCCAACTCCTTTGCAATTTCCTTCATGCTGTCGTTGATCATATAAACAAGCAACTATACAGTCTTCCTTATGCCTTTCATATCAATAAAATTATCACGTAACAAAACTTTCATGTATAGGTATAAGTAACTATGAAAATGAGTATTCTCACCTATTTCCACGTCATATAAATTATCACTATCTTTGTATCATATTATGGAACACTGATACACTATTGCCCGGCTAAATCCCAGAGGTACTTTTACTCCTTTCGCCAGGCCATAACATTTTCCGTGATGCATGGTAACAATTATTGCCGCGATTATATTTGTATTTTTAATACAATACAGAAAATAAAAAAATATATAATCAAAAAACATAAATAAAAGTCATGAAAAAACTCCTCTACACAGGCGTAGCCTTAACAGTTTTCAGCCTCGCCTTTGCATCCTGCAAAAAAGAAGACACCAACGGCAACCCGGACGATATCACCGTTTCAGAAGATGTAATTGTCGGTACCTGGAAGCTGGTTTCAAAAACCGAAAACGGAGAAGCCTATACAGACTCCTGCGGCCTGGCACAAGGGAAATATTCCTTTAATGCCGACGGAAGAGGAAAAGTGGAGGGTGCAAATACAAGCAGCCTTTCGGGAGAGTGCGTACCATTCAGTTACGCGATTTCCTCCTGGGAAAAAACTGCCGACAATAAATACACCGTTCATGCCGGGTCAGGCTCTCTGGCGATAACACGGGAATGGACAACCGTATTTTCAAACAACAACAACCGTCTTGAAATCACCCAGTACGAAGAAGAGGATGACGAAACGGATATCAGCATATTTGAAAGACAATAAAATCAACACAAAATGAAACAACTTTTATTCAGCACAATGGCAATCGCGGCAACCATGACTGTTGTCGTAAGCACAAACGCACAAAACACGCCTATTCAGTGGGCCCAGACAAACGCCTCTCAAAGAGGACAAGGTCATTTAGACACCTTTAATGGTAAAATAATTGCCCTTCACGGGCCTGGTGGAATATGGACAAGCGATAATGCAACAGACTGGACAAGAACAGATACCGGACTTGCCCCTATCTATCAATATTGCGGCAGCTATGCCTATTTTAATTATCAGGGCACGGCCTATACTTCCAAAAGGGTAAATCCGAACAGCAAACCATCTGTTTATTCATCAACCAACGGAACAAATTGGACGCTTGTATCTGAAGTGACGCCTGCCACCGCAACACCCGTGGGTGAAACGTCAAACATAACGACCATATACAGAAATGCCGATGTAATGCTTGTCGGAACGGGCGAAAACATTTACTACTCTACAGATGGCGGATTGACCTGGACAGTAAGCTCATTCGCATCAGGCATTACCAATAAAAGTATAAAAGCCAATATTGTGGAGCTGAACGGAGCATTGTACGCTGCTTCGGAAAAGAATGTATTAAAGTCCACAGACAACGGAGTTAACTGGACTTCTGTTTATCAGGTAGCATCCATGACAAATGACAAGATCAGCAGTTTAGCCAAAATAGATAACGGATTATTGATTTCCGGACAGGGAGCAGCTAAAGGAATATACAGAACATTGGATGACGGCGCTACATGGACAGTCGTACGCGAGTATAATGATGCCCGTTATGTACAGTCTGTAGGCAGTTTTATTTTTGCACAGCATTCGCAAACCGATCTTTTCCAGTCGAACGACAACGGCACAACATGGCACGACATAGAAGGCAAGTGGTACAAAATAAATGGTGATTCCATAACGGGACAAGACAGAGCCTATTCACTCACCATATTTAATGACAAGTTATATGCACTTGGCAGTCTGGGTGTATTTACCTGCGGTGCGCCGAGAGTATTTACCACTACCGGCGTTGAGGATATCAGTAATACTTTATCGTTTGATATTTATCCCAACCCTGCAAACAATACCATAACCATTGCAGGCGTACCGGAGGGTTCTTCGGTAAGCGTTGCAGATATAACAGGCCGCGTCCTGTACACTGAAAAAACGAACCGGAAAAATGTAACGGTGCATGTACATGACTTTACTACAGGCGTGTATTTAGTGCGGATAGAGAACGGCAAGGCTGTTGCCACAAAAAAATTCATTAAGGAGTAATCCCCCACGAATCTCATATGTCACCGGCACGAAGGAAGTATCCCGTATAATGAGCCGTTCCCGGCGTTTTGCGGTATCCTTCCTTCGTCTGCATGACAGAGTTGCCGGACACTACCCGCTTCTGAAATCAAAAACACTACATCAGGGTGGATTATATCAGGTAAGCATAGACAGGAGGACTATTGGGCCAGCCCCATCTTTAACGCTTTGGCTACCAAGGCTGCAGCGTTTATACATCATTAGCGTGCAATAAGCTCAGACGCTTTTTCAGTTAAAAAACATCGTTGTCCGGTAAAAAACAACAACAGGGACATTTCATGATGATTCATGTTTTGTGCCTGAACATCCTTAAAGTCTCCTGCACATAAAAAAGCCTGTTATTGGCCCACGGGCAGCAATCGTCAGGCATCAGGACGATCATAAAAACCATCGTTTCGCTTCAGGCGGCTGACTCAAGGCTGCCATGAACTGCAAACACATGACAGTCCCTCATTATCATAATGAGTAACGATCAAATATTTTAAATTTCATACATGCGCTTGATATTCATTTCGTATTTTCATCCTTTATTTATTTTATGGAAACCGTATAAAAAACATGGGCAAAAGCGTTCTCACAGCTATATTACTGGTCATTTCCCTAAACACATCGGCACAGATCAATGACAATGTCTACCGCAATACCAATAATCCGCTATACTGGCAAAACCGGCTTCCCGAACCCGGTTACTGGCAGCAGGATGTACATTATGATATACACGCCCGGATCGACGAATCGCTGCATGTTATCAACGGCAAGCTCACACTTGACTACTGGAATAACTCCCCGGATACACTCCGTTATGTATATTTCCACCTGTTCCAGAACGCTTTTATAAAAGGGTCTTACCTGCGTGCACTGGAAAAAACAAATAAATCGAAACCCTGGCTCGGCCAGCGGGAAGCCGCCGGACTGGGATCGGAAATTGACAGCGTGCTGGTCAACGGCCAGCCTGCACAGGTTGAACTGGACAATACCATCATGAAAGTATATCTGCCGGAACCACTGCTGCCGGGGGATAAAACCCGCTTCAGCATGAACTTCGATACCTGGTACGACCTGGGGGGTACACGCCGGAGGATGAAGTTATATTATGCCTGGGGGTTCATGCACTACAACGGTGTACAATGGTTCCCCAAGATATGCGTCTACGACCGGAAGCAGGGTTGGGATACAGATCAGCATCTGAATAAGGAGTTTTATGCCAACTTCGGCTCTTATGACGTACGGCTGGATTTCGCCTCCAACTACATCGTAGAAGCAACAGGCGTATTGGTAAACCGGGAGGAAATGCTTCCGGACACGCTCCGGACAAAACTGGATATGAAAAATTTTGCCGGCAAAAAATGGAATGAGCCTCCGTCTGAAATTATCCCCTACAAGAAAGGAGAGCGAAAGGTATGGCATTTCCGGGCAGAGAATGTGCACGATTTTGCTTTCACCGCAGATCCTTCGTACCGCATCGCCACTACCTGGTGGAACGGAATCGAATGTGTAGGCATCGCGCAGGAACCACATGCTGCCGGCTGGCAAAATTCGGCCGATTATGTCGCGAAGATCATTCAGACATTCTCCGAAAGTATCGGCATGTACCAATATCCGAAAATGGTAGCCGCCGATGCACAGGACGGTATGGAATATCCCATGCTAACCCTCGATGGCGGCAGTGATCCGGGTTACCGCAGCCTGCTGGTGCATGAGATTGCCCACAACTGGTTTTACGGTATGGTGGGCAGCAACGAAACCTACCGTGCAGCGCTCGACGAGGGATTTACCCAGTACCTTAATTCGGAAGGACTGCGACATATTGACGGCGATACTATGATAGCCGGCAGACCCCGGTCCTGGTACCAGAAGGCATTCGGGGAGCCGCAACTCGTAGCAGAACGTACTGTCTTTAATACCTATGGTTATGACGCGCTTAACAAAGCGGAGCTTCCACTGAACACCCATTCCCACGACTTCGACAATAAACTGCATCACGGAGGCGGCTACCGCCAGGTATATTACAAAACGGCAGCCATGCTCTACAATCTGGAATATGTGCTTGGGGACTCCCTCTTCCACGCAGCTTTCAGCAATTATTTCGAACAGTGGAAATTTGCGCATCCCTATTTTGAGGATTTCCGGAACTCCTTCATCCGGTACACAAAGGTGGACCTGAACTGGTTTTTCGATCAATGGCTCGAAACAACCAAAACCATTGACTACCGGATCGGACGGATCCGGAATATACCCGGGAAAGACAGCTTCGCCATACGGTTCAGGCGCTCCGGCGACATGCAGATGCCGCTCGACTTTACCGTTACTGCCCGGGACGGACAAAAACACAGCTTTCACATCCCGAACAACTGGTTCGTAAAACAGACGGAAGCAACTGTATTGTCCAAATGGTATGGCTGGGGTAAGTTGAACGACAGATACGACGCCATCGTACATATCCCTTCAGGTATCCGGAATGTGCAGACAGACACGACTTTCCGGCTGGCAGATATAGCCTATACGAACAATTATAAATCCAGGCATCTCCCCTTCCGCCCAAAAGCTATCAGGATAAAGGCTGACGGAGGGCTTACCCCACCGATGGATCGCAGGCAATACCGGCTGTATATGCGCCCGGACCTCTGGTATAATCCGGTTGACGGCATGAAGGCCGGCATCCATGCCGAAGGCAACTACATGAATACACTGCACCGGCTGCAAACCACCGTATGGTTCAATACACATGTGGGGCAGGCTTACGATTACCTCAGCCTTACGACAGAAGGATATTACGACCGCTATGTACCGGTAAGCTATATCTTTAATTATGAAACGCCTTTGTTCAAACACTTCCCCAAACTGGAGCTTCAGCTCAACAGCCGCATGCTCGACGGACTGCATTATCATCGTGGGGGCCTGAACTGGCAAGCCGGAGTTAGTAACCGGTTACAATTATATGCGCAGACCATGTGGCGACCTATCAGCTACGACCTGGATTACCTCATTTACCCCAATGAATGGAGCAGCATACGGGGACGACCCAATGCCTCCCTGAATGTGGCATGGCAGCACGGATATCGCTACATGCATGGTGGCGGGCAACTTAATATGCATCTTCGCACACCAATGTTTAACGGAAATGGCAATACAGCTTTCAATTATTCATACATACAACTGGAAGCCATCAATACACATTATTTGCACCGGCTGGAAGTCCGTACCCGTCTGTTCGGCCGTTATGGGGCAGGGAACAACATCCCCCAGGAGAGTGCACTCTGGCTCTCCGGAGCCAGTCCCGAAGAGCTGATGGACAATAAATATACCCGTAGTCATGGCTTCATTCCGGATAACTGGCGCAGCATTTCCCGGTATGAAACCAACCACTTCCAACAGGGCGGCGGACTGAACCTCCGCGGCTACGCCGGTTATTTCATCGCAGATCAGCGCGGGAATGAAATTATGATCGGGTACAAAGGGCGTAGCGGCGCTGCCGTAAACGCAGAAATTGATTTTGATGAATACATCCGGCTGCGTCCCCGGTTTACCCGCTGGCTACATGTGGATCTGTACACATTCGCCGATGCCGGAGTTATAGAACTGAGCAGATACCAAATGCCGGAATACTGGAACGTGTCACCCGCGGGTATATTCAGCGACGTACGTATGGATGCAGGTTTAGGCGCTGCTTTCACCATCCGCGACTGGGGGATTTTTGAAAAAGCCAGACCGCTCACGCTCCGTATAGACTTACCATTCTTTATCAACAGACCGCCTTACGGAAACCCGGAATATGTACAGTTGCGATATGTGGTAGGAGTGAACCGGACATTCTGATTAAACACGGCCCAGGTAATAAACACGAAGAATCATGGTACAAATCAAAGCATCTATGTAACTAACCCAAGCTGCATAGCTTTGCGTATCATTCATTCCTCTAATTTCAAGCTGTCTGTTTGTTAAGGATATTTACAAATTTGAGATCTGGGACATCTGAAATAATCGTATTAGTCCGGTTTATTCTTCTGTTTTCTCCGGCAGGGCATCACCCGACTCATATTTTTTCAGAAAGGTTTTATAATTCGTGCGGATCCACATTTTAAGCTCCAGTTCCGTGGCAGCACGGGCGTAGTCGTATGGCATCGGATAAGCATTCATAAATGCAGCCAGTGTATCGCCTTCCAATCCGGTAAGCATATGTACCAGATCCGGCGTATACCGGGAATCAATAAAACGCTGATCTTCCCAATAATTAAATTCTTTCTGAAAACGGAATATCTGCTTGCTGCGGCCGGACAACTTTTCGGCAACAAAGCTGACAGGACTCATCACAGAGCCTCCACGTTGCCGCGCCAGCGCACGCTGGTAGGTGCTGTGCCGTTCGAGAGAGTCAATCTGGTAAGCCGTATAGCTTCGGGTACGCACTACGAGCTCTTCCAGTTGATAGCTGAGGGGGTGCATTTCAATACGCTGTTGTACAGCGCCGATCACAGGTGGCATCATCCATTGCATCGTTTTATACCCGATAAAGGTGAGGGCGATTTTATCCCCGCTTTGGGCATGGAGGCTGAATTGCCCCTGATCATCCGTATATACGGATATACCGGTACGTACGTTAAGCACCACAACCGGACTTAACGGGTTACCTGTAACAGCATCGGCGACAAGCCCCTTTAAAGTCTGGGCAGATGCTACGCCGGACAATAACACGAACCAGATTGTCAGGAAATATACCAAACGCATGTGATCCAAAGATAAAGGACTTTTTTTGTGTTGCATCATTAATTACTTTTGATGTTTAAACACGTACAACAATCACATGTCCAGTCCATCTTTCTACACACGCCTGCAGCAGGAGCTCCAGGAAATAAAAGATGCCGGCTTATACAAAGCTGAGCGTATTATCGAATCCGAACAGGGGCCGGAGATCCTGGTCAACGGAAAAAAAGTATTAAATTTCTGTGCCAATAACTATCTCGGACTTTCTTCACACCCCAAGGTTATTGAAGCCGCGCACAGGACTATTGACAATCGCGGTTACGGCATGAGCTCCGTACGTTTTATCTGCGGCACACAGGATATACACAAGGAATTGGAAACAAAACTGTCTGCGTTTCTCGGAGCAGAAGACACCATCCTCTACGTGGCATGCTTTGATGCAAATGGCGGAGTATTTGAGCCACTACTGGGACCGGATGATGTGATCATCTCCGATGAACTAAACCATGCTTCTATCATTGACGGGGTACGCCTCTGTAAAGCGCAACGCGCCCGTTACAAGCACAATGACATGGCCGACCTCGAAGCGCAGCTCAAAGGACATGCCGGGGCCCGCACCCGCCTGATCGTTACCGATTCGGTATTCTCCATGGATGGCACAATTGCCCAGCTGGATAAGATCTGTGACCTGGCGGATCAATACGATGCCCTGATTATGATAGACGAAAGCCATTCGTCCGGCTTTATGGGCAAGACCGGCCGCGGCGTGCATGAGCTTTGCGGGGTGATGGACCGGATAGACATCATCACCGGCACATTGGGGAAAGCCCTGGGCGGCGCTTCGGGCGGGTTTACCAGCGGAAAGAAAGAAATTATAGAAATGCTGCGCCAGCGCAGCCGTCCGTACCTGTTCTCCAATACAGTTGCACCTGCGGTGGTAGGCGCTTCTATTGCTGTGCTGGAGTTATTGAGCGAAACAACCGAGCTCCGTGACAAATTAGAGGAAAACACAATATACTTCCGCGGTAAAATGACAGAAGCCGGTTTCGACATAAAGCCAGGCGTACATCCTATTACGCCGATCATGCTCTACGATGCGCCGCTTGCACAACAAATGGCTGCAAAGCTACTGGATGAAGGTATCTATGTAATCGGCTTTTTCTATCCGGTAGTGGCCAAAGGTCAGGCGCGTATCCGTGTACAGATATCGGCTGCGCATGAGCGGCAGCACCTGGACAAAGCAATAGACGCATTTACCCGGATCGGGAAAGAATTGGGTGTAATTTCCTGATCCGGCCTGTTGGTTTAGATCAGAAGAAATCATACCTTTGCAGCCCGGTTTTAATGTTCGGGACGTAGCGCAGCCCGGTAGCGCACTTGCATGGGGTGCAAGGGGTCGCTAGTTCGAATCTAGTCGTCCCGACTTAAAAGCCCACAATTAATTATTGTGGGCTTTTTGTGTTTTAAAATGCAGGAATGCCCTAATGGGGTTGGGTGTTTTTATACGTTTTACAGGATCAATTATTTTCTGGTGATTTTATAGCGAAAACAAAGTGTTTCCGACACCAATACGAACACCTATAAAAACACCTGTTTCATTTCACTAAAACCCTTTCCTGTAGAAGGTCTCATTGTAACCTTACCGGACACTTTGAATCCCGGATCCCCGAGCCTGGAACCGACAAATTAAAAGTGATTCTGTCCGGTGGGGCTTGGTTCTTTTTACAAACCACCACCCCATTAAAAAAGATCCGCTACTTAATCTCTAATAATTTTCTCGGTCACCACGTATTCTTTTCCCTGCCGAGTCATCCACACTTTAATGTAGTAAACGCCTGGCCCGAAGTGGGCAATATTCACTACGTGCTTTTTATTGGTTATTGCTTTTTCTGATTGAATGGTCTGGCCGATCAGGTTGAGCAATTGTACCTCCACCAGCTCACTACCATTCGCCTCAACCGTCAAATAATTCAAAACAGGATTCGGATAAAACTTCAAGCCTAATTCTGCAGCACGCTTCGGAATATTCGTGACCGGCGTCACCACTACCCGGTTTGAAGCATACACCGAATCCGTGAAACATCCATCCACTTTTAAAATTACGTAAACGGTATCAGACACTGCTCCGGCAGGTCTTGTAATCGAGTTATCCGGATTTTGCTGTTGTTGTATCAGCTGGTTGTTCACATACCAATCCAGACTATACACAGTTGTTCCGGATACATTAGCCGTATATACGATCGGCGTACCTTCTGCTACATTACCGGGAGGATTGGCAGTAACATTGACAGCAGCTGTAACAGGCGCGATCACATGTGCCGTGATCGTATTACTTACTGCCGGGATGTTGGAAGCCAGGCAGGAAGCATTACTGGTCAACTCACAAGAGATCACATCACCATCAACCGGCACATAATCAAATGCAACACCACCGCTTCCTGCATTTGTACCATTTACTTTCCATTGGTAAACAGGAGCTGATCCACCATGGTTTCCCGCGGCTGTGTAGGTAACCTGAACGCCGGAACAGAAGCTGGTATCACTGGCCGAAATGACAACATCCGGCGTAACCGTTGGCGTAACCTGCATGGTAATTGGATTACTCGGCACAGGCCCATTGGATGTCGGACAAACAACATTGCTGGTCAGTGCGCAGGTAATGATATCCCCCTGGTTGGGTGTGTAAATAAAAGTTGTGCTGTTGCTTCCTGTATTGGTGCCATTTACTTTCCACTGATAAGCAGGAGTTGTACCGCCATGGTTTATCGTGGCCGTGTAGGTCACCTGAACACCGGAACAGACATTGGTATCGCTGGCCGAAATGGCGATATCCGGTGTAACCGGGGTTGATACCAGCATCGTGATTTTATTACTTGTTGCGGTTGTCGGATTCACACAGTCTGCATTGGTCAGCACACAAATTACTGTATCTCCGTTTGCGGGCGTATAGCTATAGGATGAGCTGGTAGAGACGTTAGCACCGTTTACCTTCCATTGATACCCCGGCACGGTACCCGGATTCGTCACAGTCGCAGAAAAGTGCACAGTAGTGCCGGAACAGGTATTATTTGCACTTGGTGTAATAGCAATTGTCGGGGTCGGGCAAGGAGCCAGATTACCGCCGTGCGGATAGAAAGTATGGCTACCAAGCAGCATCGTCGTAGTCAGGCTAACCTTCCAGTATCCGTTCTCAAATTTAACGGAGTCCGGTGTTATCAACGTCCCGTTGCTTGTGCCCAGGTCATTGATATCTGCAAGCCTGGAGAAATACAAATTACCCAGTGTCTGCGCGGTCTGATTTACCACAATTTGCTGTGCAGGAGGAGCCGACTGATTATAAGCCGTAAAATCCTGCGGCGTAAAATAGAAGCTTACACCGACAGGAGCGGTAGGCTGGATGGGAACGTCTACCTTATAATATCTGCCGACGTACCAGGGACCACTAGCTCCCGCCCGTTGCGGCGCACCTGCGGTAACTGTAACGGTAGCTATACCCAAAGAGGTGGTAATGGTGGGAGGGAGATAAAATCTCGCCAGTCTGCCACAACTGCCATCACCGGCAATGATTGACAAATTCAGCGAAAGATTGCCGAACCCGATAACCCGGGAACCGCTTACGGTAGCATTATTAGGCATAGTACTGGGATTTACCGTAACCACTGCTGTATTAGACGTATCATAACATCCGTTGCGTCCAATAATTAACCGGTAATTTCCGGCATCGCTAAGCCTGGTCGTGGTCACCGTGTATGCAGCATACGGATTACCGGTTATCAGGTTCCCATTGTAAAGCCACTGAAAATTTTGCGCATCAGCACTTTGTCCTTCGACGTTCAGAATCCCCCCCTCACATGCGGTCACATCAGACGGGTGCGACGTAAAGGTGGGCGACGAAGATATAGAGACTGGGCCAGCCGAGTTTTGGCTGATCAGAGCCGGTGTAGTCACACGGATACGATAGTTGGCGCTGTTCGAAATGCCCGTTGGAATAGTGACAACGATGGGGGATGCGGTACCACTACCAATAACTACCGGCGTTGCAAAGCTGCCGGATGCGTCAGAGAGCTCGGCAGTGTACGTAGTGGGAACGGTGGTAGTGGTATTGAAGGATACGGACACGGGGCCGTCCGAGGTGCATAAAGAAGTCTTGCTGGCGGCCACATTGGTAATCGGGCCGACACCCGGCATCAGGGTGCCGGTAACAAGCACATTGTCGAAACGGGTATTGGTGGAAGTGCCGGTAGTATTTCCATTTACTGTCGTCGTTGAAGTAAGAGAAATCCTGATATAGACATCACCCGCGTCATTGAGTGCAGCAGGCAGATTAAAGGTGTATGCATAACCCGACTGGTACGTGGTATTATTCCAATTCGGATTCATTTGCAAGGCCTGGTAGCTACCATTCGGCACATCGGTAAAGGCGGTACCATTCGTGCTGTAAGACACCTTAAAATCACGGGCGCCGGCGGCAGGACCGGCTTGTTCGAATTTCAACTGAATATTAGTTCTGCTGACTGTGTTTACCCGAAACTGGATATTGTCTCCAATCGTTGCCCAGTTAGTAGCCGTGAATGATCGGGCATTGCCATTTCCGGCATTAGCAAAAACAACCGCATAAGTTCCGCTTGAAGCAGTTCTGGTCAGACCTCCCCTGCCCGTTTCCGGACTGATCGGACCATAAGTACCCATGAGTCCCGTGGCCTGAGTAAGCGCCGTGTTCTCAAAAGTCCAAAGAGCAATGGTATCCTGCGCACATACAAGAGCAGGCATCAGGCTTACTAAGATAAACGTCAAAAAACTATAGTGTCTGGACATTATGTTAATTTTTAAACTTGCTTCACTTTCCCAATTTATTGAGAGAACAAAGCTGAATTTGAATTGTGTTTACGTTGAGTGAAAAGGTTAAATCAAAAAAACAACCGTTGTTTGTACTGTTTAATTCTTTGAGAAATTTTACGGTTTAACTCATGTATTCATAGTGACCTCATCCCCCTCCCCGCGGGACATCTTTACAGATAAACAACCTATTTAACAATTTAAAGAATCAGATGAAACGTCCCTTTCTGTTCATACGGGTTACCGCCCCATGTATATTCCAGCAGGTACAGATAAGTGCCCGATAGCGGCGGCGCCCCTTTCTGAGTTCCGTCCCACCCCCTTGTTTTATCCTCCGTATAAAAAACTCTTTCCCCCCACCTGTTATAAACACTCAGCCGGAATCCTTCTATCCTGGCCAGGTTGCCCAGAGCACGGAATATATCATTCAGACCATCATTATTGGGAGTAAATGCTTCCGGTATCCATATATCACAGTAAATATCCTTTACCCGGATAGTATCATGTACGATACCACATTTGTTGACAGCCGTTACCCGATATTCACCTCCGTAAGCAACAGTATACGATTGTGATACGGAACCATCAGACCATATCAGTGAATCTGTATTGATACGCCACGGACTCAACACCAGCGAGGTTTCCCCACAGACTGTCGTATCGGGCCCCAAAGACACCGTGGGCTTCGGATAATAATGCAATGTAACCGTATCCCCACCTACACAACCATGTTCCGTAACCACAACAACACCATACACACCCGCAGCCGTAGCGGTAAAGAGCGCATCGGTTGACCCCGTATTCCAGCCATAATTACTATTGCCCCCATATCTCCCGTCCAGTACGATTGTCTGCTCAGGACATATATCCCGGTCGCCCCCCAGATCTATAACAGGTACCGGTAACGCTGTAATATCTATCGTATCCCGTACCACACAGCCATCCATATCCACAGACAAAATATAACGCCCCGTAGCATGAGCAGAGATATACGCACCCGAAGCACCCGTATTCCACAGATGCGCTGCCCCGGCGATCTCCGTGCCTATGCGCACCGGGAACTGTTCACAAATGATCGTATCCGCGCCGATAAATACATACGGATCCGGGATGGCACGTACCAGGATCGAATCACGGTGCGTACAACTGCCCAGGGATACCTCCAGCCAGTGTATGCCGTCGCGTACGATGTCTGTCTCCGGGACCGACAAGCCATTGCTCCATACATAGTGCGTACCGGGCGGAACCGGGGTCAATGAATGCAACCTGAGCGGCAGCGCGCTCTCACAGATATTGGTATCTTTACCCAAGTCGGCCAAAGGCTGCGGATGTACCAGTATATGGACAGGATCCGAAATAGCCGGACAATAACCATCGGGAGTTGTGACGATAACCGTATAATCACCCGTTGCCATCGCATCATGATGCGCCGCATCCCCGGGTTGTACGCCGCCGTTAAGCTGCCACTGGTATTGTACAGGTATATCGGCATCTGCGGTAAGACGAAGGCTGTCGCCATCGCAGATATCATGAGCGCCTGCAGGAGACAGCGTCACAGAAGGCGTCCGACGCACGCGGATCAACGTGTCTGCATAGGCACTCGTACCGAAACCACCTGTGGCACGAACACGAAGCGTTCCATCTGTAGCCGCAGCCGTAAAAATCAGCTCATTTCTTGCATCCGTAGTTACAGTACTGTACAGCACACCGGCGCCTGTATAATCCCATTCCCATAAGGTAATACCCTGCATGGTGTCAACTTCGTAAACAATCGTATCCGGCGCACATACTGATGCAGGCGCCACACTGTATACCGGCTCATTTACAACCTTGATCGTACGGCAGACCTGAGCAGATCCATACCCGTCCAGATTTACTGTGAGTGAGATATCGTACGTCCCCGGAGTGGTAAACGTATGTGTATACGTATTGTCTGAGGGGTATTTATGTACCGGTGCTGAACCGAAATTATAGTTCAGGTTGGTGATATACAATTTCTTCCAGGAATGGCCGGAGGTGAGCGCATACAGACTGTCCTTATAAACAAACGTGTGAAATCCACTGGGGTCCCAGGGGGTATTGGGGCCCACAACCGGCCAGCCGTTACTTCCCCTCGTACCTACATTACCGGTAACTACAGGTACCGATTCCAGATCCCCGTTGAAGTCCATACGCTGAATGTATCCCTGTGAATGCTGCGCATAACCGTAAAACTCCTTGCCGCACAATCCCGGAATAATTCTGACCGCCCAGTAGTGTGAGCCCAGACCGGCCATCCCCAATCCGGTAAGCCGGCTGGGGGCACTCATCAGATCCGGTCCAAAATCATGACGCCAGAGTTTGTTGCCTCCGTTGCCGGCCACATCGGTAGTAGACGTAAACATATACCAGTTACCGTTCTGATACGCAATCTCAAGTGCGGATGAACGTGCCGCATGTGTGCCTATACCCACACCGTGCGTCACGATATTGGGCATCATATCGCAAGCAGGGTTTACATTGTGCACATCAGGGCCAAAATTCACCCGAACAGGTTGCCCCCACCGGCTTCCGACAAACAGAATATACCTTCCGCGATCATACATCATCTTGGATCCTGCAACCTGTCCACCCATTCCCGCTGCTATATTCACCGCAGTTGATGTCGTCGGATTGTTAGCCAGGGTAGTTCCAAAGTCTATACGATGCATAACCACCGGCGTGCCGGTACGCATAATAAAGCAAGACCATTCCCCACGAGTACTGTCATATATAATAGCATGAGCACAATCCGTGTTTCCTGTAGCGCCAGCATGTAATCCGAAATTACCAAGATTGGTCGGGTTCCCTCCGCCCGGCGGCGTACCGGACGAAGGATCCGTGCCCAGATCCACACGCCATAAATCCGCAGGGCCAAAAGCTGCCACAGTAATACCCCCCGACAGAAAAAATGCGTACCAATGACCATTGGAAGGGTCATACCATACACTCGGATAATCCGGCACACCTATTGCTCCCGTCGCCACTTCCCTCGCAATCAAACCGGGAGGCACTGGCTGATTGCTGATACTGCCTGTATTCCATGTATAAGAAGTACTGGCCGACATATCAGATGTCCATGTTGCGGGCTGGCCGGCAATTACGGTTCCGGGACCGGATATCTGGGAATAGCCGGCACATGCAAACAAAGCAACGATAATAAGCCCCTGAATTAGCACACAGCCTACATCCCACCCTACTCTTCTCAAGTACCGGAATTTGATAACCATGGAAAACAAAACAGTCCTTTCCCGGTTGTGATAGCAGTGTTTAATTGTAACGTTAGCGTTCATAAGCTAATTATTCTCTTTATTCAATTCACGAAACAGGATGTTAGTGCTCATGCAAACTTAGCCAGACATTATGACCAGAATATTACATGAGAGCTACAGCAGTAATCATCGGGTATCCGGTATGAACGGTACGAAATCCGGCAATCTCTCTCCTTTAAAACAAACATGCGGTGTATACAATATGTAACACCCGCATCACGGGCATCAAGTGCTACGGGCAACGGGAGGTTACTCATGGCTCCATTTACATTCCATGTAAAAGATGTCGTAGCCAACATGCCGGAAGTCCATGTTGCGGATTGACCGGCAACCACCATACAGGGGCCTTCTATCTGTCCGGATGAAAAGACGGAAAACAGTAGAAAAGACAAACATATACCTGTCTGAACACCGAAATAATATTTTTTTCCGGCAATTTTATTCGGAGAAAACAATTCTACCAGACGGTAAAAAAAACTTAATCCTTCGCCCTCTGTACAAAGGGATGACATGAGCGTTCATTGACACCAGATCCTTCTTTAAACAGTGAATACTACGGGACTTCTCCCTCCAAAATATACTGCGCAAATATAGCCTGCTGAACCACTGCGTCACATCAGCACAAAGGCTCATTCACCATAAATAACAAACAGATAATAAAGAGATGTTTCAAATTTAACCTGTCGTATACGCCGTAAATATTACACGAGACAATTTGAACGAAAATGGTTAATATAATTTATGTAAAATCAAGAAAGCCTCACTGTATGTAAACAGTGAGGCTTCCATGGTAAGGGAAACTTGACCGGACGCGATATGAAAACTTCTGCAATTAGCATTTACCGGTCATACAAAAAAGCATCCTGGCCGGAATTACAGCGGTCAGGATGCTGCTATTTGATGAAATATAATTACCGGGTTACCATCTTCTGCACATCATAGAACAGATCGTCGTCTCCCTTCAGAGAGATAAACAATATCATTCCGGAAGGCAGGTTCAGGTCAACAGGGATAACATTCACACCCATTGCAGCTGCAACGCTCTTCGAGAAAACCACCTTACCGGTAACATCGGTAATACTCATATTCAGGATCCTGTCCTTTTCCGATGCAAAGCGACATTCAAATTTACCCTCGTTCGGGTTAGGCACGATCGACAGCACCCTTGAATCCAATCCTCTTGTAGCCGTTACTGCCTCCTTCGAGAATGACACGTCACTTACATGCAGCGTAATTTCCTGGCTCTTGCCACCGCCGGTATTATACGTAAACACAATCGTCTTCACATCTTTCGGATGAAACGGCGCATCTATGTTGTCGGAAAGAAAATCATCGAAGCTGATCGTGTATTCCTTACCCTTTTCTGTAAGGTTCACAACAGTTTTATACTGACTTCTCCAGTCTACAATGGAATCACGCGTCAAACGAACTTCAACCTGGCCATTACCCTGTGCATAAAACCTGAGTGACTTATATGCTGTCAGGTCTGCCTGCTCAGTACCCGAGCGGATTGCTTTGTAAACAGATACATAATCTCTGCTCTTTGCCTGCAAGGTTACATTACGGTATACCGGGTATTCGCCATCCTGATATATACGTTCTTTATTATTACCACGTTCAAAGCGTTCAATTGCGGTATAATTGTTATCGTAGTCAATACCCCAGTTGCCGTCAGCAAGATAAACTTCATCTTCCAACACACCATCCAGATAGAGGCTGCCCTGATATTCATAACCGTCCCTGATCGGAATAACAAATTCATTATTCTTGCCGGGGACAAGCGTAAGAGGAATCTCCATCATACTCAGGCCGGCATCCTCATTAATGCGCTCTTCAAATACCAGACGCCCTGACGTTGAACTGGTCAGATTATTAATACGTACGATCAGGTTTTCCTTGTCACGATATCCGTATGTAATATAAGACTTCGGCAGTACCATCTCGTTTATCTGCTTCACATCCTGTTCTTTCCTGAGGTTATCCAGCACATCGCCGGCCAGCTTAACAGCGTGCTCCGGATTTGCAGACCATACCTGGAAGTTATACATATGCTCATCAGGCTCGTATGAAGACAGCAACCAGTTTGTCTGAAGTGTGTAATTATCTCTACCCTTGTCTTTACCTGCAACAAAAGCGATGGCATATTCCACGATACCTCCGTCCCTCTTCAGGGCAAAACGGGTAAAGTCATATCCCTGTATTTTCACATCTTCTACAAACATCAGTTCTGCACCACGGAACCTGTCACAAATAGACTTGGTGTGGCTATACGCCCGATCAAGCGTCTTAATACCCAACGCCACAGCTTTCGCCTTATGATCGCGTGTGTAATCCACAGATAAAACATCCACCGCAGAAGTAATCGACAACAGGTCTGTAGGGGAAGTGACAAACATGACATCACCGGATTCCAGTTGTACAGGTATCATATCCACCAGTTCCAGTCCGCGTTTCGTACCTTTTGCTACTGCATTATATACCTCCGGCATGAACATCGCAGTTTGGGCATAATTCACCCGGGCGGCCACGCTGTTTTTAATCCTGTTGAAGTCACGCTTTGTTACCAGACCACCCATGCTTTCGCTTTCAATACCTCCATCGTTACCCGAAGTAACTGAATCCGAGATTACTACTACAGAAATCTTTGCCGTATCTGCACATCCGGAAGTGGCTGTAACGATCTGTACTACTTCATGCGTTCCGGCAGAGTCATACGATTTTACCGGGTGTTCGTCAGTAGAGGTTGTCAGGTCTCCGAAGTCCCAATGATATGTATGGGCACCGGTAGCAGTTGAGGTAAATACAAAGCTGTTTCCGGTCTGCTCCTGTGTTTCTTCGTTTACGGTAAATCCTGCAACAGGTGCAGCATATACAGTAACGGGCAGTGTAGCTGTATCAGCGCCACCGGCACCGGTTACAATCAGTTGTACCGTATAGCTGCCGGGAGTCGCGTAATAATATACCGGATTTTCTGCTACAGATGTATTCCCATCTCCGAAAGTCCATCCATAGACGAAAGGACCGGTACCAGTTACTGTACTTGTAAATGCGAATGGATTACCAAAACATTGCTTATCATTATTTACCGTAAACGATACATCTGTATTATCAGCGATCACTTTCACCGTTTTATAAGCATAAGCCATGCAGCCTTTCGGTGTATAAACGATCTGCTTCACCTGATAAATACCCGGAGCGGTATAGCTGTGTACCGGATTGGCCGCATTTGAAGTATTACCATCTCCAAATATCCAGTGATAGCTATGCGCTGTGTGCTCAGAGGTAAATTCAAAGCTGTTACCTGTCAGATGCTGCACCGTATCATTCACACTAAATCCGGCCTGAGGAGCATCTACAATCACTGTTTTCGACACAGAGTCTGCTCCGCCGGCGCCGGTTACAATCAGCTTAACACTGTAAGTACCGGCAGCAGTATAGGTATGTGTAGCATTTTCAGTTGTTGCAGTATTGCCATCATCAAAATTCCAGATATAGGTAAACAGAGTACCGCCGGTTGATGCGTTCGTGAATACAAAACTATTACCATCAAGACATTGCTCATCGTTGTCGATCGTAAACCTGGCATCGGTAGCGTCTGCAACCACTTTCACGACTTGCGTGCTGCTGTCTTTACAACCATTGCCGTTTGTTACCATCAGCTTTACCGTATAATTTCCTACTGAGCTGTATGCATGTGAAGGGTTTCGGCCACTGCCAGTATTGCTATCTCCGAAATTCCATGCGTAACTGTTGCCGGAAGCGCTATCCGTAGCAACGAATGTAAAGCTGTTGCCTGTGAGATATTGCGTATCGTTATTTATGGTAAAACCATTGCCCGGCGCAGGGTATACAGTTACGGTTTGCACTGCAGTATCTTTACCTCCACCACCTGTTGTGATTAACCGAACGGTGTATGATCCGGCCGCAGTATAAGTATACGCAGGATTTTTTGTTGCGCTTGTACTACCATCTCCGAAATACCATGCATAAGTCAATGTGCCGGAACCTGTGGAGCTGTTAGTGAAAACGAAAGAGTTTGCACTCAAACATTGTCCTGCATTGTTTGTTGTAAAAACGGATGCTGTTTTCCTCACAATACCAAAATCCTGACCAGTAATGTTGGATGCAAGTGTTTCTAAATTAATAATTCCGTCACCGGATACCAATTGAGAAGCCGTATTGGAAGCATCTGCTATTTCTCCCGTATTGCTCCATCCTGCGGGAGTAGTAGAAACACTCATTGTATCTCCAAATGATTGATTCCTGCTACTAAGTATTATTTTCAATCCTGGTGTAGCACGTGGCGCCGCATTGAATTGATAAGTTCCGTTAGCGCCTAATTGTGTTTTCTCTATTACAATGCCACTGCTGTTTACCAAATATACATAAACAGGCGTACCGGTAGTTACAGTGCCGCTACCATTGTTTGTAGTCCCGCTAATGCCCGGCTCCCCACCATCACGTGTAATGTTTGCATTAACGTCATTCCAAACCGAACCACTGATAGCTATACAATTTCCAAAGGGAATAGTTCTTTCAGTTTCATCATAAGTAAAAGTCCAGGTATCTAATGTTTTATTGTTTCCGAAGTAATTAAGGTCAGTGCCCGGTATTTTTGGAGCAGCCCCACTTCCCCATTTGTGTCCGTTGCTGGTAGAAGACACCCCGTTATTAGTAAAAACCGGAGCCGCAATCCCTCCCATAGCATTCGCATTTTGCGCGCTGGTACCTGATGTGTGCGTAATATTCCGGTCGTTCCAAAACACAGTATCCTTACTATGATCAATTGCGTGTGACAGCGGATCAAGCTTTTTAATAACAATTCCTCTGTAATTACTTTCTACATCCAGGAATGGAAAATGTATTTCAGCCACGGTAGTCCGTACTTTCATTTTCACCTGAGTCAATATTATATTATTACCCAGGCCATCTTTACCATCCCAGGCTACTGTATTTAAGCCCAACACAGCAGTACCGGCAAGCCTTACATCTATTGCATCATCATAACTGCCATTATCATTAGCATCAATCAATATATTGTATCTACCATCAACATTAGACGTAAAAGCAATATCTCCCTCACACGTTATAATGATATTTGTAGCATCAGGAACGGTCGGGGCTTTATATAACCAGGTACTTGTACTTGTACCCGCTATGTAGACAGGGGCGGTTTCAGGAAGATCATTCCAGGCCGGGGCATTGTAAAAAACCTTATTGGTCTTATTGTTTGCATTATCTTCTAAAAACGGATTCCAAATCAAATTATTAAGCGTAGTAAGCGTAGTTGTATTTACAGACTGATAACTTGGGGCGCTGTTGAAATCACCGGGAGTACTTACCGCACCTTTGTTATTACTGAAAAAGTTGAATGAAGCTCCATTCTGGCCATTATTATCTACCTGATATGCGAACCCCTCGGGAGTAAGCACATATAATAATCCGTAAAAACTATAATCTTCAAATCGGGCGTTAGGCCCTGTGAGATTTATACAAGTAGAATAGACTCTTCCGGGAAGTAATGTACCACTGCTATTACCTACGGATACATCCCAGGCGAGTATTAAAGCGGAAGATGAAGCATTTACCGGCTGTACCCAGCTTGAAGCATTTGCTGCCGGACGATATTGGTCTGTAGGTGTCCCGTCAGGGATATTGGTACCTGTCCCTAATCCTATAAACTGAACTTCATAGATACCGGCTGTCGGTACGGTATAGCTCAGTGGCGTGTAGTAGTTGGAGCCGGCATGTCCCGTTCTGGCAGGTCCATTAAGTTCCTGAGTACGATTGTTTATTCTACCTGTAGATATACTGCTTGAAGCAGCAACGGTAGCACCTGCCGGGGAAATAATAGATATGCTCCCCGTAGCACCGGACAAGGTGCTACCCACAATACTGCTACCCGCATATATGATCTCTCCGGCTTTGGCATACACTTTATGCACGCCATTATTAGGATATGGGTTAAATGCTCCCGAAACTGTGGATGCGTTCAGGTATTGTCTATACCCCATAGTTGTGGGAGTGAATAAATCTTTACTGCCTTCTGCATAAGAAACAATTGTTCCTCCTGATAAAAAAACAATTGCGATAGCAACAGCGCAGAATAGTTTTCGCTTTTTAAAACTAATCATTTTATATTTATTCTTTTGGGGTGCAAACATAACGTACAACTGTAAGCAGCTTTGCAAACAACATGTTAACGGCCTGAAGAAAGGCAACTATGCACGAGTTAATAGGTTGTAAAAGGGTGCCATTCAAATCTTCGCTTTCATGCTTCAGGGTATTCAACAAACAATATTCCACACCGCAAAGGCGGGGTTTACCTCCGCACAAGAAAAAATACATGCAACGCATTGCATATCCGCAGCGGGTTTTTACTTTTACAGGCATAATCCTTGTATATGTTCACAACCCGGTACAACGAACTGGAAAAAGAAATTGAAGTACTTTCTGATGAGCGTTCCCGTATAGATATGCTCATCGAGATGACGCTTGAAATCCGGAATCTTGATCTGGAGCACGCATTCAATCTGACCAATGATATCATACGCCGGTCCGGAAAGACCGGCTATCCGTTAGGAATGGGACGGGGTTATAATCTGCTGGGATGGTGCTACTGGCAACAAGGTGATTATGATGAAGGTATTGAGGCACTGGATAAGGCCAGCTCGATTGCACGGGAAATCAATAACAGGCCGCTGGAAGCGCGGGTGCTCAACAACTACGGTTATATTTACCGCGACCGGGGCGATCTCGCCAACGCTCTTTCCTGCTTTGAAAATGCACTGGCCATCAACGAAGCGCTGGACGACGAAGTGGCCAAGTCTATCAACCTGGCAAGCATTGCCTATCTGAACTACGACCTGGAAGACTATGAAACAGCACTCGAATTTGCCCTGAAAAGCCTTCCGATATTCGAACGCGCCAATGATGTGCACCGCCTGGTCTATCATTACCAGATGCTCGGCAATATGTATTTCAAACTGAAAAAGCTGGACGATGCGTTCCGCTACTTCGAAGAAGCATTCCGCCGTACAGAGCCCGATACTGCCATGCACATTATGGCCGTCAGCAGCCTTGGCAAGGTATATTATAAGCAAAAAGATTTTGATAATGCCCGTACCTATCTCCAGCAGGCGCTGAACGAATCACGGGAACTAAAAAATGTAGAAGTCCAGATCGTCTCCCATTTCTACCTGGGCAGTCTTTTTATGGATGAAGGCAACTACAAAAACGCCCGCAAAGAGCTGGAATCCGCCCTCCATATAGCTGACGAATATATGCGCCGGCATGACCTGATGAGCGTACACGATGTGCTTTCCAAATTGTACGACAAGATGGGTGATATCCCCAAGGCATTCCATCATCTCAAGGCCTATGAAGGGCTAAAGGAAGATATTTTCAAACAGACGACTTACAACAAAGTCCGGAATCTGCATATACAGCGGGAAGTAGAGCTGGCGAAGAAAGAAAAAGAGGTTGCCGAACGCACCGCACACCTCAAGCAGCAGTTCATGGCCAACATGAGCCATGAGATCCGTACCCCGATGAATGCCATCGTTGGCATGACACGTCTCCTGCTCAGTAAAGATCCCCGGCCTGAACAAATGCGTTACCTGCACGCTATCGCACAAAGCGCAGATAATCTCCTCGTGATCATCAACGATATCCTGGATCTTTCCAAGATTGAATCCGGGAAGATCATTATCGAGCAAACCTCGTTCTCTCTCCGGGAAGTGGCGCACAGCATGCGTGATATGCTGATGCTGAAAGCAGAAGAAAAAAATATTGACCTGCAGATCCAGATGAACCCGGGCATCCCGGAATACCTGACCGGAGACCCCACGCGTGTCAACCAGGTACTGATCAATCTGGTAGGCAATGCCATCAAATTTACCGAAAAAGGATATGTTGCCGTACACATATCCCTGCAGAAAAAAACAGACGATCAATACTTCGTACAAATGGATATCACCGACACCGGCATCGGTATAGCTGCCGATTATGTCGAGAAAATATTCGAGAGCTTTACCCAGGCAGGTACGAATACCGCGCGTAAGTACGGCGGAACCGGGCTGGGACTTACCATATCACGCCAGCTCGTCACACTGATGCACGGCACAATATCCGTAGTAAGCGAGCCCGGCAAAGGCACGACGTTCACCGTGGTCATTCCTTTTACAGAAGGTGTGACTCCCGATGCCGGAGAACAGGACAAGATCATCTCGGAAGATACTATGGAACGGCTGAAGAAGATTCGTCTGCTGCTTGTGGAAGACAACGAGTTTAACCGTATGGTGGCAGAAGATACACTCCGTGAACTGCTGCCGGAAATTCAGCTCGAGATTGCCGTAAACGGACAGGAAGCTGTAACCCGTGTACGCGAAAATAAATATGACGTCATCCTGATGGATATACAAATGCCGGTAATGGATGGTGTTACTGCTACCCGGACTATCCGGGAGACCCTGCCGTCCCCGGCACGCGACACCGGCATTATCGCCATGACCGCCAATGTGCTGCAGGAAGATGTAAAACGCTACTTCGAGGTAGGTATGGATGCCTATATATCCAAACCGTTCCGGACAGATGAGCTGCTGCTCAGCATGGCCGGCCTGCTCGAAAAAGGTAAAACGCCGCAACCACGTATTATCGAAAAACCGATTGAAAAACCCGTCGAAAAACAGACAGTATTACCAGACCAGGTCACAGATATGCAGTTTCTGCGCCAGTTTACCGGCGGAAATCCGGAGAAAATGACGAAATATATCAACATGTTTCTCGAAAATGCCCCCAAGCTGTTACAGAAAATAGATCAAAGCCTTGCAGAAAAAGATTTCACAGGCATCAAAGTCGCGGCACATTCGTTAAAGCCTCAGTTATCGTATATGGGTGTAAAAGAAGAGGTTAGCCAGGTATTCCTGACAGAACAGACTGCCAGTGAAGCAGGGCATTATGACCGGCTCTTACCGCTGATCAATAACCTGAAACTGGTTTGCGAACAGGCATTCCGGGAGTTAAAACAACAGGAAAATTAATATCCGGAAAACAAAGCCCGGTGTTGCAGTCCGGAAGAAAATACAACCTGTTCTTTTGTATTTAAAAAGTTTTTTCTATTTTTCTGAAAATTTTACATAATAATAACCATGGCCCAGCAAAAGCGATACATCTTCCAGGTTGATGATGAACCTATTCAGAATGAAATGTTGAAAGATTATCTTTCAGAACGCTTCTTATATGAAATTCTGATCTTTGATAACGGAGAAGAGGCCCTTCAGAAAATACACCTGAACCCGGAGATCATTATCCTTGATTATCATCTGAGCGCCCACAATCCAAAGGCGAAAAACGGTGTGGAAATCCTTAAAGAGATCAAGGAACGTGCCCCCGACACGCAGGTGATCATGCTTTCCGGGCAGGATAAGATTGATGTAGCCGTAGACAGCCTCAAATATGGCGCTTATGATTATGTGGTAAAAGGAGAAACCGCATTTTCCCGGACTGAAAACATCATCAACAACCTGAGCGAGCTGCATAAAATGCGCGCCATCAACAGCGCCTACAAAAGAACGATCATCCTGTTGTCGGTAAGCATCGGTATTATCATACTTCTTTCGCTGTATATGGCCTATTTCAGACATCTGTAATCTGTCTCAGGTCTATAAAATAAAATCAATTAGCTGATTCTGTTCATCAGCTGATTGATTTGTTGTTTCTTGCTACATTTGCTCATCACAGCATCTGATATTAACTGATTTATGGAATTAGCCCGGAGACTGAGCCTTATTACGGAACCCCAGACGATACGCATGGCCAAACTGAGCCGTGAACTGAAAGCACAGGGTACGAATATCATTGATCTGAGCCTGGGGGAGCCTGACTTCCGGACACCGGAGCATATTGTCGAGGCAGCCATCCGGGCCATGCGCGACGGATATACCAAATACCCGCCGGTAGCCGGCATACCAGAACTGCGGCAGGCGATATGTGAAAAACTCCGCCGCGACAACGGGTTGCATTTCCAGCCGGACGAAGTGATTGTCTCCACAGGCGCCAAACAATCGCTGGCCAATGCCATCCTCAGCCTGGTAAATCCGGGAGACGAAGTGCTTATCCCTACCCCATATTGGGTCACTTATAGTGCGCTGGTACAATTGGCCGAAGGCATTACCAGGTTTATCCCCTGTACCATCGAAACCGATTACAAACTCACTCCTGAACAACTGGAGGCAGCCTTAACGCCTCAAACAAAGCTTTTTATATTTTCTTCTCCCTGTAATCCTTCAGGAAGTGTATATACCCGGCACGAGCTGACACAACTGGCAGCCGTATTTGCCATCCATCCGCAGGTCACAATTATCAGCGACGAGATCTACGAGCATATCAACTATATCGGCAGCCACGAAAGCATTGCGCAGTTCTCCGAGCTGAAAGGCCGTGTGGTAGTCATCAACGGCGGTTCCAAAGGATTTGCCATGACCGGCTGGCGTTTCGGCTATATGGCCGGGCCGAAGCCGTTGGTGCAGGCTTGTGAAAAGCTCCAGGCACAGATCACCTCCGGGGCAAATATTATAACACAGCGTGCCGCTATTGAAGCGCTGACTGGCGACATGGCTCCTACAAAACTCATGCAGGAGGCGTTTCGCCAGCGGAGAGACTTTGTAGTGAAATCGCTGGGCAGCATTCCCGGTATACGTATCAACCAGCCACAGGGCGCCTTTTATGCCTTTCCTGACATCAGTCATTTCCTGGGCATGACCGACGGAGCAACCGTGATCCGTAATGATGAAGACATGGCTATGTACCTGCTGTATAAAGCCCATGTGTCTACTGTATGCGGATCTGCTTTCGGAAGCGACGGCTGCATCAGGATATCGTTCGCTACCTCTATGGATCTGCTCGAAGCAGCCATGAAACGTATCGCAGACGCGCTTTCCGGGCTTAGCAAAGCCTGATAATTTGATATAATCAAATACCGATGAACCGTAAAGAAAACATTGCGGTTGCCGCACTAAATCTTTTTGCAGAAAGGGGGTATGAACATACCTCCACCCAGTTGATTGCCCGGGAGGCAGATGTATCGGAAGCACTCATATTCAAGCATTTCGGCAATAAAGAACAATTATTAGCCCACGTCGTAAAAAGCGGGTATAAGCGCGTAGTGGCCCATAACCGGGGTATGCTGCAGGAAAAAGATCCTCTTGATTTCATACATAGCATTCTTGATTTTCCTGAAAAACTGGTATCACGCGAACCTGAATTCTGGAAACTCCAATACCGGTTGCTTGACACTCCGATGGCACAGAAGCATCATGAACATTTCATACAGCCGGTATACGCCTTGCTGGTCACTGCGTTCTCAGAGCTGGGCTATGAAAACCCGGAGATGGAAACACAATTTGTACTGCTGGTCATTGATTCTCTATGGAAAAACATGGTGGTTGCCGGTACGGAAGACAAGCGGGCGCTTGTTGCGTTCATCAAGGATAAATACCGGCGCGAGCTATAAACCTGAGTTCGGGATAAGCATACCATACATATTTGCATATTGTTCGAAGAGGGACAATCATATTTTCCGTACACTAATATGGTCGGACACCCCTCACGTTCTCCCCTCGAAAGGGAGACGACCACGTTATTCCCTCCCCGGAAGTAACATTACACAATCGTACAAATGCATCATTTACAGTGGCTGATCATTACATATACACAGTTGACCGCCGATCAACAATGGTACATACTGTCCTTGTCAAACACTATGCAGGAAAAGCGGAACGCACTGATCGTCTCCCTTTCGAGGGGAGATAGAGAGGGGTGTACTTTTATCCCGAACTCAGGTTATAAATAAAATACCAGTGTAACCTACCGCACCATAGAGTCATCCAGGCAAAAACGGCTTCCCGGCTCTGTCTGCAGCAGGGAGTTAATGGTTATGTGCTAAAAAACATCCAGAAATGGGAACTGCTATCTGCCATAAAATCAGTCTATAATGGCAAAAATTATTTCGACACAATTATTTTCGACCGGATTGAAGAAAAAGAAAGAAGGCCAGAGAAATGGGCTTGTTGAAATAAGCGCGACCATCAGATTTCACACTACTATCAGGCAGTTTTTCCTGACATAGAAAGACTCCATACCGGGAAGCGGGAATATAGATGACAAGAGAAAATCCCCCTGTTGACATAAGGCTGTCACTCCCCTATATTTTCTTTGCAATATCATTTAATATTTCACATTAAAACACTGCAGACATGACACATCAGACATCATTACCGTCACAAGGCACAGGGATTAATCCCGTAATTACTACAGACCAGTTGCTGGCGCACTGGCAAGGACACAGAGGGCTTACCCGCAGGGTCATTGAAGCTTTCCCCGAACATGAGTTATTCAATTATTCCATCGGCGGCATGCGCACCTTTGCGGACATGGTTTCGGAGCTGCTCGGCATCGCCGGCCCCGGCGCAAAAGGAATGGCTACGGGAAACTGGAATCCCCTGAACGAACATACAGACTACAACAATAGTAAAGAACGGATGCTGGAACTATGGGATCAGGCTACGGAAGAAATAAACAAATACTGGCCGCAGATCCCTGCTGAAAGGTTTCAGGAGGAAATACTGGCCTTCAACCAGTACGGTGGCCCGGGTTACTCCAGTCTGCTGTATTTTGTAGACAATGAGATACACCACCGCGGACAGGGGTATGTATATCTGCGCTCCCTGGGTATTGAGCCTCCCTATTTCTGGGAGCGGTAATTATACGCTCAATAGCATGAAAGGTGATACATGGCAACAACATCCTCCTCGTCCCCCTTCAACAGGGAACGATCATTGCATACACCTGATGATACCCTGTACTGTTGTAACAAATGGTTAGCTGTATTATAAAGGATGAAAAATAGTACACCGCAGAAACATGCATGATAGAAGAACTATGTTGTCGTCTCCCCTCGAGGGTGAGAACGTGAGGGGTATCTCGTTCCACAGGAATATTATCCCGGTAGCATTTTAGACAAACAGCAGATGAAAAGAGTTCTGGTATTCAGCACATCGTTGGAAAAAGAAGAAGACATACAGATAATAAAGCCGGCACTGGATCAGCTTACGGGCACAGACGGGAGATGGGATTTTGACCTGGAGGATTGCGACCGCATTCTCCGGGTTGAAACCCCGTCACTGCCGGTATCCGATGTGATCACAACATTACAAAACCGGGGATATACATGCAATGAGCTGGATTAATAAGAGAAGTGATCGCACATCAAAGACGTTTCGTCTGCATAGCCTTCGTCTGTTTGAGCTTTTTATCTCTGGCCAAACGGCTATAATCCGCAGACTCAACCGCATAAAGCGCCAGCTTACCCTGCCCGTCACAATGCACACCCCAACCATAACGCTTGCCCAACGGAGAAGCCCGGAGGCATGCCTGACCCTTTGAGAAAAAGGCTTCACGGGCGGCTGTATCATCCATATCTATACCCTGGCGCTCCGCATACACCATAAACAGAACATCGTCCTGAGTATATTTATAAGGGTTCTTTGCGATCAGCTCGTATTGTTGCAAGGCAATTGTTCTATTGTCTCCTTTGAGCTGTGGAATGACAGCCAGAAAAGCCGGACAGTCTTCAGCTACGGCAATGAACGTGTTGTAATAATTGGTGCTTTTCATGAGTCGGCGGATGGACCGGGACAAGGATATAGGTCTTGTAAAATTAGGGAATGTCCCGGATAGGGACATTTTTTTTGCATGAGTGATGACCTTGAAATTAAAGAACGGCGCCATCCTGACAAAGGAAGGATGACATCGTGGACAGGTGTATGCACCGTATCATTATAACATATCCCGATATGTGCTAAAGCTTCCCACTGATTTTTGCCAGCAGATCCTTCACCGTGTTCTTTAATGATTCCGGCTCCAGTATCTCCGCATAATCTCCATACATCAGATACCACCGGGCAAAACCGGTTTCCGGCTCCGTAGTCATAAACGTCATTTCCACAAAATCCCCTTTGACCTCCTCCGACACAAAGCCATGATACCGGCGGCTTTCCTGCATATACAGGCACACCTTCCGGTCTACCCGCAAACAGACTTTCTGCTTTTCCTGATCCTGTGGGGCTTCCCGGTAAACGTGCATTGGCTGGTGTTCCTGAGCGAATGCAATATCCGTCCTGCTGATTTGCAGGATCCGGTCGGTACGAAACTGCCGGTAGTCATTTCTAAGATGACAGAAAGCCATCACATACCAATGATTGTGCTCGTGGAATACACCTACCGGCTCAATCACCCTTTCCGTCGGTGTTTCCGCCTGGAATGACTGATACAGAAGACGCACTGCGTTCCGTGCTGCTGTGCTTTCGAATAGAATCTCCAGCGCATCCGGTATATTTTCATTAAAAGGATTTCGCACCGGCCTTACGTCAACGCTCGACTCCAGCGCCGCCACCCAATCCTTCTCCGAGCCGCGGAGCACCGATTTTATCTTATACATGGCAGACGCATAATGCGCACCCAGTGTTTTATCCGTAAACTGCTGCATCAGCTTTTCCGCCGCCACAAAGCTCCCTGCCTCTTCGCGGGTAAACATCACCGGCGGCAAACGGTATCCTTCCATAATGGAATACCCCACTCCGGCCTCACTGATCAATGGTATGCCGGCAGCTTCCAGTGCGCGTATATCCCGATAAATAGTGCGCAGGCTTACCTGGAAACGGTCGGCTATCTCCTGCGCTTTCACGATCCGCCGCGACTGCAGCTGGATCAGTATGGCGACGGTTCTGTCAAACCTGTTGAGCGTGTCCATGGAAGATGATTGAAACGCAAGATAAAACAATGAGCGTTATATTTGCTGCAAGTGTAGCAATCTGGAAAGGCCAACGATGTTATTCCGGCAAATCATTCAGCGTGCTGAATTTGCATAAAAATAATGACGTAACGCATGAGCCTACCCACAGTGTCATCCTGACGAAGGAAGGATGACGCCGTTCTTTGATCTAAGCTTATCAACCCATAACAACTTGAATATACTTGAACTTTTCCCTCCGGTACGTACCTTCATCTTCGAGGTGGATCATGTGCTTACAGACGGACGTATCGGCTTGGGCACAGACAATCAGGCCATACGTAGTTTTTTCGCACGGGATCTGTATGCTATCCGGAAAGCCATACAACAGGGATACCATGTTTCTGTCGTGAGACCGGAAATTGCTGAAATGTTGCCTGCTGTTTTTGAGCATTCGGGTGTCACAACCATATATGAGAGAAACCAACTACCCGCCGGTACAACAACGGCAGACACACTCTACATGAATGCACTGTATACCACGGCTCTTCCTGCAGACCGGCAGATACTATACTGCTGCCCTGCCGATTCCGTAACCGATGTAAAAACACAGGCAATGTACATTTCGCCCTTCAAAGGCGGCAAAGGATGCGTATATGATGTGATCGAAAAAGTGCTTAAGCTCAATCATCGCTGGTGATCAGCAGACTTCCAGTGCACCAAGAATATCTTTCAGAATATCATCCCGATGCTCCAGCCCAACAGAAATACGGATCAGACCGGGGGTAATGTTGACCGCCAGTCGTTCTTCCTCCGTTAGTTTAGCATGTGTGGTGCTGGCCGGATGAGAGGCAATGCTACGGGTATCTCCAAGATTGGCCGTCAGCGTAAGCATTTTCAGGTTATCCAGGAATTTCCGGCCGCTTTCCAGCCCGCCCTTTAGCTCGAAGCAAACAATACCACCACCATTCGTCATTTGCTTTTTTGCGATCTCGTGCTGCGGATGAGACGGGAGGAACGGGTATTTCAGCAAACTGATCTTCGGGTGCGCTTCCAGTTGCTGCGCCAGGTACAATGCGTTTGATGCATGACGTTCCATACGCACATCAAGCGTTTCGAGGCTTTTACTCAGGATCCAGGCATTGAAGGGAGACAAGGCTGGGCCTGTACTGCGGCAGAACAAATATATCTGGCGGATCAATTCTTTATTCCCCAGGATAACGCCCCCCATGACGCGTCCCTGTCCGTCGAGCCATTTGGTAGCGGAATGGATCACAAGATCAGCACCGAAGTCTGCCGGACGTTGCGCCACCGGTGTGGCAAAACAGTTATCTACATTCAGGATCAGGTTGTGCTTACGCGCCAGCTCACCGGCGAATTGGAGGTCTATCACGTCAAGCCCGGGATTGGTAGGCGTTTCGAGGAAGATCATCTTTGTCTCAGGACGGATAGCGGCTTCCCATTCTTCAGGTTTGTCTGCTGCCACATACGTATATTCTATACCATATCCGGGCAGGTATTTGGAAAGCACGGTATGGGTGCTGCCAAAGATGGAGCGGCATACGAGCATGTGGTCGCCTTTTTTGAGCAGCGCCATAAAAGATGCAAAGATGGCGGCCATACCGGAAGCAGTGGCATAGCCGGCTTCCATGCCTTCGAGCGCACACATCTTGTCTGTAAACTCCTGTACGTTCGGATTGCTGAACCGGCTGTAGATATTGTTATCCAGCTCATCGGCAAAAGTAGCGCGCATTTCTTCGGCATCGTCATAGCAGAAGCTGCTGGTGAGGAAAAGCGGCACGGAATGCTCCATTTCGTCGGTGCGCAGGGTCTGTATGCGGATAGCTTTTGTTATAGGGTGGGTAGACATTGGATTGTTTTATTGTTAAAATGCAATCAGCCGGCATTGACCACAACATCCCATGTGATCGTACAACCGGCACGGCGAAGGGTTTCGGCTACGGAACAATATTTATCAATGGAAAGAGACGCTGCCTGCCGGGCCTGGTCTTCGCCGATTTCCCCTGAGAAAATAAAGCGGACATGCACTTTTTTCCAGAGCGAAAATGTAGCTTCTTTTTCACGCTCACCTTCTATTTCCATCCGGAATGACTGTGGTTCCTGCCTTTTCTTTTTCAGGATAGAGAGCATATCCACACCGCTACAACTACCGAGCGACATCAACAACCCATGCATGGGGCGGATACCGTAATCTATTCCACCATGATCAGGAGCGGTATCGAAACGAACGAGGCGACCTGATTCGTCTGTGGCGTCAAATCCGATTCCCTGTGCCGAGAGCGCTACTACGATCTTTGTCATAAGCATTATTTTGTTTTGCCCTCCTTTTGCTTCGATGCAAAAAGTCAGGTGTTATGAATCTGCCCGCTATGTCATCCTTCCTTCGTCAGGATGACACCGTTCGTTAAGTCAAGACCGTTATTCATATAAAACGATTTTCCATTCATCTTGCTCACAAATAGTTTGTCACGATTTTCATGACACATCCTCAGAAAACATGGGCATTTTCAAATTTTCAAATTCCCAAATTTTCAAATTATCTACGCGCTCTCCATTACCAGATCTTTCTCTACCCGGAGGTTATCAATGATGAAGACCTGACGGGCAGGTGTGTTCTTGCCCATGTAATATTCCAGCAGCTTCTGAATCTGTGCATCCTGGCTGAGCAGCACCGGGTCTTTTCTCATATCGTCGCCAATGAACCGGGAAAATTCATCCGGTGATATCTCACCCAGTCCTTTAAAGCGGGTGATCTCCGGCTTGCTGCCCAACTCATTGACCGCAGCCTGTTTCTCTTCTTCGCTGTAACAATAGATCGTTCGCTGCTTATTGCGCACACGGAATAAAGGTGTGTCCAGAATGTACACATGCCCGTTGCGCACCAGATCAGGAAAGAACTGCAGGAAGAAGGTCATGATCAGCAGACGGATGTGCATACCGTCCACATCGGCATCGGTAGCGATCACGATATTATTATAACGTAATCCGTCCAGCCCTTCCTCAATATTCAGCGCATGTTGCAGGAGGTTGAATTCCTCATTCTCATACACCACCTTTTTCGTCAGCCCGAAGCAGTTGAGCGGCTTACCACGCAGGCTGAAGACTGCCTGGCTTTCGACATTCCGGCTCTTGGTAATACTACCACTGGCAGAATCACCTTCGGTAATAAAGATGGTGCTTTCCAGTTGCTTTTCCCGGTAATCTTCACGGTTCTTTGCAGGCGGTTCGCTGTTCAGATGAATACGGCAGTCTCGCAGCTTTTTATTATGCAGGTTGGCCTTCTTGGCACGTTCGTTGGCCAGCTTGCGAATACCGCTCAGTTCCTTACGTTCCCGCTCGCTTTGCTCGATCCGTTTTTTGAGCGACTCTGCAACTGCAGGATTTTTATGCAGGAAGTTATCCAGCTCACGGGCCAGGAACTCCAGCACAAAAGTCTTCATGCTCGGTCCGTTCTCCCAGACATACTGGCTGCCCAGTTTTGTCTTGGTCTGGCTTTCGAACACCGGTTCCTGCACACGTACGGAAATGGCGGCACAAATGCTCTGCCGGACATCGCTCGCTTCGTAATCCTTCTTATAAAAATCCCGGATCACTTTTACGAATGCTTCGCGAAATGCGCCCTGGTGGGTTCCACCCTGGGTGGTATGCTGGCCGTTTACAAAGCTGTACAGGTCTTCGCCGTAATCACCGGTATGCGTGATGGCCACCTCAATGTCTTCGCCTTTCAGGTGAATGATCGGGTAACGCAGATCATCCGGGTTGGTTTTCCGCGTCAGCAGGTCGAGCAGGCCATTTTTAGAGATATAATTCCGTCCGTTGAAGTTGATCTGAAGCCCCGCATTCAGGAAGCAATAATTCCAGAGCTGGTTCTCTACATATTCATGGATGAAATGATAGTGTTTGAAGACCGTATCATCCGGCCGGAATGTCACCAGCGTGCCGTTCGGCTCTTTGGTGTCCGTCTCTTTATGTTCCTTTATCAGCACTCCTTTCTCAAATTCCGCGGCCTTACTACGGCCGTCCCGGAACGCCTCTACCCGGAACATTGAACTCAGGGCATTCACCGCTTTGGTACCAACCCCGTTCAGCCCGACAGATTTCTGAAACGCCTTACTGTCATATTTGGCCCCGGTATTGATCTTGGACACCACATCCACCACCTTGCCAAGCGGTATACCGCGCCCGTAATCCCGGACAGTCACCACTCCTTCTTTGATCGTCAGCTCTACCCGCTTGCCGAAGCCCATGGTATATTCATCAATACAGTTATCTATCACCTCTTTGACCAGGATATAAATCCCGTCATCCATACTGCTGCCGTCGCCCAGCTTGCCGATGTACATACCGGGGCGCAAACGGATGTGCTCCCGCCAGTCCAACGACTTGATACTGTCTTCCGTATATTGATTTGCTGCTGCCATATTTCTTTCTTACAAGGCGCAAATTTACAGGTTTCCGGGACAAGGTGGAATATACTCCGTGGTTACCCGCCGGATACTTGCTGACGACTGTATGAGGGATCTGTAAGAAACTGCTTAAAATGATTTGTAGAAAGTATGAGTGTTCGTCCCCTCAGATTCTCTCCCCCGAAGGTAATGGCGCTCACTTAATAATCAGGCAAAAACAGACTACACGCTACTCGTAAGGTTTAAAAATAAGCTCTTCCATACATCCGCCATAAGACATTTTTGAATATTTAAACGTAATGCATACACTTTTATTTTCTTTACGATGTACAATATGGATACTTTTCCGATCTCCGGTTTCACTGACTTCTATAAATGATTTTGGTATTTTAGACTCAAGCCAGCGCAAAGTAGCATTAAAATAACCGTTACAATCTATTGCGTTAAGATTAGACACATTTATAAGAAAATTATATATAAATCCTTCTTTTTCAAATTCAGCAGCGTATGGGCCGACCTGGGCGCGCGCATAGGCATTCGAATTACGATAGGTGTTTTCTCCTGCAATATTCCCCCTTTTTATAAGACTTTTTGTATTGGGATTATGAGCTTCAAGCTGTTGCGGGGTAAAAATATCAGGCTTGTAAAAATAAGCTTTGCATAAGCTGTCGCTAAACTGTGCTACGATCTCCTCTTCTTTCCAATATTTCAATACATCATTAAACGAACTTATGTATTCCTTTACAATAGGAACATACAGGCTCTCTGCATTTTTTTCTACAAAATTATTATAAATGACCAACGTAGAGTCCAGCTCCATGGGAGGGAGCTCCATTAAGGTTAAAAAATTCTTTTCGAATGTTCTTACCTGAGCTTGTGTTATGTTTCCCTGGGAGCGTTTAAGATCATGGCATATACCGGCAAGCAGCGTTACCATTTTTAATAAATCCTTTGTACAGAAAAACTCCAGGTATTCTTCATCTATCACATAGACTTCTCCTTCATTTTTTGAAACAGATGTTTTTATCATGCCTTTTGGAAAATGCATTAAAACTCTGGGGGGGGTAGATCCGTCCCAGGTAAACCCTGTAACTTTTGATAAATCAATATTTTCGGTAAATGCCAGATAAGTATCCATACCGTTTGTCTTATAAACAACTTTCCAGGCTTTGCCGTTTTCATAATTGAAACCAAAGCTTTCCTCCGGAAAAGAAAGCGTGTATTTATGCTTGCCGTCAGAGTAAGTTCTGTTTTCGAGTCCTTTCTCATGAATATTTACAAGCTTTGCCACAGAGTCCATGGTTTCTATGGATAGTTTTTGTGCATTTGCGGGTGTACAAAAAAAACATAGCAGCAGCATGCGGACGGTGTAAAACAAAGCAGAATATATTTTCGCATTTCTGTCCATATTCCGTTGCATAGCCACATAAAGTACATCGGCAATTGTTTTGTCTTTCACGGGAATAATTTTTTTTGATTTTAGAGCCTGTCTAAAAATGATGGGTAAAAAAGTATTATTGCGTAACACCCCTCACGTTCTCCCCTGAAAGGGAGACGACCAGTTCGTTCTTTCATGGAACTATGAGCAAAGAACGGCGTAAATTCCCCCTTTGAAGGGTAATTATATATCAGTTGGGACAACTGAATTATATCAAAGTGAGAAACTATGTCAAGCTGCCATTTATTGTTTGGTATTCATCAGAGTCGATGCCATGCAACAATTACGATGTCATCCTGAGGAGTAATTTGGGTTGCCCAAACAATGATAAGAATGACGGAAATTTGGGGGATCGTATTTATTGTTCATTCAACAACCGGCAGCGTAACAGTCTTCACAATAGTGCCATAACCTGTTCCTGAGTGTTGT
>JBBCJI010000027.1:0-111907 GCA_037190845.1 Flavipsychrobacter sp. | reverse complement strand
ACTTTGAAATAATCTTCGTCATACTGCGCCGGATGAGTTTTGTTATAGCCCCTGATCTTTGCCTGGATGGTGGTATCAACCGAAATCGCATACGCTGTATTAAAATCCTGGTTAAGCTCTCCAGGATCAGTAGTGTCAAGGCTGACATTGAGCGTATAGGGCGTTGCACTGCTATTAGCACCACTATACTGGCTGATTCTTATGAAGTAATTTCCGGCAGGTACCAATGTTTCGAGTGACACCGGTTGATTAGAAAAGTTATAGTCTTCATGAAGCAAGGTGTACGAAGGAGCATCGCCATATATCCTGATCCAATACCCCATACCGGTACTGTTCAAGGGTATCCCGGCAATCAGTACACTGGACCTGGGAACCGTAACTTTGAAATAATCTTCGTCGCCGCTGTATGATATGGTGGCACTATTGAGAGCGGGGACAGGCAGGACATCGGCGCCTGCAAAACTATTATTACCCTGCTCCGTATCGATCTGGGCGAATGTCGCCATGTTTGCCATGAACAGGCTTGCTAAAAAAAGTACCAGTTTTTTCATTTGTTATTGAGCTTTATTCTTAGGAACTTGATTATAATACATTATGTTATCATGTCGATACACATTAGGCAAATCCACTCATCCTATATTTTAATAACCATATACTTATTGCGGACTATAACACAAATATATAGCTACATAAAAGCTTGGAAGGAATGGTTTGGATTCCGGGCGATCATGTCGGATTCCGGTCAGTTTCTCCGGATTTCAGTTGTCATCTCAGGCCGGAGAGCGCCAGAAACCGCTTCTTTTTCTCTTTGGAAATGTCCAGGACATCTCCCGTGCTGAGCAGCAGCTTATGCTTTCCGTCCCGCGTATATTTGTATATGTGGATCAGGTTGACAATGGTCCGGTTGTGTATCCTGCAGAAACCATAATGCTCCAGCACCGCTTCCCATTCACCGATACCCCGTGCGGACGTCCATTTGACAAGCCCCTTCCTGTCGGGCTTGATACCGAGGTCTGCCATCATCCGCAGCTTGTTCTTATTGTTTTCCTTGATGTGGAAATGGGTATACTGGTTGTCAGAAGTACAGTAAACGATGTTCTGCGTGTCAATAGGGATCCAGTTGCTTTTGCTGTCGTTGATCCACACCTGCCCCTGCCTGGTTTTGCTGCGGTCGCCTCCCGGGGTCTTTGCTTCAAGACGCTCCACCAGCTCTTTCAGCTCCCCGATCTCTATGGATCGGGGCAAAGTGCAGGCATTAATGTATTGGACATGCCGGTCCTCCTGTATCAGAACAAATATGAGACCCGTATGCGTAACGTTTATCCTGTTCAATACACCCAGCTTTATGTCGGTATCGGGATGAATATGGATGAAGACAATGTCCGGCCTGTGTTTGTTGATAAGCCGTGTCGCAGATTTCATGCTGCCGCACCTTGCCACAACCTGTATTTTATTATCCCAATCGGCTACAAGGTTATTTACAGTGCTGATACGTTCCCTATTACATTCAACCAGAACAGCTTTAATCATGAAACATACAGGTAAGGCTAATGCCGCAAAAATAACCTGCGCTAAAATGAAAAAGAGCCATATTTGGATTATGGCTCTTTTTGTCAAAATTCAGTATGATGTAATCGGAATTTGCATTTTACCTGAGTCCTGCAAGCGCTAAAAATTTTTTCTTACGTTCTCTCGACATCGGCAGGCTGAGACCGCAGCTAAGATGTAGGATATCGCCGTCCTCTTTAGTGTAGCGCAGCACATGGAGCGGATTCACAATCGCACTGTTATGCACCCGGCAAAAACCATAATGCTCCAGGATGTCTTCCCATTCACCGATCCCTTTCGAGGAAATCCATCTGACCGTCCCGTCTTTTTCCTTATTTAACCCCAGCTCATGCATGATTGTCAGCTTTTCAATATTATCTTCCTGGATGAAAAAATGTGTATATTGATTTTTGGAAATACAATAAACAATGTTTCCGGCTTCGACAGGGATCCAGTTGTTTTTACTGTCATTGATCCAGATATTTCTCAATCCGGGATTTTTGGCAGACAGGTTTTCCCTTAACGATAATACCTGCTCTTTCCTGGTGCCGTACCCGTTTTTCTTTTTAAATTTCAGCAGGGCTTCATCCAGTTCGCCGCTGTCAACCGGTTTGGGTAAGTAAGTCAGACCACAGATCCTGATATCCCGGATATACCTGTTGATATGATTGGTTGTGAAGATGACATCAAAATCTATGATCTCTAATTTTTTCAGCAGATCAAATCCTGTGCTGGTATCCAGTTCGATATCCAGGAAAACAAGCTCAGGCGCGAGACTGGTGATGGCCGCCTCGGCGCTTTCGACATCGGGGCATATTTTCATCACTTCGATCCCTTCATCATGATTTTCCAGCAGTCTTGCCAGCCGTGCGGCGTGCCTGAGATCGTCTTCTACAATAATGCTTCTGATCATGATGCAAAAATGAAAAACAAATCCTAACTTTCCGACAGCAGCACTGAAAATGTTACCCTTGTGCCGGCAGCCTGCTGCCGGTAGTCAAACAGATCGGTGATCACGAAATAGGTATGCGGATCTGTGCCGTCGTTCGTTTTGATCAGCGCTGCCGCCAGGCTACCTCCGTGCGAGATCCTGTCCTTTATCCTGTTTGCTTTTTCTGCCAGGGAGGCTTTCCTGCCGATGCCATTGTCTTCAATAACACCATGCAGGTATATGCCTTTGCGTTCGGCCGTTATCTTCAGCTTCCCGCCGACAGTCTTTCTAAACCCGTGCTTCAGTGCATTCTCCGCAAGCACCTGGAAAACCATGGGTGGTATAAATGTATTCCAGGTATCTTCCACACCGGAGGTGTTGATCTCGTATTGCAACGCCCCATCGGGAAATCTAAGCTTTTCCAGCTCAATATATTCCCGGACGATGTCCAGTTCTTCCTGCAGGGATATCCGGGTTTTAAAGGAATTATCCAGTATCTTCATAGTGAGCCGCTGAAACATGATCAGATACCTGCTCGCGGCTGCTCTGTCATTGCACTCGATGAAATTATTGATAGAGTCCATCGCATTGCCTATGAAGTGGTCGCTCATTTGTGCATTCAGGGCCTGTTGTCTTACCTCCGCAATGCGAAGGGCGGCAGCAGTTTTTTCTTCTTTCTGCACAGCATCTCTTTTCCGTTTGTAAAACCTGAACGATATGGAACCTGCAAACAGGGCGATAGTGCCAATGGCAATAACACTATTCCGCACATTTTTCTGCTTTCGGATCTCGGCCCGGGCCAGTATATCCTTTTTCTCCTGTTCTGCCTGCTGCAAGGCCTGCTCTTTATCAAACTCATACTGTAGTTCATTCCGCGTCATCTCTTCCTTTTTCTCGTCATTCAGCAGGCTGTCGTGGATAGCGGAGAACCGCTTGTATGCGGCAAGCGCATCCCGGTATTTACCCTGGCTTTCATAAACCTCGATCAACGCCCGCCAGCCTTCCTCTTCGAGCAGCAGTGAGCCGATCTCCTGCGCCATGCCGATAGACTGATTGATCAGCGCCATTGCTTCTGTATATCGCGCTTCCGGTTTTATGCCATTGCTGACGAGAGTCTTGTCATCTGCCTTGCCATATGACGTACCCAAGGATCTTAACTGGAGCGCCAGGCTGTATGTATTATTAAGTTTCTGCCAGAGCGGAATGGCTTTCTTTTGGTACCGGATTGCCAGCCCGTAGTCACCCAGATCGCCATAAACAGTACCTATATCTCCGATGCATGAGGCGATCATGGATCTGTTGCCTGTTTCCTCACCAAACCGCAGCCCTTCCCGATACCTTTCCAAAGCCTCCTGATATTGTTCCGTATAAGCATAAACAGTTCCCATCAATGTGGATACCCTGCCGCTGTTATACTTATCTCCGAGACGTGTATGAATGGTCAGTTCCTTTTCCATATAATCCAGTGCCTTCTTATAATCTCCCATGCTCATATAGATAAGCCCCATATTTCCTAACGCAATGCCCTGCTTCGATTCGTCGCCCGTCTTTTCATACACCTTCAATGCTTTCAAATAGCAACCAAGGGCCTTTGGGAAGTTGTTTGATAACAGGTACACATTTCCCATATTTCCCAGCGCAACAGCCATACCAGGCTCATCGTCCAGCTCTTTGTCAATACGAAATCCCTGCTCATAATTTTCCAGCGCATCATAATATTTTGACAGGCGCAGGTAATTGACTCCCGAATTATTATAAGCGACAGACAGGCCCTGTTTATAGCCAAGCTTCCGTGCGAGAGACATAGCCTGTTGGCAATAAAACAAACCGGTATCCGGCTGTATATCCCGGAAGCTGTACCCTACCTCATTCAGCAGCTTTACTTTTACCGTATCCTCCTTTGCCGTTTTTAAAATGATAAGGAGCGAATCAATTTTTTTCTGCTCCTGCGCTTGCACAAAAAGCAGGTTTGCGAAAAAGAGAATAAAAGGAGTAATGAATTTTTTCATAAAAAATCATTGATAACTAAAAAAACTATACAAAAGAAAAATTAAATATGAGAAATAGATGGAACTAATAATGTAAACAGGGATGGCGAATTAAACTTTTACGCATTCCAGCACTAAATAAACACTAAAAACTAATAACTACACAACATAAAAGCTAATGGTCGTCGGATTTTGTGACAAATAATTGTCGCGAAACTTCATTTTATGACAAAAATGTGTATAATTATCGTGAAAGCTTGTTTTGCGACAACTAATTTAGCAATCAGTAGTTTCAACCCATCGGATATGCAGATATGAATAATAGTAACGCCAAAATAAACAGAGAAATTGAGGCCATTAAAAACGTTCTGAGGCAATTCCGCGAGGGAGTTTCAAGAGAAGACCTTCAAATAAAAATCCGTTTGAGCAGGCTTTTTTTATCATGGTACAATTGCCGTATTTGCAGCCGTTTGATGATGTAAACAAGCGTGTTTCCCGTTTGGCCGCCAATATATCCTTTAACCGTCATAATCTGTCACCTTTAGCGTTCGTTGACGTTCCCGGTGATCTATACATCAATGGGATGTTAGGTGTTTATGAACTTAATCGAATTGAGCTTTTAAAAGATGTTTTTATGTGGGCGTATGAGCGGAGTGCTGCCCGTTATGCCGTTTTACGCCAGTCTTTAGGCGAGCCTGACGCGTTCAGATTAAAGTATCGGGATCGTGCGGGAAGTCATTACGTACATCGTTTCCAATGTTCTTAGTCGTAAAGAGGCTTCTTCAAAAATCGTACAGGAAGCACGTACGCTTCCTCCGCACGATCAGGAAAGGTTTATTGAAATCATCGAGACGGAACTTATGTCTCTACATGAAGGAAATTTTGCCCGTTACTGGATAACGCCTTCTGAATTCCAACAGTGGAAAGATGCATGGGAATACAAAAAATGAGGATCGGGCTTGCCAAGCTCCCAAATGTTGTAGTAAAATAAAAAAGCCTCTAAGTTTTTCGACTTAAAGGCTTGATTTTCTGCGTGGTGTGGGCCGGGATCGAACCGGCGACACAAGGATTTTCAGTCCTTTGCTCTACCGACTGAGCTACCGCACCATCCCTGTTTGGGACGGCAAAGATAATACTAATTGTCAATTCTCCAAAGAGTAAACCCCGGCAGGCAGAGTTGGCGGCAATACATTATTTTTGACCCCAACCCAATCAACAAAACAGAACCAAGCAACATGCAGTTGTATGAAGTAAAAACCGGAGCGGATAAGCAATTGTTCCTGAACGTTGCGGTTGACCTGTACCGGAATGACCCTAACTGGATACGCCCGCTGGATAAAGACATCGAAAATGTTTTTGACCCGGAGAAAAATAAATTCTTCAAAAAAGGAAACTGTAAACGCTGGGTGCTGAAAGACAGCCAGGGTAAGGCGATTGGCCGGGTTGCCGCTTTTGTGAACCGGCAATATAAAAATGATCAGCCTACCGGTGGTATCGGCTTTTTCGAATGTATCAATGACCAGCAGGCCGCCAACTTCATATTTGATCATTGCAGAGACTGGCTGCAGGAGCAAGGCATGGAGGCTATGGACGGTCCCATCAACTTCGGTGAGCGCGACAAATGGTGGGGGCTTCAGGTGGAAGGATTCCAGGAGCCGCTGTATTGCATGAATTACAACCCGCCGTACTACCAGGCATTATTCGAAAATTACGGGTTCCGGGTTTATTTCGACCAGGTGTGCTTTGCGATGCGGGTGGACACCCGGCTGCAGGATAAATTTTACGAACGGCACGATATAATAGCGCAGGATCCGGGCTATAAGGCAGTACACATCCGCAAAAATGAGCTGGAGCGTTTTGCCAGAGACTTCACGTACATATACAACAAAGCCTGGGCCAGCCACGGCGGTGGAAAAACGCTGGAAGAACGTACTGTCCGGAAAATGTTTAACACTATGAAACCCGTGATGGATGAGCATATCACCTGGTTTACCTACTATAATGACGAGCCCGTTGCCATGTGGATCAACCTGCCGGATCTGAACCAGTATTTCAAACACCTGAACGGAAAATTTGGCCTCCTTCAGAAGCTGAAGTTTCTCTGGCTCAAACAAAGAGGCGCCTGCAGCCGTTTTGTGGGCATCGCATTCGGTATTATACCGGAGTTTCAGGGTAAAGGCGTAGACGCTTTTATGATCATCGAAGCGGCCAAAATCATACAGGGACGGATGAAGTACAAGGATTATGAATTGCAGTGGATCGGCGATTTCAACCCCAAGATGATGAATATTGCCGAAAGCCTGGGCACGCATCGCAGCCGGAAACTATGTACCTATCGCTACCTGTTTGACCGGGAAAAAGAATTTAAACGGCACGTATCCCTGGGATAGGTCATCGCGCGGTATCATATAAACATTCGAACAGGCGGATCACCTCTGCCGCTTCTTTGACGTCGTGTACGCGCAAAATGGAAGCGCCTTGTTGTAAAGCCACCATATGCAGCGCTGTAGTTCCGTTCAGGGCTGCTTCCGGTGTAACACCCAGCGTACGGCAGATCATGGATTTTCGTGAAATGCCGACCAGTACCGGCCGGCCCGTTATCCGAAGGGTATGCAGGTCGCGGAGTAAAGCATAATTGTGGACATCTGTTTTCCCAAATCCGAATCCCGGATCAATAATGATATCATGGATACCTGCCGTTGCGGCTGTCTGGCAAATACCGGTCATGCATTGCAGCACCTCCTGCACAACATTGTCATACTGTGGGTTGTCCTGCATCGTCTGTGGCGTACCCTGCATGTGCATGGCAATATAAGGAACCTGCAACGTGGCAACTGCAGATAACATGTCATGATCAAGTGCGCCGGCGCTGATGTCGTTCACGATCAGCGCTCCGGCGGTAACCGCGGCGCGGGCAACTGCGTCATGGTAGGTATCCACCGAAAGCCAGGCATCCGGGAAACGTTCATGGAGTGCCTCGATCACCGGCGCTACACGGTCTGTTTCCTCTGCTACAGATACCGGTGTGGCTCCGGGACGGGTGGATGCTCCGCCTACATCAAGGATGGTCGCTCCCTCCGCGATCATCTGTTCCGCCTGCTGCAGCATACCGGGAATGCTGTTATTCCTGCCCCGGGTATAAAAGCTGTCCGGGGTCGCATTCAGGATGCCCATTACGACAGGGCGCGACAGATCCAGTAGCCGTCCCCGGCTCTGTAAGGTGGTTTGTACCGGTAAAAGTGTATTTTTGAAACCCATAACAGGATCATGATGCTTCATGCCGCAGATAATTATCCCGTAAAGATGCAAAATACCAGCGAACAATACCGGCAGGTGATTATCACGTGCCGGGAGCTATACCTGAAAAAAACGGCCGATTACGGCACTTCATGGCGGGTGCTCCGGTCCATATCCATTGTTGATCAAATCTATATAAAGGCCTGGCGGATACGGCAGATACAGGAAACGCAGATACAGAAGATCGGCGACAGCATTGAGAGTGAGTTTATTGGTATCGTAAACTATGGTATCATTGCACTGATTCAGTTTTTTGCTCCGGCAGATTTGCCTCAGGAATTGTCTGTTGGCGATGCGTGTATCTGGTATGATCGTATGTCGGGGGAAATTGAGAATTTGATGCTGCAGAAAAACCATGACTACGGAGAAGCCTGGCGTGATATGTCGCAGGAGTCTTTTGCAGATCTGATCCTTGTCAAATTGCTTCGCATCAAGCAGATTCTGGCCAATGATGGTCAGACCTCCGTATCGGAGGGTATGGATGCCAACTTCAGGGATATTGTGAACTATGCTGTTTTTGCATTGATAAAAATAGAAGAAGCGCGTAATTTTAACCAGCAATAATTTATTTCAGGAACACGCTAAACAAAAAAATATGAAATACCTGCTTTGGTTGATAAGGATCATCGTTGGCATACTGTTTATCTTTTCCGGCCTCATTAAGGCCAACGATCCGCTGGGATTGAGCTATAAGATGGATGAATTTTTTGAAGTATGGCATATGTACTGGATGATGCCATACTCACTGGCACTCTCCGTTACCATGATCGCGTTCGAGATCATTGCCGGTGTGGCATTGCTCGTTGGGTACGGGTTCCGTATCTTTTCATTCCTGCTGCTGCTGCTTACTGCTTTCTTTACATTTCTTACCGCATATGTCTACCTCACAGACAAAATAAAGGATTGCGGCTGCTTTGGGGACTGCATCAAAATATCCAATGCGGAGACCTTCTGGAAAGATGTGATATTGCTGGGGCTGGTACTTATTCTTTTTGTTTTTCGCAGACGGATTAAACCGGTATTCAGCGGATACCCCAGTGCAGCTATTATTATTACCAGTGCTTTCCTTGCCTTTGGGATGCAATGGTGGTCGTTGGAGCATTTGCCCTTCTACGATTGTCTGCCTTATAAGGCAGGCAACAATCTGTGGGAAAAAACACAATTGCCACCGGGTTCTGAGCCTGCAGTGTATGAAACGGTACTGACCTATGAAAAGGAGGGGGCGCAAAAAGATTTTACCATGCAGAATTATCCCTGGCAGGATACTACCTGGAAGTACGTAGATACCAAAACAAAACTGATAAAAGAAGCTACGGGCGAAATTGCAATTAAAGATTTCAGCATTTCGGATTACGACGGCAACGATCACGCAGCCAACATCCTCCAGGCGGAGGGTTACGTATTCCTGTTCTTTGTACGTAATACCGATAAGGCAAGAATAGACAATATTGAAAGATTGAAGCAGCTCTCCGACCAGGCAGAGGCATACGATATTCCGACTTATATCCTTTCTTCCGATAACCAGGAGCGGACGATGGCATTCCTGCAGAAGCACAATCTGGTGAAATTCCCGGCATTTGCTGTCGATGGCACTGCCAGCAAAACGGCTATGCGCAGCAATCCCGGGCTGATGTTGCTGCACAACGGTACTGTACAGCAAAAATGGAGTTTCCGTGATTATCCGCAGAAGGCTGTACTCAATAACGGTAAGTTGGAATTAAAATAATCCCTTGCTCCGCTACCTGATACGACGTTTACGATACAGCATCCTGGTGCTGCTGGGTGTGATAACGGTAGTTTTTTTTCTTTTTAATGTAATGCCCGCAGATCCAGCCCGTTTAACGATGGGACAACGGAGCGATCTGGCTTCTATTGAGAATGCCCGTAAGGAGCTTAACCTGGACAAGCCGCTCTGGAAAAGATATTTGCTATACCTGAATGATCTTTCACCCGTAGGGGTGCATAAAAAGGACGACCGCGAAAAATATGCACATATACCATTGATCAGCTTTTCGCAGCAAAAAGAGCTTGGGCTGAAGTGGCCTTATGCCGGCAGGTCGTATCGTACCAAGCGAGAGGTGAATGTGGTGTTGGCCGAGGCATTGCCGGGTACGATTATCCTGGCGCTTTCTGCCATGATCCTGGCTACGATAGGCGGTATTTTACTTGGTATATTAGCGGCAATGAAAAAGGATACCTGGCTGGATACCTCCGCGATTGCGGCAAGTGTAGCAGGTATTTCGCTCCCTTCGTTTTTTGCCGGACTGCTGATCGCATATGTCTTTGGTTATCTGCTCCATTCAGTTACAGGGCTTAATATGACCGGCAGCCTTTGGGAGTACGATGCTTTTTCGGGAAGAAAACTGGCATTGCACAATCTGATATTACCTGCGCTGGCGTTGGGTATACGTCCGTTGGCAATTATTACCCAGCTTACACGAAGTGCTTTGCTGGATGCGCTTTCTCAGGATTATATCCGTACCGCTTATGCAAAAGGATTAGGCAAAATCCGTGTTGTGTTCCGTCATGCATTGCCGAATGCTTTGAATCCGGTTGTAACTGCTGTTTCCGGCTGGCTGGCCGAATTGCTGGCCGGTTCCTTTTTTATTGAATATATCTTTAATTGGAAAGGGGTAGGGAAGATCACCGTGGATGCGCTTGATAAATTTGATTTTCCACTTGTGATGGGATCCGTATTGCTCACCGCATTTATCTTCATTATCATCAACCTGCTGACAGACCTGCTGTACGGCTGGTTGGATCCGCGAGTGAGACTTGACCAGTAGTAGCCGTAAGTATTAAGTCGAGAATAGCAAGCTGTTTTGACTTATTGTAATCTGCTAACTGTTATGCACGACTTAGTGCATTATTAGGTAACGCTAGTCACTGCGAGAAGGTACGACGAAGCAGTCTCACGCAACCTGAGATTGCTTCGGCCCCGCCTCACAATGATTGCGCGCCGTTGACCTTTTGTCAATAGCAGGCTGTTTTAGCTGATTGCAGCCTGCTACTTGTTACTTACGAGTTGATACTGAATAGGGGTGATATGTGAAAGATGCGTTTTCTTTAAAAGTGTTAATGCAACCATGTTGAAATATCTCATTCTGCCTGCACTGGGTATATGCCTTTTTGTGCTGGATGCCTGTAAATGTGAGGAGGAACAATGTTCCGGCTTCCAAACAGAGCACTGGTCATGGCTCCGCTACAAAACCGGTGATACGGTAATATACACAAATACTGTGGGCAGGGAGCATCGTTTTGTATTTGGAAAAACAGAGCAGACAGCGCCGTATGTAGCCGTGGGTGAAAGAAGTCCGCAACAGCTTTCGTGTAACTCTCCAATCTGTTCTCCGGCTAAGGGTCATATAACTGCCACGCACATTACGGATTCCACGGATTCGCCTATTATCCTGTGGTACTCATTACGTCAGTTTTATTCAAATTCAGATAAGCGTCTTGCTGTGCTGGAATATCAGATAGGGGATCTTTCGTCAGATGTGGTTATTGAGCCGATAAGAGTCGATGGTAGTCATCCGAGTGTAGATTTTGAGTATGACATGTATAGTGATATTATAGCTATCGGTGGCAAGGTTTATACACAAGTTGCTATACAGCAGCATACGCAGGAATCGAAACACCTTTATGCGATCCATAGGGTATACATTACGAAAGGGTATGGAGTTGTGGCATTTGAGGATAGTACAGGATTGTACTACATTAAATAAACTGCCCCGTTTGCATCATATTCACACCCTGAGCGAGCCGCGGAATCCTCTGGCGGCATAGTAAGACTCAGCGCCGTTGTGATATATGAATACATGACCGTAGCGCCAGTCGCCAAAAATGGCTCCACCGAGTTTCCTGATATCAGCCGGTGTTGCTATCCAACTCGAAGTTTTTGTGTCGAATTTTCCAAATTGTTGCAATACGTGGTATTGCTCTGCCGATAAGATTTCAATCCCCATTTCGGCTGCCATACCGATAGCGGTGTGCTTTGGTTTATGCTCTTTCCTGGATTCAATGCTTCGGGGTCATAACAAACACTCCTGCGACCTTTGGGGCTTTCCGCCACACAGTCTAAAAAATGTATTCCCCCGTCTTTTTATCATATCCCACACCATCAGGCTCCCCGCCAGTTTCCCCCATTTCATTGAGCGACCACAGCTTTGCAGTATTGGCTTCCAGCTTTGCCTGTACTTTATCCCAATCAAGGCCCTTACGCCGGTTCATATTTTTCTCAAAACGGGCTTTTAATATCCGGAACAATTCCTGGCATCGTTCCTGTGGTAATTTCTGTTTACCCTGCTTATGTTTTTATATTTATCCTGTTGAAGTTTTATTGCTGAACTGTGTTACATCTTCTCAGGCAGCCGGATACCCAGCAATTGCATGGCATGGCGCATGGTGCGTGCAGCCATGACAATGATCATCAGGCGCAGCAGTTTCTTCTCCTCATTTTCGGCATGTGCAATGCTGTGCTGGTCGTAAAAGGAATTGAACAACTGTGCCAGCCGGAAGGTATAATTACACAACAGGGACGGGTTGTAATCGTCCGCGGCGCTTTCGAGTATCTGTGGGTATTGTTCCAGCTCGCGTACCAGATCCTTTTCGGGTGCGGCAAGTGGCTGTGTCTGCACAAAAGTCTGGAAGTGTTCTTTGCCGGGTAGCAGAGGAATGTTTTCTTTCCGTAGAATGGAACAGATACGCGCATGCGCATACTGAATAAATGTGGCGGTAAATCCATGCAGGTCTATGGATTCTTTAGGGTCGAAGATCATTTTTTTCTTCGGATCTACCCGGAGCAGGTAGAACTTCAACGCACCAAGACCTATGGTTTCATACAGCTTTTGCAGTTCTTCATCAGAGAATCCTTCTGTTTTACCAGCTTCTTCTGTTTGTTGTTGTGAAAGACGGATCATCTCATCCATCATGTCGTCTGCATCCACAACAGTACCTTCCCTGCTTTTCATCTTGCCTGTGGGTAATTCCACCATGCCGTAAGAGAGGTGGTATATGCCGTCGGCGCAAGGCTCTCCGAGTTTCTGCAGGATCAGTTTCAGCACCTGCATGTGATAGTTCTGCTCGTCTGCAATCACATAGACAGACCGGGCGAGCTTGTAATCATTATACTTCAGTACCGCCGTTCCGAGATCCTGTGTCATGTATACGGAGGTGCCGTCGCCACGCAGCAGCAGTTTCTGGTCCAGTCCGTCTCCGGTAAGGTCTATCCATACAGAGCCGTCTTCTTTTTTAAATAATATACTCTTTTTCAGTCCTTTTTCAACAATACTTTTTCCCAGCAGGTACGTATTGCTTTCGTAATACATCTTGTCGAAGTCAATACCCAGCCGCCGATAAGTTTCCTCGAAGCCTTTGTATACCCACCCGTTCATTGTTTCCCACAGCGTTCGTACTTCCGGGTCTCCTGCTTCCCAGCGGCGCAGCATATCCTGTGCTTCTTTCATGATGGGGGCTTCCCGTTCTGCTGCGGTCTCTTCCATTCCCTGTGCCACCAGTTCACTGATCTGCGTTTTATACGCATCATTAAAGCGTACGTAATAATCTCCTACGAGATGATCACCTTTTATGCCTGTGTCTGCAGGTGTGGCTCCATTGGCAAAATGCAGCCAGGCCACCATAGACTTGCATATGTGGATGCCCCGGTCGTTGACCAGGTTGGCCTTAACTACCTGTTTGCCGTTGGCATGCAGGATATTGGCCATGGCAAAGCCGAGAAAATTATTCCGCAGGTGTCCGAAGTGCAGCGGTTTGTTGGTATTGGGAGAAGAATATTCAATCATCACCCGTTCGTCACGGCAGGATTTTTCCCCATAATTCCGGTCATTGAAATGATTGAGCAGAAATGCAGTCCAGTAAGACTCCCGGATAGTCAGGTTTAGAAATCCGCTTACGATCTCATAGGATACCACTAATCCGCTGTTATTTACCAGGTGATCTCCCAATAGGGTGCCCAGCGCATCCGGTTTTTGCCGGAGGAGCTTGAGAAAAGGGAAGAGCACAATTGTATAATCGCCGGTAAACTCGGGCTTCGTTTGGTTGACGGTGATCAGTGAGCCGGGGATTTCCGTATCGGGAAAAAGATGTTTTAGTGCAGCGACAGTGGCATTCCTTAACTGGTCAACAAGGATCATTCGGGATCATTTTGCTACAAAAATAACATTAGAACGGCAGATTATGGTAAGGAAGTGGTGACGGTCACATGATTCTGTCTACGATGTCATCCAGAACGCAGCGAAGCGGAGTGAAGGATCTCACATAATACAGGACAGTCCCGTATTATGTGGGATCCCTCCTTCGTCGGGATGACACCATTGTTTGTTGTCAGGAATGATCCTACCGGTAAGCAACTAACGCAATTGTATACTTTCTGAATTTTGTTACTACCGTTATCTATTATCTATGACATTGCTATAAATTTTGCCAATTTTTTATCAGGTTTCGAGGTAAAGTATCTTGTTTTGTATCTTTAAGCGCATCCGAACAGGTTATTATTGCTATGTCTGCCATCCCTTCAGAAAAGAAACATTCCCGGTCCATTGCCAAGAAAGTGATTTTCGCTTTTCTACTGGCTGCTGCGGCTGTTTTTGTATCATGGGGGCTTACAAAAGGTACTTTTTTGCGGATGTTGCAAACCGTGCATTCCCTGGCTGATCCAAGCCCCAAGCTTCAGTTTATGAACCAGGTGTTCCGGGAAGTTGTGATGCTCGATCAGTTACAGCGAACGCAGGCATTGGCCAATGACCGGCAGCCATATAATATCTTCCTGAAAGAGTCGCAGCACCTGCAGCATATGATTGATACGCTCCGTTTGATGAGCCGCGATAATCCTGGGCAGCTTCCCCGTATTGATACCATGAAAAGCCTGCTTCGGGAGCGGGACCGGTTGCTGCTGAACTATATAAAGCTTCGCAGTGATGTTGTAAAGAACGATACACTTTCTATACAGATACGCAGGCTCTCAGACCTGCTGGCTACAGACAGCGTGCGTTTTGACAATAGTGTGGTGACCACAGAAAAGAAGACGACAACCATTATTGAGCCTGTAGATTCAATTATCCAGGGCGCAGAGCAGAAGCAATCGTTCTGGGATCGCCTTGTAGGCAGAAAGAAAGCTCCTGATGTGGTCCGGATGCAACGATTGATACAGGAGGATCTGAAAATACATATTGATACGCTTGCTACTGCCAAAGAAGACAGTCTGATACAGGAGATTAGCGCCGGCATTGCTACGATAGAATCGGACATGCAGCAAAAGCGTGAAGGCCTGCTCCGGCAGCAGATGCAGCTTACCCGTGCAGGTAATATGCTGATCAGTCAGGTATTGGTTATTCTGCAGGATATAGAGACCGAGGAAATGAATCTGGTGACGGAAAAAAATATCCGGGCTACAGAATTGGTTAATACGGGTATTGACAGGCTGAAGATGATCGTTATCATTTTCATGTCCGGGGCGGGTGTGCTGTTATTTCTCATTTTTGCAGACATTGCAAAAAGTAACCGGTACAGAACGGAACTCATTGCGGCCAAAGAAGAGGCTGAACAGCTTGGTAAAGTTAAGGAACGATTTCTGGCGAATATGAGCCATGAATTACGAACACCGTTACAAACGATTATCGGAACGGCTGAGCAGATGCAGTTGAATGAAACGTATACATCTGCAGATATAAATGTTATTTATCAGTCGTCACAGCATCTGCTGCAATCGGTAAATGAGGTGCTGGATTACAGTCGTATCACCTCCGGCCGGGTAACGCTGGAAGATACGCAGTTCGATATGAGGCAACTGATACAGGAAGTTGCGGCATCTGTAAAGATATTGGCAGAGCAGAAAGGACTTGATTTCCATTTTTCATCCGGCAGTGAGCTGCCTGCTCCATTGTATAAAGGAGATGCCTTCAGGCTGAAGCAGATACTGTACAATCTGCTGGGTAATGCTATCAAGTTTACAGATGAAGGGACAGTATCTTTCCTGGCAGAGTATGTAGATCTGCCCAGGCGGACTTCCTTTATATTTTCTGTGGCAGATACAGGTGTCGGTATAGCTCCGGAAGATCATGAGAAAATCTTTAAGCAGTTTGAGCGTGCTGCTTCCGACAGCCGGCAGGGCACGGGATTGGGATTGAGCATTGTACGCGAGCTGACTGATGCATTTAAAGGGACGATTTCATTGCAAAGTGATGCCGGTAAAGGAAGTGTGTTTACTGTAAATATTTCATTACCCAAGGCAAAGATGCCGGAGGGACAGGCAACGGGCAGCGGAGAAGTGCCGGAACAATTTACGGGGCATGTATGGGTTGTGGATGATGATCCTTTTATTCTGAATCTTTGCTCGGGTATACTTAAGAAATATGGCATATCACATCAATGTTTTCATCGTGCGGCCAGCCTGCTGGAAGCGTCTGCCGATAAAAAGATTCACACGATTCTGATGGATATCCGCATGCCGGATATGGATGGTTATGCATTACTTGAAGCGCTGAAGGCCAATCCTGATTTTTCAGAGACACGGATGATTGCGCTTACAGCACAGGCGATGCCGGATGAAAAAGAAAAGATCCGTCAGCAGGGATTTAATGGTTTGCTCATGAAGCCATTTCTGGAAAAAGATCTGATTGGCTGGTTTGATATGCAACCGGCTCCTGAAACAGATGCCGGAGAAAGCACATCAGCTATACCTGCTTCTTTTTCCACGATCATCAGTATGACGGGAGGAGATACGGAGTTGATCAGCCAAACGTTGAAAAGCTATGCAGATACAACAAGAGAGGATATGCATCTGCTGAATGAATACGTCGGATCAGGGGACAGGAAGGGGGCGTCAGCAGTATTGCACCGGCTGGCCGGCAGAACCGGTCAGATGGGGGCCGGGAAATTATCGGCTGTATTAAGGAACGCTGAAATTGATTCGAGGGATGAGCATACCCCCTGGCCTGATCCGGAACTGTTCCGACAGATAGAACAGGATATACTGGAATTGCTGGCTTATACAGAGGCTTATGCAGCACAGCATCTATAATTTCCACACACAAACTGTGGCTTTTTTCAACAGTTTTTTATTGCGTGTATAAAAATATAATCTACAATTAGTTTGTTGTCAGATTCCTAATAGTGAGAAATGAAGGTGGCATAGCATTAGCCTAATATATAGCGCCTGTCAATTTCGAGGAAATAAAAACTAAAAACAGTAAACTCATGAAACGGATTCTGTTGGCTTTATGTACGTTTTCTTTGTTTGGAACCAGCTTCGTTGCTGCAAGTGGGTACACGGTGGAAGTTGTATCACATATACAGCAGGCTCATGAAGAAAAAACACCGGTTAATGTTAACACGTTACCCGAAGCGGTGAAGAATGTATTGTCCGGTAATAGTTATGTCGGATGGCTGGCTACGATCGCCTTTATGGTAAAAGGGGATGACTTGGCTGTATATTATGAAATAGAGTTGAAGAAAGGCGAAGAAATTACAACGTTGCGCCTTACACAAAATGGCCAACCTGTTTAAAGAGAAACCATTTAGGGGGTTTAAAAGAAAGAAATCAGGGATTCTTCCCCGATTTCTTTTTTTTATGCCTGCTTCCCGGTAATTTTATAGTCAATATATTGGGGCCGGGTCAAAATATATATCATTCCGGTCGGGTGCTTATGATCATGCCCGTGTTGGCATACTGTTGCCGGGCGCTCCGGAGCGTACAAAATGAAAATCCTTCATGGCTCATATTTTAGTAGTTGAAGACGATGTCAGCTTTTCAAATCTTATTGAGAGCTTTCTGAAAAAAAATGGCCATACCACAATGGCTGTCCATAAAGCCGCGTCCGGAAGATCCTTGTTGGAGAAAGAGTCTTTTGATCTTGTCCTTCTGGATTACCGGCTGCCCGATGGTAATGGGCTGGAGCTGTTATCTGCCGTTCACAGCAGGAACCCGGAATTACCGATGATCATTATGACCAGCTTCCACGATATACGGACGGCTGTCCGGGCGATCCGCTCCGGGGCATTTGATTATATAACCAAACCGGTAAACCCGGAAGAGTTGCTCATGATATTGAATGATGCGCTCAGCAGGAAGCACAAGCAGAGTAATGTGCTGCCGGATACTCCGGATTTTATCCAGGGAGAAGGTGAGGCCTCACGGCAGTTGTATGAATATATCCGGCTGGTTGCGCCCACTGATATGTCTGTGATACTGCAGGGGGAAAGTGGTACCGGTAAAGAACAGGCAGCGCGTATGATCCATAGGAACAGCAAGCGTGGCTCCCGGCCGTTCGTTGCGATAGATTGCGGCGCTTTGTCGAATGAGCTCGCCGGCAGTGAATTGTTTGGGCATGTCAAAGGAGCGTTTACGGGTGCGTTGCAGGATAAAAAAGGTCAGTTTGAAGCTGCGCATGGCGGTACTTTGTTTCTTGATGAAGTCGGGAATCTCAGCTATGAGGTGCAGGTGAAATTGCTGAGGGCCATACAGGAACGCGAAGTACAGCCCGTAGGCAGTAACCGTTCCGTTGGCGTGGATGTACGTATTATCGCAGCTACGAATGACGATCTGCTTCTTTCTGTAAAGAATGGCAGCTTCCGGGAAGATTTATATCACAGGCTCAATGAGTTTAAGATAAAGCTTCCTACATTAAAAGAACGAAATGAAGATCTGGCTCTGTTTACAGATTACTTTACCCGGCAGGCGGCTAAAGAGCTGGGTAAGCAGGTTCAGGGACCGGATGAAGCGGTATCGGCGCTGTTTCGCCGTTACGATTGGCCTGGCAACCTAAGAGAATTGAAAAACATTATCAAACGTGCTGTGCTGCTGTCGAAAGAAAGCCGGTTTTCGGTTGATACGCTTCCTGAAGAAATGGTAACAGCTATTGAACGTTCAGCCACAAGTACCGGGCCGGATCTCAAAGCTGTCCAGGCCGCCAATGAAAAAGAATTGATTATTCAGACGTTGAAAGCAGTAAAATACAACAAATCCAAAGCCGCCCGATTACTGAATATTGACCGGAAGACACTTTATTATAAAATATCCAAGTATAATATTGATGGATGATTGCTTGCAGATTTAAATGTGGTCTTCTATAATGATCACACGGGCAATATCTGAACAGTAATGCTTCTTTTAGCGCAATAAGTGAAAACTACCCTGCTGCCGGTATGGTACGTCTCCTATCGAATACTGCAGCAGGTACACATACGTACCCATACCAACCGGCATTCCTTTATGTAATCCGTTCCAGCCCTTATGTTTATCTTCTGTATGGAACACACGTTCCCCCCAACGGTTGTACACGCTCAACCCAAAAAATTCCAAACGCCCAAGATTCCCCAGCACACGGAATACATCATTCAATCCGTCGTTATCCGGAGTAAACGCATTCGGTAACCATATGTCGCAGAATATTTGTTTCACTATGATGGTATCGCTGTTTGTGCCGCATTTATTGATACCTGTTGCGATATACTGATCGCCATAGCTTACAGTTAGCGTATTACCTGCACTGCCATCTGACCATATTACCGAATCTGCATTCAGTGCTTTTGCCTCAATACGAAGCGGCGTCTCTTCACATACAGTTGTATCCGAACCAAGTATTACTGTGGGCTTGGGGTAGTAGCTCAGCATAATAGTATCGCTGCCGGCGCAATGATATTCGCTCGTTACCGTAACGGTATAGACGCCTGCGGTGTTGACTGATATGGACGATGTGGTTTCGCCGGTGCTCCATTCGTATGTACTGTTGCTGCCGGCGCTTCCGTCAAGCACGATTGTTTCTTCAGAACAGATGTCGCTGTCTTTGCCTAAATCCACATCCGGAGCCGGCATTGCAGTCACAGATATTGTATCGCGGATGCGGCAACCACGAAGGTCTGCTTCCAGTATATAGTCATCAGTGTTATTTACTTCTATATAGGGTGTAGCTGCTCCCGTGCTCCAACTATAGGAAGCGCCTGCTATCTCTGTGCCGATACGTAACGGATACTGCTCGCAGATTATACTGTCCGTACCAATATATACGTAAGGTGTTGGCACTACCTCTATATATATCGTATCACTGTGTACACAACCATGACGGGATAATTCAAGCCAGTAATGCCCCGTCTTTGTTACTGCCATTGTTGTGTCTGACAAACCGTTACTCCATAAGTAATCAGCTCCCGTATGTGCAATGCCATTGCGCAGAATATATGGAATATCCATGTCACAGATGCCTGTGTCGCTACCTAAAGAAACGACTGGAGCCGCAAGGAGCATTATGTTGATCGTATCTGTGTTTTCACAGCCGTTACGCTCCACTCGTAACCAGTATGTCCCCGATTGTGTTACATTTATTGACGGAGTAGTAGTGCCTGTACTCCATTCATAGATATTACCGGTTTGTCCGCCGGTGGACTGCAGTAAAATCACATCCCCGGTACAGCCATATATATCCGGACCCAAATCAACCAGTACAGAAGTATCCCTTATCTGGAGCAGCATGCTGTCTGAAGACACACAGCCACCACGGTTTGCCGGTGTCGTTACGGTAATGATATACTTTGTATCAGAAACCGGACTGACAACCGGGTTTAATGTATTATGTCCGGATATAACTGTCGTAGCCGGTGTCCACGCAATCTGGTAGTTGATCCATGGCATGCTTCCGCTAATGGAACCATGTAATGTATCCCGCCGGTACATGCCGCACCCCGTGATGGTATTATCCGGTCCCGCATCTGCTACGAGAGGAGGGATAGCATACAGCGTGTCTTTTACGAAGTAAGTGCCGTTGCACGTTGGGGAGGAAATCTCGATCCGGGAAAGTGTAGACGTGCGAATATATATATGGGTGTTATCCTGGCGGACATTGGCAGTACCGTCAATGATACGAAATGTATAAGGACTCCCTGTTCCCGGGAGCGGATAGGCCAGTTCATCAGTGGCGGAACAGGCATACAATGTATCAATTAGGGGTGCTCTCATGTTGTCCAGGACACAGTTGGCAAAATCACGTGCTGTGGGGAAAAATGCAGATGCTCCCGGCATTGCAGATACATTGATCTGTGACGTATTGTCATTGATCAGGCCGGTGTATACTCCGCCGGAATTACTGATGGTGAGTGTATTCCCTACAATTCCAAACCCTCCGCCCGAAGCCACATTCGGCGCCCCCGATACATCCCACTGGTGTAATAACTGCCCGCCGGGACTATATTTTCGCAGCCAGGCAGGGGCATAGCACCGTAGTATATAAAAATTGCCATAACAATCGGCTACAATGTCAAGAGGTCCGGATCCCTCATCGGTACCGTTTACATTTACAACGTAGTTGGGGACGGTTATGAGCAGTACGTCATTTCCGCTGCCGTCATAGCGGTAAACCCTGCCCGAATTGCCGGCCAGGTTGTATATATAACCACCGCCGGCGCCAAGGTTGATGGCGCGGGTTTCGCTGTTTGTGTGTCCTGTGTTGACCCATGCTGTACCGTTGTAGTAATGATAATAACCGCCTACACAAGTGTAGAATGTAGGAGAGGGGCCCAGAGAATTATTGAGATTATTGCTTACAGCCAGCCCGCCTGACCCGGACGGAAGGGAGATCGTGTTTAGTGATGGGTTGGATGCCGACAACGGTACCGACGGATTCCAGTTATATAGCACACCGTTTCCATTCACCAATCCGTCTATATACACATAGCGAGGCCACGATTGATCACAGACAGGCATTTGTGCTGCAGCATTAATCCAGAGCAACATACATGACAATACGATTACTCCGATCCTCGTGGTATATATATTAATGTGCATTGATTGGTATTTTGTTTGTCGGCTATACCTGAGGAAACTCTCTGTTGCCGGCCTGTTGTTATCAGTATATGTATGCATATTATACCTGGCAAATCAGGAAACGTTGTTACTTTTAACAGCGGATCAAAAATATCGGGATTATTGGTTGGAAAACAGAGTAATAGTGCTTAATTATCATTGTGAGTATATTTACTTAGAAATGAAAATGTTTGTGCCAAATATCTAATAAATACAGGACTTCTTTTTTATGAGAGGCAGATGTGAGACGGATATTTATGCATTATTGCCTGGGTAATATTTTGTTGCTTCATGTTTTATTCTTTCCACTGCTTACCTTTGCGCGGCAAATGCTTCTGTTATGAGCAACAAAAAGATCACCATATTCCTGGTCAGTTTTTTTATACTGCTTAGTGCAGCCTTCATGATGTATTACAACAAGGATATACGCACCCGGCAGGATACTCTGCGGGTGTTAGGTAATCCGGGGCATACTGTAGGTTCATTCTCTTTTGTGAACCAGGATGGGAAAACGATTACAGATAAGGATGTGGCAGGGAAGATCCGGGTGGTGGAATATTTCTTTACGACCTGCAAGGGAATCTGTCCGAAGATGAATGAAAATATGAACAAGGTGTATGAGGAATTTCGGGGTAATAAGAATGTGGTGATCCTGTCGCATACCGTAGATCCCCGGAAAGACACGGTAGAAGCTTTGAAAGCGTACAGCCTCCGTTTTGATGCGGATCCCACGCAATGGATATTCCTCACCGGCGGTAAAAAAGAGCTGTATGATGTGGCCAGGCACGGATACCTGATCACTGCCACGGACGATACTGCCACAGTTGATATTCAAAGTGATTTTATCCACACGAACTACTTTGCCCTTGTTGACGGCCACAGCAGGCTCAGGAGCAAGTATTACGATGGTACGGATGCTGCGTCTGTCAAAGAGCTGATTAAAGACATCCATATACTGCTGAAAGAAGCAAAGTAGCAGGGTCTGCAAGAATGCTTACCGGCGTGGTGGATATGTCTCAGGTGATATATCCGAACTCTATAGCGGCTTTGACCAGTCCGGCAGTATTTTTGGCATTCAGCTTGTGCAGCAGGCTGAACCGGTGTCTTTCAATCGTGCGCAGGCTGAGCGATAATTTTTCAGCTATTTCCACATTTGTATATTCAGACACAATCAACTGTAATACCTCGTTTTCCCGCCGGGTGAGCGTAGGCTGCTTCCGGCTTGTTTTACGGTATTGCAGCATATGCTGCACCATTTGTTCTTTTAGTGAAGGTTCGATAAACTCCCCGTCTTCATATACGGTTTCAATAGCCTGAACCAACGTGTCTACATCTGTATTTTTGAGCAGATATCCTTTACAGCCATTACGCATCATGGCCCTGACGTGTACCGGGGCATCCATACTGGTAATGGCGATGATTTTTATGGCAGGCCAGGTACGGCTGATGTGAGTGGCCAGATCTTCACCTTTGATATCAGGCAGCAGAATATCAAGCAGCAGGACATCCGGCTGTTTGTGCTGCAGACCATCCAGTGTGTCCGAGCCATTGTGATAACTTTCAGTCACGGCTATATGTTTGCTTGTGGCCAGCATGTTGCGCAGGCCGGTGGTAGCAAGGGGGTGATCATCCACGATGGCTACTGTTATGGGCATAAACGGCGTTTTTTCCGGAGTGTAAAGAAACGGTTTCTATTTCAATGTATATACTGGTCCCCTGGTTGTCGCTGGTATCTATGATCACAGTACCGCCAAGGGCTTTAATCCGCGACCGGATACTGCTGAGGCCGAATCCTTCTTTATTATTTACTTCGTCCTGATCGAATCCTTTGCCGTTATCTTCTACTGTAATGGAAATATGATCTCCGGCATTGTCAATCTGTACGATTATATGGCTTGCTGCAGCATATTTCAGTGCATTTTGCAATAACTCCTGTATGATGCGGTACAGCATCAGTTCAGTGTCCGGCGGGAGGGAAACAGGTACTCCCAGATGGTGAAATTCTATTTCAAGTTCTGTATTACGGGATATCGAAGCGCAAAAATACTGAACTGCTGCTGTAAGCCCTTCCCGCAGCAGCATATCAGGCATCAGGTTATGGGCAGACTTACGGAGCTCACGGGTTGCATTGTCAAGCTGATGTACGACATCAAGCAGCGCTGTGGTCTGTCCGGTGTCCGGATATTGTTTCATGATTGCACCCAGATTCATTTTTACAGAAGAAAAGCTGACCATAATGCCATCATGCAACTCACGTGCGATGCGGGTTCGTTCGATCTCTTCGCCTTTCATCAATGCTTTTAATTGCAGCAGTTCCTGTTGCTGGCGATGCAGCTTCCGTTTTTGCCGGCTGTGCAGGTAATAGATCAGCGCAGCGGCGACCAGAAGCCCGCCTCCTAAGACCATCATCATATTCCTGCGTTCAATCTGTTGTTGTTTTTGCGCTATTTCCTTGTCCTTTTCGGCTGTGCGGTATTTTATTTCAAGGTCTTGTATATTGCCTGACGTGGTTTCATTCAGGAAACTGTCTTTCAGTTGTACATAGTTTTTCTGATACCCGTAAGCATCCTGAAAAGCGCCTTTGTTAGCAGCGATCTCAGCAAGGTAAAAATATATGATTGCCATTTGCCGGTATAGCTTCAGGGTCTCTGCAATTTTCAGGGATTCATGAAAGTACCGGCTTGCCTGGTCATAGTTTCGAAGCTGCAGATGCATTCTTCCCAGGAAATGGAGATCTCTGTTTCTGTGGGAAATATCCTGATCGCCTCCCGGCAGCAGTTGCTCTGCCTGCTTCAGGAAAATGAGGGCATTAACCGGGTCTTTATGATCCAGATAAAATGAGCCGGTCCTTATCAGGATACGGTATTCGTACAGTGGTTCGGGTAGTTTCCGGCTTATTTCCAATGCTTCCTGAAGAATGGCAAGGATCTCTTCTGTCTGGTATTTATCCTTACCCTGGTATTTGAGTGATTTGTTGGATAAGGTGAGGCAGAGCAAAGTATTGTTTCCTTTTTTACGTGCGATCTCTTCCGCTTTTTCAAGATAATACAGCGCATAGTCGCCGGGGAGTGTATTGCTCAGATTACAATAAATATACTCAATGCGTATCCCGTTGAGATAAGTATTCAGGATGTAAGCTGCACGATAATAGTAATAGGCTGCATAATGTGGTTTTTCAAGACTTGTGTACGCATTACCCAGATTGTTATAAGCGGTGGAAATGAGGTCGTACCCGTAAGTGTTGGTAGGGGCATATCGCAGGGCAAGGAGATTCATCTCAATGGATTTATGATAATCACTCCGGTCTAAATATCCCTGCCCGAGCATCACGGCGGAGGCGCTGATGCCAATATGGAACCCAAGCTCCTGGCTTTGCTGCAGTGCATTCATGAAAAACTGCATAGAGGAATCCGTAGCCTTGCCGTTACTTTTAATTTCCCGGTCAATCATTTTCCATAGCTGCAGGGTATCCGAAGGAAGGCGCTGTACGGGTAGTTGTAAACGTATATTCTCGCGGTTTTCGGCAGGAATTACTACCTGGCAGATACCGGGGGGCATAATAAACAGAAACCACAGGATTACTCCGGTAATTTTACAGCATTGACGGCACTTCCCGGCGGACATAATGTTGTTTGATTGATCTTTATCCGGCCGTATTTTTTGATATACAGGCTGGTATACAGAAATACCGGACATTTCCATTTCTAATTCCTTGAAAGTTAAGACAAATTACCGAAAAGCCGGCATTTTTGATACTTGTGCTCTGCTGGATGTAACAGCAGGATGCACAAAACATGGCGGGAAACGCCCAATTTTTACCGTGTGCGTGTTTTACTGTACAATGGTGACCTGCCGGTAAATTAATTTTGTTTGCATCACCACTGACGACCAGGCATGATGTTTTTGGAGTGATGCACTTTGTTTGTTATCACGCCGGTTACAAGGAAGCCTCAAGTAATGTGAATTTGTTTAACGTCTAAATATTAAGAACATGAAATTATTGCTATGTTTACTCGGATTGTCTTTTCTTCAGCTGACTCATGTTGATGCCCAGAGTGTATTGCAGGGATGGGCTGGTAAAATGGGTGGAACAGGGCTTGATGCCGGAACTGCAATTGCAACGGATGGTGTTGGTAATTCATACATCACCGGCGGTTTTAACGGAACGAGCATACAGTTTGATCCTTTCGGTACTGCTCCCGGTACACAGCTTACCTCTCAGGCGCAGGATGCCTTTGTGGTAAAGTTGAATCCCGCAGGAAATGCTGTCTGGGCAAAAAATATGGGCGGCACCGGAGCGGATATCGGACGGGCGATTGGTGTGGATGGAAATGGAAATGTATACGTAGCAGGTACATTCACTGCCGCAGCAAATATCCTTGGTACGAACCTGACCGCTGCAGGTGGGAGCGGCATAGACATTTTTGTATGTAAACTAAGTGGTGCAGACGGCTCGCTGATCTGGGCAAAAAGAGCCGGTGGCGGCAGCACGGATAACTTGTGGGATCTTGCTGTGGATCCGCGTACCGGATCCGTGTACATAACGGGGTCATACATGCTTCATGCGACCAATGCTGATTTCGGTACAACAACGCTCACCTCCGCCGGCAGCCAGGATGCATTCATCAGCAAGCTCGACCGCAATGGTGATTTTAAATGGGCGCAAAGCATCGGTGGTACAGGACTTGATGCCGGATATGGCATAGCGCTGCATCCGGGGACGAACAGCCTGGCCTTTACCGGTAATTTTACCGGCAGTGTTACTTTCTCCGCGGGTTATACGTTTACCCCAGCAGGTACCGGTACGGATATTTTTGTATATAAATGCGATACGAACGGTGCATTTACCTGGGTGAAGCAGATGGGTGGACCGAAGGCGGATCAGCCGAGAGATATAGCTATTGACCCGTCAGGTAACATTTATACCACAGGGTATTTCAAAGATTCGGCAAACTTTAATCCGAATGGTTCCTATTGGGTACATGGTGAGTTCGCTTACCAGGATATTTTTGTTTCCAAGCTAAGCGCTGCCGGTAATTTTGTGTATGCTGCCGGAGTTGGCGGGCCTCCACTTCCTTCAGGTTCTGAAGAAGAACCAAAATTCTACGGGGAAGCAATTGCTGTTGATGCTGCGGGCAAAGCATACGTAACCGGGCGGATAGACTATTCTACGGTAGATTTCGCGCCGGGGCCGGATGTCTATTATGCCCGATCGAAAGGAAACTCGGATATCTTCGTAATGGGATTTACGGATAATGGAGGCTTGTCCTGGGTACGTACATTTGGCGCAGCCAGTAATGATGTGGGTAATGGTATTTCGCTGGATGATACAGGTAATGTATATATAACGGGGGCTTTCTTCAATACGATTGTATTCAATACAGATCCGCAGGCAGCCACGCCATCACTGGCATCCGGTGGCAGCAGCGATATCTTTGTACATAAGATAAGGCAGGCGTCATGTATATCTTCGATTGCGCCGATCATTGCTCAGCAGGCCTGCGATAGCTTCCGGTATGCCGGCACATTGTATACAACATCACAGACATTCAGCGCATTGGCTGTAAATGCTGCCGGCTGCGACAGTATGATTACCTTCAATCTTACAGTATCGGCCAGCTCTTTACCCAGCTCATACACGCCGCCGGTACATTGTGACAGCTTCGTGTTTCATGGGGTTACATACACACAAACGGGATTGTATAATCAGACGCTGGCCAATGCTGCCGGCTGCGACAGCGTAGTGACCATAGATCTGACGATCGTACATAGCTCCTGGGATACATTGTTCCGCGTAACCAACTGCGAAGGATTTACGTACGACACTGTGACCTATCTGGAAACAGGGTTTTATGTGCATACATATACTCACTCAAATGGCTGTGACAGCAATGTCGTGCTCAGCCTGACGATAGATACCGTAAATGTAGCGGTAACGGCAGGAGCCGAGCAACTGACTGCTGCAGAGGCAAATGGCGTCTGGCAATGGCTTGATTGTAATGATCAGTATGCTCCCGTGAGCGGTGCGGATTCCCAGAGCTTTACTCCCCAGCAGAGTGGCAGCTATGCTGTAGCAGTCACTGTTGACGGATGCACGGATACTTCTGCATGTGTACCTTTTACAGTCCCCGCATCTGTATCGGATGTTAATGGCGCTGTTGTATGGAAATTGTATCCCAACCCGGTACATTCCAGCTTTTTTGTAGAGACTACGGTCGGAGGAAAGCTTGTTGTATATACACCGGAGGGGAAACTTGTAATTGATGCCAGATTGCGCCCGGGCCGGAATGAAATCGGAGCAGATATGCTGCAACAAGGCATCTACCTCGTGAAAATTACAGATGTTCGTGGAAATACACTGGGGTTACGTAAATTCGTAAAGATGTCATGGTGATCCCTGCATAACCGACAGGTATAGCAATAAAAAGGAGTACTGATGATACAGTGGACAGATCGGAGACCCGGTAAGATTGAAGCATTTTTATACAAAGGCCAAGGCCGCAGCTCGCGAAAAGTGGCTGCAGCTTTCCGCCTGTATAATATAGTATGCTCTTTTATACTGCTCCTTTGTATGCTGTATGTACCGCAACCGGCATCAGCCCAATATAACATCCCGGAGAACAGGATATGGGTGTTTGGCTTCTTTGCCGGTCTTGATTTTAATCATACGCCTCCGTTACCTATCCGTACTGCTGTATCCGGAATACCTTTATCCAATGGGGCTACAGGCATGGCCAGTGTAGGTGTCAATGACCGGAACGGCCAGCTTTTATTTTATACAAATGGTAGCCATGTATGGGACAGAAGCCATAATGTAATGCTACCAACGCCATTGCATCCCGGTGTGACAAACCTTACTCCGGTCACTCAGGTTACTACACAGGGAACTCTTGTAGTACCTGTGCCTGGAGATCAGGATAAGTATTATATTTTCTCTTTGGTACATCCCGGCTATCATGCACCGCTTTCGGCTACTATGTACGGGAAGTTGTATTATTCAGTAGTGGATATGCAGCTTAACGGTGGTATGGGAGGCATTGTTCCCGGCCAGCAATGGCAATTTATGGGAGAAGATCTCTGTGATAAAATGATTGCCGTGCCGGGTGACGATTGTAACGTCTGGTTATTGACACATTCCATTGATACCAACCGTTTTCTGGCCTACGAGATTACAGCGGCCGGAATAAATATCAATCCTGTAATTTCCTACACCGGCAGCTCACGTACCATACCGGCAGCCGGAGGGAGGAATCTTTACTGGACGAACGGGCAGATGAGCATCAGCCATGATTTCCGGCAGCTCGCCATTTGTGCTATTTCCGGCGCCTTTACGGAAATGTTTGATTTCAGTACTGCTACAGGGCAGATTGCAAATCCGTTTATGCTGGACACCGGGTATGCAGCCTACGGACTTGCTTTTTCACCCGATAATACCAAACTGTATGCGCTGGCGCTGGACGCTACATCTGCCAATCCCAATTCATGGCATATCTTTCAGTACGATCTGGCTGCCGGCAGCCAGATCGCAATCCGGCAATCGAAAACTAAAGTGAGTACAAATCTTTTGTCCAGAACTCAATTGAAACTTGGTCCGGATAACAGGATTTATTTCGGTAATAACACGAGTGAGCGCGGCAGGATACTGGGCGCTATCTTTCTCCCGAATGAGCCGGGTGCAAACTGCACTTTCGTACCCAAAGCGGTGGAATTACTGGACAGTACCTCTATGATTTATGGGCTTTCGCATGAGGTGACCCCTATGCGCGACAGTGTTTTTTCCAAAAAGATTATACAGCTCTGCCGGGATCATGTGGTCCTGAAAGCGCCTTCGGGATATGAATCGTATGTATGGAATGAAGGCACGCAGGACACAGTGCTTACTGTTTCAGGAGAAGGGATTTACTGGGTGAGCGGGCGTAAAGGGTGTGTGGTCTACACGGATACATTTGATGTCCGGTTCTCCATTCTCCTGAAGCTTGGTCCTGATACGGTATTGTGTAATCATACGCAGCCCATTACCCTGCGTCCTGATACAGATGCCCCTGTAACAGAGTATTTATGGTCTGACGGGAGTACGGGACGTACGCTGGTCGTCAGAAACTCCGGGATCTATTGGGTAAGAATAACGGCAAATGGATGTATTGCATCAGATACTACCCGTATTACGATGATTCGCTTAAATCCCAACCTGGGTCCTGATACGGTTATTTGTGATCTTACCCCTCTGACGCTTGAAGCAGAAGCACCTTCACAGGCGGAGGTGTTGTGGAGCAACGGAAGTTCGGAGTCTGTTATAGAACTGACGGAATCCGGTACATATTGGGTGCAATTCCGTGAAGAAATGTGTGAAGCTTATGACACGATCAATGTTGTATTCACAGACGTCCGGCAGGAGCTGGGGCCGGACCTGCTCTTATGCCGTGAAGAGCCTGTTGCTGTACCGTTGACGGCGAATGCACCGGAGCATGCTTCTGTATTGTGGAGTGACGGAAACGTATCACATGAGGTAATAGTAAGGGATACCGGTACATACTGGGTCGAAGTGCGGCATGCGCAATGTCAGGGGCAGGATACGATACATGTCAGTTCGGCATTTTGTGATTGTCCTGTCTCGTTTCCTTCGGCCTTTACTCCGAATGGAGATGGTTTGAATGATGTTTTCAGGCCCGTCATCGGCAGCGAGTGTATTACTGAAAATATTGCAATTACAGTATATAATCGCTGGGGACAGGTGGTGTTTGTTTCGGGTAATCTTACATCCGGATGGGATGGTGCATTCAACGGGATGCCGGCAGATGCGGGGGTATATATGTATCATGCTTCGGTAACCGTTGGTACAGAAAAGCATGAAAAATATTTTAAAGGAGACCTGACCCTGATCCGGTAAGAGGCTATATGCATAGTGACTGTTGCCTGAAATAATAAGTTCTTATGTAAAACCGTGCATGATCCATGCCAGCAACACCCATCCCAGTACAATCAGCGGGGCGGGTACACGGGTAAAATAAAGCAGGCAGAAGGTTATGGCAATAACCGTGAAATTTGTCATTAGTATACCCGGCGACGGTTCCGGCATCAGCATCCGGAGTAAAACCAAACCGGTTGCCCAGATGATCCCTACAATTGCGGCATTGATCCCTTCCAGCGCCCTGAAGATAACCACATGCTGTTTGAGATTCTGGTATAAAGGGAAGAGGAAAAATAATAACAACGTGCTGGGCAAAAAAACCGCTACCGTTGCGGTAATGCTCCCCAGGATCTGCCAGCCCGGTCCGAATGTGCTCATAGCCATACCCCCTACAAAAGCGCAAATGGAAAATACCGGTCCGGGTAGTGCCTGCGTAAGTCCATAACCGGTAAGGAGCTCCGTGGAAGTCAGCCAGGGGGCCATACCCTGATGAATAGGACGGGATACGAACTGGTACAGCATCATTGGTATCAACGCCTGCCCGCCGCCGAATACGATGCTCCCGAAGCGATAAAAATTTTCAAACAGGTTGAACAGCCGCCGGTGCTCCCATTCATGGACACGGGCTATCTCGCTCAATATACCGGCAGCAATAAATATCAGGAAAAACAGCCATAGGCTAATCCAGCGGATAGGACGGGGGTTTTTATTACGTTCCGGTATACGCTTGTTGCTGAAGTTGCTGATCGTGCCGGCTACTACAAGCAGTGCAGGAAACACCCAGGGCGATGGTATCAGTACCGTTGCTATGATACTCCCAAACATGATTGTGTATGTCGCGGAATGCCGAATGCTGGCCTGCATCATACGCATGGCTGCATAAAAGATAAATCCGACCGACATGGGCTGGATGTACAGGAACAGGTTGGTCTGGATATCCTTGGCATCGAAAAAATACAGCAGGAACGAAAAGGCGCCCATTACCAGCACTGCCGGCAAGATCCAGAGCAGTAGTGCCAACAATGCAAGCGGTACGCCGCCCCGTTTCATGGCAATGAGCATAACGGTCTGCGTAGAAGAGGGGCCGGGCAGCATCTGGCAGAAGGCATTGTACTCCAGTAATTCTTCTTCCGAGATATAATGCTTTTTCCGGGCAAATGTTTTTACCATCATACCGATATGCCCGTGTGGCCCGCCGAATGCGGTAAGGGCATACAGGGTAACAGCCTTCAGGAATGGTATATGACGCTGAAGTATCAGGATAACCGGCTTTACTCAGCGAAAAATACATAGAAAAAATGATTTTTTCCAGAATTATTAAATGTGGTTAATGTGGTTGATGTGCCGGATGTGATGACGATAAAACACATTTCACACATCTTTCACATCTCACACATCTTTTTTGTATCTTGCATCGCAAATCACACCAGATATGACAAGCCTGTTGCTGAATGCTTTTTATGATGCCGGAAACATTATAGGACCTATACTCGCCTGGGTTTTCGGATTACTTATGGTCATTGAGCTGATCTATGTTATGGTAAAATACCTGGGCTCAGGTAAATAAAATACCACAATTTGCCTTTCCATACAGGTCATATTGCAGATATACGCAGCGATTATCGTCAGGCCGTATTGGATGAAGCCGCTACCGGCTCCGATCCGTTGATTTTTTTCAGGAGATGGTTCGGCGAAGCAGAGGCAGCGCGGATTGACGAGGTCAATGCCATGACGCTGGCTACCGTAGATGCCGGGGGACAACCTCATGCACGTATTGTATTGCTAAAGGGGTTGGATGAAAAAGGCTTTGTTTTTTTCACGAATTACAATAGCGCCAAGGGCAGAGACCTGGTGGCTCAGCCGCGGGCAGCGCTGGTTTTTTTCTGGAAAGAGCTGGAGCGGCAGGTGCGGATTGAAGGATACGCAGAAAAGATTGCTTCTTCCGGAAGCGATGAATATTTCTTTTCACGTCCGCCGGAAAGCCGTATCGGCGCCTGGGCGTCTCCCCAGAGCGAAATCATAAAAGACCGTTCTGTGCTGGAAGAAAATGAGCGTCGGTACAGGGTACAATTTCCGGACGATCACAGTATTCCGCGTCCGGACCATTGGGGTGGCTTCAGGATTGTTCCTCATCGCATTGAATTCTGGCAGGGGCGCAGCAGCCGCCTGCACGACCGTATTGTCTTTAGCCGGGAGGAAGGATCCGCTCTATGGGCACGATTCCGCCTGGCGCCATAAGCTTGTAAATATTTATACGTTTATATAGATGATTAATACGATCTGTTCTGTCTTTTCCAGGCATATTTTGCATTTTGGAATGCAAAAAGAGGTCGCCATTATTTCTGTATTTATTTGGGCGTTTACTTTTTGGTGCTGTACCGAAGTGCCCGTTTTTTCATTGGATATACCCGCACGGCTTTATATCAGTGAAGCGACGCTTAATGGGATTGACATAGGTAAAAGAGTCTCCTTTTTTTACCGGATGCTAATTACCAGTGCCTGTGTTTTACCATTATTATATTTTATCCTGTATAAGGCAGTTGTATATTTCCGTGTACGGACTTCCTTGCTGAAACCGGCGGCAGTAGTGGCAGCAACGGGTTTTGCCCTGGTGGTTGCTGACGTGTCGGGTATAAAAAATACCAACGCGGTCCTCCTCATTTCTGCATTGTTGCTGCTGTATGCGACGGGAGAGATAGTGAGCAGGTGGGGGAGAGGGCTTCGTCTTGCCGGGTCCGGTACTTTTATTGCGCCGGTGGCGGTGCTGAGTTTTTTGTTGATGTCGGTATGGGTCTTCTTTTTTGGTGACTATTGGTTGGTAAAGCAATATCCGGTGCTCCTGTTTTTTATTACAGGGGTTGGCACAGGAGCGGCTTTATTATGGCTCGGAAACAATACCGGCGTCTCCATACGAAGTCTACTGAATCTTATGCTTCCGCTGGCATTAACACCCGTTCTGATCTTTTTATCTGTGGAGCTGCTCTTTTATTTCAAAATTCAAAATGGTATACTGCTCCGGTATAAGTTGTTGCTGGGAGGATTGTACATTTTTTCAGGTATTGGCTGGGGGATATACTGGCTTAAAAAAAGAAGTAATTACAGCGTACGGCAGTTGCTCTCTCTGTTTTATGGCCCGGCTGCATTGTGCACTTTCCTGCTATTTGCTACCTATTGTCCCGTTGTCTATCAGTCTACAGAACTCTTTGAAGTAGCCAATCACGTTAACTCAGTCATGCGGATCTTTCATGTTCATGAAATCCCTTTTGTGGATTTTATGAGTTCCCACATGCTGAATGATTTCTTTTTCGAGATGATCTACTCCTTCCTGTTCGGATACAACGGAAGCCTTGATTTTTTCGTATATCACCCGTTTTATTATTTCGTTTTTTCTCTGCTGCTATATCGCTTTCTGTTGTTGCTGTTCAGGAATCCACTGGCGCCACTCCTGTTTATTTTCACTTTTCCGTTCCTGGACCTGCTGTTTGTCGTATTCGCTACTTACGCATTGCTTTTATTCTTTGCAGTACAACGGCTATTACGGCGGCAGGATATGACCGGTTACCTGCTGGTGGCCGGAACCATCCTGTTGCTGATATTATGGCGGCTGGATACGGGCGCTGCAGCATTGTTTACGGCTGCAGTATATATACCCGTCTGCTTTGTTACCGGAAGAGAAAAAATTAATTTCCGGGTGCTCATGCGGGCAGTGGCATTATGCCTGTTGGCGCTGTTGTTGTTATGCGGCCTGGTTGTATTATTCCGCACGCCTGAATATGTATGGAGTCACTTCAGAAGTGCGATCCATTATATAGCTGCAAACCAGGCGCACGGGTTTGCAGCTATATCAGATACGTTTTCCCAACAGTTTTATTTCTACTACTTGTTTGTGCCGGTAATAAGTCTGCTGGTTATTTTCCGTATTATCTATTTGCTCTGGTCCCGTGCGGATATGCCAGGTACTGCAGGCTATTTTATCCTTCATGCGGCCCTTTTTCTCTACCTGTTCTGCATGGCTAATTTTCAACGTGGACTTGTCCGACACGGGTTTATTGAGAAAACCGAACTGCCTCTTGTTTCCAGCTTTTTTATCGCTACTACGCTATTCATTGTATATTATTTCCGGAAGCAGCCGCATCACCGGTTTTATATAACTTTCTATGCGACAGCCTTTGTGGTGATTTTTACGCTCAAATATTTTCCGATCCCTAAAGAGGAATCCAGGTTGGAAACATGGCTCGCCCGTCCAACGCTGGCAGATATTCCCTCCTATCTTAAAGATACTATGCTACAGGGCCGTACTGTGGTTGACAAACAGTTTGTAGCACAAAATCATGCGGCATTCAAATCATTTCTCGACCATCATCTGCAGCCCGGTCAAACCTTTCTTGATTTTTCCAATACTCCCATGCTCTATCATGCCTGCCAGAGAAGAGTGCCTTCTTATTTCTGTCAAAGCCTTCAGAATACTGTTGACGATTATTTACAGGTACAGCATCTCAGAAAGGTAGACCCGGTGCAGGTTCCGGTAGTTGTTTATTCCAATTATCCACCTAACTGGTTTGATGAAACGGACAGAGTTCCCAATACCATGAGGTACTACCTCATTGCTGAATATATTTATCGTCATTACCGTCCCTTTGCTGTGATAAACGAGAGAAGTATCTGGGTCAGTAAAGAGATGCAGTTTTCACGGGATGGTTATCAACAGGATGAAGAAGTGACGAAGCCTAAAATATACACGTATAAAAAAGCGGCATGCTATATCAACCGGTATTTCGAACAGGAGTGGCAGAAGGGAGGGCTGAAAGAAGCATTTACATATGCAGGCACGGCAACTCCTGCAGAAAACCGTTTCCCGGGTCGTACCTCATATTTTATTGATGACGGCATCAGCAGGGCGCAGGGCGTATTTGTCCGGATATGGCTGGATAACCCGCAGGATGAGCAAACGGTAGCACTACATCTAACAGATGGTCAAGATGGTATCATCGGCCGTTTTACATTCGAGACCAGCTCTGCAGACAAGGCATATATGCTTCGCCTCAGTAATCATTATCTTTGGCACGTACGATCACCATACTATCTGCAGATCGAAGCTCCGGATAGCAGTTCTGTAAATAAGGTCGAATTTTATAAAGATAACCGCTTATGAAAACCCGGAGTCAGATCCTGCTGGACAAATATATTGCCAAGCCGGTTGCATATCTGTTAAACTTTACCGTTAGAATAGCCGGAAAGCTGTTGTCTATAGATCACAGCCTGGATAGGGATTTCAAGACAATTACCGTATGCAAATTCAAGGGTATGGGCAGTATTATACAGGCTACGCCTATGCTGCAGGCGATACGGAACCGTTTCCCTGATGCAGAAATTATTTTTGTCAGCTCTGTTGCCAATAAAAAGCTGCTGGAAAGAATTGACCTCATTGATACGATCATTACATTAGACGATCGTAATATACCGAGGTTTGCCTTGTCCTGCCTTCGTAGCCTTACCCGCCTTGTCAGAAAAAGGCCGGATGTATATATCGACCTCGAGATATACTCTGATTTTAGCACCTTGTTTACACTGTTTACGCTTTCAAAGAACCGGGTTGGATTTTATCTCCGTTCAAGTTCTTTCAGGATGGGGATCTATACCCAGATGATGTTCTTTAACCCCCATGTTCCTATTTCGGATGTCTATCTGCAGTTGGCAGCGCTCCTGTATTGCAGGATTGATGACGTAGGGTTATTCCCTTTGCACCAAAAAACAGTAGCAGGGGACAGGCAGCCTGCCGATCCCTATATCATCGTCAATCCTAATGCCTCTGATATACGGCTGGAGCGTAGATGGGGCGCACAAAATTTCATTGACCTGGTACGGATGACCCGGGAGGCGTTCCCTGATCATGAAATATTGCTGATAGGCAGCAAATCCGAGAAAGAATACACGGATCAGATAGCAACGGCTGTCAACTCAGAAAAGGTAGTCAGCCTCGCCGGAGCGACTACGATAGACGGACTGATCCACCTGATCCGCAACGCAGCCCTGATGGTGAGCAACGATACCGGCCCGATGCATATTGCTTTCAGCACAGAGACGCCGGTTATCTGTCTGTTTGGTCCATGTTCTCCCGGGCAGTATGGTATGAACAGACATGCGCATGTGATCTATAAGCACGTTTATTGCAGTCCCTGTGTGCATGAGTTTGAGACGCCTCCGTGTAACGGCAACAATGTTTGTATGCAGCTTATCGGAGTACAGGAAGTTTTTGATATAGTCATGAAAGTGCTTTCCGGCATGAAGCACCCCGTCAATGCAGTATTAAAAGCAGAGCCGCCGGTTTATCAGCAGAATGGATTAATATTAGGGCTGGTGAACAGGCCGTCATGATTTATTACGCCTACCCTTCATCCGGTCAGGAAATTTTATAACAGCAAACGATGCCGCAGCTGACTTGAAACAGGTTGAAGGCTCTTGCAAATTCCCAATGTTTTTATAAATACTTCACATTGAATAAGAAAGCTTTCTTCCTTTTTGCCGGTATTATAATAGCGATAATACTTGCCTGGATAAATCCTTTTGGCGTAAGTCCCGTGGCTGCAAAAGTACTGGCTGTAGCAGCGCTGATGATCACCTGGTGGGTATCTGAAGCTTTGCCTATGCCTGTGGTGGCGCTTGTACCGCTTGTGCTTTTTCCGCTTACAGGTATCGGCACGCTTAAGGATACTGCTGCACCATATGCAAACCCGGTTATCTTCCTGTTTATGGGTGGGTTTATGCTGGGGCTGGCGATCGAAAAATGGAATTTTCACAGGAGGATCGCTCTGAATATCATCCGCCTCACCGGCTCGAGCGGCAACCGGATCATATTGGGGTTCATGATCGCAACAGGTCTGTTGAGCATGTGGCTGAGCAATACAGCTACGACTATGATGATGTTCCCTATTGCACTGTCTGTAATACAGGTGATGGAGGAAAATAATCCTCCGGGCAGGAGTATCAATAATTTTTCGCTGGTCATTCTGCTGATGATCGCCTATGCTTCGAACCTGAGCGGTATATCCACTATTATCGGTACGCCGCCCAATGTGGCTTATGCAGCGCATGTTTATGAGAAATACGGTAAAGAGATTGGTTTTATGGAATGGATGTTCTTGTGTACACCGCTGAGTATCGCGCTGCTTTTCTGCCTTTACTGGGTGCTTGCGAAATGGATGTTCCCGAACCGGATCCATGCTAATAGCGCTACTTCACAGCTGATCCGGGATGAAATACAGCGGCTGGGGCCGATGCAGCAGGCAGAAAAGCGGGTATTGGTCGTCCTTGCAGCAACGGCGTTTCTTTGGATGACCCGCAGTGTCATCAATAATATTCAGGATTTCTTCCGTCTTGACGATACCATGATAGCCGTCATGTGCATCATTGCGCTGTTTATATGTCCTGCCGGTACAAGAGAGCCTGACGGGCATAAGGATTCCCTGCTGAGATGGCCGGACACAAGTAAGATGGCGTGGGGGATCCTGTTGCTTTTCGGAGGTGGTATTACTATGGCCAACGCATTAGAAAATGCCGGTCTGATGGAAGATCTCGGACAGTGGATTGCCGGGTTTTCCGGGAATATTTTTCTGCTTGTCCTGACTGTTACGATTGTTTCCATATTCGTCAGTGAGGTCATGAGCAACGTGGCGCAGGTAATCGTTATGGCGCCGGTGCTGTCTTCCCTGGCGGATATACTTCACATTAATCCTTTGATGCTCGGATTACCTATGACGCTTGCCGCGAGTTGTGCCGGTATGCTGCCCATGGGCACACCACCCAATGCAATTGTCTTCGCCAGCGGGCGTATCCGGTTTATGCAGATGGTAAAAGCGGGCTTTGTAATGAATCTCATTTCCATCATTCTGATCACCCTGTTTTGCTGGTTCCTGATGCCGCTGCTGATGAACATACAGTTTTGAACATGAGACTATGCTGTCAATATAAAATACCTATTTGTAGGTATTGCAAAGCACGAAATGGTAGTATACTTTTGCAAAAAGTAATATTTTTTATATTTATTGTCAGAGAAATTTTATAAATGGTTCCCTTTCATCTCGAAATAAACTTCAACCGGTAAAAAGCAGGTATATGAAAATAATTTTACGGTGCCAGTTGATGATGCGGATTATTATAATAAATATAAACAAAACTAAATATCTATAAAATAAATTTACTTGATATTTCAGGTAGGTAGAAAAAGAATATAATTAAAATTTATATATAATATATTACATGTTTAAAAGCCCATTTTTACATTTATCTTATTATTCCAGATATTAACAAAACTATTTTTAAAATAAACTTATACGATCATGAAAAACAGTTTACTCAAAGCCGCTAAAATGTTACGTTATGTAATGATTGCGGCGTTTTTGTCCCTTTCCCTTGCTTCCTGCGAAAAAGAAGATCCCTGTGAACAAAACTGCGTAAACGGGTATTGCTCCGACGGTGATTGTATATGCAACACTGATTATAGCGGTAAATGGTGCGCCACCTATGTAGGTTATAGTGGTGGTGGTTCGTCCTCCTCCGGTTCCTCTTCCGGGTATGGCAGTTCTTCCGGTGGCTCATCTTCGGGCTATGGTAGTTCCTCTTCCGGCGGTTCTTCCTCCGGGTATGGCAGTTCTTCCGGTTCCTCCTCTTCCGGTTCTTCATCGGGAAGCTCTTCTTCCGGCGGATCATCTACCTACACGCTTACATTCTGGTCAGACTTCCATGGATCGCCTATCAATGTATACATCAGCGGCAGCTATGCCGGAACCATTACCGAGATATATTCATCCGCTCCTTCCTGCGGGGCCAGTGGCTGTGTTACCCAGACTTACAGCGCTCCGACTTCAGTTTCTTATACTGCAGAAGACGGTGATTATACATGGAACGGTACAGCTACCGTATCCGGAGCCTGCAACAGAATGAACCTTACCCGCTAACGGTATCCGGAGGTATCGTATGCGAAAGTTACTGACGAGGGTCTTCATACCGGCAGCCGGCTCTGTGAGCTGGCTGCATTTGCTTATGGCAGATATGCTGCTTATCTGGGGCGCATGGTTTTTCTATACCTGTAATGCCTGGTATGCCGCTTATCTTCAATCACAGGCATTACTGATACTTTCGGGTATAGCGGTGATGTACTCATGTGCTGCTATTGTAAAGCATATAGGTCAGCGTGATCACCCCGATACATCGGGCGCCCATGGTTATGTATTCCTGCAGGTAGCAGCCCGTTTTCTGCTGCGTTGCCTGCAGCAGCAATCCCGTTCCCCGCTGTTTATTTCACGTGCGGAGAAGACCCTGTTTCTCTTTATCCTGGTGAAGCTGTTTTTTATCCCGGTCATGATACAATTTACCGTGGGTAACTATCATGATTTTATGTCGGAGATACGGCGGGTAATACACCACAAAGGATCGCAGACATTATTCACAGGTTTTAATAATATTGTCTTCCCGGTAGCGGTAACGGCGTTTTACCTGCTGGATACATTGTTGTTTGCCTTTGGCTACCTGTTTTCCTCCTCCCGGCTGCGCAACCGGATCAAATCAGTAGACCCCACCTGGTCGGGCTGGCTGGTGACGCTGGCCTGCTATCCGCCGTTTAATAATCTGACCGCATCCCTGGCGCCGCACCACAGCGCTACCTATGCCTATTTCCATTCGATAGAAGCCACTTTTGTGATGCGGCTGGTCGTGATGCTCCTGCTGTTTGTGTATGTATGGGCATCCGTATCGCTCGGCACAAAATGCTCCAATCTGACGAATCGCGGTATTGTGCAGCGGGGGGCTTACCGTATTGTCCGGCATCCGGCATATATATCCAAGGTGCTGGTTTGGTGGATTACGCTGATACCGGTGTTGCCTCATATCCCGCTGGCTGCAGCCGGTATGCTGGTATGGACAGTTATTTATTTTCTCCGGGCGGTAACGGAAGAAAGACACCTGTCGGAAGATCCGGATTATGTGGCCTATTGCACTAAAGTGAAATACAGGTTTATACCGTATGTCTATTGATATCGTGAGCGCCGGACAATAGTATATTGCCTGGTTTTTGCGTAGGGATGAAAGGTGATAAGCCGCTAATTCAATTGCACCTGCGCTTCATGCTGCAGGGCAAGTTCCCAGCGCCAGGCGGTGTCCATCATGCGGTCGAGCGTATACTGCGGGTTCCAGCCCAGCAGCGCTCTGGCTTTGGTATTGTTGGCATATACTGCGATCACATCACCGGCACGGCGTGGCCCCAGTTTATAATTCAGGGATTTTCCGGACACTTTTTCGAAGGCTTCGATCAGTTCCAGTACCGTTACGCCGTCGCCGGAGCCAAGGTTGAATATTTCACAGTTATGCCGGTTGCGGCCTTCCAGCATATACTGTAATGCTTTTGTGTGTGCATCGGCAATATCCATGACGTGGATATAGTCCCGTACGCAGGAACCGTCGCGGGTATCGTAATCAGAGCCGAATACCTGCATTTCCGGACGCTTGCCGATTGCAGTCTGTGTGATGACCGGTACAAGACTTTCCGGTTTCTCTTGTAACTCCCCGATAATGGCCGACGGATGCGCCCCCACAGGATTGAAATAGCGCAGCAATATGGTATTGAAATCTTTATTCTGGAGTGTAAAATCACGGCATATCGCTTCGCCCATTTGTTTGGTGCGTGCGTACGGAGATTCTGCTTCTGCCAGCGGGGCATGCTCATCTACCGGTAGTGTCTGTGCATTCCCGTATACAGAGCACGAAGAGGAGAATACGATATGCGGTACTTTAAATTCCTGTGCGCACATCAGTATGTTTACCAGTGAGTTGAGATTATTGTGGAAATACTTCAGAGGTTCCGCTACCGATTCCGGTACGGATTTATATGCTGCAAAATGGATGATCCCGGCGATGTCCGGGTTTTCCATGAATACGGCCTGAGTATCTTCCAGGTTAGTGAGGTCTACTTTGTAATTCTTTACCTGGCGCCCGAGGATCTTTTCAATACCAGCCAGCATACGCAACGAGCCGCGCGAGAGATCATCTATGGAGATTACATCAAAGCCGTTATTAACCAGATCTACAATTGTATGACCGCCGATATAGCCGCATCCGCCTGTAACAAGTATTTTTTTCATGATCAGGGAGTATTATGGCAAAGATACCGCAAGTAATTTATTGGAATTGTTATTGGATTGAAAACGCGTAAATGTGGGAAATGTGTTAGATGTGTAAAATGTGTTGACACATCTGTCACATTCAACACATCTAACACATTGTGATATCTTACTTAACCTGCTGCATCTCCACCAATTTCCAGTAATGTCCCTGCTGCTGCATCAGATCGCTATGTTTGCCTCGTTGCACGATGCTACCTTTATCCAGCACGATGATCTCGTCGGCATGTTGTACGGTGGACAGCCGGTGGGCAATCACGAGGCAGGTACGGTGCTGCATGAGCTGGTTGATGGCATCCTGCACAATACGTTCACTTTCGGTATCAAGGGATGAGGTCGCTTCGTCGAGAATTAATATGGGCGGGTTTTTCAGCACAGCCCGTGCGATGGTGATCCGCTGACGTTCTCCTCCGCTGAGCTTGGTCCCCCGGTCTCCTACGATCGTCCGGTAGCCTTCATGTTTCTGCATAATGAAGTTGTGCGCATGTGCCACATGTGCCGCTTCCTCCACCTGCCTCATGGTTGTACCACCTGTGCCGAGGGTAATGTTGCTGTAGATCGTATCGTTAAACAGGATTGGATCCTGGCTGACCACGCCCATCAGCCGGCGCAGGGCATCGAGTTTAAGCTCTTTTACATTCACTCCGTCAATCAGTATCTCACCACCGGTTACATCATGAAAACGAGGTACAAGATCTGCAAGCGTAGATTTCCCGGCGCCCGAAGCGCCCACCAACGCTATAGTTTTACCTTTTTCAATTTTCAGATTGATGTTTTCCAGTATTTTCTTCTCCCCATAGTAAAAGGAAACATTGCGGAACTCAATTTCCCGTCTGAACTCCCGGATGTCTTTGGCGCCGGGGACTTCCCGGATGGCGTTATCAGCATCAAGCAGATGGGCGATGCGGTCGAGTGCGGCAGATCCTTTCTGGATATTAAAGAAGGATGTGGACAAATTTTTAAACGGATTAATGATCTGTGTGAACAGGGCAATGTACAGAATGAACTGCTCCGGCTGCAGGGACGCCTGATTGTTGAAGATCAGATTGCCGCCGTACCAGAGAATCACGCTGACGGCCATTACACCCATGGTTTCGGATACAGGTGACCCCAGCTCACGGCGTGCTGCAAGCCGGTTGCGGGTACGGAACAACAGGTTGTTGATCTGTGTGAACCGTAAATGCTGATGTTTCTCGGCATTGAATGCTTTGATCACCCGCATCCCTGTGAGGGTCTCTTCTATGACACCGAGCATCAGCCCCAGTTGTTCCTGCACGATATTGGAAGATTTGCGGAGCGATTTTCCGATTCTGCCGATAATCAGCCCTGCCACCGGCAGGAAAACAAGGAGGAATAACGTCAGTTGCGGACTGATGATAATCATCGACGTTAATGTGAAGAGGATCGTCAACGGCTCCCGGATAAAGACCTCAAGCGTCGCCATAATAGATAACTCCACTTCATTGATATCATTGGTCATACGGGAGATAAGGTCGCCTTTTCGTTCTTCGGTAAAGAAGCCGATAGGCAATGAAAGCGTTTTCCGGAAAAGATCGTTACGCAGCCGGCGGAGGACGGCATTACGGATGGGGTTTAGCAGGTAAACTGATATATAGAGAAAGAGGTTTTTGAGTAAGGTGAAGACTACTACCGTAATACAGACATAGGTCAGTACGGTGAGCTTGCTTTCCTGTTGCATCAGATGCTGCACATAGGCTGATACATGCGATAGAAGATTACCATTCGTCGTTCCTGTCGTTTCTCCAGGGTCGCGAAAGAGTACCTGCAACACCGGTGCCAGCATGCCCAGCGAAAATATGCTGAACAGGATGGCCATCATGCTTGTGAAAAAGTAAAGGGCTATCTTACCTTTATAATCACCAAGATAGCGCAGCAACCTCATCAGTTTTTTCATCCGTTATCATTCAATGGTATACGACACGCCACCGTCTTTTTCATCTTTCAGCACTATGCCTGCTTCCGCCAGCCTGTTGCGTATCTGGTCGGATGTGGCATAATCTTTCCGGGTACGTGCATCCTTCCGTATCTCTATCAGCAGGGAAAGTACCTGGTCAAGCTTGTCGTTTTCTTCTGCCTGTAATGGCTGTAGTCCAAGGATGTCTTCCATATAAGCCCGGAAGGTTTGATCCATCAGACGGTATGTTTCGGAAGATAAGGCATTTGGCTTTACCTGACCTCCTTTCACTCCGTTAATGACCGGTGCAAGCTCAAACAAATTGGCAATGACCCGCGCTGTGTTAAAGTCGTCATTCATGAATTCTTCACATTCACGGCACCATTGCTGTACTTTCTGGTCAAGTTCTGTATCGCTTGCTGTACCTGTTTCCGGTTTTGCCAGTTTCTTTAAAACCTCATACGCTTCCCACAATCTGCGCAATGCACGTTCGGAAGCCTGTAATGCCTCATTGGAGAAATCAAGCGTGCTGCGGTAATGGGTCTGTAAAATATAAAAGCGCACGACCATCGGGTGGTATGGCTGCTCCAGCATCGGATGGTTGCCGCTGAAAAGCTCTGTCAGCCGGATTACGTTATTATAGCTTTTACCCATCTTCCGTCCGTTGATGGTGATCATGTTGTTATGCATCCAGTAACGTACCGGATCATGATCATGGGCAACGGTGCTTTGTGCGATCTCGCTTTCATGGTGAGGAAATTGAAGGTCCATACCACCGCCATGTATATCAAACTGTACGCCGAGATATTTACTGCTCATCGCCGAACATTCGATATGCCATCCCGGGAAGCCTTCTCCCCAGGGGCTTTTCCAACGCATGATATGTTGGGGCGGGGCTTTCTTCCACAGCGCAAAGTCTACTTTATTACGTTTTTCGTCCTGGCCGTCAAGATCGCGCGTGGTTTCCAGAAGATCGTCAAGTACACGACCTGAAAGCTTGCCGTAAGGGTGATGTTCCGCATATTTTTTTACATCAAAATAAACGGAGCCGTTTACTTCGTAGGCATAGCCCTTTTCTATTATTGTTCCGATCATACTGATCTGCTCAATAATATGGCCGGTGGCAATCGGTTCGATATCCGGATCGAGGCAGTTGAACCGGCGCATGCCCCAATGGAACAGGTTGGTGTATTTATGTACCAGCTCCATAGGCTCAAGTTGCTCTAACCGGGCCTTTTCAGCTACTTTGTCTTCTGCGGCACGACCTTCTTCTTCAAAATGTCCGGCATCTGTGATATTGCGTACATAGCGTACTTTATAGCCAAGGTGTTTCAGCCAGCGATACACCACATCGAACGTTACGTAAGGACGCGCGTGCCCCAGATGGGATTCACCGGAAACGGTAGGACCGCAGACGTATAATCCCACATGTCCGGGCGTCAGCGGCTCAAATTTTTCTTTCTGTCGGGTATATGAATTATATAAATGTAAATCCGGCATGTGCTAAAATTAGCGCAAAAATAGCGGATATTTTGTTTGCAGTGGAATCGGGTCGGATGCAGCTCCCCCAATCGGAAAACAGAATCAATACTACGAAATGCGTACACGAAGAACTAATATACACACTGGGTGCAATTCAAATCTTCGCATAATAAGAATGGGGTAAAGAGTATATGCTGCCCTTTCAGGGCGCATGTGATATCGGTTTAGCCCATAGCCCGGGGCGTTGCCCCGGGTTGTATGTATCAAAGGCTTTCAGCCTTTGGAGGTTATCAGGCCTGCCATATATTCTACGTGGTTGGCATTCAGCCTTTGGAGGAGCTCGCCCCGCAGGGGCAGCATATACACAACCCAACGCAGCGCGTGGGGCAGGAAGCCGTCAACATTCCCATTGCGCCCTGAAAGGGCAGCATATACTCAGCAGGCAACAATCCTGCTTCGGGGAGATGTGCTCCCTGCCCAGTATTCTGCTCTTTTCAAAGGAAATACATAAAACATTCATTGAATGCACACAATATGAAACGCGAAGATTTGAATTGCACCCTACACACTTCGGGCCGTGCAGATTTATTCTTTACTTTTGTATCTGTCAGAGATAATTATGTCCAGCAGTATAGATATTATTTATGACATATGGAGGTCGCATGATAAATACCTCGGAGAAAAATCAGCCCCGCTGAACCGGGGTGATGTCAGCCGGTATATCGCGGATATCTTTTGTCCCGGCCCTTACTATTATTATGTGCTGGATTCCCCTACGCTGACTTTCGACTTTGTAAGCCCTTCCATACGCGAACTGTTAGGCATTGAGCCGGAAGATTTTTCACTACAGCGATTAATAGAGTTGCTCCACCCGGATGATGTCCATTTTGTGATGAAATGCGAGGATATTGTCGCCTATTTTCTCAAAAACTGTATTCCCCCGGACAAGATGGTCAAATATAAGATCTCCTATTGCCTTCGGGAAAAAACAAAAAACGCCGGCTACCGGCTGTTTCTGCTCCAGACGATCACCATGCAGACCACTCCGGAGGGGGCTTTGCTGAAAGTATTTGGTTCGCATACCGACATAACGCACATCACGGATGTAAATAACCACAGGTTGTCTTTTGTCGGTCTGGATGGTGAGCCGTCATACCTCGGAATTGATGTGTTTGATGAAAAAGTGCTGGACCAGTATCAACCGTTTGATCTGAAGAATGTGATAGCTCATCCGTTCACCCGGAGAGAACTTGAGGTGATCCGGCAGCTTGCCGTCGGGAAAACTACGGATGAGATTGCCGGACTTTTGTCTTTGTCAAAAAAAACAGTCGAAACCCACCGGCGGAACATCATGGCTAAAACCGGGGCCAGGAATACGGTAGAGCTGGTAGTGGATGCGCTCCGGAAAGGCATTATCTGAAGAATCACTCAGGAAATAAAAAGTGTTGAAAATAAATTGGTTGTAATCTTCTCTTTGAGAATATACCTGAAAACAGGTATTGCCGGTTACTCCTGTATGTTTTTTCTTTGCAGAAAGAGCCTGTATGGCTGATAGCGACATAGTTCAAATGTGCTATGAAAAAATCAAAATTATGGATATCAGATTCAGACCGTGGTCGTTCTTCGTGATTATATTTTTTCTGACGGGTTATTGTGCCGCGAAAGCACAGGATCCCTGCATGGATTTCTCCTGGGCTAATTCTTTCAATGCGCGGAGCGCCACCATTGATGCGGATGATGCCGGTAATGTATATGTGACCGGTCTTTTCAGGGATACGCTCATCATGGGTAAAGATACGTTGTATGGTCCGCCGGCATCAAGTCATGTGAAGCATCATTCTTTTGTTGCCCGGATCAGTCCGGAGGGCCGGTATCTCTGGGCCGTAGCGATAACGGGTACGGGCCGGGTGCATAGCGCTGCGGTAAAGGTCGGGCATACGGGGGAGATCTATATTGCAGGTTCATTCAACGAAACCGCCTTTTTCGGTACGGATACATTGTCTTCCGCACAAACAAATTATCATGACCTCTTCTTATCCACGCTTAGCGCTGACGGAGATTTCATCTCGACAGTAACCAATAATATCTATAATGCGGATGGTATTCCGATCATCGCCTCAGATGTCATTGTGGCCGGTATCTCACCGCTTACCATTGACGGATCGGGGAACCTGTATCTCGCCGGATCATTTAACGGAACGGCAAATTTTGATGGTATTACGCTTACAAGCAGTACTTCAAATTTAGATGACCTTTTATTTGCAAAGCTGAACCGGTCAGGGCAGTGGGCCTGGGCCATTGCTCCGCAATCCCTGGGTGCATCAGGTACAAGCGCCGGAATGGGGCATACCATTACAACCGATGAGGCCGGCAATGTTTATGTGTTGGGCAAGACACGGAATAATGTCGTGTTCGGGGATGATACATTAGCGGGAGATGCGGGTGCAGCAAGAGCTCCCTTCTATCTTGCTAAAATAAGCCCTGACGGACAATGGCAGTGGGCAACAGCGCCCGGCAGGGCATATATGAATACAGAAACCTATGCACAGGCAGTTTCGGTAAGCCCTGCCACCGGTAATATTTTCATTTCAGGTGATTATTCTACCCATTTGTCTGCGGTTTTCGGGGATGATACCCTGACCAGCGGAGCTTTTTTCGCCTGCACGGATCCCGGGGGGCAACTGCTCTGGGCTCATCAGCCCCGGACGGAAGGCTATAACAATGTCCTTGGCACTTATTATGCTCTTGCTGCGACTCCCGGGAATGGTTGCTATGCCGCTTCTTACAAAGCCATTTATCATGTAAGCGAAACGGGGGTGTTTACAGACTCTTTCCTGGTGGATACCAATATAGTGTTCAGATCGTGGCAGGCTAATCATTTTGAGCATCCGCTGCTGGCTGCTGATGCCGGCGGGCGTGTGTATGCAACCGGCCTCTTTTACGGGCCGTCGGCTACTTTCGGGAATATCAGGGCGGAAGCGGCAGCCACTACCGGCAGCGCCTTTGTGACCGAGATCTCCTGCGATCCGCCTGCAGGGGTGTATGAGCGCCGGGAGCATCCTGCGCGATATTCGGTTTTTCCTAACCCTACAACGGGTATGCTTATGATTGATCTGGGATATCCTGCAGATGCCGTTATGGAAGTGTATGATCTGCATGGCCGCAGGCTGGCTGTGCATGAGATTACGGGTCAGCAATTCGCAGCAATGAAACTGGACGGTCCTTCCGGTATCTACCTGCTGCAGATCACTACCGCATCCGGGAGGGTTACGCAGAAGATCATCAGGCAGTAGGTACTGTATCAGAAGTAATACCCTTGTTGGTTTTGATATAGCATACGTTCAAAAAACGGAGTGGAACCGGAAGGTCAAATGAACAGGAAATATAAAAACAAGTAAAAAAATTAACCATGAGTATCAAATCAATACACCGGCTATTCATTGTATGTATATTTCTTCTGGCAGCTTCTTTGCCCGGGAAAGCGCAGGATCCCTGTATGGATCACTCCTGGGCCAATTCGTTCGATGCACTGAACTCCACTATTGATGCGGATGCCGCCGGTAATGTTTATGTAACCGGCTCGTTTTCGGATTCCATTATCCTGGGTAAAGACACGTTGTACGGGCCTGCCGTTTCATACACCCGGAGACATTCCTTTGTTGCCCGGATCAGCCCGGAGGGGCAGTATCTCTGGGCTGTAGCAATACCGGGTACGGGCGATGTGCATAGCTGCGCAGTGAAGGTGGGGAATACCGGGGAGATCTATATTGCCGGTTGTTTCACCCAGACTGCTTTCTTCGGGCCTGATACGCTAACATCCGTACGGACACATTATCATGATCTGTTCCTGTCCACGCTTAGCGCCGACGGGGAATTCATATCAACCGTGACGAATAATATTTATGCCACGAGCGGTTATTCGATCGAACAACATATCAGCTCCGGCATTACGCCGCTTGCCATTGACGGAGCAGGGAACCTGTATCTCTCCGGAGGCTTTGGGGGAACAATAGAGCTGGATGGTATTACGCTCACAAGCGCTACTTCAAACCCCGACGAACTGGTGTTTGCAAAGCTGAACCGCTCCGGTCGGTGGGACTGGGCCATTGCACCGCAGGGCGGAGGTACTTATCATGGCATTGGGCATACCATTACCACGGATGCGACGGGTAATGCTTATGTATTCGGTAAAACGAGAGCGAATAGGGTGTTCGGGAATGATACATTAGCGATGCCCCCGGATGGAACAGACCCGTTCTATCTTGCCAAGATCAGTACTGACGGACAATGGCAGTGGGCAAAAGTCGCCGGCAGAGGAAAGGTAAACGCGGATGCCGCTGCAACGGCCATTGCAATAAGCCCGACTACCGGTAATATTTTTCTCTCAGGCGCCTTTTTCCCCAGTCTTCCTGCGATAGTCGGTGATGATACGCTGACCTTTGGCGCTTTTATTGCAGGCACAGACCCCCAGGGGCAAGTGTTATGGGTTCATGAACCCTGGGGAGGCGCTGCTCAAGCCCTTGCCCCGACTCCCGGGAAGGGCTGCTTTGCCTCTTCTTACAGAACCATTTACCATATCAGCGAAACAGGTGTGTTGACAGATTCAGTGCAGATGGATCAAAATGCATCAATAGCCTCCTGGGGTAATTTTCAGCATCCGCTGCTGGCTGCTGATGCCGGAGGGCGTTTGTATGCAACCGGCCGTCTTAGCGGGGCGGCTGCTTTCGGAGATATCACAGTGGAGGCGCCGGCAAACGGTGTCGGTACTTATGTGACTGAGATATCTTGTGATCCGCCGGCGGGTGTGCATGATCGCCGGGAACATCCTGCGCGATATACGGTTTTTCCTAACCCTACAACGGGTATGCTTATGATTGATCTGGGATATCCCGCAGATGCCGTTATGGAAATATATGATCTGCATGGCCGCAGGCTGGCTGTGCATGAGATTACCGGTCAGCAATTCGCAGCAATGAAACTGGACGGCCCTCCCGGCATCTATCTGCTACAGGTTACTACAGAAGCAGGGCGGATTGCAAAGAAAATCATCAAGCAGTAATAGATAAAAAATGAAAAAAACACACCTGATTTTAACGAGCCTTGTACTTGTAATGCTCTTATTTTCTTCGTGTAAAAAAGACAAGCCGGGTGATTTGGGTGACAACACGGTTACAACGGCAGCCGGCAGATATGGCGGCGTTATGGTGGGTTCATCGGGCTACTTTATTGTAAACCTTGTGGTCGGAAGTAAAGGTACTGCGACTGTTTATTTTGACGGAAGCGTGTATCACCTGACCACTGTCATGCAGATAGAAGCAGGTTCCAGCTACCACGATTTGCGTTTCAGTACAGCCGATGAGCAGGTTTTGATGTATTTTACCGTAGCGGAGGATGGCTCAAACCCTACTGTAAGATTTGAAATTCCCGGGCACACCGTAGTTGCCACAGTAGACCAGTATGGATCGGACAATTCGTCGCTGTCGCTTTATCAGGGTTCAAGTTACAGCTCAAGCGGAAGCAGTTACATTATATACACCTTCAACATGGCGCTGAATCATTCCGATAATACTTTTGAAGCAATCAGCATGGTTCGTGCCACCAACACTTCAACACCTGAAGGACAAACCGAAGTCATCAATGGCACGTTTTCGCTTTCCGGCAACAGCATTACACTCAGTTATGACGGACAAACGCTGAACGGCATCATTGTTGACAAAACCATACAATTTGACCAGCCTGACTTTACCATGACCGGTAGTGAAGCGGCGGCAGGCGGTGAAATAATGCCACCCGCAGGCATTGCAGGCAAATGGATCCCATATCTGTTTTTTAATGGGAGTGCATACGGCAGCTCAATTGAAATGGTTAACGTCAACGAATGCCCGCAGGGAAAGTATGTTGAAATGTATGCAGAGGGCACCTACAAAGATGTTTGGTGGGCTGTGGTTAACGGTCAGTGTGAGGACGTAAACAATAGCAGCGTGCTCAATGCTTACACCATAAACGGCAACAAAATCACATTGGGCGGAGCACCCTTTTCGATACTTGAACTTTCGGAAGACAAATTCATTTTCGAAGGCTATAGCGAAGACAACGGACAGCACTATTACTTCAAGGGAGAATATCACAGAGAGAAATAGAAAACGTGAAATCAAAATATACGCCCTGAACAATAAACAGGGTATAACATCAGCGTACCTCCCATCTGTTTTTTGTTACCGGTATTTCCTGCGAGGCGCCTGCGGGCGTGCATAAGTAAATGTAATCGTTTTTTATAGATAACCCCGTTTCATAGAGAGACGGGGAGTTTTTATGCCCTGACCTTCCCTCCGGAATAACCCCCTAACTTTGTATGTGGTACATTCTTTGTATGATAAGAATGTGCGGTTCCTGTTGCACCACCTGAAAGCCTATGAAAAAAATACTGTTCCCCCTCGTTATCATACTGGTAAGCTGTATGAATCATTTATATGCCCAGCAGGATCCGTATGCTGCCGAATGGAGGAAAGCAGATTCCCTGTTTGATTCCGGCCTGCCGCAGTCTGCGGAAAAGGTCATCCGGGATGTTTATCGTAAAGCACAGGCTACAAAGCAGGAGGTGCAGATGCTCAAGGCTCAGTTGTACCTGCTGAAGGCTACCACTGCCTACCAGGAAAATGCAGACTCCGTCCGTATCGCCTTTGCGCTGCAGGAGGCCGCCACGGCGGCTTTCCCCTATAACGCGATCTGGAACAGCCTGACAGCACAGCTTTACTGGGATTATTACCGGCAAAATCGCTGGCAGATATTACAGCGTAGCCGGGTAGCGGATAACGAAGAAGATGATTTTTCTTTCTGGAGTGCAGACCGTTTTTATCGGGAGGTCACGGTACATTATCTCCGTTCGTTGCACGATAGTAAAAAATTACAGCAGATCAATATAGCAACAATAGATCCGCTGTTGATAAAGGGGGAAAATACAGAACACCTGCGTCCCTCACTGTATGACCTTTTGGTGTTTCGCGCGATCGGTTTTTTTCAGGATGAAGAAAAGGATATTACCCGACCCGCTTACCATTTTACGATCAATGACCCTGCATCCTTTCTTCCTGCGGATCAGTTTGTGCAATATAAATTTACTACAACGGATACAGCAGCATTACATTTTCAAGCATTAAAGCTGTATCAGGATGCATCGGCTTTTCACGCGGGAGACGAAATCCCCGCTGCTTTGATTGATGCAGATTTGCAGCGGCTTCAGTTTGTTTATAAGTATTCTGTGTTGCCGGATAAGAAGGACCTGTACCTGAAGGCGCTGGAATCTCTGGCTGCCCGTTATCCCGAAGAACCCGCGGCAGCGATGGCGTCATTCCGGGTTGCCGAAATACTTGCAGCGGAAGAATATTCAAATTACCCGGGCTTCAAAAAACAGGCGCAGCGCAATCTAAAGGATGTACGAACAAAACTGGAGCAAATCATTATCCGTTTCCCGAAATCGGAGGCAGCTATACTGGCACATGGAAAACTTGGGGACATTACCCGGCATCAATTAAATCTCCAGACAGAAGAAGTGGTATTGCCCGGAGCGCCTTCCAGAATATTACTTACCTACCGTAATATATCAAAGGTGTACTTAAAGGTCGTACAGTTGGATTGTGACAGCGGGTTGCGCAAGCTGGAGCAAAATGATGAAGCATATACAAAGATTTTGCTGTCACGGGTTCCTGTAGTTTCATGGTCTGAATCATTGCCCGGCATGGATGATATGGAAATGCACACAACAGAAATTAAAGTGGATGCATTGTCGCAGGGATGTTATGCTGTGATTGTTTCCGAGCAAAAAGATCCGGCTTTGGCAGGACAGGAAGTTTTTGTGACAGGGTTCCAGGTGTCGGAAATTAGTTTTGTTACCCTGTCGCATGGTGGGAATAGTGGCGTGGCAGGTTATGTACTTAACCGAAAAACCGGCGCTCCGATGCCCGGCGCCCGGCTTGTATTTTATGAGCAGGAGTATAACCGGAAAACTCAGGGATATGATTACCGGCAGACAGGCACGGCTGTGAGTGATGCCGATGGCTCGTTTCGTATGAACGGAAAATATAGCGTACGGGTTGTGGTTCGCCATAAGGATGATGTATTGTATCAGGGAGGGTATTTTTCCGGTAGCCGGCAGCCTGCAGAACATAAGAAACAGACGCATACCTTTTTCTTCACAGACAGGAGTATATATCGTCCCGGCCAGACGATCTGGTTTAAAGGTATTATGGTGACTGTAGATAGTAATGGCAGGAGTAATCGTGTCATTACAGGTCAGCCAACTGAAGTTAGTTTCTTTGACGTTAATGGTCAGGTAGTGCACAAACTGCAGTTGACGGGAAATGAGTACGGTGCTGTGCATGGTTCGTTTATAGCTCCGGAATCGGGTCTTGCCGGTCAGATGCGTATCGGTAATATTTCGGGGGATTGTTATGTTTCTGTGGAAGCGTATAAGCGACCTAAATTTCAGGTGCTGTTTGATACATTGAAAACTGCTTATTCATTGAATGAAACAGTGTCTGTACGGGTAAATGCACAGGCATTTGCCGGGAATCCGGTCGACGGAGCTACGGTAAACTACCGGGTAGTGCGTGCAACAAGGTATCCGTATCGATGGATGTTTTATGGATTTGATTTTCCCCGTACAGCAGAGGTGGAAATGTTGAACGGGTCTGTTGTTACCGGTGGGGACGGGCGGGCAGAAATATCATTTAAAGCGCTTCCGGATCCGACTGTGGATACAGCAGCGCAGCCTGTTTTTACGTACACGGTATATGCGGATGTTACGGATTTGAATGGAGAAACCCGAAGTGCTGCTTTTCCCATGTCCGTAGGGTATCGCACCCTTCAAATCGTGGCATCCGTGCCGGACAAAGCGCAGCCACATCAGTTGGATACCATTAAACTGACGACGCAGAGCCTGAACGGAGATTTTGTTCCGGCTCAGGTTCGTCTGCGTATTTATCCTTTATCTGCTCCTTCTGTGTATTACAGGAACAGGTTATGGTCGCAGCCGGACCAGTATGTGATGGACGAAGAGACTTTCCGGAAGTACTTCCCGCGGGATGTGTATAAAGATGAACATAATCCTGTCAATTGGAAGCATGATCAAGTGGCAGTATTTGATCAGTCGTGGCGCACAACGGCCCATGGTAAGGTGAATATTCCGGAAAGTGTCTGGAAGCGGGGAGGCTGGTATCTGCTGGAGTCAGAAGCTGTTGACAAGTCGGGGCGTGTAGTGCGGGAGAAAAAATATGTGGAAGTGTTTGACCCGAATAGTCAGGGGTACGGTCCATATGCGAAAATTACGGTACAGAACGGCCAGTCCTGGCAGCCGGGGCAGCAGGCTCATGTATGGCTTGCTTCTGGAATTGCGGACATGCACTGGATACGGTATAGTCAGTCGTCTGCAAACCCACAGCTAAACGTTGTACAGACGACACCGAAAAAATCTTCGGAATGGAAGGCGGTTGTGTCGGAACAAGATCGTGGAGGCATTAGCCTCTACTGGATCGCAGTCCGGGAGAACCGCGTGTATGAGGAATCTGTTTTTCTGCCGGTGCCATGGAAGAATAAAGAACTTGATATTGCATGGGAAACGCACAGGGATAAACTGGAGCCTGGTGCAAAAGAAACATGGACGCTTACGGTACGTGGCGATAAGAAGGAGGTCGTAGCGGCAGAAATGGCTGCCGCCTTATACGATGCTTCGCTGGATATGTTTAAGCCACATGGCTGGAGTTTTTCCGGATTGTACCCGCAGAACTACAAGTATGTGAATTGGGGGAAATATGGTTTTGGTGCGGCTTCCGGTATCTCTGTTGGCGGACGTACGGAAGTGGCGCCGGAAATTTTCACAAAACGATACGACCGTTTGATGGAAATCACTTCCCGCTATTATTATGGGTACAGGACACGTGGCGTAGCCTCCAAGGTGATGTCTGCGGCGCCAAAGCTTATGGCAAACAGGGAAGAGGTGCTTAGCGATCAGGCTGCAGAGTCTGAAGCTGTGCAGCAAGAGGCACTTGTATCGCTTGCTGCCGGAAATGCCGGTGAGGCTTCGGCTCCCCCGCAGACAGATGTACGTACGAATCTGAATGAGACTGCATTCTTTTTCCCGGATATCAAAACAGATAAAGACGGCAATATCCGTATGTCCTTTACGATGCCGGAAGCGCTTACCGAATGGAAGTTGCTGAGTGTGGCTCATACGCCTGATATGAAGATTGGAACATTCGAGGGGCGTGTGAAAACACAAAAAGACCTGATGGTAACACCGGGCCTGCCACGTTTCTTCCGGCAGGGCGACAAAATGATCATCTCTTCGAAAATCAGTAATCTGACTGATGATGTACTCAATGGTACTGCCTGGCTGATGCTTACAGATGCTTTTACCGGTAAGGAGTTGACGCTGCCATTTCGTTTGCAGCAGACGGACCAGCCTTTCCGCGTAGGACCGGGGGGCAGCGCATCTGTATCCTGGGAGGTCTATGTGCCGGAAAGCCTTTATCAACCGGTAACAGTGCGGATATCGGCTCGCGCAGGGAATTTTACAGATGGAGAGTCTCATATACTTCCGGTGGTGAGCAACCGGATGATGGTAACGGAAACTACACCGCTCTGGATAAACGGCTATGGTACAAAGTCATTCCGTTTTGATAAACTGTTGCAGTCGGGGGGCAGCAATACCCTGGCACAGCATCGTGTTACAGTAGAGTTCACGGGCAATCCCGCCTGGTATGTCGTACAGGCTTTGCCTTATCTGGCAGAATATCCCCATGAATGTGCCGAACAGATATTCAACCGGTACTACGCCAACGCATTGGCCGGACATATTGTTAATAAAGCGCCGGGGGTGAAAAAAGTATTTGATGAATGGAAGACAGCAGATACAATGGCGCTCTTGTCTGATCTTGAGAAGAATCAGGAACTGAAAACAGCCTTGCTGGAGGAAACGCCCTGGTTACTCGAAGCGCAAAATGAAACGGAGCAGAAAAAACGTATTGCCCTGCTTTTCGAAACGCATAAATTAAGTCGCAATCTTGACGCTGCGGTGGCTAAACTGAATAAGATGATCTTACCGGAAGGGGCATTTCCCTGGTTTTCGGGGAGTAACCATCCCGACCGTTACATTACGCAGTATATCACAACCGGTATCGGCAGACTGCGCCATCTGGGTGTTCATACCAGGCAATCGGAAGGTATTGTAACACAAACAACTTCCTGGCTCGACCGCCAGATACTTGAGGATTACAAACGTCTGCAACGGTCTAAGGCGAAGTTGGATGATCAGCAGGTCGGTGTATTGCAGATACAGTATTTGTATATGCGCAGCTTTTTTACTGACCGGCAGATACAGGATAAAGAGACAAAGGCTGCTGTGGATTATTATAAAAAACAGGCAGCTAAATACTGGTCTTCTTTTAATGCCTATATGAAAGGTATGATCGCACTGTCACTACATCGTGATGGTGATGTACAAATAGCGTCGGTTATCCTTCAGTCGCTGAGGGAAACCGCCATCAGGAATGAAGAGATGGGGATTTACTGGCTGCAAACAGGGCGCAGTTGGTGGTGGCACGAAGCGCCTGTTGAGGCTCAGGCTTTGCTGGTCGAATGTTTTGCTGAAGTTGCCCGTGATACGGAGTATATAGATGGTATGCGCCGGTGGCTGCTGAAACAGAAACAGACACAGAACTGGCATACAACAAAAGCTACGGCAGATGCATGTTATGCTTTCCTGTTGCAAGGCACACAATGGCTTACCTATGCGCCAGAAGTGACCATCAGGCTCGGGGCGGAAGAGATCAGCAGTACTGCACAAAAACAGGAGGCTGGTTCGGGGTATTTCAAAACGGCTTATGGCCGTGAACAGATCGTGCCGGATATGGGTAATATTACGATTTCCACGGCGCCGGGAAAAGATCAGGGAAAAGATGTGCCATCGGGAATAGCTTCCTATGGAGCTGTGTACTGGCAGTATTTTGAAAACCTCGAGGAGATAACACCGGCTGCCCATTCACTCGAAATACGAAAACAATTGTTTGTAACACGGAGTACGGACAAGGGGCCGGTGCTGGAGCTTGTTACAGAAAAAACAAAACTTCGTGTTGGGGATAAGCTGATTTCAAGGATTGAAATTATATCCGACCGGGATATGGAGTATGTGCATCTGAAAGATATGAGAGGGGCCGGTTTCGAACCTGTAAATGTCCTGAGCGGCTATCGCTGGCAGGGTGGGCTGGGGTATTATGAAAGTACCGGTGATATTTCTTCCAATTTCTTTATCAGCTATCTGCGGAAGGGGAAATATGTTTTTGAATATCCTATGTTCGTAACAAATAAAGGATCATTTTCAGTGGGTATTGCAACCCTGCAATGTATGTATGCACCTGAATTTTCCAGTCATAGCAAGGGCCTTAGGGTTCAGGTTGAATAATGACATTTTTATGACAATAGGACGTGCCCGGGATGAGATCGTTTTAAGGTATATTGATGTAACTTCGCGTCCGTGACGCTGGTAAAGAATACACATCAAACCAATTCCCCGCTGGGACGTTTCCTGGGTCAGGATGCGCAGGTAATACAACGTGATGTTTTACTGGTGAGCCAGATCATCCACGTCGAGCAAATGGAGATTGGGTTCGCAGACCGGCATCTGCCGGAGGAACATGGTCGTCTGTATCTCTTTCCGATTGATGATCATCAGTTTAGCGTACAATTGCTCTATCTGAAGCATAACGAGTTTCCTTCAGAAACTGCCCGGGTGTACTGGCTGCATTTCCAGCCGTCTTTTTTTGATCAGTATCCGCCCGAAACCCTGGTCGCACATGTACCGTTCAGGTTCGATAAGACCACGGAACAGCAATTTTCCATTTGTACGCAGACGGAATCATTGCTAAGCCAGTTGAAAGAAACCAGGGCGATCACCGGATTTTTGCAGTCTCTGCATCAGACGGAATTGGCCTTGCACCTCTTACGGCGAGCACTTGAAAAAATACTTGTTCCTTTTGATACTTGTCCGGTACCCGCCTGCCGCTTTCTGGCTTATGACAGCGAACGCGAAAAAATATCCGAAGCAAGGCATATACTTGATACGCAGTATGAGCAATCACTTACGATCAAGGAACTTTCCCGTAAGGTAGCCATGAATGAATGTTATTTGAAAAAAGGTTTTAAGGCATTGACCGGTAAGACGATTCACGAATACCAGCGTGAACTCCGAATCAGCAAGGCAAAACAATTGCTTGCACAGCCGGGCTATTCCGTATCGGATGTTGCTGCAGAGCTTGGTTTCAGCAGTATTTCACATTTCAGTACGGCATTTAAGAAGGCCACCGGTCTCAAGCCGTGTGAGTTGCTGAAGTAATCAGGGTTTTAGCCACTCGTCATTATCATCTTCATGTACTTCAATTTGATTGATTACGCGGTTTGCGCCTTCGTCGGAATAAATACCGTAACCATTCACGAATATTCCTTTTACCCCGTCTTTTTTATGTGTCATGGCATATAAGATGGCTTCGTCTGCCACATCATTCATACCGGAAAAACGGTATGTTTTATCAATAACAATATCGTTAAGATCTACGGGCTCTCCGCCTTTTTTGTAAGACAGGTTTTCTTCCAGCAGGTTAAAGTTTTCGGTGTATCCTCGTGTCCTTAATATGGCAATCACGTTTACCATGGGTTCTTCTGTGTAAGGCATTGCAAGAACAGTTTTTTTACTGTCTAAAGTTAAGCCTGTTTGGTCACAAAATATAACAGGTGGAGGGCGCAATTCAAATTTTAGCTACCCAATGACAAGATATAAGAGAAGTTGCTGATGCAGGATTGTAAAACAGGACCTGTATGAACAAATCCCTCTTCAATTTCGATGTTAATGAGAACATAAACTGTCATGGGCAGTCCTTATTTTGCTCAGCTAAACAATAATAAGAATGACGGTGAGGATATATAGGAAAGGCAATGAAGTTTTCATAGTGTAAGGAACACCTCCCTCATTCCCTCCTCGATGAGGGATGATCACATCGTGGCACGAGCAGAAGTACGTCGATGGCTACAAAGTGATCGTCTCCCATTGAGGGGAGACAGAGAGGGGTGTTGCTCACCATTAAATTGCAACGTACTTCAATGGTAGCGGAGCAGAACTATGATGTATGCTGTTCACTGGTGAACGTTTTAAGGTCTTGTCAACCCTTCTGATTGATCCATGCAACCGATTATAGGCCGGATCGATGATTTGAATTGCACCCGGATTTTGTGATAATGTGTGCTATTTTTTCCTGCTGAAAAAATCCCGCAATTCACGGCTCATTTTTTCTCCACGTTTCTTCAGCTCATGTAGTTCTTCGCTCATGTTTTGCGCCATGTCGTGAATACTGACAGGATTGCCTGAATGCATCTCTTCCAGTTGCTGTGGTGTTTTGGCTACAGGTATGACGATCCATGCAACAATATATACCAGCAATCCTGCGCCTGCAAATATGAAAAACAGAGCAAAAATTAGTCGTATGATCACCGGATCAATGTCGAAATACCGGCCGATTCCACCGCATACTCCGCCCAGCATCCTGTTGTGGGGATTGCGGTATAGCTTTCTTCCCGCTTTGGTAGTATCTGTCTTTTCCTCCCTCTGTTTGTTGGTATAATGTGCCGGCACATTGGGGTTTATATAATTGTTATGATCGCCCAGGTCGTGCGCCGGTCCGAGCGTTTCGATCACTTTCCGTACATCGGCCAGGTCAATCGCGGGGGCCCCGGTTTGGAGCCGGAAGCTGAAAAGTTCCGCTATACGGTATTCGATATCCTGAATGATTTCGTCTTTTCCTTCTTCATTAGCGAACTGTTGTTCGAGTGATGCGATATACGCTTTGAGTGACTGGTAAGCATCTTCTTCTATCGGAATCAGACGGCCTGCTATGTTAATCTGGATGATGCGTTGCATAATAACAGTTTTTGTTATGGTTCGGTAATGTGATCAATAGTATGACGTAATTCCTGCCACGCGGTATGGAGTTGCATATAGAATTTTAGTCCGCTTTTGGTCAGAGAATAATACTTGCGGGGTGGGCCGGAAGGAGATTCTTCCCATCGGTAATCCAGCATGCCGGCATTTTTAAGACGGGTAAGCAGTGGATATAGCGTGCCTTCCAATACCACCATTCTGGCCATTTTTAATTGTTCCAGAATATCGCTCGGATAGGCTTCTTTTTCTTTTCGTATGATGCCCAGAATACACAGTTCAAGCAGCCCTTTGCGCATCTGGGATTCTGTATTGCCAATGGTCATGCCTGTAATTTGTGATGCAAATATAGGTTAAGTATGGTACTTTATAATGCAAGGTACTATTTTTAACAATTTTATTTGGAATAATGGAGCAATTCAGATAATGGTATATATGCCAATATTTAATTTTTTGTCTTTTATTTTTAAAAAGTTTTAAATTGGCTTTTCTCTCTTTTTCAAAATCGTTTCCGTTTGACAAAATGATACATGTAAAGAATTGGGTCTGGTGTATTTTTTTGCTTGTGCTTAACATGCCGGTACTTCATGCAAAAGTTGAGGTGCTTAATAAGTCAGACGGGTTATCGAATGACCATATTACCGGGATCATAAAAAGCCGTGATGGTTTGATGTGGATCGGCACGGCAAATGGTTTGAATATGTATGACGGGTATAATTTTACCCGGCCTTATCCTGAACTCAGTAAGCTGATCATTACACATCTGGAATATCAGGAGGTCATAAATAAGATATGGATTGGTACGGATAAGGGGTTGTATGTTATTGAAGATGGAGGGTGTCTCAGGTATCTGGGAGCAACGGAGGAGTGGAACGGCGGACGTATCACTGCGTTATTAACAGCTCCGGACAAGACGGTCTATGTGGCATACCAGACCGGCGAGATTGCTGTTGTAGATCAGACAGCAAAGAATGTACGTTTAGTATACAGGCTGCGGAACGAAAGTGAGCGTATTGGGTTATATGCAAGGGATCTCGCCTGGGAAACAGACTCTTCACTCTTGTTCTGCACTTATTATTCTTCAGGCTTGTTCCGGTTATCGTTGTTATCCGGGATGGTGGATACAATATCAGTAAGCTATAAGTATGATGATGTTCCTTTTTTTACGAAAAATTATGGAGACTCTGTTTTTATTGCATACAGGAACCGTTTGTCTTTTTTTTATGATCGGAATGAAATGGAGTATCATATATCCGGAATGATGCCAGAGAGGCATGGGTGGTCGGGTGAACCTTTAATGAATATTCGCGGGGAACTATTACATGTTTCAAACGGGCCGGGTCACCTGTTATCTGTAGACTTACGTACGGGACATATAAATGATATAGCCAGTCAAAATTTACTTTCTTCAAACATTCATGCACGTTTTTTATGTGTTTTTCAGGATGAAGAGGAGATCTTATGGATTGGATCCACCAGTGGTATTATTAAGATCAGGCAGGATGCAGCGCTGTTTGAACGGATATTGCCTGATCAGTCTCCGCCTGCTACTATGCGTGGCATGATAGCAGATGTCAATGGGGATTTATGGGCTGGCGGTGGATTTGGACTATATTATTTTTCTACTCTTCTGGGGAAATGGCAACGGTATGAAATAATTGATTACAATGAGATGAAAATCCCTGCCACACCATTTGCATTATTGGATGGAGGTGACGGATATATTTACGTGGCATCCCATTTTATGCAATTTTACAGATTTGATAAAAAAAAGAAGAAGTTTGAAATTGATTTTTATAATCGGGCAATTTTGAAAAATGTTACAAGAACCTACGCACTATGTCGTGACGAAGCGGGCATAATCTGGATTGGCTCCAACAATGGTCTGGTGAGTTACGATTTATCCAGCGGGGCTATTGTACATCATCGGAAGGATAAATACAATATTGGCAAGCGAATGGTTCGTTATATTTCCAGAGCAGCCCATCCGGAGAAGTTGTGGGTGTCTACAGACAATGGGGTTTTTCTCATTCATACCAAAAAAGGTGTTTTGAAGCATTTCCATATGCAATCAAAACCGGCGGTTTCCAGTAATGATATTTTCTTTGCTGAAGAAGATTCTAATGGACAACTGTGGATAGGTACAAACGGTAATGGGATCAATGTGGTTGATCTTTCTGTCGGCAGCGTCACTATTCTAAACAAAGGAGCAAACGGGATATGTAGTGATATCGTATATGGTATGTTGACAGATACTGCCGATAACCGATGGTTCAGTACTTACAATGGTTTGAGTCGGTATAATAAGGCTAAAGGAATTTTTTTCAACTATTATATTTCGGAAGGGTTAAACAGTAATGAGTTTAATCAGTCTTCTTTCTATCGGGCATCATCGGGTAAGATGTATTTTGGCGGCGTGAATGGTATGGTAGCTTTTTATCCGGATCAGATTCCGGATCCCGGAGTTTCCGTCCCACGCTTATTTGTGACACCGGTTTCTGGTTGGTCTGAGAAAGGAGAGAAAGGTCTTTCCATTCAGCATTTTAAAGGAGAAGGAGAGGAATTGGTCATGTATTCTTCCAATGCGCCGCTGGTATTTAACCTGGGACTTAGTGATTACAAGGATCCGGAAAACAACAATTTTTCATATCGTATCCGGGAGTTGTCTGATGATTGGGTAGCGCTGCAGGGCAATCCGGTGATCCGTTTGGGTGGTATGCCACATGGGCGATACACGATTCAGGTAAAAGCCACAAGTGCAGGAGGTACACCTGCTGCGAATGAATTGTTGTTTCATCTGGTGGTGAAACAACCGATATATAAAGCCTGGTGGTTTTATCCGCTTTTGCTGGTGATCACGGGAGGGGGTATCGTTTTATTCTTCTATGTGAAGCTGAGGAATATAAGATCGCTTGAACGGTTGCGCTTACAGATTGCCAGTGACCTCCATGATGATGTGGGTAGTCTGCTCACGGAGATCTCATTGTTTTCAGGTAATCTCAGGATCAGCGGAAACGTGGGTAAGGTAAATGAGCAGAAGCTGGATAAAATAGTAGCGCTCAGCCAGGATGCAACCTCTTCCATGAGCGATATTCTCTGGGCTATAGATGTACGGAATGATTTTTCCGGCAGCCTTTCGGATCGTATCCGGGAGCATGCAGAAGAAATATTTCTGCCGGCTAATATTGAACTGAATTTTTCTTCGGAGATAGTATCTCATAAACAGAAAATGCCGGCAGAAACCCGTCAGCAGATATATCTGATTTTCAAGGAAGCAGTACACAATATTATGAAGCACGCGCAGGCGACAAGTGTGGATATTTCTTTTTATTACAGCCAGAGTGGTTTTCATTTGAAAGTTGTCAATGACGGGGTTGAGAAATGTACGCCCGACAGGTCTTCCGGGCAGGGCCTGAAAAATATAAAAATGAGAGCGTCAAAGATTGGCGGCAGTTTTTCGTACCAATGTGAAAAAGGACGATTTAGTCTCTGGTTAGGTAAAGGCCCCCTCCCATGAAAATGGTAGTGACAGTATAGCCCATAATGACAACCTTTGCAGGTTAACCCGTAATAATGAGGATTATGAAGATGGCAATCATTGAGGACGCGAAAAATGTACGAGAGAATCTGCATGAATTTTTTGGTAGCCAGCAGTTAGTTTCAGAGGTATGGTCGGTTGGAAGCATGGAGGCGTTTTTCCAGCGGATTGATGAAACGGGAGACAGGCCGGAGATTATTCTTTGTGATATCGGATTGCCCGGTATGAGTGGTATTGAAGGGATCAAGAAGACAAAGTCCATGTATCCGGACATGGATATTATCATGCTTACCGTATTTAATGACAGCGACCGGATTTTTAAATCCCTTTGTGCCGGCGCTTCCGGTTACGTGTTGAAAGGGACGCCGCTGCTTGAACTCCTGAAGGCAGTTATGGAGATCAGGGATGGCGGTAGCTATATGTCACCATCTATTGCCAGAAAAGTGATTGATTATTTTGCGCCTTCCAAACGTAACGAAGCAGAAATTCTTTCTCCGAGAGAAAAGCAGATTGTACAAGGTTTGACGGAAGGGTTAAGCTATAAACTTATTGCCGACCGGCTGACTATGTCTATTGGTACGGTACGGACGCATATAAAGAACATCTACAAAAAATTGCACGTAAACAGCAAGACACAGGTGATCAATAAAGTGATGAAGGGAGAGATTTAATGCAACTATCAATCACTGTTGCCCGGAAAAAATAAAAAATAGAGACATCGCATTTTGTATTGGTTTTTTCTGCCGGAAGCATCATTAAAGGCTCCTACGCACACAATCACTTGTCATTGCGGCCTTGAGCCGCAATCGCATATTATCAGGACGATCCCTGTAAAGCATCGTTTTATTTCAGGCATGTCGGATCAAGGTCCCTGAGTTAGGTTCAGGGTAGGCGTAATGGCACAGTGGTAGCCGTTCTGTCTTGGGGTAGAACGATGAACTCCCTCGTGAAACTATTACCTGCTGGCATGTTCTCTGCTTCATATGTTTATGGTATTGTGTGTGGTTGTATAGACGGATACCTTTGAATTCAATTCAAAAAACCTTTTCCGGCGGCCAATTATTTATTGTGTCAGGGATATCAAGGGATTCGTTTTTCTGCTAAATAAATATCATGAAGAAAGCATTTTTACTCTTTTTACTAATTACTGTTTTTTGTTTGACGGGAAGCCCTGTCTTTTTGCAAGCACAGGTTACGGACACCACCGCTCAGTGGGCCTGGATACATGGTGATTCGGCAACAAATCTGATCAGCGTATATGGAGCAAAAGGCACCGCTTCTGATACGACAAGACCCGGGGCACGTAGCGGGTCGATGTGGTGGAAGGATAAAAGCGGAAATTTATGGATTTACGGGGGCCAGGGTTTTATGCCTGGAGAAAGCGCGGCACAGTTGATGAATGAATTCTGGAAATATAATCCGGTCGCTAATCAATGGACTTGGATAGGCGGATCCCAGACACGTGTGTTAACGGGTGTCTATGGTCAGAAAGGTGTTCCTGCAGCTACCAATTATCCACCCCCGCGGACAAGTGCAGCCAAGTGGGTGGATACCGCAGGTAACTTTTGGTTTTATGGTGGATATGGCTATGCAGGGGCTGGGAGTACACCGCTTGATTACAACGATCTGTGGAAATTTGATCCCGTTACCGAATGGTGGACTTGGGTAGATGGTGATACGCTTGGGATAAGGACAGGTACGTATCATGGAGCCGGCATGAGACCTGGTGCGCGGAATGCCCCCGGAACTTGGGTGGATAAGGATAATAATTTATGGATGTTTTCGGGGACCGGTTATGCTAAAAATACTACCAGAGCGATATTGAATGATCTTTGGATGTATAATGTAACTACTAATGCCTGGACATTTCAGGGTGGAGACTCTGTAGTGAGAGCTAACGGAAAATATGGCACGGCTCCACAATGGCCGGGAGCAAGATCGAGCGTGATATTATGGCAGGATGATCAGGAAATCGTTTGGATATTTGGAGGATACGGTCGCGGTGCAACGGGTGCTACAGAAGGTCCGCTGAATGACCTTTGGAAATTCGATCCTGTAACAAAGTCAATGAGCTTTGTGGTCGGCGGCAATGCTGTCAACGCGAATCCGGATTATGGCACGAAAGGAGAGGCGGCAGCAGCCCGGAATCCGGGAGCAAGATTTTCCGCTGCCAGTTGGATAGATGTAAATGGGAAATTTTGGTTGTTCAGTGGCGCCCGTACTGGTGCGGATCGTTATACAGATGTCTGGAAATATGATCCGGTGACGGGCTTTTGGAGCTGGATGAAGGGTTTTCAAACCAGAGAAATGAATGGGGCTTATGGTGCTAAGGGAGTACAGGGAGACGATTTATATCCCGGATCACGTTATCCCGGCCCGTCCTGGAGCGATGCTGATGGGAATTTCTGGATGTTGGGGGCGTATGGTTATGGCGCTACGGGCAGGGTAAATACGACATATCTTAATGACCTATGGAAACTTGCAGCCAAGCAGCCTGTCAATCCATGCCCGCTTCCGCCGGCTGTTATTTCCTACAGTGGTTCGACTCATATTTGCCCGGGCGACAGTCTGATTTTGAAGGCGCCGGTTATGGCAGGTTTACATTATCAATGGAAGCGCGGCGCTACCAATGTAGGTGCTGATGATTCCCTGCTGGTTGTTAAAGATGCAGGAGATTATACCGTGGATATATACACTTCGCCGGTTTGCCAGGCTTCGGCATCGCAGGTTTCTGTTACGAAGTCCGGATTGTCTGCCGTAACAGTGCCTGCCGCGGGTGCGATCGGTATTTGCACCGGCGACAGTGTTATACTAAGGGCGCAACGTGGTGTGGCTACGGCCTGGCAATGGAAGAATGGAGCGTCTGCGGTGGGTGCAGATTCTAATTATACAGTTAAGGTGAGTGGAAGCTACACAGTTATGCTTACAGAAGGAGCATGTACCGTAGTATCTGATACGATCCATGTACACGTGGCAGCACTTCCGACAGCGGTAACGACTCCGGCAGGTGCTCAGTCAATTTGTGATGGTGATACTTTGTCTGTGTCTGCCGATAATCCCGGTAGCGCACCAAAATATTACTATCACTGGCAGAATGGTACTACGCAGGTATCGGGAGATAGCCGGGAAAATAAATTATACCTGCCGGGTAGTTATACTGTAACTGTAACGGACAGTGCTACCGGTTGTGTCCATACTTCACAACCCCTTGTGCTTACCGTTCATGCTTTGCCACAAGCGAGTATAAACGCCTCCGGACCACTTGAAATTTGCGCCGGTGAAGATGTAGTACTGGATGCCGGATCGTTGTCTGGTCATGTTTACGAATGGTTGAAAGACGGGGCAGTAGTCGGAGGGCAAGCTACATATACTGCAGAACAGAGTGGGAGGTATACGGTAAGAGTTACGGATGGTAATAATTGTACAGACAGCTCAGCCCCTGTTTTTGTAACAGTGCATGATAAGCCTTTGTTTCAATTCCTGCCCGGGGATACTGCATTTTGTGATGGCGGTAAAGCAAGGTTGGAGGTAGTAACTACAGATACGGGGCTCGCGTATGAATGGCTGCGTAATCATGCAGTCATACCCAATGCTTCAGCTTCTTTTTATGAAGTAATTGAAGCAGCTTTTTATGAGGTTGTGGTAACCCGAAACAATATAATGTCATGCCGGGATAGTGCGGGAGCGGATATAAAATTGCATGCGCTTCCGGTTCCGTCTGTACAATGGGACGGGAAGGAGTTGAGTGCAGATTCCGGATACACTGCGTATCAGTGGTATCGTAATCAGCAGAAGATTGATGATGCGGATAACAGAATCTATATTCCTTTGCTGGATGGGGCTTATAGTGTCTCTGTTACGGACACTAACGGATGCGTGGGTATGTCCGAGTCCCGCCAGATTAAAAATGTCAGTGTTGATAATTATGGTCGTACTGCTATTCGTATATATCCGAACCCGGTCAGTGATTATCTGCAGATAGAGGCTGCGGAGCCTGTTTCAGTTCGAGTGCTCTCTTTGGATGGTCGTGTGGTTTACGCAGATACAGAAGTTCACCGATACATAGATATACGTGGTCTGATGAATGGTGTGTACTTCCTGCAGGTTACGGATGTGTCGGGTCGTTATTTACTATTCAGAGATAAATTTATAAAACAATAGTTTCCATTTGCCCGTGGCAACGGCAGGTAAATTTACTTGTTTGTTGTCACGGACATCTAATGCCTGTCGACCTTATCAATAACAGCATATGAAAAGAAGTATTATCCTGATTTTGCTTACATTTTGCTACAGTATATCCGGTATTTGCCAGAAAGAAAATAATAACTGGGTATTCGGCTGGCATGCGGGACTCAACTTTAATACCGTTCCGCCGTCTCCGTTTGTTTCTGCGATGGGGAATACTACAGGTCCGCCCACAATACCGGTGGGTATAGAAGGTCAGGCCACCGTAAGTAGTCCGACTGACGGGCGCTTATTGTTTTACAGTGATGGTTATACTGTTTGGAATCGTAATCATCAGGTGATGCCGAATGGTAATGGAGTAGCACATATGACCGGCGCTTTCTGGAGTACAACACAGGGAGCTACAATAGTTCCCGATATCTCTGATACGAACCGTTTTTATCTCTTTTCTCTGGGTGATATTGGTACGCCGCACCGTATACTTTCATACTCGGTAGTAGATATGAGCCTGCAGGGCGGACTGGGAGACGTAGTGATCGGTCAGAAGAACATTCATCTGGACTCTCAGCTTGCTGAAAAAATGATATCGGTTGGCGGTACAAATTGCAATGTATGGGTGATTGTGCAGACCAGATTTACGAACGTCTTCAAGGCATATGAAGTTACGTCAACGGGTGTTAACAGAGTTCCCGTTGTATCTAATGTTGGAATTGTATATTCGAATAATGGATATTTACCTATTGGTATACTGAATGCTACGCGTGATGGTAAGAGGATTGTATCATCCTACTTTGATGCTGCCATTTTTAATCCGGGCAGACCCATTGGAGAGTTGTACGATTTTGATAACGCTACCGGTGTTTTGTCTAATCCTGTTGGTTTTACTATACCGGATAGCATGAACCGGCGAGGCGTTGGTGTTACGTTTTCGCCGGATGGCAGTAAGCTCTACTTTGCCGATTATCCGAATGGGTGGCCGATGAATAATCCTGAGGGGCGTTTGTTTCAATATGATCTTACAAATTATACTGCATCGGCAATACAGGCTTCCAGAACATTGATCGGTTCAGTGCCGAATACTATAGGATGCCATATCGCTATGGGGCCTGATAATAAAGGGTATGTTTCGTTTATGAAATTTACAGATCCTAATAACCGGGGAGGAGGATACTTATATCGTATTGAAAACCCGAATCTGCTAGGTGCATTATGTGGTTTTTCCAATACACCGATGAATCTTTTGCCGGCTGTAGATTCGGCATCAAGCGGTTTGCCTAACTGGGTAGCCTATCCGTACAGGGATACTGTTATTCAGGCTGCCACATTTTGTGCACCGCTCGATTTTATGGAACTCAAACCCGGTTTGTCATCAGCTGAATACTATTGGAATGACGGCACAACAGACACCTCGCTGCGGATTACGGGAGCGGGCACTTATTGGGTACGCGCTGTGTCTGTTTGCCAGGTGCGTATTGATACGTTTAAGGTGATACCCAACCCGGATAAAGCCGATCTGGGACCCGATAGAGAGGTTTGTGAAGGTACACCGGTTGTGCTTACTCCGGCAGGCAGCTTTGCAAATCCGCAATACAGATGGAGTACGGGAGATACGATAGGCCGGATTACAGTTACGGCATCCGGGATTTATACCGTCCGTGTTTCCATAAATGGCTGTGCCAGTGAGGATACAATAGAGGTTCAGGTGTTGCCGTCGCCTGTTGTGGATCTGGGGCAAGACACCGGTATCTGCGATCATGATATTCCGTTTCTGCTCGAGAACAGGGTAGCACAGCCCGGAGCTTCCTGGTTGTGGAGTACGGGTGTAAATACATCGTCGATATCTGTCGTCCGTACGGATACTTACTGGCTCGAAGCTGATATCGGCGGATGCAAAGCCGGTGATACTGTATTTATAGAGATTGTTCCGGCGCCCTTTGTCAATATTGGTAATGATAGTACTATTTGTGAGCAGTTTCCGTTACGGGTGGGGATGGAGGTATATGGAGCAAATTATAACTGGAGTACCGGTGCATCAGAACCTTATATTTCAGTAAACAGTTCGGGTGTTTATATGCTGGAAGTGAACCTGAGGGGTTGTCGGGTACATGATACGATAAACATTGTAGCGATGCCTGTTCCGGATATTGATCTTGGAACTGATGATGATATCTGTCCTGATCAGACGATCGTACTGGATGCTACCTACCAACAGGGAAGCCGTTACTTATGGAATACGGGAGATACCACCGCGACATATCCGGCAACATCTGCCGGTGTATATCAGGTTACGGTTACTTCTGCGGACGGATGTGTCGGGACTGATGAGATTGTACTTTCATTCTATCCGGATCCTGTGGTCTTATTGGGCCCTGATACCGTAGTTTGTGAAGAGACGCCGCTGCACTTGTCTGCTTCATTGCTTAACGTAGATTCTCTGTTGTGGTCGGACGGAACGGTTGGGCCAATGGCAGTATTCAGCCACGGAGGCATATATACAGCTACAGGTTTTAACAGGTGCGGCTTTGTATCAGATACGATTGAGGTTAGCCAGATCTTCTGTGATATCTGGTTGCCCAATGCCTTTACGCCTAATGGAGATGGCCTGAATGATGTGTTCCGTGTGCTGGGTAATATCGGCCGTCTGGACGGTTTTGGATTGGGTATATATAACCGGTGGGGACAGCGTGTATTTTATACTCAGGATAAATATACCGGGTGGGACGGCTTATTTAACGGAGTCGTCGCGCAATTGGGTACTTATGTCTATCTGCTTGAGTATAACATTAATGGCAGGCCGCACCGGCAGAAAGGTAATTTTCATTTGCTGAGATAACCGTTTTATACAATTACATCAATAATTATTGCTTCATTTATGTCTGGTTACAGGATTCGTATTGCGTTTTTGTTTTGTTTTTTGATGACGACAAGTGCTGCAATGGCACAAGCTACGGGATGGTTTACCCGGGTACCTGCGTATCAATCGGGTTTGATGGATTCTACCCGTGTACATTTTGTAAGTGTGGCGGATGTAAATAATGATGGATATCCGGATGTATTGCTGATGTACTCGGCGAGTGGTATTTATCATGAACGTAAACCATTGAAGTTGTATCTGAATACACAGGCTCCCGGCAGTGTTAACTCTAAAGACCGCCGGTTTATAGACGTTACCTCACAGTCAATGCTCAATATGGTGACGGGAGACACGGGGCAAAATGCGAACTGTTATACGCTTGCCGATTTTAATAATGATGGCAATATAGATCTGGTGACGGGCATGTATTATCACCGTATTGAGAACTATCCGCATCTGAATGACCGTGCACAAGTGTACCTGGGAGACGGTACCGGGAAATTTGTTCATAAGCCGGATAATGGCCTTACTGAGTTGGGACTGATTAATTATCGGGCTTTCACTGCATTGGATTATGACCGTGACGGCAACCTGGATCTTTTCATTCCCACATGGTTTAAGGATTACACGCGGAATACGTGGGATTACGGCAGGCTGATGAAAGGACGCGGAGACGGTACGTTTGAGGATGTGACAGCACAAAGCGGGATTAATAGTTTCCCGGAACCCATGTATGGAGGTGCGGCAACAGATTGGGATAATGATTGTTATCCGGATATTTTTACGGCGCCCTATTGCCGTACAGGAGGGCACCTCTTTAAGAATAAGGGTGATGGCGCCTTTGAAAATGTATCTGCTGCTGCTGGTTATAACCTTCAGCGTAAGGGGAATTTACAGCCCTCCTGTACCTTTGGTGTATACCCTGAAGATGTCAATAACGATGGGAATATGGATGTGTTTCTCGCAGTTGTTCATGGTGGTAATGCGCCCGGTGAGTTCCGTTCGACAATCGCGATCAACAGGGGGCCGGATCATAACTATAGCCTGGATATTAATGAATCGCTGCTTCCTGTATCTCAGCCTGCGTCGTCTCATCGCGGGGATTACGACGCCGTATTTCTGGATTTTGAGAATGATGGTATGAAAGATCTTGTAATGGTACAGTCGACTTATATGCCGAATACGGATCGTACCTATTTCTGGCATCAGCAACCGGATGGGAACTTTAAGGATGCGACGCGGGATCTGGGATTATTGGTGCCTGCACTTAAGAATTCGCTGGGCATTGAAGCATTTGATTATGATCTGGATGGAGATGACGATCTGTTAATCCTCGGTACCGGTGGCAGTTATTTTGATTTGTGGCGTAATAATGCAGATAGTATCAGCGGTAATAATTATCTGACAGTCAATCTTCGTCCTCACAGAGGCAGTGGTATTAATTACAGTGCTGTAGGTGCGCGCGTGTCTGTTTATTATGGGGACAAGATGCAGATGAAAGAAGTGCTGGCAGGCCGGGGGATGCATACCGGGCAGCAGCCGTTTCTGCTAAATTTCGGCTTGGGTAAAATTACACATGCAGATTCAGTAGTGATTCGATGGCCGGATTCGATGTGTAGTCAGAGTGTGTTGTATAACGTACAGGCTAATGAGGTGGCAACGTATAATCGTTTCCCTATTCATATTCCTCTTGAAGACCGGGGGTCGGAAATAAAGGTGTTTCCGAATCCGTCTGCCCGTTATGTGATTATACAGGGAGATGGTTTGGTGAGTCGTATGACATCTCTTTCCGTTTTGGATATTACAGGAAAGGTTGTGGCCGTAAAGTGGCACTATAGCGACAGCGATAAGGTGGTTTGTGATATGGGGGGATTACCTGCCGGACGATATTTTATCCGGGTTACGGATACGAAAGACAGATATGAAGTTCATCCGGTTGTGCGGATGTAATCCTTTCGGTAGTGAACGAGTTCGGTACGTCCGTCTGTACGTGAACGCCTTGTCAAAGTTTGAGGGGCGGAAAAGATTAGTCGTTAATCCCGGGAAAGCTTTACCTTTAAGAAAACAGATTAACTTGACGGTATGGCAGCGGATGAGGATAATGATAGGTTTAGTGATGATCCGGAAGAGCAACTGCGGATTGAAAACGAGATCCTGAAGCTCAAACTTCAGGCGGAACTGGGCAGCGGTATGGATGCGCTGCCGGGCATCCCGCCTGAAGTGGAAAATATTTTTCTCAGGCAGGTATTGTCTTTTGCTCATATGCAGGAACAGGCAGAAACGGTTTCTGTGTACGACCTGATAGGCGCTCCTGATTTTAAAAAACACAATACACTCACTGACGGGCAACTGTCGGAAGAATTGAACAGGATTGAGGAGCTTATGGCACGGCATAACGTAGTTGTTTCCTATGCCGGCGCCTATCCTCCTCGTGATAAATATTATTTTCTTACGGAAGAGCTTTTCCCGGAACAGATCCTCGATATGAAAATGCCCGATATGGTGTTGCATTTCGTCTATGAGGATTTTCACCCGGATCACCGTCAGTGTATAGATGATCTCACCGCTGCATTTATCCAGAGCTGGCTCGACCGTAATGTCGCCGGTCAACTTGACGGTATGGCAGCCTCATTGACTGATCCCGGCGGACGTGTCTATGACCGTACAGCAGTGTTTTGTCGTGTACAGCTTATGTTTGATTCCTTTATCCGGTTTGAGGATGCGGAATATGATTTTTCCGTTATACGGTCAGACCCGGATACCGGAGGGCGGGCAGAAGGAGATATCCGTTATACCGCTGTGCTTGAAAATGGGGAAACAATGCCTGTCGAGGGAACATTCCGTATAGATCTGCAGTATAAAAAGCCGGACGGCTGGGAAATATGCTTCTTTCAATGGCCGGGATTCGAAATGGACTGATGGCAAATTTCGAGTATTCTGCGTGATGCCTGCTCATCCTGTTGCAACTGTAGTTTTAAATCTTCCAGCGAATCAAAACGTGTTTCATCCCGCAGGCGGGCAATAAAATGTATTTCGAGTGATGTTCCGTAAATATCCCGGTCGAAATCAAATAAATGTACTTCTATGCGACGGATGTGCTCATCGGTTACTGTAGGATTGTAACCGATATTCAGCATGCCATTATGCTGCTGTCCCTGCCATACCACCTGTACGGCATAAACGCCGGTGGCAGGTATGAGTTGCTCGCTGTAGCCGGCCTGAATATTTGCGGTAGGATAACCGATAGTACGTCCGCGGCGGGCGCCGTGCTCCACTTTGCCGGATAAGCTGTAGGGGCGTCCGAGCATATCTGCGGCATCTTTTACATGGCCGGCCATCAGCGCCTTCCTGATCTTGGTGGAGCTGACTGCGGCATCATCGATCAGTTGCGCCGGTATTTCATGTACCCGGAATCCGAATGTTTCCTGAAATTTTTTCAGGAGGTGGATGTTGCCGGTACGGTCATGTCCGAAATGATGATCGTACCCGATGACAATGCTTGCCGGCCGGAAACGTGCCACAAGGAAGTCGGTTATATAATCCTGTGCGCTCATTGCCGCAAATGACCGGGTAAATGGTACGACAACAACGTGTTGTATGCCTGTACCGGTAATAAGGCTCAGTTTTTTCTCAAGCGGAGTCAGCAGTTGTAAAGGCTGATCGGGAAACAACAGTTTGCGTGGATGCGGTTCAAAGGTCACCAGTACACTTTCCCGGTTTTCTATCCGTGCCTGCTGCACCAGCTTGTCCAGGATCATACGGTGACCCAGGTGCACCCCATCGAAAGTACCGATCGTAAGCATGGTATCCCTGAAATCAGGCAGTTGTGTTATATCTGTAAATACGCCCATTTTATGCGGCGCAAAGGTAGGACGAATTAGTCAGATGCAACCGGAAAATCCCGGATGTTAGCAGATGTATGTGTTATTGTTGAATTTGTTTATGAGATAATTTGTTACATATTTAATGTATTTATACGAAACATAAATGGATATATGTATGAGATCATAAACGGCTTTTGATGGTACATTCCATACTGTGTAATAAATCTTGTGGTTAATTCGTTATATACCGCGGTTTTTCAGTACAAGTACATTATAAAATAAATTCTTGGAGCAAGTATACAAGCAGAGCAAATAGCTGTTATTTTTGTCCGTAATATCAAAGCAATTAAATTATACACAGACTAATTATAATACATGAAAAATCTTTCTTTAATTCTGAGTATATTATCTCTGGCCGGGGTAATTGTCATTTTCGGTATGCAATCGGGGGGCGGAAAAAAGAAGGCTGCGCATAATATCGGTACAGCTTCAGATATTCCTGCCGGTATGGGGCGTATTGCTTATGTAGATATTGATACACTCGAAGCTCATTACGACTATCTGAAGACAAAAAAGGAAGAATTTGAAAAACGGCAGGAGCGGATAGAGTCTGAGTTGCAGCGTTCTGCCCAGCAATTGCAGCATGACTACATGGATCTCCAGCAAAGAGCGCAGGCGGGTACGCTCACCCAGACAGAAGGTGAACAGGCCCAGAAGCGTCTGTTGCAGGGGCAGCAAAGTCTCGAAACAAGGAAACAGTCGCTGGCAGAGCAACTACTCAAGGAACGTGATGAATTTAATGAAGACATACACCACCTGCTGGATAGTTTTCTGACAGAATATAATAAGGATAAAGGCTATGATTATATCCTGACCTATACAAAGTCGGGGCAAATCATGTATGCCGACAAACGGCTGAACATTACCCAGGATGTTATTGATGGTATGAATGCGATCTCCAGAAATCGCAGCGAGGCGAAGGATGTGAAGCAATAAGATTTTCAGTTAAATTTTTTATTCTCATAATCTTCATAATTTGGAACAGACCCCTTCTTTCAGGCGTTCACTGACCTTGCTGGATGGCACTTTGCTGGTTATTGGTTCGATGATCGGTTCAGGCATTTTTATTGTCAGCGCTGATATTGCGCGTAACGTGGGCAGTGCCGGATGGCTGATTGTGGTATGGCTGTTGTCCGGGTTTATTACACTCGCTGCCGCTTTGAGCTATGGTGAGTTGAGCGGCATGTACCCCAAGGCAGGAGGGCAATATGTGTATTTGCGCGAGGCTTACGGCAGGCTGTATGCCTTCCTGTACGGATGGGCGGTTTTTGCCGTAATACAGACCGGTACCATTGCAGCTGTAGGTGTTGCTTTTGCTAAATTTGCCGGTTACCTGGCGCCTGCAATAGGAGAAAATAATGTATTGCTCGGTGATAAGAGCGGGTTTCATATTACAGCCGCACAGTTTGTCGCTATCGGCATCATCGTTCTGCTTACTTATCTTAATACACGGGGCGTTAAAAATGCAAAATGGATACAGTTTTTCTTCACCTTCGCCAAAGTAGGTGCGATGGCTGCGTTGATCATTTTCGGCTTTACACTGGTGAAAAATGGCGGTGCATGGGACTTTAACTGGGATGCCGCCTGGATGGCCAAAAAAATATCTTTCAGCGCTGATAGTATCAGTCATGAAGGGCTGACGCCGGCTTTGCTTGTAACAGCGATATGCATGGCTATGGTGGGGGCGCTTTTCTCCAGCGATGCCTGGAATAATGTGACGTTTATTGCCGGGGAAATAAAAAAACCGGAACGGAATATAGGCCTTAGTCTTGCTATCGGGACGCTGGTGGTGACGCTGCTGTATGTGAGCATGAATCTCATGTATCTGAATGTGCTCACCGTTACGGAAGTTGCACATGCAGAACATGACCGGGTGGCGCTTGCTGCCAGCCTTAAAATATTCGGCAGTGAAGGAACTGTTTTTATTGCATTGCTGGTGATGGTGGCTACATTTGGTTGCAACAACGGACTGATCCTGTCGGGAGCGCGTGTATATTATACAATGGCCAATGACAATCTTTTCTTTCGCGGAGCGAAGCAGCTCAACCGGAACGGTGTGCCTGGTAAAGCTTTATGGATGCAGTGTATCTGGGCTTCCGCACTTTGTCTGAGCGGCCAGTACGGCAACCTGCTCGACTTTATCATCTTTACCGTATTGCTTTTTTACATCCTTACCATCGCTGGTATTTTTATCCTCCGGAAGAAAAGACCGGATCATCCGCGGCCATATAAGGCATTCGGGTATCCGGTGATCCCCTTGCTGTATATCCTGCTTGCCGCATTTATTTGCATCGTGTTGCTGATTTACAAACCCAGCTATACATGGCCCGGCCTGATCATTGTACTCGCCGGCATCCCTCTGTTTAAGCTGCTGGAAACGCGGAACAGGAAGATGCAGGATGAAGTATAATATCAAGGAGACGGAATATAATGAACAGAACAGAACTGGAGCAATTGTTTGGGCGTATGCAGGAACTGCATGTGCTGGTGGTGGGCGATGTGATGCTGGATAATTACTGGTGGGGTGATGTGGAGCGGATCTCGCCGGAAGCGCCTGTGCCTGTCGTTGCACTTCAAAGGCGGGAAAGCAGACTGGGAGGCGCTGCGAATGTAGCTCTGAATTGTCGGGCGCTGGGTGCGCATGTTTCTCTTGCAAGTGTTACAGGAGACGATGCTGAAGCCGGGATATTACAGCAGTTATTGCACGAAGCGGATATCCGCACAGATCTGCTCATGCACAGCCCCCGGCGCATTACTACAACCAAGACCCGTGTGGTAAGCCGCAACCAGCAGATGCTGCGCCTGGATGCTGAAGTAAACGAAGAGCTGGATACGCAGGACGAACACCCCTTTATAGATATTGTACTTAAATTCCTGCAGCGTGAAAAACCGCAGGTTGTTATTTTTGAGGACTACAATAAAGGTGTACTTAAGGAAAATGTGATCCGTCATATCCTGGCGCATTGTAATGAGATCGGAATTGTAACTGCCGTTGATCCCAAAAAGGCTAACTTTCTGGCTTACCGGAATGTGACGATATTCAAGCCCAATCTCAAAGAAGTGCGTGAAGGGCTTGGCGTCCGTCTCTCCCAAATACAGGAGCCGGAATTGAACCGGACTCATGATCTTCTCCATGAACAGCTACAGCACCAGGTTACTTTTATTACCCTGTCTGAACATGGTGTGTTTTATAATGATAGTCAAAAAAACGGCCTCATTCCCTCTCATAGGCGGAATATAGCGGATGTATCAGGAGCCGGAGATACCGTGATCGCTACTGCTGCGCTGGTGTATGCGTTAACTCATGATGCTGCTTTGATGAGCGCTGTCTCCAATATTGCCGGTGGTCTCGTATGCGAAGAGGTGGGCGTAGTGCCGGTACGGAAGGATTTATTGCTGGAAGAAGCGGTAAGACTGGTAACGAAGTAAAATGCCGGAACCTCTGAAGAGGTTCCGGCTCATGCAAAACAATTTACTCTTCAGTATGTTACTGATACTCCGGTGCCAATGACCTGTTTTTAAGTATGTTGAATGACAGGGCATTTTGCATGATGTATAACCTTACATCAAAGAACGGTGTCATCCTGACGAAGGAAGGATCCCACAAAATGAGTGTCCTATATTACGTGAGATCCTTCCTTCGTCAGGATGACACCGTGGACAGATTCATGTGTTACGTCATTTCCTCAAGGATTAAGCCTTGCTTATGACACGTGTGCCGGCGACTTAAAAGTTGAAGCCAATCCGTGCACCGATCAGGTTGTATGCTCCTCCGGTCATAGCCGTGGATTCATACCGGATACCCACATCAAGTGCGCCAAACTGAACACCTACGCCAGGCGCATAAGTAAACCCGCTGCTGCTGAAGGATGTGACTGTACCGGCTACGGCTGCATATGTGGTAAAAGAGGAAAACCCGACCTCTCCCATTGCATACAGGTGTTTCAGGAAAATATATTTATATCCGGCTTTCACAGGTATTTGTACACCGGCTTTGGGCGTGACGCCTGCAATGCTTTTGGGAATATACACCAGGCCGCCGCTGGTCAGTGTTACAAAACCGGGGCCAAGGTGATAAGCTGCGCGCAGGGTAATACCGCCGGCGCCGCTATACACGTTGCTGATAGTGCCGGAAGTGACACCGCCGTCAAAACCGAATCCAAAGCTGAATTTTTTGGATAATTTCTGGGCATCTGCAGTGCCCGACAGGATTATGCAGATAAATAACAAGAAAATGGGGGCGTTTTTCATAGAATATGTATTTACATGCAAAATTACACATTGCATATACCGCCATCCAATACCACAAATGTGGTATTTGTTTAGTGGATTTTTACGGTGACTTATAGGGATAATTAGCTATTAATACCTTAATAATGGTTATTACTTTACCGTAAGTTTTCGCCCGGGGAAGATCGTGGTACTGCTCAGCCCGTTCATCTGCATCAACTCTTCAACAGTAAGTCCGAAGCGTTTGGAGATGCTGTACAGGGTATCTCCCGACCGTACTGTATAAGTCTTTCCCGGTGGTGGAGATGGTGCTGTGCGGGGAGCCGGTTTTTTTTCCGGAGCAGGTGATGCCATCCGTTTTTCCATCTGCTTTCTCTTGCCTTTCCGGTCGTAACGGTGGAGATCATACCGTTCGATCAGGTTGATCAGCAACTGTGGGTAGTCCGGATTGGTGGCATAGCCGCATTTTTTCAGTCCGTGCGCCCAGCCTTTGTAATCAGTCTTTTTTAACCTGTAGAGAGATTGATACCGGGAACGCTTCAGGAATTCGGAATGATCATCGAATGATGCTTCCGGTGTTTTATACACACGGAAACAATCGTTTTTCCGGTCATCGTCTTTGTAGTATTTTTTCCCTTTCCAGTCGGGTGTGCATTTGATCCCGAAATGGTTATTGGCATAACGTGCCAGAGAGCTGTTACCATTGCCGGATTCCAGGAGGCCCTGTGCAAGGGTGATGCTCGCCGGTATGCCGTTGGATCTCATCTTTTTGACCGCCACACGGCTGAACCGCCGGATGTATTGCTCTGCGGTATATTGTTTGTACAGACCTCCGGTTCTCCGGTCGGCCTTTCGTTCCACTTTCCTGTTTGCCTTTTTTATGGCGTGCTTTTGCGGACTGCAAGAAGCAAGGCAAAAAAGCGCGATCACTGCGGATAGTAATATGGTATGAAACTTTGCCAATAGAGAGGTTGCAAATTATCTATTACCCTGGAATCAGCACAAATGTAAATTTAATGTGGAAATTTGAAAATGAGTGTAATGTTTATACTTAAACAGTATGGGTATTTTCAAATTGGCACATTCCCAAATTTTCAAATTAAATGGTGTGTCAGTTTACTTGTGTGACGGTATACCCTTCCCGTCTCAATAAAGATATGACACCGTTTTTGCCCCACAGGTGACCGGCGCCTACTGCAAAGAAAACGGCATCCGTTTCCATCATGTTTTTCATCGTGCTGACCCATTGCCGGTTGCGGTCATCAAGAAATATGTTGAGGATGCCCTCCATGCCTTTGGTATTTCCGATCAGCCGGTGCAGACCGGGCAAATTCTGAGCCTTGTATAAGCTGATCATTTCGTGGTATTCTGTCCGGTCTTCTTGCCCGGGATTGTCAACCATATCCATAATGGCGGGCACGATGGAATCAGCAGGGATGTTGTTGATAACGGCCAGCTGCTGTGCGGGTGTTTCCAGTCCTGCAATCTTTTTATTATCCTGCTGTGCCTGTGTCATGATCTCGTTTTCGTACGACAGGAATGAGTCGCATATGCCCCCTTTTGTAATAAATAATGCCTGTAAGGCAAAGGGCTTCGTTCTGTCAAACATCGCCAGGTTGCCTTGCAGGCTGTCAGCCACATATTGTTCCAGGCGGGCATATTGCTCCGGCGTAAAATAATCATGCAGCGTTTTCCCGCTGGTATCTATTAATCCCATGGCTACCTGCATTAAAACACCGGGATCGTCCATGTCCATTTCGAAACATATTGTCTGGCTTTGCCGCAACGCATTTTCCATGGCCGTAGTCCATATATAGTCTTCCTGGCAGATCACATGCATGGTTCCGAACAGCCAGGAGGTTTTTTGTCCGGTTTTTTCGATGCGCCATAAGAGGGACATACCTTCTTCCTGTGGCTGGTTTACCGGTTTTTGTTGTGCCGGACACGCAGCATGAAAAAGTCCGGGTAATAATATCGTCAGCAGCAGTGTTTTCATAAACCTGGTGCAGGCAGGGAAGTATAATGCCTGTCTTTTAAAAGTAATAAAAAGTCAGGATCCGTATATATCGGTCTATAAAAGAATGCTATTCAAAAGCAAGCGTAAGCAGCGCCACACCGACGCCGGTCAGCATAGCAGAAACTTTTTGCCAGCTAAGCTTATGCTGTTGCGTGCCGCTTTCGAAGAAAATGGTAGTGGATATATGAATAAATGCGCCGGCTACAATAGGTAAAAGTATGGTTGCAACCTCAGACATAGACATGTACTGTTGCTCCATAAAGTATGCCAGTAAGGCAGCAAGCGGAGTGATCAGAGAAAAAACAAGTAGTGTCAGCCACGCAGTTTTCCGGCCCTTTATGGCAAGCGCAAGCGAGGCTACCAACATGGCTTCGGGCATCTTGTGAAATGCCACGGCCAGGTAGAGCGCAGGGCTGGCGGCATTTGTACTATAATTAAAACCAAGCGGGAGACCCTCCATAAAAGCATGCAGCGCCAGACCGCTTAAAACCGGCAGAAGTGATAAGTTGTGTCCGTGAGGACCCGGATGCATGTGCATATGCCCGTGCTCGGCGCCATGCGTGAGCCGCTGGATCAGCAGTTGCAGGAAAAAACCGGCCAGGAGATAGATGCCTGCGTGGTGATGCAACTGTTCAAATGATTCGGGTAAGAGATGCAGCAGTGTTATCCCCAGCAAAAATGACCCCGAGAAGGCCAGAAGGTAATGCATGCGGTCCGGATTCACCCATTTTACCCATAGCGGAATACTGCCGGCAATAAAAGTGACAGACAGGAGTAAAAGGATAAACCATATGTGCATCTTGCGGCGAGTTTAAAAGCAAACGGCAAAAGTAATTCCATTTTTTGATTTATCGTTATAATGTTGCATTTACGCTGTCATATCCCTCACTTTTTATGTTATTTTTGCGGCTAAACCGGATGACCGATCTACCTATGTCAGAACAGAATCGCTATAATCTCCGCGGCGTATCCGCACAGAAAGAAGATGTGCACCGCGCTGTTGCCCGTCTGGATAAAGGGTTATATCCCAATGCTTTTTGTAAGATATACCCGGATTACTGGGGTGGGGACGAAGCGTACTGTAACCTGATGCATGCAGACGGAGCCGGTACCAAATCAGTACTCGCTTATCTCTACTGGAAGGAAACCGGAGATTTGAGTGTATGGGAAGGTATTGCTGTTGATGCGATTGTGATGAACACCGACGACCTGCTCTGTGTGGGGGCTACCGGGCCGTTTACATATTCTTCAACGATCGGGCGTAACAAAAACCTGGTGCCGGGCGAGGTTATTTCTACGCTGATTAACGGGACCCAGGCCTACTTCGATCGTATGCGGGAATTTGGTATAGATATCAGTTTCCTCGGAGGAGAAACCGCAGATGTGGGAGATGTGGTACGTACGGTCATTGTGGACGGTACCATGGCCTGCCGGATGCGTCGCGACAGGCTCGTAACGACAGAAAAGGTACGTCCCGGGGACGTGCTTGTCTCGCTGGCCAGCTACGGCCAGGCCACATACGAAGGGGTATATAACAGCGGGATGGGCAGCAACGGGCTTACCAGCGCAAGGCACGAGATGCTGGCAAAAAAATACCTGGAGAAATATCCGGAAAGCGTAGATCCCAATCTTCCGCCGGAAGTGATCTATAACGGCCGGTATGATTTGCTGGATGCTACGGAGACGTCGCTTAATGTGGGGCAGATGATCCTTTCACCTACACGTACCTATGCGCCCGTAGTATTAAAAGTGCTGGAGCGGTATTCTGATAAAATACATGGTATTATTCACTGTAGCGGTGGCGGACAAAGTAAGTGTCTGCATTATCTGCCAGGCCCGTTGCGGGTGGTGAAAAATAACCTGCTTCCGGTACCGCCGTTATTCCGGATGATACAGGAAGCAGCCGGTACGGACTGGAAGGAAATGTACCAGGTGTTTAATATGGGGCAGCGTCTGGAATTCTTTACAGATAAAGCTACGGCAGCGCATATTGTACAGATCGCTGCTGATTTTCATATAGAAGCGCAGGTTTCCGGGTATGTAGAAGCCGCAGAACAGAAGGAAGTTGTGATCGAAAGCCCATACGGTACATTTTCTTACCGGTAAAAACGGAGAAATAGGGGTTTTGCAATCGTTAAACGTTTTTAATAAAACAATTTAAAGTGCTAATTAAAATGGGCACTATATTTATTGTTCATCATTACACTTAACAGACAATCTTCTGATTTATGATCAAATCCCGAATTTTTCTGCTGACCATACTGGCAGTATCTGTCAGCAGTATTTCTTTTGCCCAGAATTACGGTAAAAACCTGATTGCTGTTGCGCCGGTAGCGATAACCGACCAGGGAGTGGGTTTCGGCCTGAGTTATGAACGCAGCCTTGATAACCGGGGCATGTTCAGCTTTTATCTCCCGCTTGCATACTCCTTCCGTGTGCAGGAAGATAATTATTACTGGGCGCCGGGCGTGTATAATAAGACAGAGTATATGGCTTATGCTTATCCGGGAGTTAAAATATATCCGACCGGGGCTTTTGGTAAGGTGCGTTATGGTATCGGCCCTTCGCTGGTCATTGGTGTGGGTGAGCAGTATGATGATAATTATTACTCTGTAGATCCTTATATCTATCCGCCGCAACCTGCTATGGGGCCTCAATATGTAAGTCGTTTCGTATTGGGAGCAATCATCAATAACTCGTTGAATATTAACGCTACGGAGCATCTGTACCTCGGTATGGAATTGGGACTGGGTGTTACTTATATGAATAAGTGGGACAACTGGAATGGTCGCACGCAACCTTTGGCACAGGCGGCATTCCGTATCGGTTACCGGTTTTAAAAAAGCAGCAACGCTTTTATAAAAAGAGAGATGTGATGGCGGCACAAAGGCCGCCATCACATTATACAGACTGGTGCTTCATTCCGCTTGCAGGATGTTAGCGAAGCGCATCCGGCAACACTGATAAAGCGGGATTTGTAATCCCGTCTTGTAATAATAAAAAGATTGTTTTTGTAGCGGGGTTGCAACCCCGGATTATTTTCTTACTTTATATTGCAAAATCAATTACATTTAAACAAGTAATCCTTTATTTATGATCAAATCCCGAATTGCTCTGATGACCATACTGGCAGTATCCCTTTGCAGTATATCTTTTGCTCAGGGCCGGAGTAATAGTTACGGCAAAAACCTGCTGACTGTTGCACCGGTAGTAATTACCGATCAGGGTGTCGGCTTTGGATTAAGCTATGAACGGAGTCTCGACGGCAAAGGTATGTTCAGTTTTTACCTGCCGCTTGCCTATTCCTTCCGGGTACAGGAAGACAATTATTTTTGGGGCCCGGGTGGATATAATAAAACAGAGTACATGGCTTATGCTTATCCGGGCGTGAAAATTTATCCGACCGGGGCTTTTGGGAAGGTGCGCTATGGTATCGGCCCTTCGCTTGTGCTTGGTGTGGGTGAGCAGTATGATAATAGTTATTATTCCGGATACCCTGATATTATTGTTTACCCGCCATATCCAGGTTCTTCAAACCCTGCTTATGTAAGTCGTTTTGTGCTGGGGGCGATGGTTAACAACTCATTGAACATTAATCCGACAGAGCGTCTGTACCTCGGTATGGAATTGGGGCTGGGTGTTACTTATATGAATAAGTGGGACAACTGGAATGGTCGTACGCAGCCATTGGTACAGGCCGCATTCCGGATCGGATACCGGTTTTAAAGCAGTAACGATTTTCTACAAAGTGCAATGGCGGCCTTTGAGCCGCCATTGCACTTTGTAGAGCTCTGCTTTGCATGATGTTAGCGGAGCGCATCCGGCAACACAGATAAAGCGGGATCTGCAATCCCGCCTTGTAATAATAAAAAGATTGTTTTGCACCGGGGTTGCAAACCCCGGATTATTGCCTGTACGGTGTGTCCTGCGGAACATCCCGTACAGCGCTGTGTTTCGCGGCTGCTCGTTTTATTTGGGCGGAGGTGAACCCCTGAACCCCGCCTTTAATGTATCCCCATTGTCCGCCATCTTATGTATACTTGCAGGTATTTACTTACATTAGCAGGCTGATAAATAGACACAACAGGCAACCAGATTGAATCTCCCCTTTTTTATAGCGCGACGATACCTCATCCGGCAGAAAGGCACTTTTTCGTCTTTCATCATCCGGCTGGCCATGCTGGCTACCGCATTGAGCGTCGCGGTAATGATCATCGCAATGGGCATCATTACCGGATTTCAGCAAAGTATACGCGAAAAGCTGTTCAGCTTCTGGGGGCATGTACATATCGTTCCGCATAATGCCAACCCCGCCAGCCTGATCTCCGCTACGCCTATCAAGTACGACGGCTATCTGAGACAGCAGGTGCAGGGTATGCCTCATGTAAAACAGGTAGCGCCGTTTGCGCTCAGGCCGGCCATTATACAGGCCAATGGCCGGATGGAGGGTATCCGGCTGAAAGGTATATTGCCTGATTATAATTTCAGCAGGGGTATCAGCTTTTCGGGAGACACACTCGATTTTGGAGATACAGCTTATGCCCGTCAGATATTGATATCTCAGAGCATGGCCGACCGGCTCGATGTACATACGGGCGACGACCTGATGCTGTATTTCCTCGAACCTGGCGGCAGCTTTCCGCGGGTAAGAAAGCTGAAAGCCGCTGGTATTTTTCATACCGGCATGGACGAAGTGGATCATTATTTCGGAGTATGCGACCTGCGATTGCTGCAACGGGTTAATAACTGGGCTGCCGATGACATAAACGGATACCAGGTAGAGCTGGACGATCCTTTCCTGGCCGATACACTGGCGCTGGCCATTTACGATCGTTATATTGCGCCACCGCTATACACGGAATCTATCAATGCGATCTATCAGAATATTTTCGACTGGCTGAATATGCAGCAGATCAATGTCAAGATACTGATTGTGATTATGGCGGTGGTGGCTGTGATCAATTTATCGGCGGCATTGCTGATCCTGATTGTAGACCGTGCCCGGATGGTGGCCCTGCTCAAAGCGCTGGGTATGCCGTTTCATCATATCCGGATGGTCTTTATCAGCCTGGCCGGGCTGATCGGTATTACCGGTGTGTTTGCCGGAACACTGCTGAGTCTTATTCTTGCCTGGCTGCAACAGAAATATGGTTTTCTGCGGTTACCGGAATCTACTTATTACATGGATCGTGTGCCTGTAGAGATTGTATGGTGGCATGTGATGTTGATAAATATATCGTCGCTTGCGCTTTGCGTACTTTGTATGTGGTTACCGACGCTGTATATTCGTCGCATTCACCCGGCTAAAGTGCTGCATTTTAAATGATCCGGAATCGCTATTATGAAAATTAAACTAATCAGAAATTGACTACCCGGGAGTTATACAGAGCCATTTGCCGCGAAGAAACGGATCTCCCGTTGTTCCTGTACGATTGGTGGATGGATGCGGTGTGTGAGCAATGGGATGTGGCAGTAACCATGAAAGGGCAACAAGTATCCGGTGTATGGCCTTATCCCATACAGCAGCGTCTTTTCATACCGATGATCCGTACGCCGAAGCTGACACCATACCTTGGCCCGCATGTTTTTTTTCCGGACGATATCAGAGAGAGCAACCGCGACCGTTTTGAACATGATACCATAAACGATCTGCTCAACCAGCTACCCGATCCGGATGTTTGGGCACTGGCGATGCAGCCGGGCTTGAAGCAAGTAGGTCTGTTCCGTTTTTTTGATCTCAGGGCGGAAGTCCGACAGACATTCCTCATAGATCTGTCACAGCAGGAGGGTGAATTATTTAGTAATATGAGCGAATCTCTGCGTCGTAATATCCGGGCGGCGGAAGAGGAAATAACCGTGACTGCAGAACCGGATGCTTTACGCTTACTGCATAATTATCAAAAGATAACACTTGAAGATAAAGGCCGCTTGCAGCACCACAGTTTTGAGGATCTTAAGCGCCTGTTTGACGCCTGTATACGTCATGACAGCGGCGTATTATGGGTGGCAAAGTCAGGCAACGGACAAATACAGGGACTGATTCTGCATGTGTGGGACAGGGAACGGGGATATTATTTAATGGGAGCCAGGAATCCCTCGGGAGAAAGTTACCGTGCCATGTCTGCATTGCTTTGGCATGCGGCTCGCGAATCAAAAAAACGCGGCCACAAGATTTTCGATCTCGAAGGCAGCATGGATCCGGGTGTAGAACGTTTCTTCAGAAATTTTGGCGGCCGCCGGGAGCTTTATATGATCCTTCACAAGAACCGGAGCCTTATGTGGAAGATATTAAGGGGGATGTAGGTTTAATTGCCTAATGTGATTATTAGCCAATTAGCTAATGTCTGTCGCGGGGATCATTAGCATATCAGCTAATTGGCACATTAGTTAATCAGGTAAGTGTCATTTTGTCAATAATCCGTTACTGGCAAAGTAATTGCACCGGGTTATAGAGTCTGGATTATTTTAATAAAAACACTTATGAAAGAACAGGAATTTGATAAGGATAAGGCAACAACGGAAAATCAGGACAATATGGCATCTGCCGACGAAAATACGGAACCGGGTGAAGATACGTTGGGGACTGATCGTATTGCCGGTGCTGCAGATCCTGATGTGCGTGTATCTGAAAGTGAAATAGTGGCAATCAGGGCAGAACGCGATGAAGCACAGGATAAATATATCCGGCTGGCGGCGGAATTTGAGAATTTCAGGAAACGTAATGCACGGGAGCGGGTAGAGTTGATACAAACCGCAGGACGGGATGTCGTACAGTCATTGCTGGAAGTGGTGGATGATGCAGACCGTGCTATGGTCCAGATGACTTCATCAGAAGATGTTGCAGGGCTGAGAGAAGGTATTGCTCTGGTCTTTAATAAACTGAAGCATATTTTGCAACAGAAGGGTTTGCGGGTAATGGAGTGCCAGGGTCATGAATTTGACCCGGAACTGCATGAGGCCGTAGCAGAAATACCTGCGCCTTCGGAAGATATGAAAGGACGTATTGTGGATGTGCTCCAGCAGGGATATTACCTGAATGACAAGCTTATTCGTCATGCGAAAGTGGTGGTGGGGAAATGAGTTTTAATTTGAAAATTTGAAAATGAGTCAATTTGAAAATGCCCATGCTATTGTAAGCAATGAGCATTACACTCATTTTCAAATTTTTAAATTTTCAAATTGACTAATTGATTATACATGTCAAAAAGAGATTATTACGAAGTATTGGGTGTGGCAAAGGGTGCATCGCAGGATGAGATCAAGAAAGCCTACCGCAAGATCGCATTACAGTACCATCCCGACCGTAATCCCGGTAATCAGGAGGCGGAAGAAAAATTCAAGGAAGCCGCAGAGGCATATGATGTACTGAGCAATGCGGATAAGCGGGCGCAGTACGACCGTTTCGGCCATGCCGGGATGGGTGGCGCTGCGGGTGGTGGATTCGGCGGTGGTATGCGGATGGAAGACATCTTCCAGAATTTCGGCGATATCTTCGGGGATGATATGTTTGGCAGCTTCTTTGGCGGCGGTCGCCAGGGCGGTCGCAGGCAGGGCAGCAGAGGCGCCAATCTCCGTGTAAAACTCAAGGTGAGCTATGCGGATATAGCTAATGGCGCCAACAAGAAAATAAAAGTAAAAAAGCATATTACCTGCCAGCAGTGCAGCGGCAGTGGTGCAAAAGACAAAGGCGCGGTACAGAGCTGTACTACCTGCGGAGGTTCGGGGCAGGTGCGCCGGGTTACCAATACCTTCCTGGGACAGATGCAGACAGTCACTACCTGTCCGGCCTGTAATGGCGAGGGAAATACGATCACAGCAAAATGCGGCGGCTGCAAAGGCGAAGGGCGTGTATATGGTGAAGAGCTGATCACGCTCGACCTGCCGGCCGGTGTACAGGACGGTATGCAGCTCAGTATGAGCGGCAGAGGTAATGCGGGTGAACGCGGCGGTGCTCCGGGCGACCTGCTGCTTGTAATTGAAGAAGAAAAGCACCCGTACCTGAAACGCCAGGACCTCGATGTGGTGTATCAGCTTCGTGTTTCTTTCCCGGATGCCGTACTGGGTACGCAGATCGAAGTGCCGACTATTGACGGAAAGGCTAAAATCAAGATCCCACCGGGCACACAGGGTGGTAAAGTATTCCGCCTGAAAGGGAAGGGGTTCCCCGCATTCCAGTCTTACGAAAAAGGGGATGAACTTATAGAAGTGAATGTCTGGTCGCCGCAGCAACTGACCGATGACGAACGTGCATTGCTTGAGCGTTTGCAGCAGTCGCCTAATTTCCGCCCGGATACATCTTCCTCATCCGGATCAGAAGACGATAAGGAAGAAAAGAGTTTTTTTGATAAGATAAAGGATGCGTTCAGTGGGTAAACCTGTTGGGTTATTAATAGTATGGAATGATTACCGGATCAGTAACAGGTCTCCTTTCAGATCTTTGGTAATTCCTTCTATACCTCCGTCGAATTGTATGTAGTACATATAAACGCCGGCTTCTGCCAGTTCGTTTTTGTATAGCCCATCCCATCCGGATCGGGCATCAATGGTAGTATATACCAACTGTCCCCATCTGTTGTATACAGACATCCGGAATGAGCGTACAGGACATCCCCCTTGTATAACACCCCGGAATATGTCGTTCAGGCCGTCTCCATTGGGTGTAAAGGCATTGGGAACCTCTATGAAGCAATCGCAGAGTTCATCCGGCAATACCTGCATGGTGTCACTGAACGAACAGTGAAACTCCTGTACGGTTACATGGTATTGTCCATAGTCTGATACTGTGATAGAAGGTGCTGTGGTTCCGGTACTCCAGAGAATATTTGAAGATTCCGATGCGTTGGCATGCAGATGTATGTCAATTGTTTTTCCGAGACAGATCGTATGGTCTGCTCCGAGATCCTGTTTGTAGTATATGTATTGCACCTGTATTGTATCGGATGCCGTACAGTTGTTTTTTTCTACAGTAACGAAATATTGTCCCGTTGTAGTGATGGTGTATGAACTATCCCGGCTTCCGTCCTGCCACAGGTAAGAGGCTCCCTGCGCCGAAGATGCGGTAATCGAAAATGGCGTCTGTTCACAAAGGACGGTATCGGCGCCTAAAGAAAATGTGAGCGACTCCACACGGGTTACCCGGAAACTATCCTTTCGGATTGTACATCCGGTTCTGCTTATTACATAATATTCGCCGGCATCTGCTACCCATTGTACCTGCCCGTTGTGCTGATCACCCCACTGGTAATGATCATAACCATCGGGCGCACTCAGCATTGTTCCCGGATCTTCGGCACATAGTACGATGTCGGGGTGACGGATGAAGCTCGTGTCTGCCGAAAGAGGAAACACGACATCGTTGGGCAAGCCCATGTATGCATGAGTGCCTGAAAGTAATGGTATGGCTGCGTACTGGAAGTCGCAGGCGCTTCCGGCTTCGTTAGGCTGATTGATACGGCTCATAAACTGTTGCTGGTTGTGACAGGCATATATCGTGTCGTTATAGAGCTTGATATAACGACCAATCTGGTTGGTGATATGAGTTGCCGATTGTACAATGGTTGCCGAATCGTATACATCCACAGTATACTGGAGCAACTCCTGACTGCGGGAGACCAGTGATCCTCCGATATTTCCGCTTTGAGGAGGATTTGCTGTATAGAGCCGGGAATTATCCGGAGAAAATGCCAGCCCATATCCGAAAAAGGGAGTAAGCTTTATTGCATTGGATACCTGACCTGTGTTGGGATCAAATCTGCAAAGTAAGGTACCTGTCTGCATTTCATCCATTGTAGTTGAGTCTGACTGGTTTGTTGTAAGGGCCAGCAAAGTTCTGTCAGGAGAAATTGCCATGGAGGCATGATAGTATGAGCGCCATCCTGATATTTGTGTGCCTGTCTGATACAGTGAAGGTGCAGGATCGATCCCCGCTCCGGTAATGTGCCATACTTTAAATTCAGGTCGCCCCTTGAGATGGGTCAGCAACCAGATGTCACAATTATTTCCCGGTACGGCGATCATAGCTTCGCTAAGGCTGTCGTTGTCAAGCAAGATGTTTTTTCTTCCAGATACCACATCTCCCAGGCCATTGTCCAGGGTAGTGTCTATAACGGAATAAAATAATCCCGGAGTCCGGCCTTCGGAGCTGAGGGAGAAGAGATAGTACTTGCCCGGTGAGTCTATAAAGGGTACAATGCATTTACCCTGAACAGTACTCCCGTATATATCTCCCTGTAAGTTTACGCCGTTGGGCATCAGGGTGTGGTTCCGGTTCCAGATAGCGCCGCCACCGGCATAAAACAGGAACCTGCCGTCATGAGGAGATCCTATTGATGCGCATCCTTCCCGTACATGCTGACCTACAGGGAAGTGGGTGACCATATGCATGTCTGTGCGGGCAGGCACCGCTCTGCCGGTATAAAAATGCATGCCGCCCCGGTACCCGAAAGCCCATGCGCCGTTTGCCTTAAGGTAATCTCCCTGCTGGTTGTAATATTGTCCTCTGGCGGCCATACACCATGCTCCCCATATCAGTATCACGAAAAGTCCAATCTTTTTTCCCGGCATGACAATGTAAATTTAAGAATTGACAATTATAAACAGCAGGTCGCTTCACTTCGTTGTCAATGACGTATTTCTAAGTATAATGAATAGCAAATGCTTTACACGAATCAGAACTGTGAATTCATGAATGGTGTCATCCTGACGAAGGAAGGATCCCACACAATATGGGCACACATTATGTGGGATGCTTCACTCCGCTCCGCTATGTTCTGCATGACATAGTGGACAAATTCATGCGTCATTGTCCGTTTTACTCTATTGTTTAATGAGTTTCTCTCTTTGTAACAACTCCCCTTTATGATCTGCAACAGAAAGTATGTAATACCCTGCAGGCAGGCTGCTTACATCTATATGGCGGGTGTTTTTTTCCCGGATCAGCAATACTCCGTCTATGCCGGTTATGGAAACTGATAAGCTTTCCGGAGCATTAATGTACAATATGTCTTTTACCGGGTTAGGGTATACGCTTATTGTTTTCTTTGTGAAAAATTGGTCACCAATGGCTAAGGTACGTGGCTCGGAAGTGTTTTCACAGCCATTTTCACTTGTTACCTTTACCGTATAGCTGCCGGGCTGGCCGGGGGTAAAGGTGTTGTTGGTGGCGCCGTTAACGGGATTCCCATCGAGATACCACTGATAGCTGCTGAATGTTCCTGTACTTAATACGCCACCACTTTCTGTAATCACCGGCTCCGGAACGGGGAATACGGTCACGGTAAGTATTTCTGAAGTGTCCGTACAGCTTTGGTAGCTTATGACCACCTGATAGCTGCCGCTTTCTGAGGCAAAAAGGGTATCATATACTCCGTCTGCCACGACTTGTGCATCATGTATCCAGGTATAGCTGGCACCGGCAATGCCTGGCGCCCGCAGCAGAACGCTGTCACCGGCGCAGAAGTCTGCGGATCCGTCTGTGTTCAGTGTGAGCGTTCCGCCTGCTGCTTTGGGCGTACCAGTGAACTGCAGTGCTCCGGCATCTGCAGGCAGGGTACGTGTTGTTTCATTCAGGTCATCTGTCACAGCGGGGTCTGTGGTAAGCACTGCAAGGCTCTTGGCATATGAGCTTCCGGCAGGGATATAGAGCCCGTCGGGTGTTATTATAAGGTTGTCTTCCGTGTAGGAGCTGCTTTCTGCGGGTGCTATAAAAGCCTTATATGCCCCGCAGCCGGAGTTAAAGGCAGGATCATTACCGGTGCCATATTCATTTACAATGGTTGCCGGAGCGATCCCTTCAGCGTAGATGTATGTACTGGCAGCATCAGGTGTATAATATACATTTCCATTGCTGTTTGTGTCAAGGTTTGAAGGTGCATTGCCTGTTGTCCCTGTAGTGCGGCGCAGGGCGGATACAACGCCATCCGGCCCGGCAACGGCATCAACGTGTATGATGTTGTTTCTCAGATCCAGCTTTCCGATGCCGGCGCTATACAATACACCTGCTGCTCCGAAAGAAGGCATGGTGTTGCCGGAGGTGATATAAACCGTATTGTGATAGACCCGTGCATCATGACTGTTCAGGATGTTGATCCCGATAATGCCCGTATCATTATTGGCATTATTTGCATGCAGGCCGGCAATCAGGTTATTGTATATTTTGACAGTATCACCACTATTAATACCTATCCCTCTGATGGAGTGGGTGGATGAGAGACTTTTGCGTGCGTCCAGCTCCTGTATCCTGTTCCTGTAAACATGGATGTCACTACCTCCCTGTATCAGTATGCCATTGGTAATGCCGGAGGTGTGACCGGTACTGTTGTTATATGAAGAGTCTATCGTGTTGTCATGAATATGCAATCTTTGACCAGCAGCATTATTTATAATAATACCCTCAATGAGTGAGTTGATGTTGCTGATTCTGTTGTTATTCACGAGCGAATAAGTGTTGCCGTCATGCCCGGTTCTGCTTACACTGATCCCCGTAACGCCGAAACTGTCTATATGGGTGATTTCATTGTCTGAGATGTATTTTAAGGGATATGGTGCACTGGTAGCGCCGAGTGCATCATTGATGCCGAAGTATAACGTGTTACTGGGACCTGCGAGGTAGGTTGCGTAAAAATGATTCCCGGTGATTGTATCCCGCACACTGGCTGCGGCAGTGCCGGTACTGTTGATGCCGTATATGTAGTTCGGGCTGCTGAAGGAAGAACCGTGAGGGCTGAAGACACAATGGCCTGTGGTTTTATTGTTCCTGATTTTAACAGTACCGTTGGCCAATGCATTATTATTGATGTTGCCGATAAACGTTGCATTCAGGCTTGTGATCCATGTATTGTGAAAGATATTGTCGCTGATGTTTATGTGCAGCAAGTGGCCGGAATGCGTGATGAGGGATGTATTGGTTCCACCTAAGCCCCCTGCTGCGGTGATGGTATTGCCTGTGATTGTCAGGCTGGGAGCAGTGCCTCCTGTAATGGCAGAACGTATTCCATAGTAAACGGGTACATTTCCTGCGCTGTCACATATGATGGTTATATCATTTCCTGTGATGGCCGCAGTGGTGCCGGTCGCATTGCCGTGGTATATGCCGTGAAGAGAAACCCGCAGATTGGGAGCGCCTCCTCCGGCTATATTATTTATATGGTTGTCGCGAATTACAGCATTATTATTGTACAGCAGATAAACGCCTGAAGTTGTCTGCGGACTACCAGGTATGGTAGTATTGACATTGACGCCGAAATTCTCTATTATATTGTTAATAATAAGAGGGTTCTGGTCGTAAAGGCTGTATGGAGCGGGGGCATTAAATCCGTTCAGCGAGATCCCGGACATGACATTCCTGATTGTGTTCTCCGAGATCAGTATGGAATTATGTGCATCCGTTTCCGAGGTGATCGTAAGCGCTGTAGTATTACCTGATATATGGTTTCCTGAATAGATACCGACAGCCCGGAATCCGCTTTTATTGAGCGTAATAGTACAATTCATGATCGTAACATGCTGGCAGCCGTCAAACGGAGCTATATTGCTCCGCTTCAATAATGCATATCCCCATTCCATTTGCTGATCAGCTGTGGTATTTGCTGTATTTTCCCTCAGATCAATATGCTGGATGGTAACATAATCAGCGCCTGCGAGTGTGAATATGGCATCAGTAGTGCCTGTGCCCGGTGTAAATGCCGTAATAAACGGATTTGCTCCGCTGCCGTTTTTCTGAAAAACAACAGGACGTGCTGCCGATGAAGATGCTCCCCCGGCATTCAGAACGGCGCTTCCCAGTATGATCCCGCCGGCCGGTGCAGTTTCCGTATGACCGGCTGCCACATTGATGATGACGCCGCCGGAGCCGACGCCCTGGCTGTTTAAATCCTGGACTGCCGCAGCAATGGTGGCATAGGTGCCCGGTACTGTAACCGTGCCACTTAGCTGTGCTTGCACGCTGATAGTATGAAGCGTGAGCGCAAAACTTGTAATAATGAATGTTTTAGTGAACAGAGGTTTGAAAAATAAAGACAATAGATTCATGCTGCCGGAAATTTATAAGATGAAAAATGAAATAGTATGTAATCCAACGATTTTGATCATTCTTTGACTATTCAAAAATAGACGGGAAGGTGTAGAGGCTGATAGGTATTTCTACGGGTTTTGCGATAGGAAGAAATTCCTATTTTCCCATTTTGTCTGATTAATAGTATGTTTACTAATGCATTATTACCTTTACAGGGTTATTATGAGTTATGTGCATCTGGTGCGAGACAGGTACATTCATGGTTGCCTGCTGCTGTGCATGATATGTCTGCAGCAGATGGCATATGCGCAGCCTGTAACTATAGAAAATGCCCAGTTCAGGCTGCCGGAATACCAGAAGACATTTCAAGAAGACACACAAACCATTGAGGCCAGGGTCGCGGAGTTGAAGCAGTTTCAGCATCAATATCCCGACAGCGCCATACTATTGTACCGTGAATTGTTAAAAAGCAGCCTGCAGCAAAATCATGTATTGACAACAGTCAGGGTACTGCTGCATTTCGGGGATTTCTATACAGGTCTGGGCATGTATACGGAAGCCTTGCAGACATTGCGGTATGCGCTTACGTATTGTAACCAGATGGCGTCTACTCATCTGACACCTTATATTTACAATCACCTGGCTCATGTATACCAGATCCGGGGGGATTATGAGATGGCAGTTCTCTATCTGTACCAGGCATTGCTGACCAATGAGCCGCATCCTGTTATCAGTCGGAGTTACATCTATAATAACCTCGCTATTGTATTGATGGATGTAGGAATAGACAGCAGTGCCTGGTACTATCTGGACCTGGGCGAACGGTATGCGAACGAGCAGGAGAATCATGAAATTCTGGGTGGTATTTTGTTACATAAAGGGATTATACTCGAACAGCAGGGCAGGCAGGAAGATGCTATGCTTTATTATGCACGTGTGCTGGAGCTGACCTATAAGCATGACCTTCCGGCGCTCAGATTCTCCGTACTGGCCAGCATGGGGCGTATCCGGATTCTGCAGGGGCAATACGCAGCAGCATTTGCATTGATCCGGTCTGCGCAAACCCTTGAAAAAAAAGTGGCTCCCGTCAACTATAACAATTCGATTGTGCTGATGGGATCCGCTTACCTACTGATGGGGCGTTATGAACAGGCAGAACATTTTTTACATGTTGCGTTGAAAAATGCGGAAGAGAACCACATTGCCAGTGATCTGACATCTGTGTATCACAATCTTTCCGATCTCTATGCCCGCATCGGGAGATATAAAGAAGCCTACCAGTTCCAGCAGCAGTATGCCAGGCTGAAAGACAGCCTTCGTACACGGGAAATCCTGGATAATATTAACAAGACGGAAATCCGGTACCGTACTGCCCAGAAGGATAAAGAAATTGCGTATAAAGAGTTGTTGCTTGTCCGTCAGCAAAATAATATCCGGATCGTGTGGGCGGTTTCTTTAAGCCTTATATTGGTTCTTGTTGTGTTTTATGTATATAAACAACGATTGCAGCAGACAAAAATAGCTGCGTTAAAGCAGGAGGAAAAGGTGAAGTCGCTGCATGCATTCATCAAAGGAGAAGAAGCGGAGCGTAGTAAAATGGCCAATGAATTGCACGATGGTGTAGGCGGGTTGTTGTCGACGGCGATCATGTATCTGGATGAGTTGCCGTCAAAATATACTGTGCTGAAGCCGGCCGCCGATTATAAGGAAGTAGTGGATACGGTAACGGAAGCCCTGGAAGAAATCCGTAAAACAGCACATTCACTTATGCCCGAACTGGTCATAAGATATGGGCTCCCGCATTCTATTCGTCTGTTTTGTAATAAGATTGAACGGGGTGGACGAATACGCGTGGATTTTCAATGTTATGGTTTTAATGAAAGGCTGTCTCCTGATTTTGAATTGTCCATTTACCGGATTGTACAGGAACTGATGCAGAATGTCATCAGACATGCAAATGCCACGAAAGTACTCGTTCAGATAAGCGCCCACCATGGAATACTCAGCATAACGGTGGAGGATAACGGTGTGGGTATTTCAGATTATTTCAGGGAAGGGATGGGGCTGGAAACGATACGGGCAAGAGTTGTTGAGATGAATGGGGTCTTTTCCATAAGCAGGATACAGCCAAACGGTACGAATGCGTACCTTGAGTTTGACTTACAATTGCAAAAAAAACAGGTAACATGACGATTAAGGTATCTATTGTGGATGACCATCCTGTTGTGACGGAAGGATTACAGCGTATACTGGCCGGCTGTGAGGGAATTGTTCTTCAGGGGGTATATACCAGTGGAAATGACCTTATTGCAGGACTGAAGGAAGACCCGCCGGATGTTTTGCTGATGGATATCCAGATGCCGGGTATACATGGAGTTGAACTTTTACATTTTATCCGGCGGGATTATCCCGGTGTGGTAGTGATTGCACTTACCAATCTTGATCAGCCGGCTGTATTGCAGGAGATATTACACACCGGAGCAATGGGGTATGTCCTCAAGAGCGCCGGGAAGGACGTACTGTATCAGGCCATCAAAGAGGTCTGTTCAGGCATGCAGTACGTGGATCCCCGAATGAAGGAGATTGTTTATAATGAAGCTATTGACGTAAAAAAGAAATCTGCTTCTTCACCGGTACTGACACAACGTGAGAAAGAGGTGCTGCGGCTGATCGTTGACGGACATACGAACCAGCAGATCGCAGAAATGCTTTTTTTGAGCCAGCGTACGGTAGAACATCACCGGGTCAATATTATGTTCAAGCTTGATGTTAAAAATACCGCATCGATGGTTCGCGAAGCGATTGTAATGAAGCTGTTGGATTAAGGCTGTTTTGACAGACCGGTTTATACGTTCTGAAGAGGGTTTGTTATAATTGGAATACTTATGTAGTGATGTGTCTTGTTATAAGATCATGATCAAATAACTGGAGCAAAATATTGAAAGAAAGGCCCACTTTTATGCGGAGTGTTTGTATCTCTTCCTGCCAGGTACTAAAATCTTCTTAAATTGAACGGATACTATATACTTCATTCTGTTATATTCTTAATTTTACGACTGGCCCGGATTGCGGATGAATTTTAGTTAATTTCATTGCGTAAAAAGGGTTACCTTTTTATCCTAAATGTATTAATCAGTGTACGATCCGTCAGGTGCAGAACAGAAGATGCTGACAGGGCTGGCCGAAGGCCGGAGGGATGTAGCCGAAATGATATACCGGCAGCATTATCCTGTTGTGATGAACTGGATCCGGATAAATGGAGGTTCCGAAACAGATGCGGCCGATATTTTTCAGGAAGCAATGGTCGTCCTCTTTGAAAAGGCTTGTACGGAAGAATTTATACTCACATGCCGGATCGGGACATATCTCGTGGCGGTCAGTAAACGGCTCTGGTATAAAAAGCTGCAATCACGCCATCGAAACCCGGCAGACAGCCGATATGATCGGGAAGTTGAAGATCCCGGATATGGTGTCTGGGATGACGATCTGGAGTTGCATCGGGAACGGGAGCGCCACTTCGGGCAACTGGATATAGCATTAGACCGGTTGGGGCATCCTTGTAATGCGCTGCTCAAAGCCTTTTATCATGAAGATAAAAGTATGCAGGAGATAGCGCAGGATTTTGGATATACTAATCCGGATAATGCCAAAACGCAGAAATATAAGTGTCTTGCAAGACTCCGTAAGCTGTTTTATGGTGTGCAGGCGAAATAAATGATGAATGATGAAAAGGGAATTAAATTATAATACTTTAATTCATAACCCATCATACATAGCTCATAATTATATTTTTTTATGTCTCACGACGTTGATATAGTAATACTGGCTGAGGCCTGGCTGGCAGGGACGCTTACGGAAGCGGAATCTGTTGATCTCCAGGTGAAAATGGCTTCGGATCCGGAGTTCGCAGCCGCTTTTGGTGAACAGGTTGATCTGTTGCGATCCCTTGAAGACGCCGGCAGGAACCGGCGGTTTCGCTCTCTGCTGCAGGACGTACATCAGGATATACAGGCTCCAAAAAAGAAAAGAATCAGTATTCCGTTTTCCCGGAATCAATTCCTGCGGACGGCTGCTGTTGCCGCTGGCATCGCTCTGATCACCTCGCTTGTTACGGTATGGATATTGCAGAGTAATACTGTTGTCCGCAAGACTTCATCTTATCTTACACTTGTCAATATTCAGAAAGATATTGCCCGTATTAAGAATGCCCAGTACCAGCAAAATCTTACGATCAACAAAATCCGGGACACGCTGGAACGTATGGGGCCGGATGCGGAGGTGAATTCCAGTGGTACTGCTTTTGCATTGACGAATGACGGGTATCTCGTTACCAATTATCATGTGGTGAATGGCGCTGATTCTGTCTATATCCGTACACGCGAAGGCCGGTATTACAAGACATACACTGTTGCGTATGATGAGGCGACGGATATTGCATTGCTCCGGGTAGAGAAGAAAAATTTCCGTTTTGGAAAAGGAGAGTTGCCGTACTATTTTGCACCTGCCAAATCCCCATTGGGTGCGCGGATATATACACTCGGTTTCCCGCAGGATGAGATCGTCTACAATGAAGGTTATGTAAGCGCCCGTAATGGCTTCCGGGGTAATACAGATCAGTACAGGCTCGACCTGCCAGCTAATCCGGGACAGAGCGGGGCCCCCGTACTCGATGCACATGGGAATGTGATCGGCATTGTGACGGCCCATGAGACGGAAAGCATGAATATTACCTATGCAGTAAGCACGAATGCGCTGCATACATTATTGCATTCCCTTCCCCGGCAGTTGAACATACAGCTTCCCCGCTACAGCAGGATCGGCAAGCTTCCACGGGAGCAGCAAATTGAAAAATTACAGGATTATACTTGCCTGGTACAGGTGTATAAGTAGTAGCAAGTCGTTAGTAGTAAGTATCCAGTTGCGATTATTATAAGTCGTCAATAATCATAAGTATTAAGTCAAAACAGCTTACTACCCGCTACTAAATACTTGCTACTAAAATACGGTCTGCCACATCAGGAGCATCTGCCCGGAACCAGCTAATATCCTTGTCTTTCTTAAACCAGGTCATTTGCCGTTTGGCATAATTGCGGGTGTGCTGTTTTATCTTTTCGATAGCAACCGGGAGATTATATTTCCCATCCATATACTCAAAAAGCTCCGTATAGCCTACTGTCTGCAGGTTTTTCAGATGACGCAGGGGATACAGTTTTTCCGCTTCTGCCAGCAACCCCTGCTCCATCATCAGGTCTACCCGGAGGTTAATACGCTCATACAAGACAGCGCGTGGCAATTCCAATGCTGCTTTAACAATGCGGAACGGTCTTTGCTTTTTTGCCGATGTTCTGAACCGGGTAATGCTTTGCCCTGTGCTGCGTATGAACGACAACACCCGTATCATGCGTACAGGATTATAAATCTCTCCCCGGGCATAAAAAACAGGATCTTCCTCCATTACAGCCTGCTGCAGCCAGGTCATCCCATGTGTATCATACGCATTCCGTACTGCATCTGCTACAGTCGTGTCCGTCTCCGGCATTTCGTCCAGCCCTTCACAGAGTGCCTTTATATACAGCCCGGTACCGCCGCAGACAACTGCTGTATCATGCCGGGAAAAAATATCGCTGAGGTAGGCCATTCCAAGCTGCTCATAAGCAGCCGCACTAATCTCTTCCGTTACCGGAAACGCATCAATAAAATGGTGTCTGATACCTTTTTGATCATCAGGGGAAGGTTTGGCCGTACCGATGCTCATCTCCCGGTAACATTGCCGTGAGTCGGCGGAGACGATCTCTGTGCCCAGGCGCAACGCAATATCTACAGCAACAGCAGACTTACCTGCGGCTGTCGGTCCTGCAATAACCAGTAGCGTATGAGGAAGAGATGTTGTACCCATACTTGTTTTAATGACGTTCTATAACGGGCGAATAATTAGTCGTCCCTTAAAAAGTCAATGTCGCCGTGAGATCCCGGCTCGGTGGCCGGGATGACATGGAGGACAGATTCATATTCAGTACAGTTAGCGAACGTGTCTAACCAATAACCACTTTGTCATGGCGGCCTTGAGCCGCCATCGCACTCAGTATGCTTGTCTTTAATTGCAGGATTTTAACTTACACCTACGAAAACCTTGCAATTTTTCTGTCCATTTTTTGGCTATATAACTGATAGACATGGAATTGAGCCATTTTTAAGGGACGACTAATTATTCTCCCTACAAAAATGTATCCTGATCATCACCGCCGGCTGGCTCTTCTCCTTCGCTGCCGAAGCCTTCGGCCATCTCATCTGCACCCAGATCGTATTTTTCCTCCACTTCCATCAGCTTGTCGGGATGAACACCTTTAACGCCATATTGGGCAGGGCCGATACCCTCTTTACGAATACAATGCGGATAGGTCAGCTTTGGGTTTTCCTCTCTACTCACTCCGATCAGCTCTACAAGAAACAACCAGCGTTTGGCAGGGTCATACTCATAGATAAATTTCTGACCAGGGTTGGTAACCAGTGCGGACACAGGTGTTTTCAGCATCGAAAGGGCAGGAGCATCCTTTTTGTTGACCAGCACTTCGGAAGAGATGGCCCGGCCATGCTCCCAGCGGTCATTGCTTTCATAAAACGAAGCGGCATGCTTGCCGTCAAACTCATACGCTTTGATGATTGCCTGATGCAAATCCAAAAATGTTTGTCCCGGTTGTATTTCAATATCACGGTAAACCTGATCGTCTTCCTCCCAGTATATTCTGAAACGCAATAATGCCATGGCGTAAAAATAACAATTTTCAGCAGATGAGCTCCCGGATACACCAATAAATGATGCAAAACGGGTTATGATGATACCGGCGCAGGGTTGTTGCATTCTAAATAAAAACGTGCCAGGCGGATAGTGGTACATAATAATCCCGTCGCGATATCCCATGTAGCACTCAACAGCCCTGGATACCGTCGGCATGACAGGAGCAATACGTGTAATGGTTAAATTTATTTTCAAAGACAAAATTTATTTCCAATCTTGCATTTATGTCTTCCTCCATCCTGTATATATCCTACGATGGAATGACCGATCCGCTCGGGCAATCGCAGGTGTTACCCTATCTGGCCGGCCTTGCCGCAAAAGGTTACCGGATATTATTGTTGAGCTGTGAGAAAGCGCGGCGTTTCGCAGCTCATAAATCCCAGATTGAAACGATCTGCAGCAGGCATGGTATTACCTGGCATCCCATCCCGTATACGGCCACGCCGCCGGTGTTGTCTACCCTGAAAGACGTTTCGGAGCTGAAAAAATATGCAGCGTCCCTGCATCGTAAACATAAATTTGACATCATTCACTGCAGGAGCTATATCAGCGCTATGGTCGGGCTGTGGATGAAGCGGAAATTCGATACCCGTTTTATATTCGATATGCGCGGATTCTGGGCAGACGAACGTGTGGACGGCGGATTATGGAATCGCTCCAACCCATTATACAACACGATATACCGTTATTTCAAGAAAAAGGAAAAAGAATTTCTCCGTCATTCTGATGCCGTTATATCCCTGACTCATGCGGGCAAGAAGGAAATACATAAATGGAATATCCCCGATCTGCCGGAAATAACGGTTATTCCCTGCTGTGTGGATACGGATTTGTTTGATCCGGCAGTGATAGAAGGGGAGAGACAAATTGCATTGAAGAAAGCTGTGGGTATACCTGACGATGTCATGGTGTTGGGATATGTAGGATCGCTTGGTACCTGGTATCTGTTGCCGGAGATGCTGTCATTCTTTAAAGTCTGGCTGGAAATACATCCACAGAGCATTTTCTTTTTTGTGACTACTGAACCGCCGGAAATGATCATTGCCGATGCAGGAAAACAAGGTGTGCCGGCAGATCGTATCCATATTGTTAGTGCCGGGCGGACGGAGATGCCGTACTATATTTCGCTGATGGATTATGGTCTGTTTTTCCTGAAGCAGGCGTTCTCCAAAAAAGCATCTTCCCCGGTAAAGCAGGGAGAGTTGATGGCAATGGGTGTACCGGTAATCTGCAATGCAGGTGTAGGCGACTCAGACCGGATTGTACAGCAATATCGTGCAGGCGTACTGGTGGATCAATATCATCAAGATGCTTATCGGAAAGCAATTACAGAAGCCCTGCAGACAACTTTTGATGCTTCTGCCATCCGCGCAGGGAGTATAGATTATTTTGATCTGGGTAAAGGAATAAGTGCTTATGATTCGGTATACAAGCAAGTACAGTGATGTGTTGAAGCTCTGTATATGATCCGGATGGATTTTTAGCTACAACCAGGAGCTGTTCCGTATATCGTTATTCTATGCGCTCAATAATTACAGACCTTAGCAGCGTGTTGCGGTCACCGACCCCTTCAATCATTTCATCATTGTCAAAACCAATCTTTAATGCAACGTTGCCACTTTCGGGTAGATGGAAACGTAAAGCATGTTCTTCTAAATTGCCATTCAGGTAGTAAGATCCGGCTTTTTTCTCACCGATAAAGACATTGAGATACGGAAACACACTCTTTAAATCCGTCCCCTTCGCGGTTATGGTGATCTGGTAATCGCCGGCAGCGAGATCGAACGGTGGAGTCTGGACGTATCCGCTCCAGATACCCAACAATTGTTCCCGTTCATTTACTGTGCCACGGCCGGGAGAAAATTCATTGTAATTAAAAGTATGAATTCTTCCCTCTGTGACACTTCTCAGGATATATAATTGTCCCCATGCGTCATAAAGGTCTTTTTGTCTCAGGAGGATATATTTACGTTCGAGTTCTTTTTGTTTTTCTGTTGGTAATTTAGGGGCAACGTGTGTGCCGGCGATCCAAAATCCTGTAAATGACCATTCCGGGTTGTTGCTATGCAGTATGGAATCAACTATTTGCTCTTTGGGCTCCGGAACCAGTCTTGGCTCCACTCCGAGTTTTTTGAAATAGTACAAGATCTGGCGGGATGTTTTTCCATTCAGTACCGGGTAGTTGTTCCTGTTGTGGGTTACAATATATTCTGTTAATTCTCTGAATTGTGTTTTGCATACTTTTTCATAATACTTCCGGACCCATATAATGTTTATCAGAGAGCATATGATAAAGATCGCCAGTACCATGTTTCTGACCAGCCGATTTTTGAAAGATTCTATTCCGAATGCGAGTGCCAGAAGGATAAACGGAAGGACGACAATCGTGTAACGGGCATACAGCATCGGTACTGTCATTAATGATCGTACATATGGAATCATATATGATGTAAAAATAATGCATGTGATGAGTAGAAAGCTTAGGACGAGTGGATTGTCTTTCGCGGCAAGCCCTTTCTTTGGAGCTATCGAAACCTGTAGCAGATATACGATAAGCAATAATGAGAGTATTGGCTTCAGTAGAGCAGCGTTGCCGAAATATTCCCAAAAGAATACCTGCATAAAATCAGGTGGAATACTTTCAATCCAGAAAGACTTAATTGCCAACGCTGCTTTTAGAAATGGTATCCACGGTAGATACCCAACGATTATTATTGCAAAAGCAGCACACAGACCTTTAAATAAGCGGATTCTCCCGCTGGCAGTTTGTTCCGCTGCCAGCAGGATCATACTGATAATCCCGTGGGCAACAAGCACAAAAAGGCTGAAATAATGAGTATACAGCAGGCAAAGAGCTGACAGGGCATAAAAAAGGACATATTTTGCCTCTGGTTTTTTAATGAGTTTAATGAGATATAAGGCAGATAAAACGGAAAACAGGAACGCAAAGCTGTAGCCCCGTGCCTCCTGTGAGTAATAAATACTATAATAGTTGACAGTAGTGATCAGTGCGAGGGTCAGCCCCAGACTTCTGTTTAATATTTCTCTGCCTAAAAGCCAGACAGCCAGAATGCTGGTCGTACCGGCCAGAACAGACACAATCCGGGCCACAAAAGCGGTATGACCAAATACGGAAAAAAATAAACGTTCAATTATATAATACAACGGAGGATGCAGGTCGCAACATTTCAGGCGGTGAAATAACTCCTGCCAGGTATGTGACGGATCCGCAACATCCATATTAAAGAGTTCATCCACCCAGAGGCTTTGGGTGTCAAGCCCCCACAACCGCAAAAAAAGAGCGAATAGTATAATTAATATGATTATCCATTCCTTCAGGAGCATCTTCAGAACATGCATCATTAATGTAGCTTTTTATAACAGCGTAGATTTCACTGAAAGATTAAATATCCTGATTCAGTGCAATGTAATAAAGGAATGGTTATTGAAAATTTTTCAGACATAAACTAATAATACACGTACTGAACCAATCGTCTGACCGTCATAAACGTCAATGGGTTGCACTATTCGCTTTTGTCTGTTTACGGATTTCAAAGCCCTTCAAAATCATATCTTTGAAGGGCTTTGAAATTTTGTGACTCCGCAGAGACTCGAACTCTGGGCCCGCTGATTAAGAGTCAGCTGCTCTACCAACTGAGCTACGGAGTCATAATGGATTGCAAAGTTAATATTTAGTTTGTGGAATATGAATACTGTCCGGTAGTTATATTCTCCAGTCCGTGATCTTATTGATCCATTCTGCCCGGAATGGAGTCTGCACTTTGATATAATTATCTGTATATCCTTCCATCATGCCATTCTTCTCAGCGCTTTCCCACAAGGTTTTCCGGACAGTACCGGTATGCTGTGCCGTGAAGTATTGCATCTTCTGATAAGAAAGATTCCTCAGGATTTTATTGCGTTCGTGGCGTTTTTCTACAAGTACGGATGGTTTTATTTCGAGTGCCGGTGTGTCCGGACGTTCAGAATAAGTGAATACATGCAGATAAGAGATGTCCAGCTCATGCAGGAACGAAAAAGTTTCCTGGAAATCGTCATCGGATTCTCCGGGGAATCCGACAATGACATCTACGCCGATGCAGCAGTGGGGCATCATTGCCTTGATCATTGTCACGCGCTCTTCATAAAGCTCCCTGCGATAACGACGGCGCATCAGCCCCAATATCCGGTTGCTGCCGCTTTGCAGCGGAATGTGAAAATGGGGCATGAACTTCTCAGACTGCGCCACAAAACGGATAATATCTTTACTCAACAGATTGGGCTCGATCGAGGAAATGCGAAACCGCTCAATAGCCGCTGCTTTATCCAGTGCCTGGATCAGGTCATAAAAATGCTCTTCTCCACGGCGTGCGCCATTGTATCCCTTCCCGAAATCCCCGAGATTTACACCGGTCAGCACCACCTCTTTTACATTCTGATCCTGTAATTCCCGTACACGGTCGAGTACTCCTGCGATACTGTCGCTGCGGCTGTGGCCGCGCGCCAGGGGGATGGTGCAGAAGGTGCAGCCGTAATCACAGCCGTCCTGTACCTTGAGGAAAGTACGTGTGCGGTCCGCATGGGAATAGGCTGCATGAAAACCCTGCACTTCATCAATATCGCAGGAACATACTTTGGCACTGTTGCCTTTAGTAAGCTCCTGCAGATGACGGGAGATTTGAAATTTCTCCGCTGCCCCGAGCACCAGGTCCACCCCTTCTATGGAAGCGATCTCCTGCGGTTTGAGCTGGGCATAACAACCGGTAATGACGATCAGCGATTCCGGTGACCGGCGTTGTATCCGGCGTACGATCTGCCGGCATTCCCTGTCTGCGTTTTCCGTGACCGAACAGGTGTTGATCACATATACGTCTGCAGTTTCATCAAAATCCTTTTTCCGGAAGCCATCGGCTTCCAGCATCCTGCTGAGCGTGGATGTTTCGGAATAATTGAGCTTGCAGCCAAGCGTATGAAAAGCTACTGTTTTCTGCGGTTGCATAATGGAGTGCGAAATTACGATTAATGTGTTAATTAGCTGATCAACTGATCACTGTTGTCCGGGAAATCAAGCTTATCCGTAACTGGTAACGTTTGTTGTACACCGTCCGTTTAAGAGACATTTGTCATGCTGACGAAGGAAGCATCCCGCAAAATGCTGGAAATCACTCATAATGCGGGATCCTTCCTTCGTCAGCATGACATCCAGGTTCCGTGCAGGCAATCATCAGCACTATATGCTCCTGTTTCTGTCAAAAGCAAGCCCCCCTTGTTTATAAAATGACCGGAACTGTCTGCGGGTATGGATTACAGACGTTCTCTTGATTTTTTCCCGGACAGCAGTGATTAGCGCATTAGCTAATTGAATACGTCTTTTTTTAGTTTTCAACACAATGTAAATAGGTCTTATCTTTGGCATCTTTCCGGAAATATTCTGAAAAAACATCATCATGCAAATGGAGCACCTGAATGATCTGGTCCAGCAGATTTTTCAACACCCCTGGGCCTCCGGTTCGGTAGTACTCAACCTGATCATTATAGAAAGTCTCCTGTCGGTAGATAATGCGGCTGTGCTGGCTACCATGGTACTGGGTCTCCCTAAAGATCAGCGTAGTAAAGCGCTTCGTTATGGTATCCTCGGGGCATATATATTCCGGGGCATCTGTCTGCTGTTTGCTGCGGTATTGATACAGATATGGTGGTTCAAGCCACTCGGGGGGATTTATCTGCTGATACTGGCGGCTAAATATTTCTTCAGCAAAAAGAAAGAACCCGATGATCCTCTGGCAGAAATCGAACAGGGGAAGAAAAGCTGGCTGTACCGGAAAACACTGGGTTTGTTCGGGCCGTTTTGGGCAACTGTAATATTGATTGAACTGATGGATCTTGCATTCTCCATTGATAATGTGATTGCTGCAAACGCTTACACCAATAATATCATTCTTATCTGGGTGGGGGTTTTTATAGGGATACTGGCAATGCGTTTTGTGGCGCAGGGCTTTGTCCGGCTTATGGAGCGGTATCCGTTCCTCAGCACTTGTGCATATCTGGTAATCACATTACTGGGATTGAAACTCACATCAGCTGTATACACTCATTTTTACCCCTGTTCTTCCTTTTCGGTGTTTCTGGAAGGGCGGCAGCATTGTATTGAGTCAACGGGCGGGCACATACCGCATGGCGAACATCCCACAGTATGGGGAGATATACTGACTTCAGTACTCAGCATATCAATTTTTGTATTACCGGTGCTGTCTTCTATACTATTTAATTTCCCTAAGCGGCATCTGAATAAATCAACGGACAAATGACCTTTTTGGCCGGACATTTTTCCGGTCAAAGGGTCGGTATGATACGTGTATGACAAAACGTGACCGGGAACAGAAAGCTTTACTGGATAAAAAGGTATTGTTGTACAATCAGCCTGGTTTTATTGAAAAAGACCCGGTATGTATTCCTCATCTGTTTACCTGTAAGCAGGATATCGAAATCGCAGGGATGTTTGCTGCGGTACTGGCCTGGGGCAACCGTACGGCTATCATTAATAGTTGTCGCCGTCTGATGGATTGGATGGGGAATACTCCCTATGATTTTATACGGCATCATCAGGGAACAGACCTGAAACCTTTTCTCGGTTTTGCGCATCGTACATTTAACGCTACGGATCTGCTTTATTTTATTTCCTTTCTTCAGGAACATTACCGGCGTTATGATTCGCTTGAAGATGCCTTTGTGCCGGGAGGTGAATATCAGAGTGATACGGTAGAAGATGCACTGATCCATTTTCATAATTACTTTTTTTCGGGGGAGCACCCGGACCGTACCCGCAAGCACATCGCTACTCCGCAGCGCAAGTCTGCCTGTAAGCGGCTGAATATGTACTTGCGTTGGATGGTACGCAAAGATGACAAAGGAGTAGATTTCGGGATCTGGAATAAAATATCCATGCGTCAGCTCGTGTGCCCGCTTGATGTGCATGTAGCGCGTGTTGCAGAACGGTTACAAATGCTGCCGGACAACCGTTCCAACTGGCAAAATGCCCGTATGCTCACAGATCGGCTTCGTGCCTTCCGGCCTGAGGATCCAGCAGTGTATGATTATGCTTTGTTTGGGCTGGGGATGGCCGAGCGGCTGTAAGCGTTCGCGTTTTATATTGTATTTTGCAGCTCGCTTTCTGCAAAAGAATACTGTAACGTATCATGTGGTCTATATTCAAAAAAAAGGAGAAACAGCCCCTGGGGGAACCTGTCCCTGATTTTTCTTTCCTGGGATGCGACATGCACAGTCATTTTATCCCGGGGATTGATGATGGTGCAAAAACACCTGAAGACAGTCTTGAACTGATCCGCGGGATGCAGGCACGCGGTTATAGCAAGCTGATCACTACGCCGCATGTGTACGGAGAGTTTTATAACAACAGCGGGAATGACATTCTGGATCATTATATCGTACTGAAAGAGCTGCTTGCATACAATGGAATAGCGATGTCTCTTGATGTGGCTGCAGAGTATTTCCTGGATCAGCATTTTATGAATGTGATATTGCCGGGTGGGTTGCTCACTTTTGGAGGGGCGCGGAAGTATGTGCTTGTAGAAGTGTCTATGATGGGATGGCCACGGGTATTCGACGAAATTATTTTTGCAATACAGGCACAGGGCTACAGCCCGGTATTAGCACATCCGGAGCGCTATACTTATGAAGGTGATCCGTCGTTTTTTCTCCGGCTTAAGGAACGGAATATACTGATGCAACTGAATCTGCTGGCTGTATCCGGATACTATGGCGCTACAATAAGGGAGCGTGCATTCCGGTATCTGGATGCCGGCGTTTACGATTTTTGTGGTTCTGACGTGCACCATCTCCGCCATCAGCAGGCGATGACGCGTATGATTGAAAACCAGCAGGATGTAGTAGCCCGTTTGAAAGATTATCCTGGTTTCCGCAACCGGGAATTACTGAATCAGTAAGCCCATTTGATATAAGTGGAACCCCATGTGAAACCGCCGCCAAAGGCAGCAAGCACGATATTGTCCCCTTTTTTCAACTGTTTTTCCCAGTCCCACAGACACAACGGAAGTGTGCCATTGGTGGTATTGCCGTAGCGATGGATGTTGATCATGACTTTTTCTTCGGGTAATCCCATGCGTTCGGAGGTCGCGGATATGATCCGTTTGTTGGCCTGATGCGGCACGAGCCATGCGATATCGTCAGCAGTGAGGTTATTGCGTTCCATGATCTGGGCGGCAACGTCTGCCATGTTCTTCACGGCAAATTTGAATACCGTCTGGCCCTCTTGATACACGTAATGTTCTTTATTCATCACGGTTTCAATAGAGGCAGGTTTTACAGAGCCGCCGGCTTTCTGGTGAAGGAAAGCCCGGCCGGCGCCATCACTGCGCAGTATGGAATCGCGGATTCCGAATCCTTCCGTATCCGGCTCAAGCAGGACGGCTCCGGCTCCGTCTCCGAAGATGATGCAGGTAGCGCGGTCTTCATAGTTGATGATGGAGCTCATTTTGTCGGCGCCGATCACAATTACCTTTTTATGACGACCGGTCTCGATAAACTGTGCACCGGTAGTAAGGGCATATAAAAAGCCGCTGCAGGCGGCGTTGATATCGTATCCAAAAGCATTCTTCATACCCACCTTATCCGAAATGATATTGGCAGTGGCGGGGAACTGCATGTCCGGTGTTGTGGTAGCGCAGATCACCAGTTCAATATCCAGCGGGTCAATATTTTTCTTTTGCAGCAAATTTTTTACAGCTTCAACTGCCATATCGGAAGTGCCTTTGCCTGCTTCTTTCTGTATGTGGCGCTCAAGAATCCCCGTTCGTGTTTGTATCCATTCGTCCGTGGTTTCCACCATTGTTTCCAGTTCCGCGTTGGTAAGTACGTATTCGGGGACGTATCCGCCTACTGCAGTGATAGCAGCATGTATTTTCTGCATCTATGTTTTTTTAAAAGGGCAAAATTAGGAGATTACTCGATCACTCTGCACGGAAATATTTTGAGCCTTAGTTGGTTTATTTGAAAATGTGCCGGATGTGACAGATGTGTTAGATGTGATTGAACACATCCGACACATCTGTCACATCCAACACATCTAACTGCTCATTCCCCCACAGGCGCTGATCACCTGCCCGGTAACATAACTGCTCAGGTCAGAAGCAAGGAAAAGCGCCGTATTGGCAATTTCTTCGGGCTTTCCGAAACGCTGCAACGGTATTTTTTCAAACCATTTCTCGGCACCGCCTTCGTGCAGGTAGCCGGTCATGTCGGTTTCGATAAAGCCCGGCGCGATGGCGTTGACCCGTATGTTGCGGCTGCCGATCTCCTGGGCGATGGATTTGGTAAAGCCGATAATGCCCGCCTTGGATGCGGCATAGCTGCTCTGCCCTGCATTTCCCTTGACGCCTACAATGGAGCTCATATTGATGATGCTGCCGCTACGGGCTTTCATCATCGGCCGGATCACCTGGCGGGTAAGGTTGTAAACGGATTTTAAGTTAGCCTGTATCACTTCGTCCCATTGCTCGGGTGTGAGGCGCAGCAGGAGATTGTCGCGCGAGATGCCGGCATTGTTCACACAAATGTCAATGCTGCCAAATTCTTTTGTGACATCATTGACCAGTTGCTCTGCCGCCGCATAATCCCCGGCATCCGATTGATATCCCTTTGCTTTTACGCCCAGTGCGGTTAATTTTTCTTCGAGCGCTTTGGCTTTTTCGACAGAAGAAAGAAAGGTGAATGCAATATCGGCGCCCTGTTCGGCAAATTTCAGCGCAACGGCCTCTCCGATACCGCGGCTGGCGCCGGTAATAAGTGCCACTTTACGATCCAGTAATTTCATGTATCTGATGGATTTGGCGGCTAAAGTACTAATTGAATCACAGAGTTGTGTGTTTTTTTAGTTGATTGTTGCCGGTTGCGACACAAGGCAGACTTCATAACCTATTACTGCGGATAAAAGATATCCGTGTGCATCAACTATTGGAAAATATAAAGTTAGAGTCTGTCTAAAATTCTATGAAATCACTATTTGTAATAGTGCCCCCCCCTTGCCCCTTTCAAAGGGGGACTATATATGAGTTGGGACAAGGTTTGTCAAAAATGTTTTCCGGCATCTGATGCTTCCGGGATAGTAATTCCTTCGAACAACCACTCCGTCATCCAGAATGGAGCGTAGCGGAATGAAGGATCTCACCTAATGTGGGACACTCATTGTGTGGGATCCTTCGCTCCACGCTACCATTGACGCATTGTTTCAACTTGTTGTTTTTCAATGATCTGAAAATTGAGTGAGCGGGCTCTTTTTTCAAGAGATTTGATCTGTTGCCGACGGATCTGTTCCTCGTATGCTTTGAC
>JBBCJI010000026.1:0-163179 GCA_037190845.1 Flavipsychrobacter sp. | reverse complement strand
TGGGAGATGTGTTAGATGTGAGGGAGTATGAAAGCACATCTAACACATCTCCCACATCCAACACATCTGACCTACCCTTCCGCCCATACCTGTGCCAAGTGCAGCAATACCTCCACCGACTTTTCCATATCCTGGACGCTTACATATTCCTGTTTGCTGTGTATCCCCATTTCTCCGGTAAACAGGTTGGGACAGGGCAGTCCCATGAAGGAAAGACGAGATCCGTCTGTGCCGCCGCGTACACTCATGCGCTCCGGTTCGATGCCGGCACGACGGTAGGCTTCGGCTGCATGATCCATCACCTGGGGGTGCTGATCCAGTATTTCTTTCATATTCCGGTATTGCTCCGTGACGGTAAAATCGGCTGATGCGCCGGGGAATGTGGCAAGGGTTTCATCCACCAACTTTTTCAGCCGAGCTTGGTGTGTGGTGAGCATAGTTGTATCAAAATCCCGAACGATAAACTGCACGGTCGCTTTTTCGAGTACTCCTTCTATCTGCACCGGGTGTACGAACCCTTCCTTGCCTTCTGTGGTCTCCGGGTTCCATGTGTCTCTGGGCAGACGGCTGATAAAATCAGCGGCAGCTTTGATAGCGTGTACCAGTTTGTCTTTCGCATATCCCGGATGGGCGCTGATGCCGTGGAATGTAACGGTGACCGCATCGGCAGAAAAGGTCTCTCCTTCAAGATGACCACGTTCGCCACCATCCAGTGTATAACCATAGTCCGCTGCCAGACGTTGCATATCCACTTTGGCTACGCCGCGTCCTATTTCTTCATCCGGGGTGAAGAGCAGGCGGATCTTTCCGTGCGGTACTTCCGGATGCTGTATCAGGTAATGTGCCAGATCCATGATGATGGCCACACCGGCCTTGTCGTCGGCGCCGAGCAGCGTAGTGCCGGATGCTGTTATAATATCGTCACCGATGCGCTGTTTCAGATAAGGGTGATCTTTGGTACTGATAATTACAGACGGATCGTCCGGAAGTATGATATCCGACCCGTCATATTGCTGGTGCAATATGGGTTTTACATCTTTCCCGCTGCAGTCGGGAGCTGTATCTACGTGGGCGCAGAAACAAAGCACTGGTACTGATTTATCTGTAGTGGCCGGAATTGTTGCATACACATATCCGTATTCATCAAGCTCCGCATCCTCAATACTCATTTGTTTCAGTTCCTGTACCAGGATGCGGCTCAGGTCTTTCTGTTTTTCGGTCGAAGGTTGTGATGGTGAATTGGGGTCACTTTGAGTATCTATCTGGACATAGCGTATGAAGCGCTCTGCTGCTGTGTGTGTGTAACCGGAGATGGGCATTGGCTTTGTTATTTCTGACAAAAATAACAGGAAATAAACGAAAAGCCGGCAGAACATGATTACTGACCGTTAGTGAACAAATTGTCAATTGTTCCGGATGTTCTGTTGGCGGACGGTCAACAACGCTTACATTTGTATATATTAATACTGATAGTAAGATTATGTCCGGGAAGAAAAATAGCAGAAAGAAGCAGCATCAAAATACCTCGCCTGAATATACAGGGCGGCTGGAGATAGTACGCAGTGGGATGGGGTTTGTGAATGTGGAAGGACTTGAGCGGGATGTACCGGTACATCCGGAACATCTGAGTACAGCGTTGGATGGTGATACGGTGCGTGTGCAGGTTGCGGGTACATCGCGTAAAGGTCGCCCGGAAGGCCGGATCACGGAAGTGGTCACCCGGAGACAAACGGAGTTCACCGGTCGCCTGGATGTACATCCGCATTTTGCATTTCTGGTAGCAGATAAGCAGATGCCGGTGGATATTTTCATTCCGCTGCACCTGCTTCATAATGCCAAAAATGGCGACCACGCGGTGGTGCGTATTGTGGAATGGAATGAAAAGGCCAAAAATCCTGTGGGTGAGGTGATGAGTATTCTTACGCATGAGTCGTCCAATGAAGTGGCTATGCAGGGGATACTGGTGGAGAATGGATTTCCGTTGACTTTTCCTGATGATGTACTGGAAGAAGCTGCCCGTTTTCCCGAAGGAGTGGATAGTAAAGAGGTGAAAAAACGCCTGGATATGCGTAAGACATTGACACTGACTATTGATCCGCAGGATGCAAAAGATTTTGACGACGCCATATCCTTTAAGAAGATGAGGGGTGGTGTTTATGAGATAGGGATACATATTGCAGATGTAAGCTATTATGTAGCAGAGGGGTCGGAGCTGGATAAGGAGGCGTATCGTCGTGCTACAAGCGTATACTTGCCCGACCGGGTGCTGCCCATGTTACCGGAGCGTCTGTCGAATGAACTGTGCTCACTGCGACCGGATGAAGATAAGTACGCCTTCTCAGCTATTTTCCAGATCACAAAGCAGGGGCGGATCAAAGATTCCTGGCTGGGAAAAACGGTGATACGTTCGCAGCGCAGATTTACCTATGAGGAAGTGCAGGAGATTATTGAAGGCGCCGATGGAGACCATGCCGAGGTATTGCATCTGCTGAATGATATCGCGCAGGGTTTCCGGAAGGAACGGTTCAGCAAGGGCGCGATCAATTTTTCATCCAAAGAAGTCCGTTTTAAACTGGACGAACATGCGGTGCCGGTAGGTATTGTGGTGAAGGAAAGTAAGGAAGCGCATCAGTTGGTAGAGGAATTTATGTTGCTGGCCAACCGTACAGTGGCCGAACATGTTTCTGCAATCCGTATAAAAGATAAGCCTGTGCCGTTCCCTTACCGGGTGCATGATGTTCCGGATGAGGAAAAACTGAAGCTGTTCACCACGTTTGCCGCCCGTTTCGGGTATAAGTTTGATCTGAATACACCACAGGGTATTGCCCGGTCATTTAATGATATGCTGCGGCTCGCAGCCGGAAAGCCCGAGTTGCAGATACTCGAAAGCCTCGGTATCCGCACCATGGCCAAGGCCGTTTACACGAGCGAAAACATAGGTCATTATGGCCTGGGTTTTGAGAATTATTGTCATTTCACATCGCCGATACGCCGTTATCCCGATATCCTGGTGCATCGTGTGCTGGAGCAATCGCTCAACAATAAAATACGTCCGGTGAAGCAGATGGAGCAGCAATGCCGCCATTGCAGCGACCGTGAACGCCGGGCGATGGAAGCAGAGCGCGCTGCCAATAAATATAAGCAAGTGGAGTTTATGCAACAGTATGTGGGTGAGGATTTTGAGGCAGTGATCAGTGGGGTAGCCAGTTTTGGCTTCTGGGCGGAGACCGTTTTGCATAAGTGTGAGGGAATGGTATCCATTGCCGATCTGTCGGATATTGATGAATTCCGGTTGCTGGAAGAAGAATATACGTTGGTAGGACGTCATACGGGTACCCGTTTCCGGATGGGGGATACGGTAAAGGTGCGGGTGGTGAGCGCCAACCTCGACAAACGGCAGATTGATTTTTCGATCCTGGAATTACCTGACAGTAGAGACGCTACGCATCGCGTCTCTACTACCAAACGCACGGCAAAACGTACCTCCGGAAAGGGTACCGCGAATCGCGTTTCGACGGCGGATAACCGTAACTCCAGGAAAAAATGGCGTTGATCTTGAAATGCGTTCATCGTGTTGCAACGCCCCGTTTTTCGTATATTTGTACCGATGGAAAACGTATCGCAACGGCTGAATGCAGCCGGTTTAAAAAAGACCGATATCCGTATCCGGCTATTTGAATATTTTTTAAAAAACAGAGCCGCTGTATCGCAGCCGGAGCTGGAAAAGAAGTATAGCAAATATGCCGACCGGGTTACCTTGTACCGGGTGTTGAGTGCCTTTGAAGAAAAAGGACTGATCCATAAAATTATGGATACACAGGGTACGGCACGTTATGCTTTATGTAACGAAAATAACTGTGACGCAGGTCATCATCATGATGAGCATATACATTTTAACTGTACCCAATGCAGTAAGGTAGTGTGTCTGGATGATATACACATTCCTCCGGTGAAACTCCCGCGAAATTATAAGGCTGTAAAGTATAATCTCAACATCGAAGGTATCTGCAGTGATTGCAGCCGGTAACGGATAGTACATGTCATGGCAGCCTCCATCATCACGGCCTGTCATGGCGGGCTTGACCCGCCATCGCCTGCGGGTTGCCACAACTATCAAGAATGGCTGGGACAGGGATCAGACGATGGCGGCTCGGAGGCCGCCATGACAACACTAATCAAAGGCTCAGGCCTGGCCTCTTATTTAGTCGGTGATGTTCCCAACTGCTCTATCAGCATTTTCCTGAAGTCCCTTTCCGCATCATATAGCTGTGCCAGTTGCTGTGGAGTGATCGTTTTCAGTAGCCTGTCTTTGTATTTTTTCTTCAGTTCCAGAGCTTGTGCCTGGTAATCAAGATTAGCTTCTATAAATTCCCTGGCCTGTTCACGCGTTGCATGAGTGTGTTGCTCTTTGTATTTGGCGCTGAAGCCTTTCCGGATCTCTTTTAGCTCCGCCTGGTATTTATTGTATTCCGGCCAGAAAAGTTCCGCCTGTTCGGGCGTAAGGTTAAGCCTTTCTGTGATAAAGCTTACTTTAAGCGCCCGTATCTGTTCAAAACGCTCTTTCTGTGCCCACATTGTTGTGTGGATCAGCAGGAGCATGATTATAGATAATAGCTTTTTCATGTTATAGTTATAATGCCTTTTTCTTAATGCAATTCCGTGTCCCATCCGGTCTCGTCGAGGTATTGAACGATGTCTTCACCGGACAGCCCTGATGCGGCGGGGGTAAATGATTTTTTATCAATGGATGCCAGTTGAACTGCCGGAAGCAGATCTTCTGTTTCAAATTCGTCAATGTGTTGTAAGACATAAGCCCGTACATCTTCTTTCGAAATCAGTGAAAGCTTTTGTGCTACAGGCTTTGTGCTGGTTACGATAAGTTGATAGAAGCCCAGCCCGGCTCCGGTTACCAGCATGGCGGCGATTGCCTGACGCAATGGCTTCCAGGATAATATACGCTTCAACGGTGCATCCCGCTCTGGTATAGGAAGCGGTATGGATTTCATATCCTGCTTCACTGCGGCCAGCACCCGGCCGGGTAGTTGTTCAAAATAACCTTCCGGCGCTTCAAAGGGCATCTTCGACGGCGGAATAATGCTTTTATATTCTGCCCGGATCGTGTGCAGTATCTTCCCGGGAAATGAATCAAAATAACCTTCCGGAACCGTAAACGGTGTTTGTTCGCAGAAGATTGTTTCCGGATCCGCTTCGTACATTATCTGTTCACGGGTAGCAGCACTCACGCCAGTGAAATAACCTTCCGGAACCGGGTAGGGCATGACCCGCGGTATACCGGCAAGCATGCTGCCCATTTCATTCAGTTCCTGTGTTATTTCATTTTCCTGCTTCATGGCATTAAATAAGACTGCTCAAATGGCCGGAAGTTTAATTGCTTTTAATAAAATTTTCTATCTTCTTGACAGCGTGGTGATAAGATGCTTTGAGTGCTCCCTCTGAGGTGTCCAGCACTTCCGACATTTTATCATAAGGCATTTCATCGTAGTATCTCAGACTGAATACAATACGTTGTTTTTCCGGCAACGTCTGAATAGCCTGCTGCAGTTTCCATTCGAGTTTATTGGCATCGAAACCCTGCTGCGCTTCCAGCCGTCCGGACAGTTCGCCATTGCCCTCATCATCCAGTGACAAAGAAGCCCTGCGTTTGCGTTGCTCCAGCCAGGTCATGGTTTCATTGGTCGCGATACGGTACATCCAGGTGTACAGGTTCGACTCTGCCCGGAAATTATCAAGGTATTTCCACACCTTGATAAAAACATGCTGCAATACATCATTGGTGTCTTCATGCTCCACTACCATACGCCGGATGTGCCAGTACAGCCGTTCCTGGTATATTTCTACCAGGCGTGTAAATGCAGCTTCGCGGGTGACATCTTCCCGGAATGCCGCGAGTAGTATCTGTTCATCTGTGATCGCCCGTAGTGGCATATGTTTCAGTGCTTGGACTGTGTAAAAGTAACAACGTTTAACGGATAATAACGGATGAATCGCCAGAGGCGGATCTTATGAAAAGACCGAAGGATCATTTTCTGACCAACGGAAGAAACTTTCGCCTGTTGTCGTAGAAGATCCAGAGCATGATCGCCCAGACTGCGATGGCCATGGGCAGTCCGTCCGGCGCTACAAAAATGTGTGTCAGCAATACGCCTGCCATAACCGGGAAAATGACCAGCGTGCCTAATGCCCTTGTCCTGGGAAACAGGATCAGTAATCCTCCCAGCACTTCGGCAAAGCCGATCAGCGGCAATAGCCAGACAATCTCCGCAAAGGCCAGATTGTCTTTGACTACTGCGTCCGGCAGATTGTCCGGTACGGGAATATAATGAAAGAATTTGACTAATCCGCTGTTAAGAAGTAATAGTCCTAACAACACAGAGAGTACGTTCAGGGTTTTTCTTTTCATGATATACTGCATTTGAAATTGTTAGGCCCCGGTTATTTTAATCGTTCCAGCACTCCTTTCCGTTTAACAATATTTTTATAATCCCATTGGATGTCCCTTGATTTCCCGAGCCAGTGTTTCAGATCCTTGACATTTACCTCATCTACGTCATTGTAAAAAATGGAAGCATCTTTGAATTTTTTCCCTCTGATTGCCAACGCTGCTTCATCAAAATCTGCCCCGCTCCAGAACATCAGCCGTATGCCGGCTTTCTGCCTGCTGTAGCCGGCCACCGGGTTGCCATCGAGGAACCAGACGGGGTGGGCATGCCAGATCTTATTTTCTGCTTCGGGCAGATGTTTTGTGATTTCGCCGGCGAGGAGTGCGCAGATCGCCCGGTCTCCGGGCGTCTGTGCATCGTTGTATGCCAGAATGTCTTTTGCGATCGTACTTGCCATACTCGTGTTATTTTTTTAGGGTAGGTAGTAATGCATCCAGCTGATTGAGTCCCATCGTAAAGCCTTCCCGGAAACCCATAGCGATTATTTTTTCGAGCGTTTCCAGTGTGTCCACCGAGACGGTGATGGTGACTGTGGTGCGGTCTGCCGACTGGCTAAATACATTATTCCAATGCATTCTGGAGAAGTCTGTATTGATATTGCCTGCTTCGTCGCAGAAGGCATCCAGTCCGCTGTAACTTTGCTGAGGCTCGATCTTTTCGTAGTCGAACCTACACCAGTGCGTTTCGTTTTCAGGGCTGATCATGGAGTAATGCCAAACCCCGCCTTCCCGGAAATCCAGCGATCTGGTCTTGTTACGGTAAGGCTGTGGAGCCCACCACTGGTCAAGCAGTTCGGTGGTAGTCCATGCTTTCCATACCAGCTCGGCGCCGGCGTCGAATTCACGGGTTACGTGGATGGTGTTGTTCTCTTTGTTGACGGAGAAATTGAATAAAAGCGCATTGTTCATTTTTTCTGTTTTTTAAGGGTGAGCAATAAATCGTCGAGCTGGCTGAAGCGTGTTTCCCAGATTTTCCGGAACTGTTCGAGCCATTTGTCAATTTCTTTCATTTTTTCTATTTCAAGCTGATAATAGATTTCCCGCCCCTGCTGTTCTGCCCGGATGACGTCACACTCCTGTAAGATACGCAAGTGCTTGGAAATAGCCTGACGGGTTGTGTCAAAATGTTCGGCGAGGGTGTTGGGTGTCATTGCCTGCACGGCGATCAATACAATGATCGCCCTTCTCGTAGGATCTGCAATAGCCTGGAATATATCTCTTCTCATTTCTTCTTGATAATTATAAGAAACCGATCAGTTGCAAATGTATGCGCAACTTTTTGGTTTCGCAAAATTTTATTTGAAAGAATCATGGAATAGTCTAATAAACGGCCCCGTACGAACAAAATTCTCATATTGTTGTATTGTTGCATTCCGGTTGACCAAAAATATCCAGACATGAAACCCCGTATTGTTTTTTTCGGCACGCCTGATTTTGCAGTGGCTTCTTTAAAGGCATTGGTAGACAATGGTATGGAGGTGACGGCCGTAGTGACGGCGCCGGACAAGCCTGCCGGCCGTGGACGGCAGGTACAGTCGCCTGCGGTAAAGCTCTATGCGATGGAGCAGGGGATACCCGTATTACAGCCCGAGCGTTTGAAAGCTCCGGAGTTTATTGAACAATTACAGGCATTAAAAGCGGACCTTCATATTGTTGTGGCCTTCCGCATGCTGCCGGAGGTTGTCTGGAATATGCCGCGTATGGGTACGGTCAATGTACATGCATCGCTGTTACCTCAATACCGCGGTGCAGCACCGGTCAACCGCGCGATCATGAACGGTGAAACGGAAACCGGTGTTACAACATTCAAGCTGCAGCATGTGATTGACACGGGTAATATTTTATTGCAGGAAAAGATCGCCATACAGCCGGAGGATACAGCCGGTACGCTGCATGATAAGCTGATGCTTGCGGGCGCAGCTCTGCTCGTGAAAACGGTGGAAGGGCTTACCGCGGATACGATCCGTGAAATGCCTCAGCCAGATAATCCGGAAGAGAAACATGCGCCTAAGTTGTTTAAAGATGATATGCGTATCGATTGGAACCGGAGCGGGACGGATATCTGTAATCATATCAGGGGCTTGTCACCATATCCGGCAGCGTGGACATTACTGGGAGAAAAGGTGTTGAAGATATACGCTGCACGTTTTGTATCACAGGAACATCAGATTGCCCCGGGTGTTTACGAGACAGACCAGGTTTTGTGGCTGCGTTTTTCCGTCCCTGGTGGCTGGATTTATGTGGACGAGCTGCAACTGGAAGGGAAGAAGCGTATGCCGGTAACGGAGTTCTTAAAGGGCTTCCGGGGTTAATCTCTTTACCAGCCAGTCGATGGCCAGCCGGTAACCATCCAGTCCCAGCCCGCTGATGCTGCCGACGCATTTGGAAGCGATATAGGAGGTTTTGCGATAGTCTTCGCGCGCCAGGACATTCGAGATATGCACTTCTACTACCGCGGGGGCAATGGCTGCAATAGCGTCTGCCAGTGCCAGGCTGGTATGTGTATATGCACCGGCATTCAGCACGATACCCTGCACTTGATTGCTACACGTGTGCAGGTGATTGATCAGTTCTCCTTCTACGTTGCTTTGGAAATATTCCAGCAAAACGCCGGGAAACTTCTGCCTGAGTGTATTCAGATAATCTTCAAACGATATATTGCCATATATCGCCGGTTCACGTTCTCCGAGCAGGTTCAGGTTGGGGCCATTGATAATGGCGATGGATAATGACATGATGAATACAGGTTGACCGTTTGGGCCAAAATTAATATTTCCATGTAAGAAGCTGTCTAAAATTGATTGGCAAAAAATGATTACAGCCAACCTTCTCTGTCCAGTTCCTGCAACTGTTGTTTTTATATTGCCCTTTCAGGGTGCAGGGGGAGATTGATTTTGTCTGCGGCCGGGGCGATGCCCCAGGCTAAATGTATCACAAGCCTTCATTAAGTTATCCGGCCCCACGCAGGCGCGATGCACCGGGTTATAGGTATTAAAGACTTCATCCTTTGGTAGCGTTATAACAACATCGCCCCGCAGAGGCAGCATATAACTATCATACCAGAACACTGCATTTTGGCAAAACGGATATCCCTGCTGATACACATTGTGATCCGAAAGAATATTAGACAGCTTCTAAGAAAAAGGGCTGCATCTTATACAGATACAGCCCTTTTTGCTTTTGCCGGAATTTTTAATTGTTCCTGATCAGTTTTTCAACTTTCAGGAGATTGTTGTTTGTGTCAGTGATCCGCAGCATATATATGCCGTTGTTGAGTTCGGCGACAGACAGTGAAGTTGTGTTTTTTGCCGTTTTGATCAGTTTGCCGTCTACACCAGTCAGAATAATATGTACAGCTATTGGTGCTTTGACATACACAATACCTGACGCCGGGTTGGGAGATATAGATATTTTGTCTTCAAAATTGCCATAATGCCCTACAGATACATTGGATACCGTGTAAGTTCCGGAAGTGTCGGTACATCCGTTTTCATTGGTGACCACTACACGATAGCTTCCGTTTTCGGTGACTATATATTTGCGTTCTGTAGCGTTAGGGATCGTGTCGCCGTCAAGCAGCCAGCGATAAGCGCTGTATGGTTCGGTCGTGCTAAGCTCCGTTTCGTTAACGCTGATCAATGGTTGTGGAAGCGGATGTATTGTCAATGCCAGGTTGACGGTGCTGTCGCAGCCCGCGGCATTAGGGAAGCGATGTGTATAGATGCCGCTTTGGGTGTAGGTTGTTCCGTTGTATTCATAGCTATAACATGCTTCCGGGGATATGTAGGATGATGTAGTGTCCGCACATTGCAGCTTGAGCGTAAATAGTTGGTTATTGGGAAAGAAACTTCCGAAGGGCGGTGGTAATGGCGGAACGTACAGGTAATAGGAGCTGGCAGTGTCCGGATCGAAGTCTGCCGAATCGCTGCGCACAACGCCGACGGCATAAATATTCCTTGAGTTGTCTACCCGGATCCCGCTTACATCTTCCGACTTAGCCCCGCCTATTCCTTTACCCCATATGAAGTCGCCATTATGATTCAGTTTGGAGATATACACATCTGTGGTGCCGGCTCCGGTGGTGGTAAGGTGGAATATGTCTGCGCCTGGGTTTAAGTCTGTAGTGTCTGCAAAAATCCCGGTTGTATAAACGTTCCTGTCTGCATCCAGATCAATGCCATATCCGATCTGTCTGCCTTTTCCGCCGATTTGTTTTACCCATAACAGGTCACCGGCGGGGTTGTGCCTGGTGATAAATGCATCATAGTTGCCAACTGCAGTGATTGATACGTTAGAGCCGTTGAGATCAAAATTGGTAGCTCCTTCAAAGCATCCTGTGGTATAGACATGACCTGAGTCGTCAGCAACAAGTGAGATGCCTTCCTGTCCGTTAGTGCCTGCAATTTGTCTGGCCCATGCGAATCCTCCGGTGTCATTCAGTTTTACGATAAATGCATCTACACCTCCCTGTGCACTCATGGGATAACCCAGTAGCCCCGGATTAAAATCGAGTGTGCCTCTGAAATGACCGGTTACAAATACATTTTCCTCTTTGTCTATAGCAATTGAACTGCCCTGGTCATGCCCGTTACTGTTTCCCTCAAAGCTTTTTGCCCATAAGTAATTACCTGAGGAGTCGAGTTTGTGTATGAATACATCAGACTGGGTAGCGGGCGTCGTCGAAAGGTAAAACGAATCGGCACCGGGATTAAAATCTGTTCTTCCCGCAAAACGCCCGGTCGTATAAATATTACCCCGCGTGTCTGTCCGGATGGCCTGTATTTCATAATTGTCACCGCCTCCAATCTGCCTGATCCATTTGAAATTACCGGCAGCGTCTATTTTGAGTATGAATCCGTCGTTATTGGTGGAAGCAGAAGTCATGTAAACAGAATCAGCGCCCGGATCAAAATCTGTTTTACCCTTAAAGTATCCCGCAATGAAGATGTCGTTTTCCGGATTGGTATGCATCGACGTGATCCTGCATACGACTTCTGCGGTAATGTATTTTGTCCAGATAAAGTTGCCGGCAGCATCCTGTTTGTGCATTACTGCGGTAGTGCCACTGCCGGTACCCATACTGCCCGCTGTGTATAAGTTCTGGTTGTGATCCAGTGTGATCGCGTGGCTCAGGCTGGTGGTGTCTGTTTTTTTTGCCCATTCGAATCTGTGGTTCTGGGCCAGCACGTTGGTGCTTATCGCGAGCAGTACGACCGGAGTAATATAGATGGTTTTTATGTTAAATATGCTCATAGCATGGTCTCTTTTGTAAGAAGCAAAGCTATCAGATCGTTTATCTGTTCAATAGCGTGTTTACACGTAAAATTGTCTGCAGCTTGTAAAAAATATTTGCCGGGTAGTAAAGTCGGTACAATCCTCATGTGTTTGCGCTTATCTTTACTATACAAGAACTATGCGCTGTTGCGATATTATGATAGACTGATTCCGTATGGTCAGGAAAATTAACTTTTTATTGGGTGTTTTTTGGTTCATTACCGGGATGTGTGGCTACGCGCAGATAGAGAGTGGTGGGCAGATATCCCTGCTCCCTGGTATGGATACTGCGGCTTCTCTACAGTCGCTCCATCATGCACAGGAAATTTCTTTAAAATACCCGGATAGCGCTATTGTGATTTGCCGCAATGTCCTGCGGCAAAGTCTTGGGTCAGGATACACGCCGGGGATTATTTCAGCCCATGTAGGTCTCGGAATGCTGGCTATACAAAAAGGAGACTATTATCAGGGATTGATGCATTATCACCGTGCGCTGAGTTATTGTGATACCGGCAGATATGCAGGGTATTATGCGAATATTTATTCTAACATTGGTACTGCATATACTTATCTGGACCGTTATGAAGATGCTGCACGTGCATTTTACCGTGCAATGTTTTATGTAGAAAAATATCCGGGAGGACTTTCGGCCGGGTATGTTTACAATAACCTGGGCACACTACTGGCAGGCAGGGGACAATCCGGCCCGGCGCTGGTGTATCTCAATAAGGCGTTGAAAAATGAAATTCAGGATAGCCAAAGGTCGGCGATCGTAAGGTCCGGAGCTTTGATAAATATCGGGAATATTTACTTTAGGGATGGTAAAACAGACAGTGCGTTTTATTATATAGACTCAGCGATATTTCTACAGCGTCGTTTGGGGCTGCGTGAAGGGCTTAACAAATCATTGGTCAATCTGGGGTTGCTATATCTGGAAGAAGGGAAGGCAGATGCGGCTTTGATTGTGTTACAGGAAGCGAAAAGCCTTGCGGAACAGTACCAGGTCAATCCGTATCATTATAATACAATCATCCGTACCATAGGAATGGCTTATATGGTACGTAACGATTTCAAGGCTGCCGAAAGATACTTGCTACAGGCCATGCAAAGTGGTGCTATGATACCGAGAGAAAGACAGATTGTAATGGAACGGCTGTCCATGGTTTATATGGAGACTGACAGGTATCGGGAAGGCTGGCAGCAATTGTATGATTCTTATCGTCTGAAAGACAGTCTCCGGGATCAGGAAACAACCTTTCGTATCTTAGAACTGGAGACACGATATAGCACGGTTCAGAAAGACAGGGAGCTTTTGAGGAACCAGTTGCAGATGAAGGCTCAGGAACAGCAGATTTCCCGGAAGAATACGTGGATCATTCTGATCACGGCTTCTGGCGGATTGATTGTCCTGGCTGCTCTGATGTGGTATCGGTACCGGCGAAGGAAGGAAAAATCGGAGTACGAAATTCAGCGGTTAAAAGATGTTTTGGAAGGGGAAGAAAAAGAACGGAAGCGGCTTGCCCGGGATCTGCATGATGGCGTTAATAGTCAACTTACCGCTATTAAGTCTTTTTTGCTTGCGGTGCAGCAATCACATCCGGGACTGGTGGATTCGAATGATTTTATCCAGGCTAAAGAAATGCTCTCTGAGACATCTTCAGATATACGGAGGGTAGCGCACAATCTCGCCCCGGACGATCTGATGCAGAAAGGGCTTGCAGTTGCGGTGGGAGAATTTTGTGAAGGGATCTTCTATGGTAAGGAACTTGATACGGATGTACAGGTGTACGGTGATTTTGAGGATATACCTTTTCCGGTTGTCCTGGCTGTCTACCGGATCGTGCAGGAACTGTTGCATAATGTGATCAAACATGCTGATGCGTCGTCGGTGACGGTGTTGCTTTCGAGGGGTGAAAATGAAATTTCCCTTGTTGTGGAAGATAATGGGAAAGGTATGATGCCAAACGGTGAAGGGCAGAAGGGGATGGGGCTGGCAGGTATTTATGAACGTACGGAAGCACTTCAGGGAACCATAACTATTGAGAGTGAGCCGGGACAGGGTACGGTTGTAACTGTTATTTCCCGGCTGGATAACAAGGGTTGATCATATCCGCAACTGAAAATTACTGTAGCAAGGAGATCCTCGAAATCTGGTAATTTGGGTTATTTTTGATAGTAATCAAAGGGAAAATAAGTTAATGAGTATAAAAGTCAGCATAACGGACGATCATCCCATGGTGCGGGCAGGCTTGGAAAGTATGCTCCGGAAGCATGCGCATATAGAAGTGCTGGATGTGTTTGCAGGTGGCGATGTTTTGTTGGCGGGCCTTCAGAAAAGACAACCGGATATATTGCTGTTGGATCTGCAGCTTCCGGATAAAGATGGACAGGAATTATTACCGCTGATAAAAAAATCCTGGCCGGGTATCGGGGTGATTATACTTACTTCCAACGATAGTGTCTACAATATTAAAATGTTGCTCAATGCCGGTGCCGATGGTTATGTACTGAAAAATGCCGAACAGGAATTGCTGATTACTGCAATAGAGGAGGTATATCAGGAACGGGGAGTATTTCTTTCGCCGGAAGTAAAGGATCGAATCTCCCGGGAAACTCCGGTAAAAAATAGGATTACGGCTCATCAATATAACCTTACCCCACGGGAAACAGATATTCTGAAGCTTATAGCAGAAGAGTATACCAGTCATGAAATTGGCGCCAGATTGCACCTGAGTTACCGCACGGTAGAAACATACCGGCTCGGGCTGATGCAGAAGCTGGGTGTCAAAAATATGGTAGGTATGACCAAGAAAGCGATTATGCTCGGGATCGTGTGATTAATTTGAAAATTTGAGAGTCACTGTTGTGCTTACATAACATGAGCATTTTCAAATTAACTCATTTTCAAATTCAATACCCCGGTGTCCTGTACTCTACTGTAGGATGCAGTGGAATATCCTCAGGTTCATTTTTCAGCTCCAGGTAATAAAACAAGGGTAACGCAAATGATCCGGTGAAAGCCATGAATATAAACCATAAGGCTTTTGTTGCCGGGTGCATTGTTTTAAGTCTTAATAAGTGTACGGCGTATATAAGTAATATGGTGATGCCAATTACCGAGCCGATGCAGAGCCACCAGAACATACTGTTGTAATATTCATTAAGATAGTATACTACATTATTATGCTGATGGTAAAGTTGTTGTTCCAGCAGCGGCCGGGAAACGTACATGAAATACACCACACTGGCGGTGAAAATGCTCAATGGAACCCAGCTAAAGAATCCCAGCCATTTTTTCATTGACTTTTTCATAATTCCGGATTTTTAGTGAACAATATGGCTTCTGAATTTGCCTGAAAATGTGGTCAATATGATGATTATGTTCGTCACATCTAATACATTCGTCTCATTGATTTAATCCTAAAAATATTGTGCCGCCAGGTGGTACAGTAACAAGATGTGAGGATTTTATTTCTTTTTGTTTTAATGTGACTGTGCGTATCTCCCATTTCCTGTGTATCTTTGACCCCCTGTTTTCCGGAATGGGAGCGGGAAGCTATTTTAACCAATCGAACATATATGTCATCAACCTGGTTTCGCAGAATCAAAAAAGGGATACTGACGGGCACGCATGAAAAGAAGGAAGCCCCGGACGGCCTCTGGCACAAATGTCCCGAATGCAAAACCACCGTTACCATTAGCGAACTGGAACAAAATCTCTTTGTCTGTCACAAGTGCGATTACCACAACCGCATCAATGCAGCGGAGTATTTTGATATGCTGTTTGACGACCGGCAATTTGAGCTGCTTTTCGAAAATATAGTGCCTAAGGATAGACTGGGTTTTGTGGATGTGAAACCTTACACCGTACGTCTGGAAAGTGCTCAGGCATCTACCGGGCTGAAGGATGCGATGACGGTAGGGGTGGGGCGTGTGGAAGGTCGCGGCCTGGTGATTGCCTGTATGAATTTTAATTTCATCGGCGGTTCTATGGGGTCGGTAGTAGGCGAAAAGATCAGCCGGGCAATAGATTACAGTATTGAGCATGAACTGCCCTTTATGATTATATCAAAATCAGGAGGCGCCCGTATGATGGAAAGTGCTTTTTCACTGATGCAAATGGCTAAAACGGCGGCCAAGCTTACCCTGCTTGCCCAGGCACGGTTGCCTTATATTTCCCTGATGACAGATCCCACCACGGGCGGTGTAACGGCTTCTTATGCCATGCTGGGAGATGTTAATATCGCCGAACCCAAGGCGCTGATAGGCTTTGCCGGTCCGCGTGTGATCAAAGAAACAATCAAAAAAGATCTTCCATCAGGATTTCAGCGTTCCGAATTCCTCCTTGAGCATGGTTTTCTTGACTTTATTGTGCAACGAAAAGACCTGAAGCAACGACTGGCATCTGTGATCAGTTGGTTTGTAAAAGGGGTTTAACATAGTGTATCAAAGTGAAACCGGAGGTTTATATAAAGAACAGGCCTGCTACTTTTGAGTATGCTATCGAAGATCGTCTTACTGCCGGTATAGCTCTTACAGGATCCGAAATCAAATCTGTCCGAAACGGCAAAGTGAGTTTTAATGACAGCTATTGCCTGTTTGATAAAGGGGAATTGTGGGTCAAAAATCTTCATATTGCGGTATATGTTAATGCCGGGTATGCCGGCCATGATCCACTCCGCGAACGTAAATTACTGCTTAATAAAAAAGAATTGCGAAAGTGGGCAGATAAAGTAAAAGAGAAAGGTTATAGTATTATTCCTTTAAGCATGTTTGTTAATGCCGGTGGGCTGGCTAAGATTGAGATTGGTCTGGGGAAAGGGAAAAAGCTGCATGACAAACGGGAAAGCATTAAATCGCGTGATGCAGACCGGGAGATAAAACGTTATCTCAACCGGTAAAGAAGGGTGGTAATGCCTGATATTATGTAATAATATCCGTTTTATTTTGTATTTTGCACTTTCAATAATCTTCATCATTTTTTATACAGAGTGCAACTTTTCTTCCAATGTTAAAGAAATTTACCCTCCATTTATTCAGTGGGGTCTTGTGTATGGCTGCAGTTTTTTCTGCAACCGCCCGAACTGTAGTATACACATCTTTAGAAGCCTTCATTGACCGCGAAAAACAGCAACGTGACTTTCACCCGGTAAACGGGTTCTGGAATGATGATCGTGACTTTCCTGCAGAGCGGGCATCTGAGCATGTTTCGGAAGCTGTTTTCCTGGCGCTTGATCCGGCACAGCTACGGACGTTTATGGACGAAAAATATGCTGCGGTTACATTCCGTGTACAAATGGCAGATGGTGCGTTTCATGATATAGATCTTGTGCGTTACGAAAATTTTTCCGGTGATTTTAAAGTAGAGGCTGTTGCCGGGGATAAGGTAAGAACGTATTCGTACACACCCGGTTTGCATTATCGTGGTGTGATTGCCGGTATGTCGGGATCTGTAGCCGCGTTTTCCTTTTTTAATGAAGGTGTATACGGTGTTTTTTCATTGCCCGGCGGCAATGGAGGAAACTATGTATTGGCGCCGAATAGCCTTTTACCGGAAACAGAAAGAAATGGCAGGTATATGGTGTATAATGACGCTAACCTGGTGAATAAAACGCCCGGCTTGTGTGGTACGGATCAGCTTCCGTCTGTAAAAGATATGGGACTGACCGCCGGGAAAACCAACCGGAGCGTATACAATACCTGCAAAGATCTTGAAGTGTATTACCAGGCGGATTTCAGAACATACCAAAGCTTTAGCAATAATGTAAGCCAGGTAGCGGACTATATCACTTATGTGCATAATGTTGTGGCTACCCTCTATGCAAACGAGGAGATCTATGTTTCGATCAAGATTATCCGTGTAAACGAAGCTTCTGATGAGTATTGGTCGTTGCCTGCTAATTCTTCTTTCGGCTTCCTGAATAAGTTCGGAGATCTAACCCGCAATAATTTATATGGTGCCGATGTAGGCGTATTGCTATCTACAAAAGGTGGTTCGATGGGTGGTGTCGCCTGGCTGAATGCATTATGTCTGCCATACACATTCTATCCCAATAACGGTGGTCATGCAGGGCCTTATGCTTTTTGTAATATTACACGAAGCACGCAAGATGTATTCCCTACCTATAGCTGGGATGCGAGTATGATTACGCATGAGATCGGGCACCTGATCGGCTCCCCGCATACCCATAGCTGTACCTGGCCCGGTGGGCCTATTGACGGTTGCATGCCGCCCGATGACGGGAATTGCTCCGGTCCTTATCCTTCCCGTCCGGCCGGTGGCGGAACGATTATGAGCTATTGTCATATAGGCGGCGGAACTGTCAGTTTTACGAAAGGATTCGGTCCCCTCCCCGGTAATCTGATCCGGAATAACATGCGTAACGGAAAAAGTTGTGTAGGGGAATATGTCGTCAACACTCCGGTAACCACTCCTTCCACTACTTTGGTGGCTAACCGCGAATGTACAGATGCCAGTGGTATTACATATTACTACAGTGATAACAATACGGCAGATAAATCGGATGACCGCCTGGTGATGAAAATCCGGAAGAACGGTAATAATATTGGTTCTTTGAAAACACAGCTTTTTACGGTCAGTACGACAACGACCGGTGGATTAGGTTCCGGCGCCGGCTTGCAACTGGCGTTGCCGGTAGGAACACCTCAAAAAAGAGAACAGGCTTTTGCTGCGCGTCGTTATTTCACGATACGCCCTACACAGACAGGGCAGTCTTTGATGGAATTTATTTTACCGTTCACGGCCCAGGATTCGATTGATCTGTCGGGTAGTACGATAGAGACGCCGTTCGATTGGTCGCAGATCAATCTCTATATGATGAATGATATAACCCAGAGTCCGAATCCGGAAAACGGTCTGTCCGGAGTTGCTTCTTCAGATCTGGAGGTATATAGCTATGGGAACGCTCCCTCATCCTCTACATGGAGCATTTCTGCAACAGGTGATACATTCTTTGCGCATATCCATGCTAATGGCTTTACCGGTGGAGCCTTGTATGTAAATACTCCTTTCCCTACTTCTGTCGCAGCAAGTGATCTGCAGGAAGCTGTAAAGATCTATCCCAATCCCGCTCGCGACCAATGGCATATCATTTTACCGAACGGACTGGCGGAAGAAACAGCTGCATTTACGCTGTATGGCACAGATGGCCGGATCGCTGGCCGGCAAGCCTTACAATCAGGAGTGGTAAACCGCGTATCGGCAGGAGGATTGGCGCCCGGTATCTACTTTTTCCGTATCACTGGTGGTAAGCAGGTGTATAACGGAACGCTTGAAAAAAGGTGAGATTCTGCCCGGTTGTTTTCTATGATGTAATTAGTAAGCCTGTATACCTGCGAAAAAAAATTTGGCAATTAAAACTCCCGGTGTAACTTTGCATTCAGTTCTTAACAATATCGCTTATCCAGAAAGGCAGAGGGAAATGGCCCTGTGAAGCCTTGGCAACCGCTTCCTGAAAGGGAAAATGGTGCTAATTCCATCCCGTGAAATCCGGGAGAGATAAGTCAGTTGTAACAGTTTAAAACAACCTGGTTGTTTACATAACTAAAGCGCTTCTGATTTACCGGAGCGCTTTTTTTGTAAGTGATCCGTAAGTAACCACCGGTAAAACAGGATAAGGGTTTTTGTCAGAAACTGTCCGTTTAAAACCAGCATAAAATGAAACAACGTACACAAATTGCCCGTATGCAAGTAACTGCCCGTCACACCGCAGCAGCTATGGCTTTGTGTTGTTGTATGTCCGCTCCCGTCTGTTGTTGTTGCAGATAATCCGCATCTCCATACAGTAAGTATTGCTGATAGTGATGATGCTCCGGTCCGTCCCGGGCCAGTATCCTGTTTTGTATTATATCCTTCGTATTTTAGGGTCTGAAAAATTATAAGAAATGAATCAAGCTCCCGGTGGGCTGGTGTCATCTCTGACCAAAGAGATTGGCGGCCTGAACATTCCTGACACATTGGCTTTATTGGTGGAAAAATTTCCCGGGGGGGTTGTTTTTTCTTCAAGTTTCAGCAATGAAGACCAGGTGATCACGCATTTCATCGCTGCCGCCAAACTGGATATTACCGTATTTACCCTGGATACGGGGCGGTTATTCCAGCAGACCTATACTACTTGGAGCAGCACTGTCGGTAGCTACGGATTGAAAATAAGATCCTATGCTCCTGATCGGGCATTACTCGAACCGTTTCTTGAAGAAAAAGGCCCTGACTCCTTTTATGCATCTGTAGAAAACCGGAAAGAATGTTGTTTCATCCGGAAGGTAGAACCGCTGAAGAGAGCGCTGGCAGGTAATACAGTATGGATCACCGGGCTGCGTGCCGAGCATTCTCCGGAAAGACAAAATCTTGCATTGCTTCAGTGGGATCCCGGAAATGAGATTATCAAGTACAATCCGTTGCTGCACTGGACTACAGAAGAAGTAGCGCAGTATATCCGGAAAAATCATGTGCCCTACAACGTATTGCACGATCAGGGGTTTGTCAGCATCGGCTGTGCGCCATGTACACGTGCCGTCAGGCCGGGTGAAAATTTCAGGGCGGGGCGCTGGTGGTGGGAAGACAGTAGTAAAAAAGAATGCGGGCTCCATGTTCCGCAGCATTAGCAGCAGGCGGATAAAGACAATTGAATAGCGAATAAAGCATAACTGAATTATATCAATGGCATACCAATTAGACTATCTGGATCAGCTTGAGTCAGAGGCGATACACATCATGAGAGAAGTGGCCGGCCAGTTCGAAAAACCGGCATTACTTTTCAGCGGCGGCAAAGATTCCATTACACTGGTGTATCTGGCACTGAAGGCATTCAGGCCGGGTAAATTTCCTTTTCCGCTTGTGCACATAGATACCGGTCACAATTTTCAGGAAGCGCTCGATTTCCGGGATCAGCTGGCGGCGCAGATCGGAGAAACCCTGATTGTGCGTAATGTGGAAGATACGATCCGTACCAAAGGATTGACGGAACCCGGAGGGAAGTTTGCCAGCCGTAATGCGCTCCAGACTTATACCTTACTGGATACGATTCAGGAGTTCGGATTTGATGCCTGTATCGGCGGCGCCCGTAGGGACGAAGAGAAGGCGCGTGCTAAGGAGCGGATATTCTCTGTGCGTGATGAGTTCGGTCAATGGGACCCCAAGCTGCAGCGGCCCGAGTTGTGGAATATATATAACGGGCGCATCCATAAAGGAGAGAATGTACGTGTATTCCCGATCAGTAACTGGACGGAACTGGATATCTGGAATTATATCCGCAGAGAAAAGATCGCGTTACCCTCTATTTACTTTTCGCATGAAAGAGAGGTGATTGAGTATGAGCGTCAGTTCGTTGCCGTGTCTCCATTTATCCGGATTGATGAAGGGGACGTGGTGCAGCGCCGCAGGGTAAGGTACCGTACCGTAGGCGATATGACCTGTACCGCCGCGGTGACCTCCGAAGCGTCGTCGATTGATGATATCATTAACGAGATCGCGCTTACGCGTACGAGCGAACGGGGCGAAACGCGGATTGATGATCGCGTCTCTGAAGCGGCGATGGAAGACAGAAAGAAGAACGGATATTTTTAGTATAACAGTATTTAAGAAAGAACATGGACTTATTGAGATTTATTACTGCAGGGAGTGTGGATGACGGGAAAAGCACGCTTATCGGCCGTTTATTGTACGACAGTAAGAGCATTCTTGTTGATCAGCTTGAGGCAATTGAACGAGCCACTAAAAACAGGGAAGATGGCGCCATTGATCTGGCGTTGCTTACGGATGGGTTACGTGCAGAACGTGAGCAGGGGATCACTATTGATGTAGCCTATAAATACTTTTCTACTCCGAAGCGGAAATTTATCATAGCCGATGCACCGGGGCATGTTCAGTATACACGAAATATGGTGACCGGAGCCTCTAACTCCGATCTGATCATTATCCTTGTAGATGCGCGTAATGGTATCGCAGAGCAGACACGCAGGCATTCCATCATCGCTTCTTTGCTTGATATGCCGAATGTGGTGGTCGCGATCAATAAAATGGATCTTGTTGGTTATGATGAGCAGGTGTTTGCGCAGATTAAAAATGAGTACGAATCAATAGCGGCGCAGCTTTCTTTGAATAATGTTTATTACATACCCATCAGTGCGCTCAACGGTGCTAATATAGTGGACGCTTCGAATGACATGCCCTGGTATAATGGTGAAACACTGCTGGGGTATCTGGAGCAGGTATCGTTGCATGATGCCGCAGAGATTGCGCATCCGCGCTTCCCGGTGCAGTATGTGATCCGTCCGCAGACAGAAGCATACCACGACTACCGGGGATATGCCGGAAAAGTAATCGGAGGGGTGTATCGTAAGGGTGATGTAGTGACGGTGCTCCCTTCAGGACTCAGCAGTCGTATACTCCGCATAGAAGCTGCGGGAAATGAAATCCCTGAAGCGCACCCGCAGCAGAGTGTGGTGCTGCATCTGGAAGATGATATAGATATCAGCAGGGGTGATGTTATTGTACATACGGATGATCAGCCCGATGTATCGCGCGAGCTGGATGTGCTGGTGTGCTGGATGGATCAGCGCCCCCTCGTACCGGGTAACCGTTACCTCATACAGGTGCACAGCCGTACGGTACCGGCCATCGTTCAGTCGATACAATATAAAGTGGATGTACATACGCTGGAGAAGAGCGATGCGGAAAAAGCAGCACTAAACGAGATCGCAGGTGTTAGAATAAAAACAGCATCTCCGGTTGTTTTTGATCCGTATAAAAAGATACGGGCCAATGGCGGGATGATCTTTATAGACGAAACCAGTAACGTGACCGTAGGAGCGGGACTTTTTCAAACACTGTAATTTTCAGGATATGCGTTGTTGTCGCCGATAGTTTTTACAGACAGTTTCCTATAAAACGCAAAATGCGTAAGGTGTATTCCCATATAATGGAAACGGGATTCCCATGCTTATAAAAAAATAAACACAAAGGTATTATGGCTCAGAAAGAAGTAGTTACCATAAATAAAAGCTTTATAGAAGAACTATTTGAACGGGGGAATTATGACGAACCTTTTTTTCCGGATAAAAAGCTGGCAGGGGAATTCATTGACCGCCTGTTTCATTTTTTGTTCATCCCTTTCAAAGGGAAATATGATAGTAAGGAGGAGCTTGAGACGGAATATGAAAATCTGAAAAACAGTTTTTCTTCATTACTGTTTGATCTGATACCGAAGGAATATACCGTGAAGGATCATACCCGCACTTTTTTCTTTGCCATTCCCGGTATCTATCGTTTGCTGCTCAAAGATGCTGCTGCCATTGCACGATATGATCCTGCATCGGTTTCTGTTGATGAGGTTTTTGTAGCATATCCCGGCTTCTATGCTACGGCTGTATACCGGTTGGCGCACCAGTTGTACCGGCAAAAGGTAAAAGTGTTGCCGAGGTTGCTTTCGGAGCATGCGCATAGTCGTACGGGTATTGATATTCATCCGGGGGCGCTGATTGGTGAGTCGTTTTTTATTGATCATGGTACGGGTATTGTGATCGGGGAGTCTACTGTGATCGGAGATCATGTAAAGATATATCAGGGCGTAACGTTGGGTGCATTGAATGTGGCCAAAGAAGATGCGAAGATGAAACGGCATCCTACAATCGAGAATAATGTTATTATCTATTCCGGTGCTACAGTGCTGGGAGGGGATACCGTAATAGGGCACGACAGTATAATAGGTGGTAATGTATGGCTGACGAATGCCGTAGCTCCATATTCTGTTGTTTATCAGAAGAGCGAAGTAATTGTACGTGATCCGAAAACAGGAGCGGAGCCGATAGGTTTTCTGATATGAGAAGCTGTCCCGGATGTTCCGCAGGGCATCCGGGACAAACGATAAACGGGATTTGTAATCCCGGCAAAACAAGTAAGTAAAGAGTAAACTCAGTTGAATATGGAAACAGGAAAAGTGATCATTGCAGGAGCAGGGCCCGGAGATCCGGAACTGCTTACGCTTAAAGCTTCACGTTATCTGCAGCAGGCGGATGTGATACTGGCCGACAGGCTGGTGAGCAGGGATATGCTCCGTGATTATGCCTGTGCGTCTGCACAGATCCTGTTTGTAGGCAAGGAAGGTGGCTCTACTGCTTCCGTATCCCAAAAGAGCATTAATGAATTGCTGGTGACATATGCGCGCGCAAGTAAGCTTGTTGTGCGTCTGAAGGGTGGGGACGTAGCCTTTTTCTCCAATGTACTTGATGAATTGAATACGTTGAAAGTCAATGGAATTCCGTATGAAATTATTCCCGGTATTACAGCTGCCTCAGGAGCGTCTGCATACTCCGGTGTTCCGTTGACAGCAAGGGGATTTGCAGACTCTGTACGCTTTTTGACTTACTTCAATAAGGAAAGCCGGCCGGATGATTACTGGGCGGAGCTGGCAGCAACGGATGATACGCTGGTATTTTACATGTCGGGTGCCGGTGTGCCGGCAATAGCCCGTGCACTTGCTGCTCACGGTATGGCCGGAGATAAAGGGGTGATGATCATAGCGCAGGCTACAACGCCGTACCAGCAGGTGTCACTGCACCGCATCAGTGATCTTGCCGGATTGACAGAGTGGAATTACCTGTCGCCTACCCTGGTCGTTGTCGGAAGGGTGACAGAGCTCCACCGGGAGTTTGGATGGAGAGATAATACAGTAACGGATGGCCGGTATTTTGCTCCGGCACAAAACAGATAAAATATACACAATCAGGTAAAAACGCTGAATTATGTTAGCAACAGTAAAACAAAATGCGTTTCAGGAACTTGTTTCCGGCGCTTCACATGAAGAACTCGTCTGGATGAACGGATTCCTGGCAGGTGTGCTTTCTGTCGGCGGATCGTTGCAGTCTGCTGCAGGATCGGTCGCATTGGCGACCGATCCTGCCCCCGTAAAGCTCACGATTGTTTATGGGACGGAAACGGGCAATGCAAAGGGACTGGCAACAAGACTGGCAGCTGTAGCCAAGCAGCAGGGTGTACGGGTGAAGTTAGCCGGACTGGATCAGTACCGGACAGCAGATCTCGTGAAGGAATCTTATTTTGTTGTAGTTGTCAGCACACAGGGTGATGGCGATCTTCCCGTGACGGCGGTGAAGTTTTATGAATACCTGAAACAACAACAGCCAGGATTCAGCCATTTGCAATTCGCAGTGCTCGCTCTGGGTGATAGTTCATACCCCTTATTCTGCAAAGCGGGTGAAGACATAGACAGCCTGCTGGAAGAAAAAGGCGCCAGGCGTTTCTTTCGTATTCAGAAATGCGATACGGACTATGAAAATGATGCAACCACATGGTTCCGGGAAGCGCTGTCTTCTTTGACGCAGACGTCTGATCGTGCAGCTCTTGTTGCATCTTCGCCCGCACAGACAGTCGTGCAAAAAACCGGCAGGAAAATATATCAGGGTACCGTATTGTCGTCTGTTAATCTGAATGACCAGGGTTCTGCCAAGGAGACGTATCATATCGAGATCAGTGCAGAAGGAGTCGTTTATGAACCGGGTGATGCATTGGGTGTGGTGCCCGAAAATCCGCAGCATCTTGTGCTTGAAGTATTGTCGCTTTCGGGTGCGGACCCTGAAAAGCGGATCAGCTACAAGGGCGCTGAAAGCACGTTGCTGCATTTGCTGAAGACGAAATTGAACCTGGTATATCTGCCCGAAAGAGTTGTACGTAAATATGCAGAGGTTGTACAGCAGGATATTCCGGAGACCCGCATTGGACTGGTGGATCTTCTGAAGATCTATCCGGTGAAAGACGCGGCACAATTTGAGCGAATTGTCGAAATACTGGAGCCGGTTGCTCCCCGTTTATATTCTATTTCATCTGCACTTTCCGCAAACGAAGATGAAGTGCATATTACGGTGGCAAAAGACCGTTTTGAAGTGAATGGCGAAACCGGTTATGGCCTATGCTCCGGATTTTTGTCATCCCTGTCTGAATCGTCAGCGTTTTCTTTTTACATTCATCCAAATCGCCAGTTTCGTTTGCCGGCGCCGGAGCAGGACGTTATTATGATCGGGCCGGGTACGGGCATTGCACCCTTCCGTTCGTTCCTGGCAGAGCGGGATGCGCAGATGGCTTCCGGAAGGAACTGGCTGTTCTTCGGAGATCAGCATTTTGTAACAGATTTTCTGTACCAGACAGAACTGCAGAACTGGTTTGAAACCGGGGTGCTGACTCGTATCAATACGGCCTTCTCCAGAGACCAGGAAGAGAAAGTATATGTGCAGCATAAAATGCTGGCGCAAGCAGCGGAGTTGTATAGTTGGCTGGAAACTGGTGCGTATCTGTATGTGTGCGGTGCGAAGGAACCGATGAGTATTGATGTGGAAAATACACTCCTCCGGATTGTATCAGAGCAGGGCGGAAAAACGGAAGATCAGGCGGCGGAATATATCGAGTGGTTGAAGCAGTCTTCCCGTTATCTGAAAGATGTGTATTGATTTAAACGTGTTTTCTTAAAAAATAAAAATGAGCGACAATAAAAACCTATCGGCAGTAGAAGGTATCAAGCAGAAAAGCAAAGGTCTGCGAGGCACCATACAGGAGAGTCTGCGTAATGAGATTACAGGTAGTATCAGTGAAGACGATCAGTCGCTGATCAAATTCCATGGTATGTACCAACAGGATGACCGCGACAGACGTGACGAACGTGCAGCCAAAAAGCTCGACCGTTTGTATTCATTTATGATACGTCTCCGCTTGCCTGGTGGATTTCTTACCCCGGAGCAATGGGTGGCGCTGCATCACATCGCTGGTGATTACAGTACGGGTGTGATCAAGATCACGACGCGTCAGACAGTGCAGTTGCACGGGTTGATCAAATCGAAAATTAAACCCACCATACAGGCGTTTAACAGTGCGCAGCTTGATTCGATTGCTACTTGCGGTGATGTGAACCGGAATGTGGCATGCGCCTCTCATCCCAAACAGTCGCCCGTACATGAGCAGGTGTTTGCCTATGCCGATAAAATCAGCACGTTGCTCAAACCCAAGACACGTGCTTATTACGAGATATGGCTCGATGAAGAAAAGATTTCCGAGCGGTCGGAAGAAGATCCGCTATATCAGGATCGTTACCTGCCGCGTAAATTTAAGATAGGTATAGCCATCCCGCCGAATAATGATTCGGATGTGTTTACAAATGACCTGGGCCTGATCGCAATCATCGAAGATGGTGTGTTGCAGGGATTTAATATTGCAATCGGCGGAGGTCTGGGAACAACACACGGCAACCAGGATACTTATCCCCGTCTTGGAACAGTGATCGGTTTTACTGATACGGAAGAAAAGGTGTTGAAGATGGTTTATGAAGTGCTGACGGTACAGCGTGATTATGGAAACAGAAGTGACCGTAAGCTTTCCCGCCTTAAGTATACGGTAGACAAATATGGTGCGGATTGGTTTCGTGCAGAGGTTGAAAAGCGAACCGGATTTAAACTTGAAGCACCGAAGCCATACACGTTTACCCAACGTGAGGATTATTATGGATGGGAAGAAAATCATGAAGGACTCTGGTATTATACGCTTTTTGTTGAGAATGGAAGGGTGTTGGATACAGATGATTTGCCGATGAAGCAGGCGTTACTGGACATAGCCCAGACAGGTAAAGCCAATTTCCGGTTTACCAGTAACCAGAATCTGATATTGAGCGATATCAAAAAGAAGGATAAAAAGAAGATACAGGAAATACTCGACCGTGCCGGACTTATACGACATACGGAGACTGCTTCCAGAATCCGGAAAAATGCCATGGCCTGTGTGGCGTTGAATACCTGCCCGCTGGCACTGGCCGAAGGACAGCGTTACCTTCCGGATCTGATCAGCCGCATCGAGCCTATTCTTGAAAAGCATGGTCTTTCAGATGAGCAGATCATTACCCGTATGACCGGTTGCCCCAATGGCTGCGCACGTCCATATGCTGCCGAGATAGGATTTATCGGCACTGCCTATGGCAGGTATAATCTTTATCTGGGTGGTGACCGCTATGGCGAGCGACTTAATAAACTGTATAAAGAAAGCCTGGACGAGCCAGCCATACTTGGCGAGCTGGATACGCTCTTTGGTGAATTTAAGCATGGCCGGCATGCCGGTGAGCCTTTCGGAGATTTTGCCGTGCGGAAAAACTGGATATGATGATTGACTATAGCAGCATACTTGAGCAAACGATAAACAGCCTTAAAGAACAGGGTAACTACCGTTATTTTCTGGATGTACAGAAGAGCGCCCGGCATTTCCCGCGTTTTTATTTTGAAGATACAAACGGGCAAAAGTGTGCTGCTGTAAACTGGTGTTCCAACGATTACCTCTGCATGAGTATACGGGAGGAGGTGATCAGCCGGCTCACATATGTAGCGCATCAGAGCGGTACGGGAAGTGGCGGCACCCGTAATATTTCCGGTACGACTATATACCATCGTGAGCTGGAAGAAACGCTGGCGTCATTACATCAGAAAGAAAGCGCGCTCCTGTTTGGCGGTGCTTATCTGGCCAACGTCACAACCCTTAGCACGCTGACAGCACTGATTCCGGGGCTTGTTTTTATCTCCGACGAACGGAATCATGCATCCATCATAGAAGGTATCCGTAACAGCAGAGCGGAGAAGATTATCTTTCGCCATAATGATATGGATCATCTTGAACAGATATTGATGAAGCTGCTGCCGGAGCAGCCGAAGCTTATTGTATTCGAATCTGTTTATTCGATGAATGGTTCCATCGCCCCTATTACCGATATCATTCTGCTGGCAAAAAAGTATAATGCCCTCACTTATGTGGATGAGGTACATGCCGTAGGCTTATATGGAAATGACGGCGGTGGGATATTGGCGGAGCAGGGTGTTAGTCAGGGCATTGATATTATTAATGGAACACTGGCTAAAGGTTTTGGTATGACCGGTGGATATATTGCGGCCAGCCGTGTGATGATTGATGCCATCAGAAGTTTTGGTAAGGGATTTATATTCACTACGTCACTGCCGCCTGCGATATGCGCTGCGGCTACTGCAAGCATCCGGATTGTCCGTGATAACCCGTCGCTGCGGGACGCATTTCATGAAAATGTGAAACGGCTGCGTGAAGTATTGACCCGTTATGGCATCTCCTGGCTATCCAATGAAGCGCATATCACACCCGTGCCGATCGGCAGCGCGGATCTGTGCCGGAAAGTAGCTGGTCGTCTGCTGCATGAATTTGGTATTTATGTGCAGCCTGTGAATTATCCTACCGTGCCGAGGGGCGAAGAATGTCTCCGCATTATTGTCACGCCCCGGCATCAGGAAGCAGATATGATACACCTGGCGGAGTGCCTGCAAAAGATATTGCCGGTAAGTACGATGTGTCATTTACATAACGGTGTCATTCAGAACGCAGCGGAGCGGAGTGAAGAATCTCACGTAACACAGGAATACCGGCATTATGTGGGATCCTTCCTTCGTCAGGATGACAGAGAGGACAAGTTTATGCATTACATCATTAATCAGTAGTAATGAAAAAACATTTTCAGATAGCAGGACGGGGATCATGGCTCTCCCTGGCGCAGGTTGAGATCTTCCGGGAGATCATACAGCAGCGTTTCCCCGGTACAGAGATACATTTTTTGGAAAAGGAAACACGGGGGGATAAAGATCAGTCTACACCGCTGCATATGATCAACGGGAAAGATTTTTTTACGAAAGAAGTACAGGATACGCTGGAGGGTGGTGAAGCTGATTTTGCTGTCCATTCCATGAAGGATGTCAGCCATGTCGATTTTTTCGGACAAAATCATTTTGCAGTAATTGACCGGGAAGATTTGCATGATGTCGTTGTTTTTAATCCCGATATAATTGAGAAGATAAAGGGCGGAAGGGAAATTGTGATAGGGACATCTTCTCCCAGAAGGTCTGCCATGGCAACCGGTTTTTTAAAACAGGCGCTCCCGCGTTACGAAGCGAAGGATCCTGTGATCAATGCCGTACCAATACGTGGCAATGTGGATACCCGTCTCCGCAAGCTCGACGAAGGACTGTATGACGGCATTATTCTGGCTGTGGCGGGATTGAACCGTCTGCTGCGGTATGCACCGGCCTCTGCTGATGTCCGCAGCTTGCTACAGGATAAAAAGCTAATGATATTGCCGCTTTTTGAATGCCCTCCTGCAGCCGGGCAGGGCGCAATTGTAGTCGAAGCTAATCCCGGAAATCAGGATGCCGTTGCGCTACTGGATGCGGTACGTGATGCACGTCTTACCAGCGCCATTCTGAAAGAACGGCATTATGCGGAGCAATACGGCTATGGAGACTCACGGGAGTTCGGTGTATTTCATATAGATACGCCCTATATCTCCTTTACTTATGCAGGTGGAAAAGATCTGGAGGATCGGCCATTCGCCGAGTGGGATTTTGAACGTCCGCCGCATCAGCCGGGTGAGATCTTCTCTGCCGCCGGTCATATGAAGTCATTCTTCTCTTACCGGTATTATGATACGTTGCCTGATGAGGGAAAAGATTCGTACTTTATTTCAAGCCATAAGGCAATACATAATGATGATGCCGTGCGCTTTTTGCAGCAGCAGCGGGTGTGGGCTGCGGGTACAAAAACCTGGTTTTCGCTTGCGGAGAAAGGGATATGGGTGGAAGGCTGTGCGGATGGACTTGGCCTGGAGACGCTTGCCCCCTTGCTCGAAAGTCCTTTGATCGGGCTGGAACCGGAGCGCATACAGATCATTACCAACGAGACGAGTAAAAACAGATGGATTGCTGGGGGGTGGAGCGCTGTGGCTACTTATCTCGTTATCCCGGAAAAGAACAGGGCCATACAGGAGAAAATAAAAAACGCCGGTACATTGTTCTGGACCAGTTACCAGCAATATAATATGTATCGCGATGATGTGCGGCCTGACGCCCGCCATTGCTGTCTTGCGGGGAAGACGGCGTCTTTATTCAGGGATGAGGGGATTGAGCCTCATCTGTTTCCGGATGTAAAATCATTTAAACAATGGAAAGAGAAACAACTTATTTTGATAACCGGAGGCGTATAAGGGCCAACAGGCATATCCGGGAGCTGGCGGCTGATGTTTGCCTGTCGTACCGGGATTTTATACAGCCGCTTTTTGTGGATGAAAGCATCAGTGCGCGTACTCCGGTATCTTCGTTGAGCGAAATATATTCGGATACGCCGGATACTTTGCTGCGGCAGATAGAAGCAGATGTAGCGCAGGGCATTCGTAAGTTTTTATTATTCCCTGTACCGGCACAGAAACGTGCACGGAATTTTGATTTCGGATTTGTACAATCGGTATTGCAGTCTGTCCGGTCGCATTTTGGCACGGATGTATGGGTGGCTGCCGATCTGTGCCTTTGTGCTTATACCGATCATGGGCATTGCGGTGTGCTTAGTCCGGACGGGAGCAGGGTGGTGAATGAAGATACAGTTCCGGTATTGGCGAAATATGCACTGGCACTGGCGCAGGCAGGAGCCGACTGTATTGCGCCGAGTGATCTGATGGACGGGCGGATAGCCGCTATACGCAACATCCTGGATCATCATGGTCTGTCGCACATTGCCATCATGAGCTATGCGGCCAAGTTCAGCTCGCAATTCTACGGACCGTTCCGGGATGCCTGCAGATCGGCGCCGGGGTATGATACGGCATTGAAAGACCGGAAGACGTACCAGTTGTCACCTTTCAATTCCGGGGACGGCTTACTGACCGCGTTGCGGGATATAGAAGAAGGTGCGGATGTTGTCATGGTCAAACCGGCATTGTCTTACCTCGATGTAATAGCCCGGTTAAGACAGGAAGTGCATCATCCGCTTGCCGCCTATCATGTGAGCGGAGAATATCAGGCGCTTGAGCTGTTGGTATTGAATGGACTGGCCGACAGGGCTGCGCTGCATACGGAAGTATGGGCTGCCTTGAAGCGCGCCGGAACAGGCATCATCATTTCTTATGCTGCGCGGCACGCCGCGAAATGGATTGGTGAGCTGCAATATTGAATACGCAAATCGTGACAATTCCACTGACTACTATTATTTTTACAACGACAACCACAGGATACAATGAACGAAGCCCTTCCGAATGTAAACGAACAGCAATCTGATACAGCAGATACAGGAAATCGTTTGTTCCCGGTTTTTCTGAAACTGGAAACGCTCCGGTTGCTTATTGTAGGCGGTGGAAATGTGGGTATGGAGAAACTGTCCGCTGTTTTGCATAATGCTCCGCAGGCGCCGGTGCGGCTTGTTGGTACGGTGATCTCTGAAGAAATAAAGATGTTTGCTGCCGGGCGTGATAATGTGGTATTGATTGAGCGCCCTTTTTTACCGGATGATCTGGATGATGTTGATATCATTATCACTGCTGTAAATAGTGCGATCGTGACGGATGTGGTGCGACGTGAGGCGCGGGTGCGTGGGCTTTTGATGAATGTGGCGGATACGCCTGCGTTGTGTGATTTTTATCTCGGTTCAGTAGTGCAAAAGGGACATCTGAAGATTGCCATATCAACTAACGGAAAATCGCCCACCATTGCAAAACGGCTGAAGGAAGTATTGGACGACACCATTCCGGAAGATATAGATACGCTGCTTGATAACATGCACCGCATACGTAACCGTATGCAGGGCGACTTTACGCAAAAGGTACAGCGGCTGAATAAGATCACGAAGGAGCTTGCCGCCGCACCGGAAACTTCGCAGAAGGTGGCAGCCAGGCGGTGGCGCAAGATCGCGACCTGGTCCATATTCGCATTCTTTTTTCTGATTGCGGGCAACCTGATCGGCTCCTATGTATCTGTCAAAGATGTGGGAGACGGATTACTGTATGTACATAGCCAGCTCGATCAGAAGTTTTACTGGATGCTGCTGGCCGGCTTTCTGGCGCAATTGGTCGACGGGGCTTTGGGGATGGGTTACGGGGTAACCTGTACCTCTGTGCTGCTGGCTACCGGTGTGCCTTTACCTGCGATCAGCAGCAGCATTCATACGGCAGAGATGTTTTCCAGCGGTGTATCCGGATTCAGCCATTACAAGTTTGGGAATGTCAATAAGAAGCTGTTTAAGCTCATTCTGATACCGGGTATCTTAGGGGCGATGCTTGGCGCATGGCTGTTGTCTACCTATGGGGAAACGTACTCTGGTCTCTTCAGGCCCTTACTGGCTACCTATACATTGTTTCTTGGCATTAAAATACTGATGAACGCCTTTAAAAAGAATCGTCGGGCCAAGAAGCTGAAGCGGGTAGGCTGGCTTGCCGGGGCAGGCGGATTTCTCGATTCTTTCGGTGGCGGTGGCTGGGGGCCTTTGGTTACGAGTACGCTGTTATCCAAAGGCAAGACCCCGAAGTATGTGATCGGTACGGTGAGCATCACCGAGTTTTTTGTGACGCTGGCAAGTGCGCTTACGTTTTTCTCTATTATCGGGCTGGATCACTGGCAGGTGATCCTGGGCCTGATCATCGGTGGCGTTACGGCAGCGCCTATTGCGGCGCGTTTAGCCGGTCGTTTGCCGCTGAAGACGATGTTCATCGCCGTAGGGACGATGGTGATCTTCTGGAGCCTGCATATATTGGTGCGGGTATTGTTTTGATCTTGTGTTGTAACGGTGATAATGCCTCTGTCAAAAATGGCCGAGTATCACCCGCTGTATATACCTCGATCCATCATCAAACATTAGCTGTATCATATACACGCCATTGGGAAATTGTTGCACAGGTACAGACCCCGTGTATAGGCTGCTAAACACTTCTTTACCCTCAATATTGATAAGCGAAATTTGCACAATATCCGATTCGCCATTTGTATGCAGGTATAGAAAATTCCGTGTGGGTACCGGACTGATGGCGATCGTTTTTTTCCGGTCTGCAAGCGAAGCAACCGATTGCGGCATCCCGCCGTTGTTGCAGTCATTATCGGTCAATTGTATGCGATAGCCGGCGTCTGAATAACATCTGAGCTTGCCACGGTACTGTACGCTTGTTGATAAAGGTATAGGGCACCACAGGCATTCGGGCAGGAAGCCTGTATAAATTCCGCCAATGCGTTCTGCATAAGCGCCGAATGTATCCGATTTACCCCAATTGAGTCCGAAAGCACTTCCATACAGATTGATAAATCGTGTAAAATACGTTCTCAGATGAGCCGTGTCATAAGGCAACACCCGGATAGAATCCACCACATAGCAGAATGTGCTGTCTTCAGGCTCGTATATTAACCCGGAAGGTAGTGTGGGCAGGCATACGGTATCTCCTTCCGATACATTGAATACATATAACGGTGTAAAGCGATCGAAATAGAAATTATAAATAAATACGGTATCGGGAGTGACAACAACGTGATAATCCCCGCCTTCCCATATTTCGGGAGCAGATGGCTGCACTAACAAACGCTCACGGAGGCGTGTGGCGGTAATGCCCTGTATCACCGTGTCTTTGTCGGCCGTGTACTCAAAAGCTCCGTAGCCCATATTATAATGCCATTTTGCGCCTATTGGCGCAAAACTGGTTTGGGCAGTGGTATGCAGACTGCATGCACAAATCAGGAAGAAAGTGATGAGTAATGTCTGTTTCATATTTCCTGCATTATGAAAATGGAGTTGTGGTATGAATGTTCAGTTTTCCCTATGTATCAAAAATACAACTTCAATGGCAAATTGCTAAAAGACAGATTAAATGGAAAATATTTGCTAAGACAAGGGTTTTAGTAGAAAATATTTGTGTGGTTTTGAAAAAATGGCATTGTTAGTGGAATGAAAAAAGACCAATTCCGGCGTTTATAATGGAAATATTTGTAAAAAATATCCGATTGATGGGAAATTGAATATCATTAACCAGGGTCTCAAGGTCGATATGTACAAACAAAAAAAAGCGGTAGCCCTCCCGGACAAGGCCGCCGCTCACTACTACGACACAGAAAATGACAACATTCACAACACCGACGTCACCGGCGCCGGTGACGTGACAGACGCTCCCGCAGGCGCCGTGCCGGCATCACGGCGCGAAGGACGGCGCAATCCCTGCCATACAGCCAGCAGATGCGCCACCTCGATCAGCCGGTGGAGCGACGCCATCATACCCGGAGCATCGCAGTCGTCATCTATCGCCGCAGGCGTACAATCCGTCAGCGAGTAGCTAAACAGATTATACAGCTCCGTGAGCCACACCCCCGGCGTACGATCCGCAAACAGATCCCGGAACACTACACCCGGAGCACCAAACTCCGCACGGCCCAGATGATTCGGGAAATACGCCCAGGCATCCGCGCCTTCGTGCGGACAGTAGAGCGACTGCGACGGCATGCCCGCACCGCCATCCCGCACTTCCAGCATATGCAATACCCACAGCGGAGTGGGGTAGCCACGCAGCAGCGCCGCGCACGACACCAACCGGCACACCGCGATATAAAAATCCAGGTGACGCCCCGTCTCCGTCACCGGCCACGACGGTGCAGACACCACCGCCTGCAGCCAGCGTCCGATATGCTCCCGCGCCTCCGGCAGCGGGTACGAACGGAAGAACGCCACCACGACTGACACCGGATCCGCACGCTCTTCGGCGCTCAGGCCCACCGGCAATGTAAACCCGTCATTGGGATGCATAGCAGTATTCCGCGCTGGTCCCTGAGCTTTGTCGAAGGGCTCGTCATTTCGACCGGAGCGAAGCGGAGTCGGGAAATCTCCTCTCCCCGCATCATTGCGGACAATCCCCGTCGAAGCGACCTCTTGCATCACCTTTTGCATCACACCTTCGCGCTCATACAATACAATTGCCTCACTGTGCAGGTTGATCCGCGGGTGTCTGCCCGAAGCCAGTTGACGCACCAGCCCCTCACGCGTCAGCGCCAGCAGGCGTACCGACGCATGAGCCGAAAGGCTACGCTCCAATGCACGGAGTGCAGAGAGATTGTTGAGCAGCGTAGTGCCTTCCGGCAGTACTACCAGCAGCTCGCACGACAGGCGGAAGTCCGTCGCCGGATGTTGCTCTGTCACCGACAGATTCCGCCGTAGTGTCGTCGTGGCCAGGCTGCCGAGGTAAAGCACCAGCAGCGGCTGCAATTGTTTTACCAGTTGCTTGCGTACCCCGTTCAGGGCTTCCCGCTCCCTGCCGGTAAAATGATCTATTGAACTTTTAAGCTTCTTCATTTTGTTTATGTTTTAAAAAAGTTGGAAGAATGCACAGCTCCACCAGAGGACCTGTTGCTCCTTGTACGGAAAAGCTGTAAAAACCGGATGAAGAATCTTCCCCGCGGCTACCGGCGGGCAATAAGCATGAGGAACGCCTGATTATGCAAAATAAATAGGCGTGGAACTCAACTTACCGATCAGAGGTACTGGTATACCCAACTACGATAAGTGAGCCCACGCCCGGGTCGTGGACTATTCAACTTATCATCTTGTAGTTTGAAAATTACCAGTTTTCTGATCGAGATTCCAAGTAAATGGCCATTATGTTTTTGTGACGCGTCACGCGACACAACTCGTTGTATCTGAATGTAAAGTAACGGAAAGTTCCGTGTTTAAAAAAGAACGGAAGGAAAAAGTTGGGGAAATGTTTTGGGTGCATCAGCCTCTTTATTGAGAACCCACCCTATTATACTCAATGACCTGTAATATTCGGCATTTAGGAACAGTATTGATTAAAGTACAATTTTAGATGTTTCGAATAAACTTTATTCTAAGAAAAAAGGATTAGTATTTTTTTGTTTAGAAAATATCTATATCTTAGTTTTTATGGTAAGGCTTATGTAATTGTGCAGTGTGTTATTATTATTTACTCCAAGACACACTTCCATAATAGGGCAAAGTAATCCTACAATCAAAATTTCACTAACCCCATCAGTTATTATTTAAAACCTAATTAATCATGGCCGATTTCGGAAAACGTTTAAAAAATAAGGAGGTATCTAAGCTTATCAACCCCATAGAAATTTATGAATCATTAGATAGAAGAAGTATTGCTGGACCTTTAAGAAATGCTCAAATTAATGTTCTCTCAGCATGGCATTCTGAGAGTAGAAACCAGAGAGACTTAATAGTAAAACTTCACACAGGTGAAGGGAAAACACTAATTGGTTTGTTAGTTCTACAATCTAAATTAAATGAGAATGGGGGGCCTTGTCTTTATTTATGCCCTAATAAATATTTAGTTAACCAAACATTATCTGAGGCTCGGAAATTTGGAGTTCCTTGTTGTTTTATTGAAGATGTAAATCTTCCAGATGAATTTTTAGAAGGCAAAAAGATTTTGGTTACAACCGTAAAAAAACTATTTAATGGTAGAACAAAATTTGGGTTAAATAACAACTATGTTGATGTAAATTCGATTGTACTGGATGATTCACATGCCTGCGTTGATATTATTCGAGAATCTTTTACTATTAAAATTCAGAGTGATCATGAAATGTATACTAAGTTGAGAGGGCTATTCGAAAATGATATCAGAGAACAAGGAGAAGGAAGCTACTTGGAAATTAAGGAAGGTGGATATCCGACTATGTTACCAATTCCTTATTGGAGTTGGAGTGATCGAAAAGATGATGTTCTTGAAATTTTAGCTGAATTTAAGTCTGAACAACAATTATCATTTATTTGGCCTTTATTAAAAGATAATATTGAAAACTGTCAAGCCTTTATTACAGGACAGGAAATCGAAATTTATCCTTACTATATTCCATTGCATTTTTTTAAATCATTTACAAATGCCAAGCACAGAATTTTGATGTCTGCTACTACTCAAGACGATTCCTTTTTTATTAAAGGCTTGGGATTTAATATAAATGCAGTTAATGCTCCATTAAAAAATATAGATGAAAAATGGTCAGGAGAAAAAATGATTCTAATTCCATCATTAATGCATGATAATTTGACCAGGATTGACATTATAAATAAAATGGCGAAGTTGACAAATTCCAATTTTGGTATAGCTGCTTTAGTTCCAAGCTTCAAAGTAGCAGAACATTATATAACCCACGGATCAAGAAAAATAACATCAGAAAACATTTCAGAAATTATAGGTGAACTTAAGACCGGAGTATTTGGTACCCCTGTTATTATTGCAAACAGATATGATGGAATTGATTTACCAGATGAGACTTGTCGGATACTGATATTCGACTCTATGCCATATTTCAGTTCACTAGTAGATAAATATGAAGAAAGTTGTCGTATTCATAGTGATGTTGTAAACATAAAGTACGCACAGAAAATTGAGCAGGGATTAGGAAGAAGCGTTAGGGGAGAAAAAGACTATTCAGCAATCGTATTGATTGGTCCTGATTTGGTCAATTTTGTCAAAAATTCCAGAACAAATAGGTTCTTTTCATCTCAGACACGAAAACAAATAGATATTGGTTTAGATATTGTAGAATTAGCTGAAGAGGATTTAGTAAATGGAGAAGATCCCTACAAAGTCTTTGCAAATTTAATTGTACAACTTTTAAAAAGGGACAAAAAGTGGAAAGAATATTATATTGAACAGATGAATGAAATAGAGGATAATAATGCTAATAAGGTGAACTTATACAATATACTTGAGCTGGAACGAGAAGCAGAATTTGCATACTTCAATCGCGAATTTGGAATAGCATGTCAAAAGGTTCAAACAATTATAGATAATTATTGTTCCGACGAAAATGAGAAAGGCTGGTATCTACAGTTTTTAGCGAGGTATCAATATTCGTACGATAAAAGCATTTCAAACATTACCCAGAAATCAGCATACTTAAAAAACTACCAACTCTTAAAGCCCAAAGAAGGAATTACATATAAAAAGCTGAGTCCCATAAATGAAGGCAGGATTCGTAGGGTAAAGAATTTTATGTTAAAGTTTCAGAATTATGAAGATTTCATGCTTTCAATAGAAAGCTATCTTAATGATTTTGCCTTTGGCGTACCTTCTGAAAAATGTGAAGCCGCAATACAAAATATAGGTTTATTGCTTGGTTTTTTAAGTCAACGTCCTGATAAAGAATTTAAAAAAGGTCCTGATAACTTATGGTGTGGGGTGAATCAAAAGTATATTTTCTTTGAATGTAAAAGTCAAGTAGACGATGATAGACAGGAGATTAGTAAGCAAGAGGCAGGACAGATGAATAATCATTGCGGTTGGTTTGATAGTGAATATGAGAACAATACCAATGTCGTGAGAGTCTTGATTATACCAACTAAAACCTTATCAAATAGGGCAAATTTCACACATGAAGTTAGAATTATGAGAAAGTCACGAATGAAAAACTTTAGAGAAAACATTCGTCATTTTGCAAAGCAATTTAAGCTTTACAATATTCATGAAATGAGCGATGAAAAGATTCAACAGTTTCTAAATGACAATAAATTAGGAGAGCAAGATATTTATGATACATATACAGAGGCTGTTTATTGTAAATAATTCGTATTAAGTCGTCCTATCAATATATTGCAGGACTTTGCTCTTGCATCCCTCCGGATGATGCCGTTTAGCACCCTCACTCCACAAGCCCCATATCCAGCGCTTTACGCACCAGCCCGATCATATTCTTTACGTCAAACTTTGCCAGCAGATGCTTACGGTGGTTTTCTACAGTACGCAGGCTCAGGAATAATTTGTCGGCAATCTCCGGGCTGGTAAACTCACGGGCAATAAGCTGCAGTATTTCCTTTTCCCGCCGGGTAAGCATGACCTGGGGATGGGCGACCTTTCGTGTCTGCAATACATCCTGCAGCAATTGTTCCTTCAGGGATGCGGTAATATACTGCTCTCCGGCATATACTGCATTGATGGCATCAAGTAGCATCTCCCTGTCTGCATTTTTAAGCAGATAGCCCATGCATCCCTGCTGCAGCATGCGCCGGATATGGAAATTGGTATCCACGCTGGTGATGACAAGTATCCGGACATCCGGATAGTCTGCCGTCACCATGCGGGCCAGCTCCTCACCGCTGTGGTCCGGCAGCAGCACATCCAACAGCAGTACATCCGGCCGCTGCTGCTTTAATCCCTCCAGCAATGCTCCGCCCGAAGTGTAAGTAGCCTGAACCGCAATATTGTCGCAGGAGTCCAGCAACTGGCTGAGCCCGGCAAGTACCATAGGGTGATCGTCTGTGATGGCTACTTTTATCTGCTTCATACGGATACTTTTTTTGTGAGTTGATATATTGAGAATTCCAGGTAAAAGGCAGTGCCTGTATCCTGCTTGCTGTCTATTTCAAACGTACCGCCGAGCATGGCTACGCGGGCGCTCAGATTTTTAAGCCCGAGGCCCGTCGTCTGTTCCATATTGCCGGTGGGGATGCCGGTACCGTCATCTTCCACCGCAATGTGCAGCTGCGATTCATGAACATCGAGCTGCACCGTGATCAGTGTAGCCCGGGCATGCTTTACCGTGTTGTTGATCAATTCCTGTATGATGCGGTATAGCGACAGCTCAGCTTCCGGATCCATACGGGGGATATCTCCGAAGGACGTGCAGATGATCCGGATGGGAAGCCCTTTCCCGATCAGGTCGCAGTAATGCTGTGTAGCCTTGGCCAGCCCTTCCTTCAGCAACGTTTCAGGCTGCAGGTTATGTGCCGTTTTTCTGAGCTGATCATAAGCTTCATCCAGCAGCTTGATGCCGTTATGGAAATTCGGCGGGTGCTGCGCAGCAGCAGACGGTAGGAGATTAAAATTCATTTTTGAGGCAGAGAGGAGGCCGCCGATCCCGTCATGCAATTCCCGTGCAATGCGCCGGCGCTCTTTTTCTTCGCCCTGCATCACCGCTTTCAGACGCGTTATTTCCTGTTCCTGCCGGAGGATGTGGATGTAACGAGCCTGGGCGCGCTGCTTATGCCGGTAGCTCCGGTACAGCGCTGTGGAGAAGCCGGCAAGCAATAGGATTCCGAGGCTGATTCCGCCAATCCAGAGGTTCTTTTCTTTGATGCGGTTTTGCTGTTGCACAATCTGGAGCTGTTTTTGTGCAAGTTCTTTATCCTTTTCTGCCGTGCGGTGCTTCACTTCCAGTTGATGGATGATCGTTGCCTTCTCCTTGCCGAACAGGCTGTCCTGTACCATATACACATAGTGGAGCTGCTCGTAGGCCTGGCGATACCGCCCCGTTTCTGCGTATAGTCGTGACAGCATGTACGGTATATGCTCAACGCGGTCTTGTTTATTTACCGCTGCCGATTTTTCTGCGGCAAACACAAGGTGCTCTTCTGCCTTTTTATAAGCTTTCATGCTCAGGTATGCCATCCCCAGCACAAAGTGCAAATCCAGGAAATTCCTGCCTTGCACCTGCTGGCTCAAAGCCTCTGCTTCCTTTACATAACGCAGCGCCGGCTCCGGCTGGCATTTTTGCATCGCCAGCTGGCTGAGGTTGGACAAGGCAGCTATATGCATTTCCGTTCGCCGGCCTTCGGCCAGCCGGGCCGACAAGGAGAAATAATAGGCGGCCGTATCGGGGTTGCTATAGAAATGAATGCCGCCCAGGTTGCTGTATATGGATGCCAGCATCACAGTGTCCTTTTTTTGCCGCGCAAGGAAGATAGCCTGCTTCAGATAGGTCAGTGCGATATCTTTTTGTCCCAGCTTCATCCAGAATGTGCCTGCATTATTGTACGTATAGATGGCTGCGGGATAGCTTCGTATATGGTGTAGTTCCCCTATGCCCCGGTAAAGCATGTATGCAGCCATATCGAGTTGCCCCATCTGGAAGTAGGTAGCGCACATGCCGCTGTAGATCATCGGGATGCGGTTGCTCCCCGCAGGGTTATCTCTGGCTGTGGTCAGCGCTTTACGGAAGACCGAAAGGCTGCGCTCATACATGTCACGCTGCCTGTAGGCGTCACCAAGGCGGATCATCCCCCATATGGCGCCGTCGTAATAATGAATAGCGAGACCTTTCTGTATCGCATCGTAGAAGAGCATGATGCTGCTGTCCAGATAGCGGTTCTGTACATCAATGGCATTGCGTATCAGTCCCACGATGGCCCCGGTATCGCCCTGTGCCCGGCTAAGGATCTGTTCATAATACACATCAACGGCCTGTGGCTCTTTGGGCAACTGAGCCTGTGCCGGCATATCCGGAGCAAGCCAGAAGATACATACAAGAAGATATGCCTTTACCTGTTTCATCAGCTTTTCAAATAAATCATGCGATGGCTTCGTATGATTAAGATAACTACATTTGTTATCTATAAAATTAGCTGTTTCCACTCATATTGTAATATGAGTGGAAACAGTCTTATTTCTGCCATACCGTGCGCGTATTTTTACATGAACTATTAAAGCCACTGGATATGAGTACAAAATATTATCTTATTATTCTGATTTCTGCCTTTTTTGTCCTTTGCGGGCTATCGTCTGTAAGTGCCCGGTCGGGTGCGGAGTTTGTCTTTATAGAGAACCGCGGACAACTGACAGACCAGTACCGGGTACCGAGGCATGACCTTGATTTTTTTCTCCGTACATCCGGGGTAAACCTGTTCGTGGGCGCGGGCCGGTTGCATTACCAGTTTAAGCGTACGGAAGGCGTTACCTGCAATGCAAGTCTTCAGACTGCATCAAAGAAGCATACGGTATACCGGCTGGATATGGAGCTGGCAGGGGCAGATATGAATGTCCGTCCTGTGCCGGGTAAAGCCCATACTTATGCAGAGGGGTACTATATAGGATGCAGTGCAGCAAACTTCCGTTCAGAATCCTGGCAGGAGATCACGTATCCGGAAATATATCCCAATATAGATTGGGTTCTGTATGTAAAGGATGACGGGATTAAATATGACTTCGTATTGCATGAAGGCGCAAATCCTTCCGATATCCGTATCCGTTATAAAGGAGCGTCCGCAGAGCAGTTGCAGGACGATGGAAGCCTTCATTGCGTCACCCCGTTCGGCGCCATCACCGAACAGCCGCCGGTGGCATGGCAACAGGAAGATCAGAAACCTGTGGCCTGTGTGTTTGTCCGGCAGGGAGACGAGTGGACATTTAAGACAGATCATTATACAGGCGCCTTGATAATTGATCCGTGGGTACAATGGGGTACTTACTACGGCGGCAGTGACGAGGAATCGCAGGAGCCCCAGATAGCCACCATTACTTCCGATGCCTCCGGTAAAATATATGTGGCGGGGCAAACCGCGAGCATCGACCTGATAGCCACCACCGGAGTGCATCAGACAACATTGGACGGTGGCGGGGACATTTTTCTTGCTGCCTTCCGCCCTGATGGCAGCCTGGCATGGGGCACTTATTACGGAGGCGATGATAATGAAAAAGTTTATGGCATAGCTGCGGGCGCTACAGGGCATGTATATATAGCAGGCAATACCAGCAGCACTTCAGGTATTGCCACAAACGGGAGCTATAAGCAAAACCTCAGTGCCGGCGGATTCTCAGATAACTTCCTGGCGCAGTTCGACACATTGGGCAACCTTGTCTGGGGTACTTATTACGGCGATGCCGAAGACGAGTCGGGGGGCTTTCTCACTACCGATCGTCAGGGCAATATTTACCTGGCCGGTACTACATTCAGCGCATCGGGCATCGCTACTGCCGGTACGCATCAGCCGACGAAAAGTGCCAGCCCCAACAGTGACGCCTACATAGCCAAATTCAACCCCGCCGGCCAGCGGATATGGGGCACCTACTACGGAGGCCCGGGTGCCACCAGCCTTACAGGAGCGAATGCCGTTGCAGCAGGCGGGAATGATGATATTTTCCTGCTGGGGATGACCACTGCAGAAACGGCTATCAGTACGGCCGGTGTACACCAGCAGGATTTTGCAGGCGTTACGGATGGCTTTATTGCAAAATTTGATACTTCCGGCCAACGCTTGTGGGGCACTTATTATGGTGGAAGCGCGCAGGAGATGCCTTTTGCCATGACCGTAGGGCCGGATAACGATGTATATATTGCCGGGATGACGTACAGCGATACGGGGATTGCCACCCCGGGCGCTTCAAGGTCTGTGTATAATATGAACCCGATGCTGAACATTGAGGCATTTCTTGCCAGGTTCAGCAGCTCCGGGGCCCGTGTATGGGGTACTTATGCAGGTCCGGAGATGGGCGAGTTTACAGGAGGGATCAGTGCAGATCTTTGCGGGAATGTTTATCTGTCCGGGGCTACATTGGGCGCCAGTAATATTATGACCACGCCGGATGCACACCAGTCTGTCTTCGGCGGCGGAGCCGATGCATTGCTGATCCGGTACAGTGCAGACAGCGGGCAAATACAGTACAGCACTTATTACGGCGGTCCGGATATGGATCTTGCCAACGGCGTGCATGTGGATCAGAAAGGAAATGTTTATCTGTACGGATATACAGCCAGTACAACTGATATGGCCACATCCGGTACGCACCAGTCCGCGTTGGCCGGCGTGAATGATATGTTTCTTGTGAAGCTGCTCACACTGAGTATTGACCCATCCTTCCCAGACACCACACTTTGTATAGATCGTGAATTTTTATTGCCTTGCCTCCCGTCTTCCGATTTCAACAGTGGCAACGATTTCAGCGTGGAGTTGTCGGATCAGGCCGGCAGCTTTGCCAATCCGGTAGTTATCGGCACGTCTGCGTCTGCCACCGCGGGTAATATAGCATGTACGATACCTGCCGGCACAGCGCCGGGTTCCGGTTATCGTATCCGTATATCCGCTACCGATCCTGTGCTGTTCAGCAGTTGTCCGCGTGCTGTAACGCTTGTGCTGCCGCCTCCGGTACCGGTCATTACGGTAAACGGGGCAACGCTGGAGTCCAGCGCTTCATCTGGTAATCAATGGTGGGTAGATCAGCAACCCATTCCGGGGGCGGATAGCCAGATGCATACAGTGGCAGTTACCGGTTGGTACCAGGTAGAAGTAAGAAATGAAGGGTGCAGCAGCTACTCGGATTCCGTGTATATAGAAGCGCCGGAAACTGCAATAAATCATGTTATGCCGGATGCTCCCCAGATTTCTTTATTTCCCAATCCTTTTGAGGATAAAATCTCGATACAGATTGATGCATCCGTTACAGATGTCCACACATACCGGTTAACCGTAGCCGATCTTACAGGGCGTGTCGTGTACGAGCATCCGGTAACATCGCACAAAAACGAAATGAGTTTAGCGTATCTTGATGCCGGTATTTATCTCGTGATGCTCCGGGGCGCCGAAGGTAATGTAGCTATACGGGCGCTGAAACGGTAATAAGTAATGATGAGTATAAAGCAGATTGTCCTTGCGCTTGTCCTGCACAGTATACCTCTGTTGCTGCAGGCGCAATACACACTGAACGAAAACAGGATATGGGCATTCGGCGCATATGCGGGCCTGGACTTTAGCAATGGTCAGCCGCTGCCGGTAAAGACAAATCTATGGGCGCTGGAAGGGTGCGCTTCCGTATGCGATGCCGCCGGGCAGTTGCTGTTTTATACCAATGGCAGGCAGGTATGGGACCGGCAGGGAGCTCTGATGCCTAATGGCGAAGGTGGATTCCCGGCTACAAACAGTACCACACAGGCCGCGGTCATTGTGCCCATGCCCGACAGCGGTAATAAATATTATGTCTTTTCACTGGGGCAGCAGCCAGACGACGGCAAGTTGTGCTACAGCGTGGTCAATATGGAGCTGAACGGCGGGCTGGGAGATGTGGAGCCGGGGCGGAAAGGAATAATGATCAGTATGGGGTTCACAGAGAAAATGATTGCAATACCCGGCGATGATTGTAATATATGGTTGCTGCTGCGGGATCATTCTTCTCATTTTTACAAAGCGTATGAGATCACCGGCGCGGGTATTAATACCACACCGGTGATCTCTGTCACCGGCTTGTTGTCACCGGCACAAGCATACGAACGGGGCGTTATGAAAGTGTCGCACGACAGGCGGAAGATCGCTGCTGCCTGCGGCGCTTCCGCTGCTCCCGGCGCTGAAAGAGGGATCGAATTATATGATTTTGACCCTGCCACGGGTGTCATATCCAACGAGCTGGTGCTGGATCGCAACTCACCGGATCATCATTACGGAGTATGCTTTTCGCCGGATAATACCAGGCTGTATGCCTATGCCACGACTAACAATTATAGCCGCGTCAGATTGTTCCAGTTTGATCTGACTCTGCCGACCGCTGTGACTATCACGGCTTCTAAAACCGAGCTGTTCACTTTCGAATCCGACAACGGAGCGGAGTCTACAGATTTGAAATTAGGACCGGACAACCGGATATATTTTGGTTTGCATTTTGGTGATCATCTCCACCGGATCAACTTCCCCGACCTGCCCGGTATGGCCAGCCAGCCTGTAGTGAATGCCGTATCATTATTATCGGGTACATTTATGCAATTCGGGTTCCCTAATGAAGTGGTGCTGCCGCTGATCAGCGACACCGTATATGCCCGGAAAGATACGGTTGTATGTTTCAGCGATAGTGTGGTGCTGCAGGCCAATGCAGCCGGGTGGAGCCATGTCTGGGATGGAGGCCGGTACGGCGTATCTCTTGTCGCGCGTGGATCGGGCACATATATTGTCGGGTATCGCACTAATTGTCTGTACCATATAGACACCACTGTGGTAGCGTTTTCCGGTCGCGTTCCGGCTGCAGGTTTCACCAGAGGCTGTCATACAGAAGACGGAGACTATGCCTGGGTTACGCCTGCAACATCAGACACTGCTGCATACACGTACCAATGGATAGACAGCGCCGGCACAGTATTGCAGACACGTCATCATAGTTATACCGGAGATACCCTACGGCAGTTATCTCCCGGTCTTTATCAGGTGAGGGTAGAGGGAAGCTATGGATGTGATACATTGCTGACTGTCCGGATACCGGTGCTGTATGATGCCCGGTTCGCGGCAGATACGAATATATGTGTTGGCGTGCCCGCCCGGTTTGAGGATCAGTCCGCGGGTGATCCCGCTACATTATACTGGGATATGGGAGACGGTGCTACAGCTACGGGAACCGTTCCCATACACACATACCGGTCTCCGGGGCATTATCGTGTCACGCTTACTGCAGGCGATGCAGGCGGCAAATGCAGTGATACATTCAGCCGTATGGTACACGTCAGGGATTTCAGTATCGGATTGACGGCCTCACCAGCTACTGCAGACTGGGGAAGCCCGCAGACCCTGCAGTCACATGCAGCAGAGCCTTACCGTGTACTGGTATGGCATCCGCAGACACAGTTTCCCGACCAGGCAGCTTATGAACAAACACTCCGTGCAGACACAGTCAGGCCCTATCTTGTAGTGGGGGAATCGCTGTACGGATGCCGGGATAGCGCTGTGTTGACCCCCGGTGTCAACCCGCTTATATTTATACCCTCAGCATTTACGCCCGATCATAACGGACGGAATGATCATTTGCGCCCTTTGTTTGCCGGCGAGATCGTCCGGGTTGTATCTTTCCGTATTTATGACCGCTGGGGGAAAATGGTCTGGGCCACCTCCGGCAGCGATGCACATACAGGCTGGGACGGGACTTACAATGGTGTGCCGGCGCAGGCAGGTACTTATTTTTATATGCTCGAAGTCGAAACAACGGCTAACCGCAAGGTGTCTGAAAAGGGAGATATAACCCTGATCAGGTAACCGGCGCCGGAATGGCTGTTTATACTCATTTTTCAATATGAGTGTAAACAGTCTTTTTCTGCACATCCCACCCGGCTACCTTTACTCCAATCAAATCAAGATGACATGCAGAAGCAGTTTTACAGTTTCCTTTTTTTATTTATGACCACCGCTATTACCTGTTTGGGTAATGCAAAAACCAATGCGGCTGCTAATTCTGGCGGTAACATATTCTTCCTGGAGAATAATGGCCAGTTGAAAGATCAGTATCATAATCCGCGCAATGACCTGGATTTTTTATTACGGTCGCCGGGGATGAATTTATATATCGGGTCAGGTCATATGCACTATCAGTTCATAAGCGTCGAGCACAAAGCTGCAATGCCGGCAGATACGAAAAAACACCCCATAGGCCCATTGCCGGGAGATGTAGCAACTGATCCCGTATATACAGTATACCGCCTGGATATGGAGCTGGCAGGCGCCGATATGAATGTAACCCCCGTTACCTCCGGTGCCTGGCCTTATTATGAAAATTACTATCACCCTCACTGTCCCGGAGGGTATAGCCGGGCACATGCCTTTCGTAAAATAACTTATCCCGGTGTATATCCCGGTATCGATTGGGTGATCTATGAAAAAAATGGCATACTGAAGTATGATTTCATATTGCATGCAGGGGCAAATCCCTCCGATATACGGATCCGCTACAAAGGAGCGACCAACACCGCAATACAGCAGGATGGCAGTCTGCAGGTAACTACGCCTGCCGGTACAATTACTGAAAAAGCGCCGGTGGCCTGGACTTTACACGGTCACAAACCTGTAAGCTGCCATTTCGTACAGGAAGGCAGCGACTGGACCTTCAGTACGGATACCTGGTCCGGAAGTCTGGTGCTGGATCCGGCATTGCACTGGGCTACCTACTTCGGAGGCAATGACGAAGAAGATGCCTGGACAAGAAAAGTAGCAGTTGATGATGCCGGCATGGTATATATAACCGCCGCTACAATGAGTATAAGTCAGATAGCTACCTCCGGTGCACATCAGACAACGATAGGTGGCGGCGTATCCGGTACCAGAGATGCCTTCCTCGCAAAGATGCATCCGGACGGGTCTCTGCTGTGGGGGACATACTTCGGGGGCAGTGAAGACGAATTTGCCTATGGTATTGCCACAGATCGCGATGGCCATGTGTATGTCGGCGGGCATACAGAAAGCACTTCCGGTATTGCCACATCGCAGGTGCATCAGACAGGTTTTGGTGGTGGTACGGGCGATAATTTCCTGGCTCAGTTTAATGATTCGGGGCAGCTCATGTGGGCAACCTATTACGGAGGCGCCCTTGCCGAAGATAAATGGGGCGGCGTGGTAAGTACGGATGCCCGGGGCAATGTATATCTCGCTGGAACTACGACAAGCACATCGGGGATCAGTACGCCGGGCTCGCACCAGCCGACGAAACTTGCTGCCGGTGGCGCGGCCTATCTGGCGAAATTCAATGTTGCCGGACAGCTCATTTGGGGCACTTATTTCGGAGGGAACAACGGTAGCACAAGCGGTGATGCACTGACAGTGGACCAGCAGGGCAATATATACCTTGCGGGCAATACCACTGCCACCAACAACATTACTACAACAGGTACCCACCGGACGACTTTTTCGGGAGGATCAGATAACGATGTATATATCGCCAAATTCGACAGCGCCGGCCAGCAGTTGTGGGGCACATATTATGGCGGCGCCGGCAATGATCAGGTCTATTCGGTTACTACCGATATAGACGATAATGTCTATATCGGAGGACCTACCTTCAGCGATACCGGCATCGCAAGTACAGGCGCCCACCGGGATGCGTTTATGAATCTCTTTTTCGGGGATTCCTATGTGGCGAAGTTCGAAGGCGCGTCCGGCGTCCGGTTGTGGGGGACATACCTGGGTCCCGGACCCGGCGGCGATATGCTGGGTACGATCGTGAGTACGGATCCCTGTGGCAAGGTGTATGCTTCGGGTAATGCATATGGGTTCAGTAACCTGGTCACTCCCGATGCCATGCAGGCTACTGTTGGTGGAAATGGTGATGGCATGTTAGTGCGATACAGTACCGACGGAGACTTTGAATACGGCACCTACTGGGGCGGGGAGGAACTGGATGCTGCTATCGGGCTGCATGTCGACCGTAAAGGAACGGTCTGGCTGTTTGGTTATACTTCCAGCACAACAGGTGTAGCTACTACCGGAGGATATCAGCAAACTTACGGAGGGGGTACGAAAGATGCTTTCCTGGTAAAGATGCTGGATCTTGCTTTTGATCCTGCCTTCACCGATACCGTATTGTGTATTGACCGCCCTTTTGTGATACCCATCCAGCCTTCTTCCCATTTTAACGCTGGCAATACGTTTACAGTCGAATTATCTGACAATACCGGAGATTTTACCAATGCGGTAACGATCGGTACAGCCAGTGCGGCCATTACAGATGAAGTCTCCTGCCTGATTCCCGCAGCTACTGCCCCGGGGAGTGGTTACCGCATCCGTGTGATCGCCTCCGATCCCGGAATTACAACCAGCACCTGCGACCGGAATATACATGCCGTGACGCTGGCAGCTCCTCCTCCTGTCCCGGCGATCACTGTTGACGGGCAAGTCCTGACATCCGATGCGGCAAATGGTAATCAGTGGATCCTCAACAATACGCCGGTGACCGGCGCTACAGATCAGGAGCATACCGCCGTTACATCCGGATGGTACCGGGTAATGGTGACAGATGCAAACGGATGCAGCTCTGTTTCCGATTCAGTGCTGGTAGAGATACCTTCTGCTGTAGATCTGGATGGAAAAGATGGCGGAGCAATAAAGGTATACCCTTCTCCTTTCAGTGGTTACCTATATATACAGGCGGCGTCCTCTGTGGGGGATATATCAACTTACCATGCCACAGTTACAGATCCTGCAGGAAGGGTAGTTCATAAGATGTCATCCCTGGCATACCATAATGAGATCAATCTGGCACATCTTCAGGGCGGCGTTTATTTTATAGTCATTAGTAATGGTGTTGACCGCAGCGTGTACCGTTTGCTTAAGCTGGATTAGGATTAGTTGAGGCGTTATTTATATAGTCGTCCCTTAAAAAGTCAATGTCGTCATGAGATCCCGGATCAAGTCCGGGATGACATGGTGGACAAACCCCTGGCCAGTACTATTAACGGACGTGGGAAATCAATAACCACTTTGTCATTGCGGCCCTGAGCCGCAATCGCACGAAAGGTTTATAAGATAGTTGTAAGGTTTTTAGTTTATGAAACAGGGCGTTTGTCTGTGGGTGCTGATCTTGTTACTGCCATGCCAGGTGTCTTGTGTTTATGGCCAGGAGCAGTATGCGCTCCCCGAAAACAGGGTCTGGTGTTTTGGGGAAAATGCCGGGCTGGATTTTAACGGTGGAAGTCCTGTGCCGATCACTACAAACATGCGGGCGCCTGAAAACGCTTCTGCTGTTTGTGACAGACAGGGGCAGCTCCTTTTTTATACGTTTGGGAAACAGGTCTGGGACCGAATGGGTAATGTAATGCCCAATACCAATAGCGGAATGCCATACTGGGCGCATGATGCCATACAGGGTTCTGTCATTGTCCCCGTGCCGGACAGTATGGGTAAATACTATTTGTTTTCCCTGGAGTCGGCTGTAGGTACGGTTGTGAACGGTGATACCATAAAAGGCAATGGCCGTTTTTCATATAGTGTCGTCAACATGGCGCTGAATAACGGGATGGGTGATGTGGAACCCGAAAGGAAAGCCATACCTCTTGATTCAAATCTGTCAGAGTGCATGGTAGCAGTACCGGGCGACCGGTGTAATGTCTGGGTCATTGTTCACTCGTCGGTGCGGGGATTATTTCAGGCTTATGAAATTACACGCAATGGTCTGAACGCGGTACCCGTCACATCGCCCAGTGGAATCTCATCTGCTTCGGTTACGATCTACACAAGCGATATGAGGATCTCTCCCGACCGCACCAGACTTGTGATATCAGCAGGTAACTTCCAGGCTTATAGTTCAGGAACGAAGCTGTTTGACTTTGATCCCGCATCGGGAATACTGTCTAATGAGATGATCATAGACGAAGCCCGGTATGCAGGCGCCTGCTTTTCACCGGGCAGTTCTAAACTGTATGTAAAAGATAATGACAGGGATATTTACCAGTATGATCTGACCTCGGCTATCCCGTCGGTCATATACAGCACAAAAACGCTGATCGCAAGAGGGCGGAGCACAAGTCCGCCAGGACTATATGACCTGAAGATAGGTCCGGATGGAAAGATTTATACGGCAGCCGACCGGGGAAGGTTCCTGTCGGCGATCAATGCACCTGACCTGGCAGGTGTTGCCTGCCAGTATACGCCTAACGTAGTTCAGTTGTCTGCAAATACATCCCTTTCATCCCGGCTGAATAGCGAGGTGGCTGTATTTATTCGCGATCCTGTTCCCGGAAGACAGGTGATACCTGTTTGTTTCAGGAACAGTGTATTGCTGCAGGCAGATCGCTCCGGGCGCCAGCATATATGGGATGATAGCAGCGTTCTGACGGACCGGACTGTTTATGAATCGGGCGCTTATGTCGTGCAATATATTACTGATTGCCGGCATCACACAGACACATTCTTTGTGCACTTTTTTACCGTCCCCTCAACAGGGTTTACACAAGGATGCAGGAATGTAAACAATAATGCGGCATGGGTACAACCCGGCCCGGGAGACACATCGGTCTATGTATATAGCTGGACGGATAGCGCCGGTCAGGTGCTCCGGGTACAGCACAGCGCTGCCGGAGATACGTTGCCCGGTCTTGCACCCGGCCTGTACAGAGTGTCATTACGTGGCAGTAACGGATGTGACACCTCACTGTTTGTAAGGATACCACCTCCCGGTTACCGTGCCTCGTTCCGGGTAGATACCGGCGCCTGTGACATGCAATTCCTGAATACGTCCACAGGTGACTTTACAGCCTGGGCCTGGGATTTCGGAGATGGCAGCACATCTACACAGCACAGCCCGTCACACAGATATACTCATCCCGGCGCCTATACCGTCCGGCTGATCGCGCAGACACAATATCCTTGTTATGATACGGCCTATGCTACCGTAATGATAGACAGCGTACCGTACGTATATTTCACCACCGACAACGACAGTATATGTGCCGGGGAAGCTGTTACGTTTACTCCGGCTTATCTGAGCGGCATATCCGGCCTGAAATGGCAATTCGGCGCCGGGACAGACACGATACGAAGTGGAGGAGAACGGCAGGTGCGTTCCTTCGAGGATGCCGGCGGACATATCGTTACCATTACCGCTTCCTGGGCTGGGTGCCCGGATACATCCTTCAGTGATACGGTCCGGGTTTTTCCTTACCCGTTGGTGGATATAGGGAGTGATACATCCATATGCCCCGGTGGCGCTTCCGTTGTGGTCTCTGACCGAGTCGCCCGTCCGCCTGATCACAGGCGGCGATGGAATACAGGTGATACTACGGCTGCAATCCATGCAGCGCAGCCGGGCATCTTTTTCCTGGAGGTGACTTCCGGACATAACTGCGTTGCTGCTGATTCTGTTACTGTTTTTAAATCCTGCTACATAAGCATTCCTAACGTATTCACGCCGGATGGGGACGGGTACAATGATTATTTTTTCCCGAGACAATTGTTATCTGCTGCACTGACCCGGTTCCGGATGCAGTTGTATAACCGCTGGGGCCAATTGATCTTTGAGTCAACACAACTTGACGGACGAGGTTGGGATGGAAAACTAAATGGGGACGACCAGCCGGCTGGCGTCTATATCTACGTTATTGAAGCAGCATTTGCCAACGGAGATATAGAGCGCCATCAGGGCAATGTGACATTGCTCAGGTAGGCTGTAATCAATTGTTCCGGCACCCTTAAAAATGGAGAAAACAGTGTAATACGCCAGTACTTAAAGGCCACCTGTTGGAAATGTCAGATAAACCGTGGTCCCGCGTGCGGGATCGGATTCCACTTCCTGCTCGCCGCTCAACAGGCGGATCCGCGCCTCCAGATTGGCCAATCCTATGCCGGCTGCACCGGCATTGCTGTGGAAATCCCGCCCGTGCCCGTTGTCCTCTACAGTGACGGTCAATGTATCTGCATAAACATTGAACTGTACCAATATCCGGGTGGCGCCCGCGTATTTCAGGATGTTCTGGATCAATTCCTGGATGATCCGGTACAGGTTCAACTGAAACGAATCGGTAAGCGGCGGCAGGACATCCACAACCTGTAAAGTGATATGTATCTTGCCGGCGGTGTTTATCTTTCGGAAATAATCCTCTACGGTGGGTATTAGTCCTTCCTGCAACAGCCCGTCGGGCAGCAGATTATGAGAAGTATTGCGCAAATCTGCAATGCTCTGATCCAGCTGCCGGATCGCATCGTCGAGCATTTTTTCATTCCCCTTCTGAAAATCTCTCAGGTTGGAAAAGTTGGTTTTAGCAATGGACAAGTGGCTGACGACCCCGTCGTGCAATTCCCGCGCGATTCGCTTTCTTTCCTGCTCTTCGCCGTCGAGCATGCCTTTAATGCGGGACAGCGCCGATCTGTTTTTCATATAAAGTACAGAACCCGTGAGCGCCAATAACATCAACAGGCTTACACCGATCCATACATATTGGCGGTTCATACTGCGCTGTGCTTCCAGTTCCTTCTGCACAATCTGCCGGTCTTTTTCTGCCAGGCTATACCGTGCCTCGGCATCGGATACACGCGCTTTCATTTCATCTCCCTCGATGCTATCCCGTGAGCTATAATAGCGGTCCTTATATTCCAATGCCCGCCGATAATCACCGTCTGCGGCATAGATTTCGGCCTGCAGCTTATATGTTTGTAACTGGTTAATTTTGAATGAAGATGTAGAAACGGTAATTTCCTCTGCTTTTAATAATACCTGCTTAGCCTGGTCATAGTCTTTCAGTGCCGCGTAAATATTGCCCAACATGGTATAAGATCCAATCAAACTGCCATTGTGGGCGCCTCCTGATTGCTCATCAAGCCGGACCGCTTCCAATGCGTACTTCAACGCCTGTTGATAGTCACCCTGTTTGCCCAGGACGCCGGCTATAGTTCTTAAAGCGGAAGCTTTGTACGGAAGTATATCATAGCTGTCTTCATATGCTGCCAGGCTTTTCATAGCATAAGCCAGAGATTTGTCCAGCTTGTTCATATTATAATAAATGGAGGCTTTGTTATACCAGGCATGACTGAGCAGATACTGATCAGAAAATGAAGCACCCATTTTTTCTACCGCAGTAGCCATTTTCAAAGAAAAATCGTATTTATGCATCTGCGATGCGAGAATGCTCAATCCCGTATACACACTGGCGAGCATCGTCCGGGTTGCCGAATCGGGTTGCTTTATCTCCTGAATAATATCATGCATATCTGCATAAGCCAAGGGAGTATTGCCTAAGTTCAGGTAAGCCCTGGATCTGCTATCCTTTAACTTCAGGTAGTACAATCTTTGAAGCGAGTCCTGCAAATCGTATCGAGGCAGCACTTCAGTTACCAGTCGGATAACCTCCGGAAACGCGCCTTTCAATCCATAGACTGTGGAAAGTTGGGTGTACAGTAAATTCAATCGTTTTTGCCTGTTCATTAACTGGCTATAGCCAATTGCTTTCTTCAGGCAGGAAACGGATTCGTTAAATTCTTTTTTCCGCGCAAGGCATAATCCCAGGTTCCCATATGCCACGGCCATGCCGTCTATGTATGACTGTTCCATACTCAGCTTTAATGCATATCGGAACAATGGCTCCGTACTGTCCGGCGGGTATTGGAACAGCATAGCGCTGCCGCGATCAAGCATTGAGTCAATGAAAGCAGTGTTTATCGTTTTCAGAATCAATGAATTATCCGTCATCTCCCTCTGGCTATGCGCTTCAGTTGTGCATCCATACAGGAACCAAAGCAGGAAGATAATACTTACGTTTCTCATGATTGCACAATGTACTCTATATTTAATTCGAGTATGATCGCTATTGAATGGATTGACTTATCGGGATAATATTGCATCGGGATCAAATGGCCCCGTCTTTATCACTTAAATTTAAACGATACTTATGAAACAGAAAAATTACTTCTCAGCAATTATTTTTCTATTGAATTTTACAGTGTGTATTTTGTTTTTGTTGCCTGATTCGAACGCACAGATCAGTTATTCACAGGATTTTTCAAACCAGTCACAGTTTAATGGATTATGGAAGCTTGACGGGAATACGGCCAGCTTTATTACGGAAGGGTGTCCGAGTCTTGGAATGACTATCTCTATAAAAGGAGACACCACCAGATATTTTACATCTCCCAACTTACAAACTTCAAACGGCGGACCTGTCGAATTTAATTTTGATTATAAAATTTATCGCCGTTCTGGTCCGGGGACATATGGCGTTCCGGATACCTTCGGAACAATCAGTGTACAATGGGCGACCTCTGCAGGCGGGCCATGGGTTACATCAAAAGTAATAGGAAGAGGAGAGCATGGACAACTAAATCAGTGCTATAACAAAAGTGCATTTTTCACGCCACCAGTAGGAGGTGATGTATATGTAAGGTTTGAAATCAAAACGAATACGAGAAATGATACCTATTGGTTTATATTTGATAATATCGTTGTCACACAAGGCCCCTATTGCGCCACAACAAGTACTTACACAGATACGACCTGCGACAGTCTGGTATTAAACGGCAAAACGTACACGCAGTCGGGAATCTATGTAGATACTTTGGTTAATGCCGGCGGTTGCGATAGTTTTCAAACTATTAATTTGACCATTAAAGGAATTAGCAGCCTGAGCTATGTGACAGATACGGGTTGTAATAGCTACGATTTTAATGGTAAAATTTACACGCAATCGGGTGTCTATTATGATACACTGGTAAAACCTTCTGGTTGCGACAGTATTGTGATCCTCGATCTTACGGTTAACCAGACTGTGGCGGGAGGCATCACAAACGATCTGCAGAAGCTGGTTTCGGATGATCAGGCGGAGCGATATCAATGGTTGGATTGTGACAACAACTATGCAGTCGTTCCCGGTGAACAGAGTAAACAATTTACGCCAACCATCTCGGGAAGCTACGCAGTCGAGATTACCAATAATGATTGTTCCGACACTTCGGCATGCGTAGAATTTATTGTGCCGACTGATGGTATTCAGTATCTGGGCGCCGATCAGCATCTGCGGATTTATCCCAACCCTGCCGGCGATTACGTTTATGTGTATACAGGGCAAAGCCGGGTGAGCGCTATCAGGATCATCCACATGACCGGACAACTGTTGCAAAGCATACCCGTAACTCAGATTCAGGATGAATATCGCCTGGATATTTCGGGATACCAGCCAGGGTTTTACTTTATTGAGATACACGAACCCTCAGGCAGTACAAAGGTAAAATTGATTAAACAATAGGATGCTAAACAGGGGCATTTCAAATTGTCGCTATCTATAAAACTGAATTCTGCCTGGTAACCTGGCTTCGGCACGTTCAGCCACCATCATTAAAAGACGGTCATTGAGCTTGTCGAAATGAATGCCTTGAATATGCCGGGCGACAATTTGAATTGCATCCACTAAATCCGGCAGAGCTGATCCGGCGAATCGCAGAATGGAATCTAACCGGCCAGCATCCCGTTCTGAATAGCCATCCGGATCAGCTCTGCTGTATTATGGACATCGAATTTTTTGTAAAGAGACTGTCGGTTATTTTGAATCGTGCGGTAGCTCAGGAATAATTCACCGGCAATCTCCTGGCTTGTTTTCCCGGCGCCGATCATTTCCAGGATCTTCTGTTCCCGGTTGGTCAACTGAGGCTTGTTGATGGATGAGAAAATTCCCGGGTGCATCAGGGATTCGATCAGCCGGTCTTTGATCACAGGCTCTACAAATTCTTCACCGGCAAATACAGTTTTGATAGCATGGCTGAGCACTTCTACCGATACGTTTTTAAGCAGATAGCCCGAACAGCCGTTCCGGAGCATCTGCTTCACGTCCGGGATATGTTCGGTGCTCGTCAGGGCAATGATCCGGACGGAAGCATATTTTTGGGTAATGGTCTTGGTAAGTTCGGTGCCTTTTACGTCCGGGAGATAAACATCGAGCAGCAAAATATCCGGCAGGTGTTGCTCCAGTCCGGCCAGCAGGCTTCTTCCATCGGCGTATGTCGCAATGATCTCAAAGCCATCTCGTCCGTGCAACACTTTTTGAAGCCCCTCCAGTACGATCGGATGATCGTCTGTGATAGCTATTTTAATACCCATATCAAATCGGCTCCTTGTTACAAGGTAAATTTAGTAGTTCTGACTGACATTAAGGCTGCCTGCACAACGGGGATTTCGTATTTTTATCTGTGGCAGGATTAATGCATCTTATTTAACAGTCATCATTTTGTGAGGCTAAAATACATAAAGATGAGTTTAAGTTTCAGGGTTTTTGTGTTTCTGGTTTGCTGCTCTATGACGGCGATTGCGCAGAACGGATTTACTCCGGTAACACATGAAACAGGCACCATAACGCAAAATGGGATATCTGTGATAGCTACCCCTTCGCCGGGCGTTGGCCCGCCAGTGGCTTTTCGTCCTGGTTTCCGTCCCGGTACCAATTGTATGTATGTGCCATACACATTAGGTCACGATATAGTTGTAGGTAGTAATTACCATACAACTCCCCATACTTATGAGTATGAGTTTTTGACGCCCGTAAAGTGGGTGAGGGTAGCAGTAATGAGTATTCAGGATAGTGAGATCGTTTCAGTTGCTATCAACAATCAGGTATATGAAATTCAGCCCCATGAATTATCTCCATGGACGATGCCGTGTACGCAAACTACCGCAATTATATGGAACGGCAGCATGACGATATTCGGCATAAACCCGGTACCTCCGCACCCTCCGGGCTGCGTACTATGCGTAGATCCGTTCGCTGTGGGGGAATTAAATATATCCGGAAGGATAAGCTCCTTCAAAATAAATCTGTCAGGCATAAAAGGGGGATATGTAGGATACCATATTTACTATCGGGAATATATCATAGGTGCCAACGAGCCGTGCGAAGGAGAAACGCTTAGGTTGCGCACCCTTCCCGCTCATTATGCAAATGCTCTAAGCTATAACTGGTCGGGGCCTGCGGGGTTTACTTCAAACCTCCGTGATCCGGAGATACCCAATGCCGGCTTACAACATGCCGGCGTGTATTCGTTGCGTATCGTCACAGCAACGGACACTATCACCGATACGATGCATGTACATGTGAAGCCGATTCCTGTACCTGCAATAACCGACAATGGTCCTGTTTGTGAAGGCCGGGATCTGTTGCTTTTCCCTCAGGTAACAAATGCTTCGGATTCGGACGCCTTATATGTCTGGAATGGCCCGAAGGGGTTTTATTCCAGAGATTCAATGGCTGTGGTTAAAAATGTACGTTCAGATAATCTTGGAAAATATCGCCTGCGGGTAAATCTGAATGGCTGCATTGGAGAAACCGGGTATGAATTCAGCCGCCTGATATTTTCGGATACCACGTATCTTAATCAGGAGATTTGCCGCGGAGACCAGGCTTATTTTAACGATCAGTACTTCAGTGAACCAGGGATGTATTTCGATACACTCATCAATGCACGCGGCTGCGATTCCGTAATTGCATTTAAGCTGTCTATCAAACCTTCACACCCCCCGGATATATACCTCGATCCCGCTTCCGGATTTTGTCAGGGGGATACGGTTGTCGGTTACGCTGTTGATCAATCTGAATACCAGTGGTATTTAAATGATTCAATACTGGGTGTTTCCGGAAAAATATCACTGCCATTGAGTGAAAGGATAAACAACCTGTTGGCCATTCATGTTTCGGAGGATGGGTGCCTGGATTCTTTGCAAGCGGACATTATGGCGGAATTATGCTGTTTAATAAATATCCCCAATGCATTTACACCTAATGGCGACGGAAAGAATGATGAATTTGGCATCGTTGCACCCTGGCATTTTCGTGAGCTGAATATGATGATCGTCGACCGATGGGGGCGTACAGTGTATAGAAACAGTGTTTTGAACGGGCGCTGGGACGGCCGTTATGAGGGGGAGCCACTACCTGTAGGGACATACTACTACCATATTGACGTAAGTTGTATGGACGGCCGCCGGAGTACAATAAGCGGAGACGTGTTGCTGGTGCGGTAACCCGGGGGCCACATGGGTAGTGTAACATCGCTCAGATAGGCAGGCTTTCTGTAACAGTCCCAGGGCGTACGTTTCCGGACCTGATGCTTATTCCGGTATCTTCTCTTTATCTACCATCATCACCCCGCGCAGGTTCCGGATCTGGTACCAGCTAAAATCCTGGTTGGCTTCGAGGCCGTCTCCCCACATCGTTTGTGTGGCGGTGGTAATGGCAACGGGCTTTTCGGTATAAAACTTTTGTATGTCCTGGTTCCAGATCAATTCTTCCGTTTCCAGCTTTTCTCTTTTTTTATTGATCACCACCACACTGTCACGGATCAGCACATTGCCCTGCTGCTCATAGTAACGGGCGTATTTGGCGGTAAGCGTACTTTCGATCAGCATGCTGTCATTGAAAAATTCCACCTTCAGCCCCTTTTTCATGTCCGTATAGGGCGGACGCGATATTTCATTACGGATAAACTCTTTGGAAGATAACCTGGCCTTTACCTGTCCATCTTCACTGTACAGAATGGTGACGTCGTGTGCTATATCTTCCTGCATCACCGTCTTGTTCACCAGTGCATGAATGTCTTTCATATCATTCCGGCACGAGGCGGCGGTTAATATAACACAGGTAAGCAAAACCGGGAAACGCATATTAATTAGTCAATTTGAAAATGTACTAATTTGAGAATGAACTTGTTGTTGTAAGTGATATATTCATTGCCTCATTTTCAAATTTTCAAATTGTCACATTGGATCAGTCATACTTACGTTTGATGAACCAGCGATCATTCAGTGAAACCCCAAGTGTTAACCGGTAGAAGTTTTCACGTATCAGGTTATTTGCTTCTGTGCCCCGCTGGCCGATCTCGAAGGCAGTGTGAATACGGTCAGTAGTTCTCCTGAACGGTAAACTGACGCCCACGGTAGCTGCATAATAATTGATATCGGTCTGGCGCAGGCGTATATAATCGGTGCCATAGTAGAAGCCGATCCTGTAGGTGACACGCTGGAAGTATTGCCGCAGACTCGTCGGGTTGGGTGTATAGGACCCGCCGATGCTGATACGCATGGATCTGTCATTAACGGAATCGGTGAGGTTAAATGATCGGTATTGACTCCACTGCGTAAGCGAGAAGTCTGCTCCTGCACTCCATATTTCATTTCCGAGGAACTGCATGCCGAATCCGTATGAAGCCGGCAGCACTACTGTGCCTTTACTGTTGATGTTATTGTAGCTTGTATCCCTGTCTATCACACCGCCGAGCGTACGGAAGTTGATCTGGTAGTCGTCGCGCCAGATATTCAGTTGCTGATTCAGGGTGAATGTGGCGCCGATCCGTAGCTTCAGCTTTTCACTAAGTGGTGCTGTGTAGAGCGCTCCGCTGCTCCAGTACAGTCCGCCTGTCTTGTCGTACCGGGAAAATTCGGAGCTGAGTATTTCGTCGTCGCCTGTTTGCTGTAGTACACCGGAATACCGGGTTGTACCGAACATGTATCCGAAGTTGACGCCAATGCTGAAGCCTCCGTAGGTGCCTGCAGCGCCAATAAACGCATAGTTCAGCCCTCCGTCTCCGGAGTATATATACGTATTGGTGCCGTCAAGATTGGGTATTACCGAGTCCTGCTCGATCCGGTAATATACGCGCGACTGAGGTTTCAAGCCCAGGTTAATACCGGCATGCTTCCCGACAGGGATGCCGATATTCAGATAAGCGAGTGATGCTGTTCCGGTAGCGTATTCCTCACCGCCGCTTCTCAGGGTACGCGAAGATCCCGACAATCCGATCTCGTAAGTGGTAAACCGGAGGCTGGCATAAGATGCCGGATTTTCTGTATTGACGGCTACAGGACTTACGAATGCAGCGGTCTGGTAACCCATGCCTCTTGTCAGCACGTTGGTTCCGGTCTGGAGGTCGCCGATCCCAAAACGGGTATAGGGTATATTTTCTTTGTTGGAATTTTGTGCCACCACAGTATAACCGGGAGACAGAAACAGCAAACAACAGAAAAAGCGCTTAGCGTATTTGAGGGACATTATGTTTTAAAATTAGGTTTAGCCCCTTCAGCGACAAATCGGGGTCTGCAAATATCTTACTTTTCAATTTGCCTTCAAAGAACGGTGCATCCCCCCCCGTTAAGACCGCGTTAAAATCAGGATATTGTGCAGCAAAAGCCTGGATCATACCGTCAATCTCAGCGGCCATGCCGTGTATGGCGCCGCTGCGGATCGAAGTTTCCGTATCGTATCCGAGCAAGAGCAGCTCCCCTGTTGTCGTAACCAGAGGGAGTTTATCTGTATAGTCGTGCATGGCCTGCAGCCGCATATTCATGCCGGGCGATATAGCTCCTCCGCGGAATGCTTTGTTTTTCTGGATCAGGTTGTAGGTAATGCAGGTCCCCAGGCTGATCACCAGGTTATTTTTGTCCGGAAATTGTGCATAAGCGCCGGATACCAGTGCCAGCCGGTCAACGCCGAGTGTTTCAGGTGAATGGTAGGCATTCATGACCGGCAGCCGGGTATTCGTATCCAGTGTATAGAAAAAACGGATATGATCCCTCAACGTTTGTTCTATCGAAAGTGGGTATGTGGCTACGGCGCATAGTATGCCTGCCTGGGGCTGATAGGTAGTTATAATGGAAGATAACACGGTTTCTGCCTCTGTTTCCGTAAAGCTGAATTTTTCCAGCAGTTCATCATTGGCATTGAAAACAGATGCCTTTACCCGGCTGTTACCCCAGTCAATACACAAATTTGTTGCCATAGCTTTTTATTGATTCAATTTAATAAGGGGTGACAAAATAGTATAAAATTCAATAGCATCAAATATGCCCGGCCGGGAATCCATGAATGTCTATACTCATCCATTCCATGTGACGAATGTGGGAAATATGATAAACAACACATTTGTCACATTTTCAAACCACTGTTGTCCTGGAAAGCAACCATAGCCGTACCGGGTAACGTTTGTGGTACCTCGTCCGCTTTACAGACGTTTGTCATGCTGACGCAGGAAGCATCCCGCAAAATGCTGGAAATCACGCATAACGTGGGATCCTTCCTTCGTCAGGATGACATCATGCTTCCCTGCCAACAATCATCATCTCTATATGCTCGCTGTTTCTGTCAAAACAAGCCTCTGTTTTACATAAATGTTTGGAGCAGTTTGCAGAGAACGACTTCCGGGGTTTGTAATCTTTTTTCCCTGCCAACAATGTTTTCAAACAAATTGTCACATTAAACGATCTTTATTTTTTATAAGTTTGCGTGTTTACCTGAGAAAATGTGCATTATGTTTCATGCGGGTGTTTAGGAAATGATATGTGCGTATCGTGAAATGTGCGTAGACATACCAGTTTATGAGTAAAAAAAAACACCCGGATACACCTTCCGGAACCGGCAACGCCGCCGGGCAACGTTGGAAGGTTATTGCTTTTTGCCTTATTGCCCTGGGGATATGCCTGCGGTTGTATCATTTTTTTGATAACCGGTCTTTATGGGAAGATGAGCTGTTCCTGGCTTCCAGTCTGATCCGTATGGATTTTCATGAGCTGGTCACACAGCCGCTTGATTACCACCAGCGGGCGCCGTTTGGCTTTTTATGGGCAGTAAAGCTGTGTGTGGTGCTCTTCGGAAATCAGGAAATGTCACTGCGGCTTTTCCCGCTGATGTGCAGCATCCTGTCTCTTTTTGCCTTCCTGCCGGTAGCACGGTATTTCCTGAAGCCTGTGGGTACGGTTGTTGCTGTTTGTATACTTGCCATCGCGCCGCCTTTGGTATATCATTCGGTAGAGGTTAAACAGTATGGGCCGGAGTTACTTGCTACCATTTTGTCGCTGTTGTTTTACGCAAAATACCATGATAAAAGCGATTGGAACAGTTTGCTGGTATGGGGGGCTGGCGGCGGTATCCTGCTTTGGTTTTCATTTACTTCCCTGTTTGTATTGGCTGGCATTGCCTGTTGTGTCAGCTTTTCATATTTGTTGAAAAACGACAGACGGGGGTTTGTCCGTTCTCTGCTGCCTTTTTCGATATGGGCTATCAGCTTTGGTCTTAATTACTATTTCTTTATCGGTCATTATACCGACAGCGGCTGGCTTACGGACTTCTGGGAACGGCGGGAAGCATTCTTACCCTTGCCGCCTGCATTTCTGGCTGAAATAAAATGGTTGCTGCATTTCGTTTATTCCTTTGTTTATTATCCCCTGGGACTTACCTGGTTTGAGCTGGATTATGAGCATGGTTACAGCGCTGTTTACCGTGTATTGATGCGTATGCCTTTTCTCTCTTTGCTGGTGCTGTTTGCCGGAGGACTGGTTATGTACCGGCAACGTAAAAAGAATTTCATCCTTCTGATGTCGGTTGTTGCTGTTGCCATTGTTGCGTCGGCATTGAGGTTATACCCCCTTCATGAACGGCTGAATGTATTCCTGGCGCCGGTGGGTATTCTTTTTGTTGCTTACACCTGCGACTGGTTGTTTGCATTCCGAAGAAGATTGTTTGCGTATGTGGTTATTACTGTATTGCTGGCAGCTCCTTTGATGAATACTATACTTGCTTTAGCGGATACCTCTCGTTTCGGCGGATATAAAAAATCATGTCAGCGCGAAGCCTGGATGTATCTGCAACAGCATTACCGGGAAGGAGATCTGGTATATGTGTATTGGAATGATCTTCCGGGGTGGAATTATTATAAGCATGCTTACCGGCTGAATATGCGTGTTATGGAAGGCAGGGATGTAAGACATATTGCCGATGGATTCCCGGATTATTTTCAAAAGCTGTCCGGAGATTTTGATGAGATCAGGAAGCATCGGCGTGTATGGGTCGTTTATCGTTATTACAATGGTATGAAGACCGGTGATTATGAAGGACAGCCGGAATGGTACTATAAAAACATAAATGCTGTGCAGCAGTTGCATACTTATTTGCTTAGCCTGGGGGCGGAAAAACAAGTTTTTAGTATAAGGAAGCCGGCCATCTCAGATATATATGTTGGTTTGTATGTCATTAATTGAATGATTTTTGATTCGAATATTGTTTTTTTAAAATTTAAATTACGCATTGGTATAAGCTGGGTTATTATTTTGTTGTGTTTATTTATTTCATTTCCATTATCTACATTTATTTATTTTGTTTATTTGTTTCTGATTTGTAATTAAGCTTGTGTGTTCAAGTGGATTTTTATTATCTTTTTCGGAATTTCTTTTTGTTATTTAAAATTATGTATGATTTGTTAGCTTTGCACTTTATAACAAAATAGTTGTTGTTAATAACCCCCTTATTAATTTTTTATGAAAAAAAGTTTATCTGTATTGCTTGTTGCGGGTATGGGCATATCCCTTCAGGCAAACGCCCAGAGATATCTCGGCGTTTCAGGAAGCAGTTATTCCGGATTTAATCAGGTTTATCTGAACCCTGCGTCTGCCAGCGATTCCCGGCATAAGCTGGTGCTGGATTTATTTTCCATGAATTTGTATGGGAATAACAGTGTCTCCAAAGCTCCGTTTAACACCATGATCGGGGATTTCGGCAGTAACAACGGAGATTTTCCGGTTGGTAAATACTTTAAATGGACCGGTTCGGAGCCATTGTCGGTACAGCTACCATTCTTTGAATTAAGAGGCCCCGGCATTATGTATGCCATTAACAACAAGCATACCATCGGACTGAGCACGCGTGTAAGGTTTATGACCCAGGTGCACGATGTCAGTTCCAATATTGGCGGCCTGTTTGTCAAAGGACGGCAGCTTAACCCGCTGGATAATTATGCGGTCAGCGATCAGAATGGATTCGATCTTACCACACATTTGTTTTCAGACATAGGTCTTTCCTGGGGCGGCCTGCTGCTGGATAAAGGCAAGCACGTGCTGCATGGCGGCGTTACAGCGCGGTATTACAGCGGGATCGGTTATTATAATCTGAACAGTACCCGCCTGGAAGGACGGTATGAAGGTGCAAATGATTACGTTCAGGTAGACGACATGAATGTAAGCTTTTCTGCCAATACGCTCGACCCGTCGGATCGCCTGGAAGAACTGACCAGCGGTTCCGGATTTTTCGACTTTATGTTTGGCGCCAACAGCGGACGTGGTATTGGCGGCGACCTTGGTTTGATGTATGAATACCGCCCCAATATAGACCGCCACCGGTATGATATGGACGGGAAGAAGGGTTTGATAAATCCCGGTATGAGCAAGCATAAGATCAAAGCGGGTGTTTCCGTACTGGATATCGGCCGTATCAAATACACTAATGCGCTTCAGTACAATGCATCAACTTCAGGTGTGCTCGTCGTAGACAGTATCAGCAAAAAGCTGACTAATGTACAGGAACTGCAACAGGAACTGGATAACAGTGGCTTTAGACTCACCAACACTGTCGGCGAACAGAAGGTTGCTTTGCCAACCACACTTGTATTCCAGGCAGATTACAATATCTGGAAAGGATTTTTTGTACATGGTGTATACATGCAGAACCTGTCGAAGGGGCTGAATCCGGGCAATAATTATTATAACCAGGTTACCGTAACGCCCCGGTTCGAGTCCAAATATGTGGATGTAGGCGTGCCGCTCACTTATAATATGATGAGCGCTGAAATGAAAGCCGGCCTTGGTATACGGTTGCTGTTCCTGACTGTTGGTACAGATGATGTTATGGCGTTCGTTAATGATAATTCCAAAGGGGTTAACATGTATTTCGGCGCTCATATCCCGATCCTTTATAAAAAGAAACCCAAAGATTCTGATGGCGACCAGATATCGAACAGACGGGATAAATGTCCGTTTGAAAAAGGTGTGCCGGATCAGAAAGGTTGTCCCGACCCGGATAAGGACGGTGACGGTGTGCTGGATAAAGATGATCTGTGCCCGGATGTATTCGGCTCGAAAACAGCTCGTGGCTGCCCGGATGCTGATCTCGACAGCCTTGCCGATGCTGAAGACCGCTGTCCGACAGAAGCTGGTCCTGTAGCGTTGCAGGGTTGCCCTGACAGGGATAATGACGGAGTTGCTGATATAGATGATCTTTGTCCTGATGTGCCGGGTCTGGCGCAGTTTAAAGGCTGCCCTGATACAGATGGCGATGGTGTACCGGATAATGAGGATAAATGTCCAGAGGCTGCCGGTCCTGTAGCTAATGAAGGCTGCCCCGATACGGATAATGACGGTGTTCCTGATCATCTCGACAGATGCCCGACAGTACCGGGAACTGTGGAGAACCAGGGCTGTCCTGAAATCAGGGCTGAAGTGAAGAAGCGTCTTGCTTTTGCTGCAACTGCCATCCAGTTCCAGACCGGCAAGGCGGTGATCAGTACGAAGTCGCATAAGCTGCTGGATGAAATTGTAGGTATCCTGAACGAGTATACAGACTACAATATGACTATTCACGGATATACAGACAATGTGGGTAAGGACGAAACGAACCTCCGCCTGTCTAAAGAACGTGCGAATGCAGTACGTGATTACTTTATCGGTAAGGGCGTCTCCGCAGACCGGTTGGTTGCAGACGGATTTGGCGCTACCAATTTTGTGGCTGATAATAAGACAGCCGCCGGAAAAGCGAAGAACAGAAGGGTAGAAATGGACTTGAAACTGAAGTAAGCAAGTCTGAATAGATCATAAAAGAAGATGGCCGCAATTGCACAAATTGCGGCCATCTTCTTTTATGGGTATTTAGTCGGCCTTTAAAAATGATTTAATGCCATGTCGATAGTTATATAGTCAAAGTATTGGACAGAAAAATTTGCAAGGTTTTCGTAGCTGTAAGTAAAAAGTCCTGCAATTATAGACAAGCGTACTGAGTGCGATGGCGGCTCGGAGGCCGCCATGACACAGTGGTTATTGGTTAGACACGTTCGTTAAGTGTACTGAATATGAAGCTATCGACTATGTCATCCCGGACTTGATCCTACTGTGTACCCACATCTGATGTAGGTATCAAATCAAAATGATCGCATCCAATAGGGTACGGTGTCATGCTGACGAAGGAAGCATCTCACAAAACACGGGAAATCACTCATTATGTGGGATGCTTCCTTCGTCAGCATGACAAACATCCCTTACCGAAGTTCAGGTGCACACTGCAGCCAATACCACTAATGGTAAAGTATTACATGTGCTCCGTACAACAGTGTTTCTTGTCTGTTTTGAGGGATAGCATTAAAAAATTACACTTGTGGGTACACAGTAGGCCGCCGAGCCGGGATCTCATAATAGGATTAGCTTTTTAAGGGATAACTATTTATCGGGTTGTATTTCCGGCGCGCTTTTTATTAGCTATGCCAGGTATGCAGAATACATCCACACCAGCTTTTCCTGTTCCCGTATGTAATCGCTCATCAGGGCATTGCTTCCTTCGTCATTTGCGTCGGCAGACAGCTCAAGGATTTCCCGTTGCAGGCTGATGATTGTTTCAAAGGCATTCAATATTTCAGCTACGGCTTTGTTGCCGTCTGCAATGTTAGTTTTTTCCTTAAGGGAGGCATTTTTCAGATAGTCGGAATAGCTGTGGAAAGGCGTATACCCCAGGGTGAGAATCCGTTCTGCAATTTCATCATTTTTAATCTGGAGATCTGTGTATAACTCTTCGAACTTTGCATGCAGTTCAAAGAATTTATCTCCTTTAATATTCCAGTGGAATCCGCGGGCATTGATGTAGAATAACTGGTAGTTGGCCAGTAGTACATTCAATTTGTCCGCCAGTTGCTTGCTTTTGGCTTTGTCTAAGCCGATAGCTGATGATTGTTTCTTTTTCATATGTCATATTTGAGTGAAAAATGGGATTTTGCAGGGATCTCGTACCTGCAATTTAATGAATTTTAATGTCACGTTTGTATAGTTGAAAACCACTGTTGTCCGGGAAAAGTATACATAACCATGTTGAATCCTTTTCCTATAAACGATTTTAAGCTTGCTTTCCCGGACAGTAGTGGTTGAGAATTGAAAATGGAGAATGGAAAGTGGAAATGGTCAACTTTCCATTCTCCATTATAAAAGCTACTGCCTGTCTTTTTCTACAGCCACGACAGCTTTCAGGTTCAGTGCCTTGGCAGCTCTCAAAGCTTCGATAACGGCACCCCAGTGCGCATGTACATCCCCGTTGATCACTACCGTTGGGTCTGCATCCGAAGATTTGGCCACCAGAGAAGATATGGCAGCAGTAAGCGAGTCTGCCGCTGTAAGCCGTGTGCCTACATAGTAACGTTGCAGGGAATCAACCGTTACGACCACTGTTTGTTTTGCTTTGGTATCTGTAGCGGCTTTGGGATTGCTCACCTTAACCAGATTGGGATTGGCCAGGGTGGAAATGATCAGGAAGAAAAACAGCAGAATGAACAGGATGTCGTTCAGCGCTGATGTATGCGGATCTTTATCGGCACGCAGGTGTTTTCTCAGGTTCATGGCAGCACCTATTTATCGGGTTGGTTCCTGGAGAATATCTAAAAATTCAACTGAAGCGGCCTCCATACGGTTTACATTCTTGTTGATCTGGGCATCGAGATAATCGTATGCCACAAAAGCCAGCAGCCCGATAATCAACCCTACGGCAGAAGTAACCATTTTGGTATAAATACCTCCGGCAATACCTTCCAGCGAGAACCCCTGATGCTGTATGTTAAAGAACAGGATGATCATGCCGGCAATCGTACCCAGAAAGCCGAACATGGGTGCGATACGTGCGATCGTAGACAGCATACTCATATTTTTTTCCATTTGGTATATTTCCAGTTTCCCGGCGCTCTCCATGGATTTTTCGATATGGTCAATAGGTTTGCCGATACGGCTGATGCCTCTTTCGATCATGCGGGCTACCGGTCCGTATGTGTTTTTGGATAGTGAACGGGCTGCTGCGAGGTTGCCATCCGTAATATGCTCGCGTATCCGCGACATAAAAGTAGGATCTGTTACAGATGCTTTACGGATCACCAGCAACCGCTCTACAAATACATAGGCTACCAGGATGGAGCATATCAGCAGGGGGATCATCAGCACGCCACCTTCCATAAGAAGGTATATCAGACTGATCTTTTCCGGAGCAGGGTTGACCGGAGCGGCAGCTTGCGTTGCAGTATCTATCTGAAGCAGTAATACGGATAATAATGACATACCGGAGTATTTGTACCGGGCAAATGTAGGAAAATTATTAAGCGGAATAATATAGTGTGCCGGTTAAAGTAATCTGCATGTCGTTACTTTAACAATAATGATAGCAGCTTAGGAGGAAGAGCGGGATAACAACTCTTTGTGCAGCGCCAGTACCTGTGGTATCACTGCCCGGACTCCGTCATTGAGGATGACAAAATCGCATAGTTTCATTTTGTCGTCCTCATTCATCTGCCGTGAGATGCGTTTCAATACGTCCTCCCGTGAGATACCATCACGTTGCATTGCACGGCTGATCCGTACTTCCTGCGGAGCCGTTACGCCAATCATCACATCTATGTCTTCATTGCTTCCGGTTTCAAAGAACAGTGCCGCTTCTTTCAGGGCATAGGATGTTTGCTGCTGTGCCATCCATTCTTTACCGTAAGAAATAATGGCGGGATGTGTGAGGGCATTCATTTTATGAAGCAGATCCGGATTACTGAATATAGCTGCAGCAATATAGGGACGGTTCAGCTTGCCGTCTTTATATGCTGCAGCTCCTATAAGGGCAGTGATTTGTTTTACCAGGCCGGCATCCTGCTCCATCAGTTGACGGGCGGCCTCATCCGCATAAAACACAGGTATGCCCAATACTTCAAATACCTTACATACGGTAGTTTTTCCGGATCCGATGCCGCCCGTGATACCGACCCTGAGCATGATACGTAATTTGAAAATTTGGAAATGTGCCAATTTGAAAATGTCCATGTTTTGCAGACACGAAACGTAACACTCATTTTCAAATTTTCAAATTGGCACATTAAAAGTTAGTTCTTCGCTACTGCTTCCGCTTTCTTCCGGTACGCATTTGTCAGCTCCATAGAAACGGCAGAGCGCTCAATCGTCATAAACGTACCACGGCTGACCTCTATCTGAAGCGTGTTGTCCTCATTGATCCGGCTGATGACCCCGTGGATACCGGCTGTGGTTACGATCTTGTCGCCGGTATTGGTGCCCTCGGCAAATTTCTTTTGTTCCTTGGCCCGTTTGGCCTGTGGGCGGATCATGAAGAAATACATGACGGCGATCATGCCCACCATCAGTATAAGTGGCATAAAACTATTCCCTTGTTGCGGAGTGGCTTGCAAAAATACAGTTGCAGTTAAGAGATTAATGAACATTGCTTGTTAGGATTAAAATGTGAAAAGTTTATTGTCGGGATATAATATTAGCTTTAATATACACAAGGTGTGTACCCCTGGCTGTATTTGTCTGTATGGAAACAGATTTTTCTTCGTAGCCGGTCTGTCCGGTTGATTTAAACTTTACTTTCAGTGTGCCATCTTCACCGGGGAGCATCGGCTCTTGCGGATAATCGGCAACAGTACATCCGCAGCTTGTTGTGACACCACTGATCAGCAACGGCTTTTTACCTGTATTGGTAAAGGTAAATCCGTGCATTACTTCTTCACCTTCATAGACATTGCCAAAGTTATGAACGGTATCGGTAAATATGATCACCGGCATCTGTTCCAGGATTTCTGGACTGGTCTCGCCGGCAGTACTTGGATTCTGTACCAGGCTTGCCGGCAAAAGCTCCGTATTTTTCCCCCGTGCAACTTCTTTTTCGTTACAGGCTGCTGTAAAGATCAGCATTATCAGGGCAAATGTGTACGTTCTCATGAGGGAATGTTTGCAGGTCATTTGCGCGTACGCTCTTCTTTGTGTATTTTATGATCCTTTTCAAGATCTTTAAGGATGTTGTCCAGTACGCCGTTTACGAATTGACCGCTTTGCAGGGTGCTGTATTGCTTGGATATTTCAATATACTCATTGATCGTGACACGGGTAGGTATTGTAGGGAAATACAGCAGTTCGCATACACCCATGCGTAGCAGCAGCAGGTCTACAAGCGCCACACGCTCGGCGTCCCAGTTGATCAGCCTGGGTTGGATGAGCTCCATACAGTATGTTTCCTTTTCAAGCGCTGTACGGAGGAGCTCAAGTGCATATTCTTTTTTCTCTGCAGAAAGCAATTGGAGGAAATTGATCCGAACGGGAACACGGAAGAAATTTTCCATCAGCATGATGATCATATCCCTGTCGTCTTCCCAGCCAGGCAACTCGTCGCTGAAATACTCCATCAGTCCTTCGTTCGTGCATATTTGTTGCTCCCAGATAAACTGAATGATCGTTTTTTCCGGTCCAGGGTCGCGTACCGGTATGTTTGTGTACTTTATGTATTCTTCAGTTTGCACCAGTAGCTGGTATATCTTTCTCACCCACGATTCTTCTATGTATTGTTCCAGCTTTCGTTCTTTTATCGCGGCCTTAAAGGTTTCATTGGATAGTACCTTCCACAGAAATTCATTTCCAGCGATCTTGGTGCTGACATGCAGATCAGCATCGGTCGGCAAGTATTTACCTGCCCGGTGGCGGGCATCGGTTTCGGCATATTGGGCTATACGTGTAATATATAATATGCAGATAGTAAAAAGATCAAGCGTACGGGCCAGTTTTTCATTGAGCATACCGGAGCCTTTACCGGGACTCCCATCCTGCTTCCCGGGAGCGGCGGCATGGAGTGCGTACAGGGTCTGCATCACTTTTACCCGGATATTTCTGCGGCTGATCATACGTTACAAAGACTCTTAGGCGCGCAAAGATAGGAATTAAGCGGCAACCCTGTTACTGTATCCTCACCTGAAGTAGTTTTTCTCCTCCGATAAAACCCTCCAGTTGGTCGTTGACCTGCACTGGTCCAACGCCGGCAGGTGTGCCGGTAAAAATGATATCTCCGGTGTTCAGCGTGAAAAAACCGGAGGCATACGCGATAATTTTATCTATGCCGAAGATCATATTCCGGGTATGACCTTCCTGTACCGTCTTTCCGTTATGCAGCAGGCTAAAATGCAGGTTTTGTATGTCCTCCTTGTCTGTCAGCGGTACAAACCGGCCGGCCGCGGCAGCGCCATCGAATGCCTTGGCAATTTCCCAGGGTAGTCCTTTAGCTTTCAGCCGTTCCTGCACATCACGTGCAGTGAAGTCGATCCCTACACTTACTGCGTTATAATATTTATGGGCAAACCGCTCCTGTATGAATTTACCGTTCCTGCTGATTTTGATGACCAACTCGCATTCGTAATGCAGGTCTTTGGTGAACTCCGGATAATAGCAGGGTTTTCCGGGCTGCAGTAAAGCTGTCTGTGGTTTCAGGAACAATACCGGATTTTCCGGCACTTCATTATTTAATTCTTTAGCATGGGCGGTATAATTTCGCCCGACACAAATTATCTTCATAAATAAAAGCAGTTTTAATGGCGCGTGTAAAAATAACCTTTCCGGATCATGATCCTTTATTCCGGACTACGATACCGGTACGTATCGGGGATGTTAACTATGGCGGACATGTAGGTAATGACGCATTCCTGTCGCTGGTGCATGAGACGCGGATGCGCTGGCTGCGGCAGGCCGGGTATGATGAGCTGAATGCGGGCGGCGTCAGCCTGATTATGGCAGATGTGATGATCGCATACAAGGCAGAAGCTTTTTATGGAGATGAGCTGGAGGTAGTTTTGTATGCAGACGAAGTTACCAATGCTTCTTTTGACCTGTTATACCATTTCTCAACAATGCGTGATGGGGTGTTGCGGGATGTAATACATGCCAAAACCGGAATGATCTGTTTCGATTATCAGGTACGCAGGGTCAGCCCGATGAGGGGCGTATTACGTACTTTGCTCAGTGCATAGGATTTTCAGAAAGAATTTTTATCTTTGCACCCGTTTTGGCGAGGTAGCTCAGTTGGTGAGAGCGCAGGATTCATAACCCTGAGGTCTCGGGTTCAAATCCCGATCTCGCTACTTGGAAATCAAAGCCTTACAGTGGAAAAGCTGTAAGGCTTTTTTCTTTGGTATAACAATGCCGCAACATTTTCGGCATTTAACAGGGAAAAGATAAAATGGAAGCTAATCAGCAGGTCTGACCATCTGTGCCATTTTTTTCGGGGCAACGGTACAATAAGCGGTCGTCAGCATGTCGATGAGTACATCTTTATGTACCTGATGGAGTTCAATGAAGGTCCAGCCTTGTTTCCCCCATTTGTTCGGGACAGGGTAGATTGCCGGTTTGTCGATCATGGAAAAGACATCCTGGTCTGCTTCGGATAATTTTACGCACGCGCGGTTGTGTTTTTCATCGTAGGTGGCAAAGATCTTTTTCTTTACCCGGAATGAGGTCTTTTCGAAATGAGGCTCTTCTGTTGTTTCGGGCAAGGACAGAGCGAATGTTCTGAGTTGTTGCAGCGTCATGATTTCAGGTTATATAAGGCTTTCAACCGTGTGCTGTATAGGTAATGCTGATCCCGGCCGATGAGCGGATTAATACAGATTATTCTTTTTATTTTATAAAGATATAAATACTTTTTTTGTTCGTTAATAATAAACATGCTTTTGATTACAGGCACTTATCTTTGGGCATTACAGGATATTAAGACAACATTCCGGATGATATTTGGCTGAATGATCCTCTTAGATACTTATGAAAAACAAACTGATTATTTCAATGACGTGTATGGCGATGGCTGCGTGTAATACTGATCTTAAACAACCCCGGAAGGCATATCAATGGCCTGAAAATGTACAGCCACCTGTAGCAGAGATCAAACCTCATATCCGTACGATACATGGCGATACTGTTACGGATAACTATTACTGGATGATTGATTATTTCAGAGAGGGGTTGGACAGTGATAAGGTGATTGCTTATCTGGAAGCGGAAAATGCCTATCTGGATACGATGATGGCCGGTACAAAAGAATTGCAGGAGCAGCTTTTCCGGGAAATGAAATCCCGTATCAAGGAGAAGGACGAAAGTGTGCCCGTTTTCAGTAATGGTTATTTTTATTACACAAGAACGGAAGAAGGCAGGCAATATTTCAAGTATTGCAGGAAGAAAGGAAGTCTCGATGCGCCGGAAGAGGTATTGCTGGATGTAGACGCCATGGCCGAAGGGAAATCTTATTATACAGTGTCAGGGTTTAATGTCAGTGATGATAATAAGCTGCTTGCTTATGGTGTTGATGAGGTTTCACGGCGTCAGTATACTATTTATATAAAAAACCTGGAAACGGGAGAAGTATATGAAGATGCTATTAAGGGAACTGCCGGATATTCGGTGTGGGCATCCGATAGTAAAACACTGTTTTATACGGCAAACAATCCCAATACGCTGTTGTCTGAAAAAATAAAAAGACATGTGCTGGGCTCAGATCCTTCCCACGATGAAACTGTATATGAAGAGCAGGATAAAAGTAATTATATCGGGGTAGGGAGATCAAAGAACCGGAAATATATCTTTATCCGGTCGCGGGCTACGCTTTCGTCTGAGACATGGGTGCTGGATGCGTCGGATCCTTCGGGCAGGTTCAAGAGCTTCCAGCCGAGGATGAAGGATGTATTGTATGATGTGATTGCCCTGGAAGACCGGTTCCTGATCCGTACCAATAAAGACGCTATCAACTTTAAACTCATGGAGTGCCCTCTGGATCAAACGGATGTGGCAAGCTGGCAGGAAGTGATACCACACCGGTCTGATGTACTGCTGGAAGGCATTACTGAATTTAAAGACTTCTTGGCCATCGGAGAGCGCAAAAACGGACTTATGCAGATACGCATCCGTAATCTGCAGGATAACGGAGAGTATTACATAGATTTCGGAGAAGCCGCGTATGATGCTTATTTCGGCGCCAATCCGGAATATCACAGCCAGGTGCTCAGATATAACTATACGTCACTGATCACTCCGGCATCCACTTATGATTATGATCTGGCAGCGAAAGAAAAAAAGCTGATGAAACAACAGGAAGTGCTGGGAGGATATGACCCTTCCGGCTACGTAACGGAGCGGATGTACGCAACTGCAGGAGACGGTGTGCGGATACCGGTCTCGCTGGTGTACAAAAAAGGTTTTGTGAAGGATGGGAATGCGCCGTTGCTGCTGTACGCTTACGGTTCGTATGGAGCCAGTATGGATCCTTCATTCAGCAGTTCAAGACTGAGTCTGCTTGACCGTGGGTTTGCATTTGCCATCGCCCATATCCGGGGCGGGCAGGAGATGGGCAGGCAATGGTATGAGGATGGCAAGATGATGAGGAAGAAAAATACGTTTACAGACTTTATAGATGTTGGTAAATTTCTGGTGCAGGAAAAATACACATCCCGGGAGCATTTATATGCACAGGGCGGCAGCGCCGGCGGTTTGCTGATGGGCGCTGTGGCCAATATGGCTCCTGAACTCTGGAATGGTATGATTGCCCAGGTCCCTTTTGTAGATGTGGTCAATACAATGCTGGATGAAAGCATTCCGCTTACTACCAATGAGTTTGATGAGTGGGGTAATCCAAAGGAAAAGGATGCTTATTTCTATATGAAAAGTTATTCGCCCTATGAGAATGTAGAGCAGAAGGCTTATCCCAATATACTCGTCACTACGGGGTTGCATGATAGCCAGGTACAGTATTTTGAACCTGCAAAATGGGTGGCGAGGCTCAGGGCAATGAAGACAGATAGGAACATTCTTTTGCTGCATACGAATATGTCGTTCGGTCATGGCGGTGCTTCTGGCAGGTTCGACTATTTGAAGGATGCAGCGTTAAATTATGCCTTTCTGCTGGCGCTTGAGGGTATGCATTGAATTGTTATGGTCTGTTAACGATACTGTAACCCGCGACCGGGATTATCCGTATTTTTGACCCATGGTGCAGGAGGAGGGATATGTATCAACAGGTAACCAGCGGCTGCATTACCTGAAGTACGGAAGCGGGCCAGGTTTGCTGCTGGCTTTTCACGGCTATGGCAATGATGCCCGCAGCTTCCGGGTGATGGCCCCGTTGCTTGAAAAAAAATATACGCTCATTTCGGTAAATCTTCCGCATCATGGTGGCAGCCAATGGCCGGACAACCTGGCTTTCGGGAAGAAAGAGTTACGTATACTTGTTGATGGCCTGCTGCGGCAAGCCGGCAAAGACCGGTTTTCTCTGATCGGGTATAGTCTCGGGGGGCGTGTATGTCTGAATATTATTGAGCTGATGCCGGACTCCATCGAAAAGGTAGTGATGATTGCCCCGGACGGCCTTAAACTGAACCCCTTTTATTATTTTGTTACCCGTACGGCTATTGGCCGTCGCCTGTTCCGCAATTTTCTGACTGGCGGTCGAAAATATAACCGTATCATAGACGGGCTTCATAACTTCAGTCTGATAGACTCTTCGCGTTATAAGTTTGTAATGCGGTATCTTGAGGATGAAGGTCAGCGGCAGTTGCTGCTAAAAGTATGGCCTGCCATGCGTTTGCTATTGCCGGATATACAGATGATTCAGGGCCATATTCGCAGTTATTATATTCCGGTAGATATTTTCATGGGGCGGTACGATCATGTGATCCCGTTGAGACCGGCACAACAGTTCCGGAAAAACATGCCGGCACATGTGCAGGTGCACGTCCTCGAAAAAGGCCATGTTATGTTTGATGCCGCTTCGGTACAAAAAATGGCGCAATGTCTGTTATGAATATCATGCTATATGCCATAGCCTTCATTTGCTGCCTGCTGACGGTAATATATGTATTGTTGATGTTGCTGTACCGTTATGGCTGGCGTCGTCAGGAACCGTATGTGCCTCCTTCCGTATATCAGGCCGTTACCCGGATCAGTATCATCATTCCTGCCCGTAATGAAGCGGCCAATCTGCCGGCCTGTTTGTCGTCTCTGTTGGCACAGCAATATCCGCGACATCTCTTTGAGGTGATTGTAGTGGATGATTATTCGGATGATGATACGGCTGCAGTTGTGGAAGCGTTTCGTGACGAACGTATCTGCTGTATCCGCCTGGCAGATCACATAGCCCCCGCTTATCCGGTAGTAGCCTATAAGAAAAAGGCATTGGCCACAGGGATTGCCGGGAGCTGTGGTGAACTGATCATCACTACAGATGCAGATTGTATTGCTCCGGAAAACTGGCTGCATACTATTGCGGCATATTTTGAACAATACCGGCCGGTTATGATTGCGGCCCCGGTTGATTTTACCTGCAACGGGGATCTTGTGCAGTTGTTCCAGTCGCTCGATTTTATGTCTATGCAGGGGATCACAGCAGCGACCCATTATCTGAAGCTGGGTAATATGAGCAATGGCGCTAATCTGGCTTTCAGCCGGGAGGCGTATGATAAAATCAATGGGTATGCTGGTACAGAGCATCTGGCTTCAGGCGATGACTTTTTACTCACGGCAAAAATGCAGCGGGCATTTCCAGGTAGAGTGTTTTATCTGAAATCACCTGTAGCCATTATGCGTACCGCACCGCAGCCGGGCTGGCATAGCTTCCTGCAGCAACGTATCCGGTGGGCATCCAAATCCGGGAAGTACGACGATACTCGTTTGACGTTTATGCTTACGCTGGTTTACCTGTTTAATTTGTCATTTATTCCTGCAATGTGTATAAGCGTGATGCAGTCTGCGTACAGTTGGTTGCCCCCGGGGATGTTGTTGTTGAAAATTATGGCAGAGCTATATTATATACACCCGGTAGCCGGATTTTTCGGAAAGCGCAGGCAATTATTGCTGTTCCCGTTTTTACAGCCGCTACATATCATATACATTATTGTGGCCGGGGCACTTGGCTTTGCAGGGGTATATCAGTGGAAGGGAAGGCGTATACAGACTGTACAGGCCGGTGCACGCAAAAGAGGAAATATTATTCCGGGTGGTTGAAATAGCTGGCCACTTTTGTGATCTTTCTGTTTTCTACAGTGAAAATAGTCCAGGCAACCTGCTGCCAGTAGCCACCGGATTTGCTTTTTCCGGAGGTTAGAAACTGGACATATACCAGATCTCCACTTTCTTCAATGTAAAGTATTTTTTCCTTTACGCCGGGATATTTCCGTTCGAGGGCCTCGTATATGGTAGGTATGTCTTCTTTGTTGCGGGTAACAAATGAATCCTGGCGATTGTCGAGAAAAAATGCCTCATCTGTATATAATGCAGCGATTTCCTGCCATTGACGCTTGTTGAACAAATCATACAGGCGTTGTACCGTCTCTATATTTGATTGTGGTGATATCTGTTTCATAGGCCGGGTTTCAGAAAAGACGTTATTCGGGAATGGAACCCCTATTCTTTATTTCTTTTTTATAAAATCAAATTAATTTTTTAATTGTAAATTACTGGTTGTTTGATATTTTAATTATTGTGTGCATCCGGAGTCTTGTTATTTCATAGATATCCAAACTGATTTTTATCAATAGCTTGTATTTTTGATCGTTTTTTAACAAGACAGACCCACCAGACATCAATGAAGATATCTTTTCACGGAGCTACACGTACGGTAACCGGCTCCAAGCATATTATTCACCTGAATCCCGGAAAGAAGATACTGCTCGACTGCGGTATGTTCCAGGGGATGGGCAAAGAAACAATCCGGCTGAACAGTGAATGGGGATTTGATCCCCTGGAAATTGATTATGTAGTTGTTTCCCATGCACATATAGATCATATCGGATTATTACCCCGGCTGATCAAAGACGGTTACCAGGGCAAGATATTTTGTACACCTCCTACGGCAGCTCTGGCGGAGATATTGTTGCGGGATTCTGCACGGATCCAGGAGGCGGATGTAAAACATATCAACCGGCAGCGGGAGCGCGAGGGCCGGCAACTGGTTGAGCCTTTATATACGGAGGCGGACGCAGAAAAGGTCTTTGATCATCTTGAAATCATAGAATATAACCAGCAGGTACGCATAGATCCTGATGTCGAAATCATGTATACGGATTGCGGACACATTCTGGGCAGTGCTGCCGTGCACCTGACGGTCAGAGAGCATGACCGGGAAGCGCGGATCACATTCAGCGGGGATATAGGCCGTTATCGCGATGTGTTGCTGCGTTCGCCGGAGCCTTTCCCACAGGCGGATTACATTATCATGGAATCCACCTACGGTGATAAATTGCATGAACTACCAAGGCCCGCTGCAGACGAATTGCTGCGGCATATTGAGTATACCTGCCTGGAGAAAAAGGGCCGTCTGATCATCCCGGCGTTTAGTGTAGGGCGTACACAGGAAATATTATACATGCTCAACCGGCTGGAGCTGGAGCGCAGGTTGCCGGCTGTTCCCTACTATGTGGACAGTCCGTTGTCAATAAATGCTACGGAAATTGTGAAGCAATTCCCCGAGTGTTTTAACAATCATGTGCAGCAGTTACTCCGTAAAGACGATGATGTATTCAGGTTTGCCGGGTTGGAATATATCCGGGATGCTGAAGATTCCATTCGACTGAATACCTTACGTGAACCTTGTGTGATCATTTCCGCTTCCGGCATGGCAGAGGCTGGCCGGGTAAAGCATCATATTGTGCATGGTGTTGGTAATCCTGCTAATACGATATTATTTACCGGGTATTGTGAGCCGGCCTCGCTGGGTGCGCGTCTCCGCGGAGGTGCAGAGCAGGTAAGCATCTTTGGTACACAATACCAGGTGCGTGCGGAGATTGCCGCGATAGACAGCCTGAGTGCCCACGGCGACTATGACGATATGTCTCAGTGGCTTGCCTGTCAGGATCCGGCGCAGGTACGGAAGCTGTTCCTGGTACATGGAGAATACGATGTACAGGTAAAATTCAAGGAACGACTTGTCCGTAAAGGATTTCTTGATGTGGAGATACCGGAACTGCACCAGGAGATCGGGCTGGGCACGTTATAATTTTAATGAGCCACAATTAGCCAATTAGCTGATGTGCTGATTAGCTAATGAGCACATCATTGTTTGCTATTATTACGATGTCATCCTGAATGCAGCGTAGCGGAATGAAGGATCTCACGTTATATGGGACACTCATTTATGTGGGATCCTTCGCTTCCCCCTCAGAATGACACCGTTCTTTGATGTAAGGTACGTCATTAGCACGAAGGAAGGATTCCAGATAAAGAGTGGGTTCCCAACGTTTTGTGTCATGCTGACGAAGGAAGCATGACAAACATCCCTTAACGAAGCTCACAGGTAAAACTCCAGTCACTACATCAAAAGGTAAGCATTACATGTTCTCCGGGTAATAGTGGTGTGATGATCCGCTAATGATTCCTCGCGACAGACATTAGCTCATCAGCTAATTAGCCTTAAAACGGTGTTTCTTCATCCGGTTTAAAAGGTGTGCTGCTATTTAGATCTTCATCGTCCCATTTCAGATCGTTGGCCTTGGAGGGCAGTGTCTGGAAGCCACCGGGTACAAACATTTTGGAGCCGCCGAACCCACTGGTATCACGACGTATACCGGCCATCGGGTTGTCCGGGGTAGGTGTGAATCCTCCGCCACCGCCGAATCCACCACCACCAAAATTATCATCAGGCAGGTCCACAAATTTCTGGTATTCTTTGATGAAGCGAACCTTTACCGTATCAGTGCTGCCGTTACGGTGTTTGGCTACATGGATATGGGTTTCTCCCTCGATCGGATTCCCCATCTCGTCATTGTTGATACCGTAATATTCAGGGCGATAGAGGAACATAACCATGTCGGCATCCTGCTCGATCGCGCCGGACTCCCGAAGGTCACTCAGTTGCGGTACTTTCGATTCCTTCCTGCTTTCCACCGAACGGTTGAGCTGAGAAAGTGCGATGATCGGGACTTCCAGCTCTTTGGCCAGCGCTTTCAGGTCGCGGGATATTTTACTGATCTCCTGCTCACGATTACCATTGTTGTTCAGGCCAGCCTGCATCAGCTGCAGGTAGTCGATGATGATCAACTGGATATTGTGCTTTTGTTTGAGCCTGCGGGCTTTGGCCCGCAGTTCGAAAATGTTGAGCGCCGCCTGGTCGTCGAGGAAGATAGGGGCAGAAGCAAGCCGGCTCATACGCTGTGTCAGTTGCATGAACTCATGTTCCTGCATACGCCCTTTTGTAATCGCTTCCATACTCACTTCTGTTACTGCCGCCAGCATACGTTTTACCAATTGCCCGGCGCCCATTTCAAGAGAGAAAAATGCTACAGGAAAGGGAGCACCCGCGTTCATGGCTGCATTCATGGCCAGGTTAAGACAGAATGCAGTTTTACCCACAGCGGGACGTGCTGCGAGGATGATGAGATCGGTCTTCTGCCAGCCTGAAGTAAGCTTGTCAAGCGGCACAAAGCCGGTAGGCACACCCGTGATATCGTCTTTTTTATTTTTTGCCTCTTCGATCTCCTGTATGGTACGCACCATTACTTCCTTGAGGCTTTTGAAGTTTTTGCGCAGGTGTTTGTCCGTGATCTCGTACAGGTTTGATTCTGCTTTGTCGAGCAGGTCAAATACATCTGTGCTGTCTTCGTATGCATCCGCAATGATCTGGCCGGAAAGGCGTATCAGCTCCCGTTGCACGAATTTCTCCATGACGATACGTGCATGCGCTTCTACGTGCGCGCTCGATACGACGCTCATGGTGAGGCGGGTGAGGTAATAAGCTCCGCCGACAATTTCAAGCTCGTTGCTTTTTTTCAGCTCTTCCGTTACGGTGAGCAGGTCTACCGGTGTGCCTTTGTCGAACAGGCGACGGATGGCAGCGTATATTTTCTGGTGTGCATCTACATAAAAACAGTCTTCGCTCTGGATGATCTCCAGCACTTCCGCCAGTTTATCCTTTTCAAGCATTACAGCGCCCAATACGGCTTCTTCAAGTTCATTGGCCTGAGGGGGAACTTTGCCATATACAAGCGTACTGAGGTCGGGTTTACTTTTCCGGCCGGCGCCGAAGTCTTTTTTTATGTTTACTGCCATTTATATATTGAATGAGGTATGTATGATGTAATCGAAAAAGTGAAATTTTCCCGGTAATGCTGTCCGTTTTGTTTCTACAGTTACCGGCTTTTCAGTGCCGGGATATGTTAATTCTGTATTAAGAAAACGTTAGCTACATTCAACGGGATGGCTAATGTAAAGCCGAAAATCAGAACTCCAAGCATTGATCCCGGATTTAATTTTAATCTTTTTCTTTCGGACTATACACCATTTATTCACAGTTTATACACACAAAATTCAGCAATTTTCACGATAATTAACAGGAAACTTACACACAATTAAGTATTCAACAGGTAATCAACAAAACTATGTTGATAAAAAGCTTTTCAACATTAGTTTTTTGGAATCATACAATTTGCTATGATGTTAGGCTATCTTTACGCAAATTTTCTAAAGAAGCATGATCATTTCGTATGCGTGGTTGTTGCGTTACCTGCCCGAACCGGTGCCGGTAGCTGAACTGAGCCGGATATTGACCGCCATCGGACTGGAAGTGGAAGCTGTGGAAACCGTGGAATCGGTAAAGGGGAGCCTGGAAGGGTTAGTCACCGGGGTAGTGCTTACCTGTGAAAAACATCCCGATGCGGATAAACTTAAAATTACTACGGTAGATACAGGAAGCGGTACACCGCTGCATATTGTTTGCGGTGCCCCTAATGTAGCTGCCGGTCAGAAAGTGGTGGTGGCGCCTGTGGGCGCCACAGTGCACCCGCTCGAGGGAGAACCCTTCCGTATCAAAAAAGCAAAGATCCGCGGGGCAGTCAGTGAAGGTATGATCTGTGCCGAAGATGAGATCAGCCTGGGAAAATCGCATGACGGTATACTGGTGCTGCCAGAGCATACACCTGTTGGCATATCTGCAAAAGACTGGTTTAATATCCCGGAGCCGGATTATGCCATTCATATCGGCTTAACGCCGAACCGTTCCGATGCCATGAGCCATATCGGCGTTGCGGGGGATGTCTGCGCTTACCAGACACACCATACCGGTAAAAAATGGGAAGTCGTGCTGCCTGTGCTGCCGGCGTTTGGCAGAGGTGGTGTTGCTCCTTTCAACGTGTATATAGCGGCAGAAGAAGCCTGTAAGCGTTATGCCGGCATGCGGATCTCCGGCGTACGCGTGGGGCCTTCTCCCGGGTGGTTGCAGCAATGTCTGAAAACAGTTGGTCTGCGTAGTGTGAACAACATCGTAGACGTTACAAATTTTGTGCTGCACGAATATGGACAGCCGTTACATGCTTTTGATGCTGACCGCATCAGTGGTGGTGAGATACATGTCCGCTTCCTGCCCGCAGGCACTTCTTTTATAACCCTTGATGAAAAAGAAAGAAAATTACAGGGAGATGATCTGATGATCTGTGATGCGGAGCGCCCTCTGTGTATCGCAGGTGTGTTTGGCGGGTTGACCAGTGGTGTGACGGAAGCAACAACAGATGTTTTTTTGGAGAGCGCTTTCTTTCACCCGGTATGGATACGTCGTACATCCCTGCATCATGGATTACGTACGGATGCTGCATTACGGTTTGAAAAAACGGTAGATGACGGATTACTGATCCCTGCCCTCGAACGGGCTGCTGCCCTGATATGTGAGATCGCCGGTGGCCATGCTTCACAACTTGTGGATGTTGTGGCCGAAGCTCCCGGTATTGTTCGTGTTGCCTGTACGTACGATTACATCAACAGGGTCTGCGGCAAGGAGTTTTCGCCGGAGTCTGTTCATGCCATACTTCAGGCGCTGCGTTTTGAAATAGAAAAATCAGATGCAGTTTCCTTTACGGTAAAAGTGCCGGGCAACAAACCGGACGTCAGACAGCCTGCAGATATTGCGGAGGAAATACTCCGCATAGACGGACTGGACAATATTCCGGTGCCGGACAGACTGAATATTTCCCTTGCAAAAAGTCTCCCGGATGATCGGGCTGTACAGGAGCGGATCGCAAATACGCTTTGTGGTGCAGGGTTTCATGAAATCTTGACCAATTCAATTGTGAACAGCCGTTATTATCCCGGCAGGGAAGACCTGGTACGTCTGCTGAACAGCCTCAGTTCTGAGCTGGACGTGTTGCGGCCTTCCATGCTTGAAAGCGGTCTTGAAGTGATACGTTATAATATCAACCGGCAACAGTCTGGTCTGGCTTTATTTGAACACGGTAAGGTATACACACAGGAGGCGGAGCATTACCGGGAATTGCCTGTGCTGGCGATATGGATCACCGGGGATCTGATACCGGCGCAATGGAACCGGAAGCAGGTATCTGCCGATATTTTTTATCTGAAAGGTGTTATCCGGCATTTATTGAGTGCAGATGATATACGTAACGTTGCGGAAGTGCCGGACCATGCTCATATGAAAGTGGAATGGAAATGGAAGAACAAAACACTTGCATCCGCAATAGCGGTAGATGCGCAGATCCTGCAGCAGTTTGATCTGAAGCAGGATGTGTATTATGCTGTCATAGACTGGGCGCTCTGGATACAGGCTGCATCTGCTGTTCATATCCGATACACCGGGATACCGAAATTTCCGGCTGTGCGCCGTGATCTGGCGGTCGTACTCGATAGAAATGTGGCATACAGTGAGGTGAAAAAAGTGACCGAACAACTGAAGCTGGAGGCGATGCAGTCGTTTGAGCTTTTTGACGTGTTTGAAAGTGAAAAGCTGGGTGATCATAAAAAATCGTTAGCACTCAGCTATACATTCCGTCTGCAGGATCGCACACTGACCGATCAGGAAACGGATGCGATGATGCAGCAGTTGATCCGGGCGTATACGTCCGGGCTGAATGCACAAATCAGGGAATAGATGGAACTGCTGGCAAACTTAAACGAACGGATTGACCTGCTGTTGCGGAAGTATACCGCGATGCAGGCGGAGAACAACCGTCTGCAGGATCTGCTCGCCAGCCAGACAGCACAAATAACTAAGCTGAATACCACGCTTGCCGCAATGGAAGAAAAAATGCTGGCCATGCAGATCGGGCAGGGGGTAACCGACGATAAAGAGAAAGAACGGCTGAAGGGTCAGTTGGATAAGCTGATCGCTGAAATTGACCATCTGCTTATTTCGCTGAATGACTAAGGGTAGGGTTATCATACTATTTTATCTGGCACTGACCTGTATTGTTATTACTTCCTGTAATACGGAAAGGGATCCATGCCTGCAGCCCCAGAATGTTTTTATGCGCATGCAGTTCCTGCGGAAAGCTGCTGATACCGGCACTGCATTTGTTGATACCCTCCTGCCGTATATGTTGTTGAATCCACTCGATCACGCTGTGCCCTACATGTCGTCAGGGGTGGGGAATGTCAGCGCATTCAACATCAGGCTTAATCCCGATGCAGACAGTAGCCGATGGTATCTGCAAACCGATTCCACAGCAATGCACAGGCGCGATACCATCACTTTTTACTACGAGCGGGAACTTTATTTTATATCCAATGCCTGCGGTTATACTTATTATTACCGTCTGAACGAAGTAAAGACAGCCCCGCGTATCCTGGCCGATACCGTACACAGCATAGACTCTGTGGTTATTACACAACGGGAAGTGAACAATGAGGCGGGAAAAACGCATCTAAATATCTATTTTCACAGAAAATAACGGGTGATACGCTACGCATATACAATGGTGCTGCTACTGCTGCTGTTATCTTTCCGGTTATTGGCACAGGAAGATACCACACACCAGTATGATATGGTGTATATGCAGGCAGATACGGTATCCTATTCCCCGGATGATACGACACAGGCGACGACGGATTCCCTGGCGGCTGTTGCATCTGATACGGCCGTGCTCCCGCCGGTAGTATTACCGCCAAAGACGCGGCAGTTGCGTTTGGGGGTGGATATCAGCAAGCCCATTGCTGCGGCGTTACAGAAAGACCGGATGGGGATTGAGCTGATGGTTGACTATTATCTCCGGAAAGAATTGTACCTGGTTGCGGAAGGCGGTGGCGGGAATGTGCGTTATCATTATCCTGATCTGAGTTATGACGCCTCCAACACTTTTTTCCGGTTCGGGATAGACAAGAGTATGCTGGCGCGTATGGATCCGGGCGATTGGGATATGGTATTTATCGGCGCCCGATATGGTATGGCGCTGGTGCAAATGAGCTCCGCAAGTTATATTACGAAAGATCCTTTCTGGGGAGAAACTTCCGGTACATTGCCAGCGCGCCGCTTTACCGGTCATTGGTTTGAAGTGACGGGCGGAATGCGTGTGGAAATGGTAAAGGGATTTTTTATCGGGTGGAATGTCCGCGGCCGTTTTCTGCTGAACCGGTCAGCCTTCCGGGAATTGGCGCCGCTATATGTTGCCGGCTATGGCAGAGGGGATAAAAACGGCATTTTTGATTTTAATTTTTATCTCAGCTACGCGCTGCGGAAGAAAATTGATAGGTGATAAGTGACCGCAGGGATGCTCATCTGGAGCGGTTACCCAATATTTTCAGGAGCGTATCTTTAAAGCGGCGGGAAACTTCTACAGATGCGCCGGTTTTCATCTCTACGTAGAAAAAATCTTTTTTGTAAAATCTGGACACATACTGTAGTTGTATGATGTGCGAATGATGGCAACGGAAAAATTGATTGGGAGATAGCTTGGCTTCCAACTGCCCTATATTTTTACTTACGATGATCTTGCCACTACTCAACAGGCTTATGCTTGAGTAAGCTCCCATGGCGTCTACATATACGATATCGGTTTCGTCCAGATAGACAATGCCGTTCTTGGTAGGAAACTGTAAAGATGTCAGCGCGGAGGAGGGTGGGGGGCTGGCTTGCTGCCGGAGATTAAGCCGTTCGCGTACACGTTCTACAGCGAGGATGAACTCTGACGGATCTATGGATTTAAGCAGGTAGTCTACAGCCTGCAGCCGGAATGCCTGCACTGCATACTCCGAATAGCCGGTAGTGAATATCACTGCAAAATCCCTGTAGGGTACTTTCTCCAGCACCTGGAGCCCGTTCAGTTCCGGCATGTCTATGTCTATGAACACCAGATCGGGTTTGTGCTGCATGATCAGTTGCACTGCTTCAATTCCCTTGGACGCCGTCCCTTCCACCTCCAGGTCCGGGGTGAATTCCCGTATCAGTCCTTCGATGTAGGCAATAGATGCCGCTTCATCGTCAATAATCAATGTTCTTATTGCCATGCTCTTTTGATATAATTCATGTATAATAAGGTATAGAAAAGAACACTACTGTTCCCTGTGCCTCACCGTTTTCATTGTATTTATCTTCAATCTGGTACGTGCTCCGGAGTCCCTTTTCCTTATGCAGCAGTTCGAGGCGGTGCGTTGTAATGGCCATACCTGCAGACTGATGATATGCGGTCCGGTTACTGTTGATCTGAGTAGAACGCTTTCTGCCGATGCCGTTATCCGAAACCGTACACAGTACCAGGGGACCTTTCTTTTCAAAGGATAGCCCGATGCGTCCTTCCCTGCCCGACAAATGGGATATCCCATGTTTGATGGCGTTCTCTACGAATGGTTGTATCAGCATGCTCGGTATGTGTATGGTCTGGCTGTCCACTGCGGGCTCTGTACGGATGCTGTATGTAAATTTACCGGGGAAACGGATGGTTTCCAATTCGAGATATTTTTCCAGCATCTGGATCTCCCGTCCCAGTGGTACCGCTTTTTCCCGGCTCAGCTCGAGCGACAGGCGCATCAGTCTTGTGAAACGCGACAGTATCTCTATCGCCTGCATCCTCTGCCCGTGGAGAATGGCTGATTGTGCAGTATTGACAATATTGTAGATAAAATGCGGACTCATCTGCTGTACGAGGGCTTTCTGCTGATTTTCGGCAAGGTCGAGCATGATCTTGTTATTCCGTTTTATCACCTGCAAACGTGATCTGTAATACAGGAATGCAAGCAGCAGCAACAGGATACCGATAGCAGAAAGGAACCACCATTGCTGCCAGAACGCCGGTAATATTTTAAAATTGTAGGTAGCCTCATCGGGGAGAAATGCACCATGGGCATCTGCTACCCGTACGGTAAAGGTATAGGTCCCCGGGGCAAGATTGGTGAACACTGCCTGCCGTTCTCCCGTGTAATGCCATTTCTCATCCGCCCCCTGCAAGCGGTATTGAAATACCTGGTAGGGTCCGCTTGCCAGGTTGACGCTGTTATATGTGATCCTCACTTCATTCTGGTCATGACGGAATTCGCCCGGTTTTGCCGAGTCTACCGGGATGCTGTTCACCTTTACTCCCGTAATAAAAGGAGTACAGGACGGTAACAGACGGTTATTCAGGCGTTCTTTTTCTATTGCTATCAGCTTGTCATTCCATTTGAAATATAGCCATTCGCCGGAGACGATCAGGTCGTTTATCGCAATCGTAGGTAACCCCCAGCTTTTCCTGTAATTCTTCACATGGACATGCTGGTTTTCAGGGTATATCTTGCTTATCCCTTTGTTTGTACCCAGCCAGATGGTACCGCCGTCGGTCTCCATGTCATTGATAATTGTGGCGTTAAGCCCGTTGGTTTTGTTTAGTATTTTCACTGTCCCATCATTATGACACAAAGCCACACCGTTGTCCAGTGTGGCAATTACCAGTGTTTCATCCGTCAGCTTTCCGATACCGATAATACGGGTTTTGAAAAAAGACCCGCTTTCATCGTTCCCGTAATGGTGTACGGTATTATTACGGTAAACATAGAGACCTTCAAAAGTACCGATCCAGAATACTTTCTCAGGGTGTTCAAAAATGCATGTGATCCGTTTTTCGTCAATTGTTTCCAGTATATTTCCGGGAAGTGTATCTGAGAGTGTTCCATGGGTAAGCCGGTAATATTTATCGTACTTTTCCATTCTGTCCGACAGCGCGGCAGCAGAAAAAAATTTCTTGTCGGCAATACCATATACCCGGTTATTATTTGCGATTGCAAAAACGGAATCGCCGGATCCGACCAGATATTTTGCAACATACACATTAGAAGGGAGCGGGATTTTGAAGGCAGATTTCAGTTTTCCACCGACAATCTCATGTACTGTGCCGGATTGATAGCCTGCCAGCAGGTTATTACCATATTTTGAAAGGGTGCTGATCTTGCTGTCGCCTCTCCACATAGATACTCTTCCTGGATACATATAGTATACGCCATCCGTTCCGGTTGAAAACCATATTCCACCTTGCTTATCCATATGTATGTCGGATATGGAAGTCCTTTCCAGCCAGGGTTCACCTGTATCGGACAATTTTCCATCTGCAAACCGGTAAAGGAACACGCCTCTGTTTTGAAAACCGATAAGTATCTCGCTTTCGTTCAATATGCATACGGTAAGCATACAATCGGGAAATGTATACACACCCTGCTTTTTCTTTCCCTGGTATACCAGCAACTGGTTCCCGATAAAAAGCAGGTCATATCCTGCCAGCTTATACCTGAAATATTTCCAGAAAAGTACGGAACGGACGGTGTCAACAATCTGATATCCTCCCCAGTTAAGATAGACAGGTATGGGCTTGCCCGGTGGGGTGTGGGGCAGATAGCGCATGGTGACGCCGCTGATCATGTCAAAATGTATACCATCGCCGATCTGCTGCGGTATCACTACTCCCTCCGGCGTGATCAGATAAAAGCCGATGATGTTGATACCGATCCATAAAGAATCGTTCCTGGCATAAAACGAGTTGATCGTATAATCGCTTTTGGTATGAAGCGCACCGATCTTATGATTATACGGATACGCCTTTAAACGCTCTTTTTCGTAGACCGCTATTTGCCCTTTCAGGCCGAGAAAATATATTTTTCCCGATGCCGAGTCATTGTATACGCCAAACCAGGGATAGACAATAGACATGCCCTCTATCGGCATTTCCTCAAACTGATATCCGTCATAGCGTACGATCCCGCGATCCGTTACACCCCATAAATATCCCCGGTTGTCTTCAAGCATCTGGTACATCTCATTGCTTGGTAATCCCTGATCTGCGGTGAAATGCTTTAAAAACAGCTCCCTCCGCTGCGCCTCCGCCCGGAAATCCGGGCGGCACACGAGCAACAACAGAAAGAAATACCGGATTATTGCTGTCATCAGGTATATTCAGGGGGTATGGTTAGCCAGTTAAAGTTATAATATTATACCTTATACTATTCCTGGCTTCATAGTTCTTCTGATACGGGTCACATTCCTTACTCGCGGATAATTTTATACACTGCTGCCGGTTTGTCGGAATAGCTGATGTTAATGAAATATATTCCGGCCGGCATTTCTTCAAGATCCAAAATGAATTTATCAGAATCGCTCTCCGACATCCGGCAGGGCATTTTTCTTCCTGTTGCATCCATGAGGATGATATCTGATACCTGTCTTACGAGGTCATGTGCCTGTATCACTATATACTGGGCGGTAGGATTCGGAAACACTTTCAGCTCTGTGACGGCCGGCGCCCCTTCATTGATGCCGGCAGGAAAGCTGTTGATCACCAGACGACTGTTGATCTGTGGATTTTTGACAACCTTATACGAGCAGTTTGCATCCGGCCATCTTACCACCACGGAGTCAACGGCAGTTGCATCTCCTAATCCGAAATTGAGCATGAACGGCTGCTGGCCGGTATGCTGTCCGCGACCCGCCAATACCTCCCGCATCTGCATTTTTCCTGCATAGTATACATAAATACGCGTGCCGATCCCACTGCCGTTTATATGATAACCGGGCACGGGCTGTACCCGTATGGCTATCCAGTTGTTTTTCTGCCCTATTGTGTTCTTCCATAGCCGCAGAGGTCCGCCCGACTGCAATGTGATCAGTACGTCGTCGTCTCCGTCCATGTCATAGTCTATTACGTCCACTGCCCCTGTGCTTTTCATATCCGGGATGAGCAGGCCCAGATCCGCCGTTACCTCCCGGAAGGAATGATCCGTCTGCTGTTGCCAGAAATAAGTGCGGTCAGTGGCCGGCATATAAGTACCCTGGGCCATTACCAGGTCTTTCAGGCCGTCATTGTCAAAATCAAGGAAAGAGCCGTCATAGTCTCCCCGGTGGGATGATGCCGGCTGGTTTACCGGTAGCAAATCTTCCCGGATGTCAAAGCTGTAATTGTGATCCGGTCCCCGGTTAATGCCTATTGTAGAACGGAACTGACCCGGGGCATTACCGCCGTGCACTACAGTAAAAAACAGATCCATATACCCGTCATTATTTACGTCTTCGGGAATGACCGAAAACGTACACGAACGTTGCCCCGCTCCTGTGAGTTCCAGATCATATCCAAGGGCAGATGCCATATCCGTAAAAGTGCCGTTGCCTTCATTCTTCAGCACCATACCCGGGCTGCGGCAGTACGGCGCTGTAAAAATGTCCGGCTTGCAATCATTGTTATAGTCGGTAGCGGAAGATCCGTACATCGCTTCCGGAAGAACACCGATCCCACTTACATCCGTAGCATCACTGAACGTACCGTCGCCATTACCCTTCAGCAAATAGCCATGATCGCGGATGCCCGTCGTCGAGCTCTCATAATACGTCGCAATAAACAGATCCAGGTTTCCGTCGCGGTCGTAATCCAGCGCCGTCAGCATACGGATATTATGCAGGCCTATGGATGATAATCCATTATTTGCTTTCCAGGTAAACTTACCCGTACCGTCGCCCAGGAATATCTGACAGCGGTCGTTCGGGTACAGGTAAGTAGCCTTGTTATAATAAAAATTACCTGTCACCAGATCTACGTTACCATCATTATTAAAATCGGCGAGCGTATAGCAATTGGCATGAAAGCCGGTATCTCCTGGTATATCATGTACGCCGGACTGGGGGGTTACGTCTATGAACTTACGCGCCAGCGGATCATCACTATCCGGATCCTGTATGTTCAGATGGATGATCATCGGTTTTCGTATCGTATAGATCGTGCCATCCGGGGGAATATAAATGGACACCAGGTCCGGGTATTCATCATGATTAATATCCACAGCGCAAGGCAACAACTGTGTGCCGGAGCTGAGGGTAAGTCCCGTCTCCGTATTGGCAGGCACAAACCATCCGGGTGCAGGTGTTGCCGGCTGGCCCGAGGCATAACATGTGATCAGCATTACACAGGCCGTTACCACATTCTTTTTTACAATTTTTCTCATTAATGTCCGGATAATAGTGATGATATGATCGTTGCTACCGCAACAGGTGAAAATTTCCTTTTTGTGTATATGGATGGCCATCCAGGCTGTATTGCAGCAGATAGACGTATGTACCCATCTGCGCGTTTACACTTTTGTGATAACCGTCCCAGCCTTTATATTTGTCTGTTGTTGTAAATACACGTTCGCCCCATCGGTTGTACACACTCAGCGTTACACCCTCCAGCCGGCCCAGATTACCCAGGATACGGAACACATCATTTACGCCGTCACCATTAGGCGTAAATGCATTCGGGAGCCAGATGTCGCAGAATATCTGCTTCACATTGATCGTATCTCTGTCCGTTCCACACTTGTTGATTGCCGTGACAATGTACTCGCCGCCGTAACGGATCTGTATCATGTTACCATAACTCCCGTCAGACCATAACAGCGAATCCGTATTCAACGCCCATGCAGATAACCGCAACGGAGTCTCCTCACATACTATTGTATCCGCACCCAACGATACGGTTGGTTCCGGATAGTAGGACAGGGTAATTGTATCGCTGCCTGTACATCTGTGCTCCGTGGTAACCGTCACATGATAGGCGCCGGCAGATGTAACCGTTATAGAAGGGGTGGTTTCACCTGTATTCCATCTGTAGCTGCTGTTGCTATAGCTTCCATCCAGTACGATTGTCTGCTCCGGGCAAATGTCGCCGTCGTCACCAAGATCTATATCAGGGGGAGGCATTGCAGTGATCGCTATTGTATCAGACACGACACAGCCGTTCAGATTCACGGACAATATATAGTTATCCGTTTCAGCTACGTTTATATAAGGTGTTGTTTCTCCTGTGTTCCACAGGTACGTTACACTTGCTATTTCCGTTCCGATACGGGCCGGTGTCTGTGTACAAATAATGGTATCCGGGCCGATGTATACATCCGGATCAGGTATTGCGGTGATCACGATCGTATCCCCGGCAGTGCAGCCATAACGCGATACTTCAAGCCAGTATGTGCCGCTGCGTGTAACTTCCATTTCCGTTGTGGACAAACCATTACTCCACAGATAGTGGCTGCCCGCGGGTTGCGATGAACGTAAAGTATACGGCAATGCACTCAGGCAAAAACTGGTATCTGCACCGAGGTCTACCACAGGGACCGGGTGAATGGCGATATCAACAGTGTCTGCGTCGGTGCAGCCACGGTCGGTCACCTGCAGCGAGTAGCTGCCCGAAGCTGTTACCGGAATGGATGGCGTGCTTGCTCCCGTGCTCCACATATAGCTGTACTGCGACGAGCCCCCGGATATGCCGAGCGTTACCACATCTCCCTCGCATGCATTGATATCTCCGCCCAGGTCTACCACCGGCGTTGGTACAAATGATACTGCTATCGTATCGTCCGTGCCACACACCGCGCCCGATACTTGCACCCAATACGTCCCGCCGGGAGCCGTTACGGTTATGGAAGGAGTGGTTGCTCCCGTGCTCCACTGATAACCGGTGGCGCCGGTCTGTGTGGCATCCAGCGTATAGGTTGTGCCATCGCAGATGGTTGTGTCCGGCCCGAGGAAATCCCTGTAGCCAGAAACCACAACGATCTGTTTGCAGAAAGAATACGGGCCCATGATCGCTCCCTGGTCTATGAACAAGGTGATGTCATATATGCCGGGAGCAGTGAATGTGCGGGAGATTGCCGGGTCGTTGTAGACATTGATCGTTCCGGCGGGGAAGGTTAAAAACTTTAAATTACGGATGGAGCTTCCTCCCCCGCTGGCCAGCAATGCATTCAATTCGTTATTGTAGATGTAAGGCCTGATATCATTACTCGTGACGCCAAATGAAGTTACGGTGGTAACAACGGGAGTGCTCGTAATGTCATTGCCAAAGAAGAATTTGTTCAGCGTCCCGTTTTCATTGATCTGGTACATGTATATCGAATCGCAGCTTACCATGATGTTCATCCCGCGGGGGATACTCATGACATTGTTCGGATTCCCCATATTGGTAATCACGGGCGTATTGTTACGGATATTTGCGCCGAAATTGAGGCGGGAATAATGCCCGGGGAGCAGGTTGGTGACGAACATATACCAGTTTCCGTTCTGCTCTGCCAGGGCAAAGTTGCATGGATTCGTATTGCCGGTTACCGGAATATTGGTAGCCGTTGGTATACTGGTAATGGACGTGCCAAAATCAAAGCGGGTGAGCGCACCATTGTTGCGGTTTGCGGCAAATCCTACCCATTCATTGCCAAACTTCCTGATACCGAGCTGGTGAGGCCACCCCAAACCCGCAAACGGTCCCATAGGCGTCGCAGTAGGCGTATTGGCAAGAGAATTGCCGAAGTCAAGACGCAGCAATGTATTGCAAGTGCCTCCAAGAACAAAAAAGCCAAACCAGTTTCCCGATGCGCTGTCGTGCAGCACTTCCACACCCTGTAGCTGGCAGCCGGCAGGCTGCCCGAACGTGCCCATATTCGTAAGGACAGGCGTGTTATTCGGATTGGTGCCATAAGACAACCGGATGATCTCGCTGGTGTTATGATTACCCGTAAAAGAATACCAGTTGCCATTATCTTCGTTCATACTGACAAACCCGTTTATATTCAGCGGTGATCCTGAGGCAACGACTGTGGAAGTGGGAACAGGCAGGTTCAGGTTGACCCGGTCAAAATTCCATGAATAGGCATACCCCCTCACCGGCGTGGTGAAGGTAACGGGTTCGTTTACGCACACCGTATCCGGCGCGATGATCTGTGATTGTCCATACAACACGACCAGCAAAAATGACAGGGATAGAATAATTGCTTTCATTATTTATGATTTTTATACAAATTGCCCGCGGAGTTCGTATTACGTAGAGATAAAGCATGCCTTATCTCTACGTAATACCGCCAATCACTGTTTCATTAATCGTTCCGTACCGATAACCATACCCTGTGCATCCAGGATACGCAACAGGTATATACCCGCTGCATAACCACCCAGCTCTACTTTACGGGCATCCGCAACACGCAGCAGCACACGGCCGTCCATGCCCAGCAACAGCACATCCACACGGACCGGGGACTGGATATACACCACACCATCTGACGGGTTCGGATATACCAATATCTCCGGTCTGGTGATCACATCCATACCTACACCTGTCAGGTTCTGAACCGCCGATGTATTTTCACATCCGTTGCCGTCCGTCACTGTCACACTGTAACTACCATTGGAAGAAGGGGTATACGTCGAATCTGTTGCGCCCGGTATGCCCTGACTGCCTGTGTTCCACTGGTACGACGCATAACCGGGTGTTGCATGCAACGCTTCGCCATCCCATGTGGTATTGACTACCGGTAGATCATGAACCGTAATCCTAACCTCATTCGTACTATCCGCACAGCCTGCTACCTGTGAGCGGCCGACGATCACCTTATATACACCGCTCTCGTTGATCTCAAGAAAATCAGCCGTAGCCAGCGATATCGTTACTTCATCCTGCTTCCACACATACGTCAGCCCTGTATCCTGTGTACTTACCTCCAACGTGACCACACCGCCGATACAGAACGACGTATCATTGTGGTCCAGCGATACCACAGGGGGAGCATATACACGGATATCCACAGCCTGGGTGCTGTCCGAACAGCCACTACCAATATCCGTCGCAACTACCTTATAGCTTCCTGTCGTATATGCGGCATACGAGGAGCCTGTGCCTACGACACCCGAACCGTCCTTCCACTCATAGCTGTAACCGCTGCCCGAGGCCGTCAATACAACACTGTCGCCCGTACATATTTCCGTAATACCACCCGTGACCTGCGTCACTGGCAGCGTGTGGTAGACAACCTGCCGGGTCGCGGTGGATGAGCAACCAGCGCTCGTACCGGTGACTGTGTATGTTGTCGTTGCGGTTGGCGTGAACGTCGCTGCGGCGGCGTTACCACCGCTGTGCGACCAGCTGTATGTCGTAGCGCCGCTCGCCGTCAGCGTTACGCCCGCTCCGGCGCATACAGACGCGGTAACCGGACTGATGCTTACAGTCGGCAACGGCGTTACCGTTACCTCGCGGCTCGCTGTGGCTGAGCACCCGGAGCTTGTACCTGTTACTGTATAGGTGGTAGTCGTGGCCGGAGAGACTGTAGCAGCAGCGCTGCTGCCACCCGACGGCGACCAGCTATAGGTTGTAGCACCGCTTGCTGTCAGCTGAATACTCCCCCCTGCACAGATCGTAGCCGTAGCAGGGCTGATGCTTACACTCGGCAACGGGGTTGCCGTGATTGCGGTATCGCGTGACGAAGTACTGCTGTCGCCGTTATTATCAACAGCCCATACACGTAAAGTGCCGTTTGTAGCGTTTGCCAGGAAATTCAGGCTGTTGGACGGCTGGGTTGTGGAAGCCGTATAGTTGACATTGTTGCCTGTATATTGCCAATGGTACTCATCGGCGCCACTCACAGCAGGTACGGTATACGTTACTGCCTGCTGGCCACGGCAAACAGCAGACGGGGCTGCTGTATAAAGGCCGGGCTGAGCGGGGCCGGCCGCCACCACATTCACTGTATGACAGTATTGCTCTGGTGCGCTTCCGCCATCCATACCGGTAATCAGATTGACTGTATATGTACCCGGAGAAGGAAAAGTATACGACACCGAAGGATTACGATACTTATGCTGTGTACCGGAAGGCAAATCGGACAGCTTCACATTGGATATGCTATTATCATTATAGCAGCCAAACATGGCTTGCAAGGTCCCGTTATACACATACGGATACAGACCAAATGAAAGCGTACCTGCAAAGTTGGTAGCCAATAGTGCACCGCTGTTGATTGGTGTGGCGGTAATGTCCCCACCGGGGAATTCAAGGCGCCTGAGATTATTGCCGGAAGTTACATAGGCAAACAGATCGCTGCCACAGTCACCGCCTGCCACGACCTTAACATTCCAGTTGTTGCTGTTCCCAATTATATTGGAGCCTGCCGTACTTACGGCAGGTGTATTATTTTTAAGATCAGCTCCGAAATTATAACGGTAGAGATTCTGATGTCCGGTGCCAACCGTAAGGCCATACCAGCTACTGCCCTGTTGATACACGGCAATAGCAGTCGTACCGGCTACGGGAAGTGCCGGCAGTTGTATGGCCGATGATGGCGTGGTATTGGTAATGTTCGTACCCAGATCAACCCGGATAGGAGCTCCCCAGCGATTGCCTATGAACAGTTCCCACTCATTGTTGTATTTTACGATGTTTACGTTGCATATCAGGGCGCCTGTATTGGAAGGGAATGTAACCGGTACAGCCGTGGGTGTGTTAGCCAGTGAAGTCCCGAAGTCCAGGCGCTTACAAAATGGCACAACATCCGGCGCCACATTTCCTGTTTGTACAACGAATCCGTACCAGTTACCGGAAGTAGTGTCTTTTATAATATCGAAACCAAATTCAGGGGCTGTTGTCGTCATAAAATTCCCCAGTACAGCTACTGTAGTCGAAGGAGCGGTAGGGTCTGAGCCGAGATCTACCCGAACCATTTGCCGGTCACTCTGTCTGATGCTGAAAGCATACCACTGGCCGTTATCATTACATACCACCGTATGAGATGCCTGTGTTACTGAATTAATCGTGGTACGCGTAAGTGTGCCCGTCGCCGGTTTATTCAGCGTCAGCGGACCCACGGACCAGGTATAGCTAAACTTACCCGAGGGACCGGTAAACGTAACAGGGGTACCCGCACTTGCCGTGGAAGGACCCGAAATCTGTGCCTGTACAGCCATTGCTGACAGAAAACTAAAAGCCAAAAACAATAAAATTTTTCTCATAACAGTATGATTTTTTTTTATTTTTAAGGAAGAGTAAATAAATTACTTATGATGAACAGGAAATAGGAGTAGAGTTTAAAATTGTTTTAATAATGTTTTACGTCAGGCGTTACCTTGAACTTGAATAATTCAAAAATAACCGTATGAGCATCACTAAAAACAGCTATTTAACAGCCGGTTCAATATGTAGAACAAATGGTAGTCTATTCTTTACAGGCTGTATAATTACAATATGCATAACACGGGAATTATGAAGGAGCGTAGTTTATTCGTGGGTATTTGGCTATGTTGCCATTTCCCTAATGTCCGTATAGCCGGCTTTTTGCGTGGGGCTCAGGTTCTAAAGGATATCTATAGAGTCCTGATCAATAACAATGACGTATCACATGAATCCGTGCACTTCGTCATCCAAAGTTATTAACAACCTGAGTTCGGAAAAGTACACCCCTCACGTTCTCCCCTCGAATAAGGGAGACGATCAGTGCGTTCAGCTTTCCTGCATAGTGTTTGACAAGCGCAGTATGTGCCATTGTTGATTGGCGGTCAACTGTGTATATGTAATGATCAGCCACTGTAAATGATGCATTTGTACGATTGTGTAATGTTACTTTCGGGGAGGGAATAACGTGATCGTCTCCCTTTCGAGGGGAGATAGAGAGGGGGGGCTGACCATTTAGTGTACGGAAAAATATGATTGTCCCTCTTCGAACAATATGCAAATATGTATGGTATGCTTATCCCGAACTCAGGTTAACAGGGTATCCTTAATCAATGAGGCAATGACGTATTCCGGAATGAAGGAATCAGACGTAATGCAGGACAGCCTGGTATGATGGAGGGTGGGAGCCTCACTTTTTGCTCCTTAATGGTGCTTTTTATACCGTTCAATATGAATCTGCTCCCGGCAGAATGCGTACTCGCGTACATCATTTGAAGCCACGATCACCAGCCTGTTCTTAGTGAATTGTTCTATCCATGACTGGTATTGGTGTACGCCGGTCTCGTCCAGATTAGTGCAGGGTTCATCCAGCAGCAGTACCGGCGTGTCCGTAAATATAGCCTGTGCCAGCTTTACCCTTTGCTTCATTCCTGAAGAATATTCCCCGATGGGCTTTTCCGCATCCTGTATCAGCCCTGTCCGTGCGATGATGTCATCGGTTGTAATACCGGGTTGTATTTGCTTGAAGGCGTAGTGAAAATTGAGGAATTCCCGGAGGGTAAGCTCTTCCACCAGCTCCATGCCGGGCGCACAATAGCTGATGAGGGAGAATATTTGCTCCGGTGCTACGGGTACGTCATTGTATACATAACTGAGCTTCCCGGAGGAAGGAGTCTGCATAGCGGCGATGAGGCGCACCAGCGTACTTTTCCCGCTGCCGTTGGCTCCCAGGAGGGCATAGCTGCCCGGCGCCGAAAAGGTATAGCTGATATCTTTAAATATCCAATGGCGCAGAAAGCGCTTGCCGGCGTGCTCAAGGGAGATCTTCATTATGCCGTCGTGTATAGCCTCTCATGATACCGCGTCCGGTATCCCGGATGAATGTGATGATCTCATCGCGCTCGTCCGAAACCGGTATCTCTGCTTCGATGATGTTCATTGCCTTAGAGACATTATAGCCGCGGACATATAGTATACGGTAGATATCCAGAATGTGGTTGATCTGCTCCAGCGAAAAACCACGGCGTTTTAATCCCACGGAATTGACCCCGGCATAAGACAGAGGTTCGCGTGCCGCTTTTACAAACGGAGGGACATCTTTACGGACAAGCGACCCGCCGGTAATAAACGCGTAAGACCCGATCCGTACAAATTGCTGTACCGCTGTAAGGCCTGCCAGTACCACATTGTCGCCGACAATGATATGCCCGGCAAGTGTGGTATTATTGGAGAATATACAGTTATCGCCGATCTCACAATCATGTGCAATATGCGAGTACGCCATGATCAGGCAATTGTTGCCGATGCTGGTTTTATTCCGGTCGGCAGTGCCACGGTTAATGGTGACGCACTCGCGTATGGTGCAGTTATCGCCGATAACGGTCAGGGTATCTTCTCCTTTGAATTTCAGATCCTGCGGGATGGCAGAGATAATTGTACTTGGAAATATCCTGCAGTTTTTTCCGATCCGCGCTCCTTCCATGATGGTTACATTGGAGCCGATCCAGGTGCCTTCCCCGATCTCCACGTTTTTATGTACCGTAGTAAAAGGGTCTATTTTTACATTGGGTGCAATTCGCGCATCGGGGTGTATATATGTAAGAGGATGGATCATTTTTTATCTTTTGGGACAATTTGAGCTACCAGATCGGCTTCTGTGGCCAGTTTGTTTCCTACATATGCGGTTCCGCGCATTTCGCAGATCCCGCGTCTGATCGGGTTGGTCAGCTCCATCTTGAGGATGAGCGTATCTCCCGGTACTACTTTATGTTTAAAGCGGGCTTTATCTATTTTGATAAAATAAGTATCGTAATTCTGAGGGTTGTCATAATTATTCAATGCGAGGATACCGCCGGCTTGTGCCAGCGCTTCGATCTGCAACACGCCGGGCATAACGGGGTTCCCGGGGAAGTGCCCCTGGAAAAAATGTTCATTAAATGTGACATTCTTGATGCCCACTACATGACTGTCACTCAGCTCGATGATCTTGTCTACCAGCAGGAAGGGATATTTATGCGGCAGTGATTTCTCAATATGATTGATATCGTAGATAGCAGGCTGGGTAGGGTCGTATTGCGGGATGTCAGAAAGGTGTTTGTTCTTTTTGATATACTGCTTGATCTTCCGTGCGAATTCTACATTGGAAGCATGCCCCGGGCGGTTGGCAATAATGTGCGCCTTAATGGGATGCCCGACCAGCGCCAGATCTCCAACTACATCCAGCAGTTTGTGCCGGGCAGGTTCGTTGGGATAATGCAATTGTATATTGTTCAGGATACCTTCCTGTTTTACTTCAATGTTTTGTTTGTTAAAGACCCGGGCCAGGTGGGTAAGCTCATCTGGGTGGACCGGTTTATCTACCACTACAATGGCATTGCTCAGGTCCCCTCCTTTGATCAGGTTGTGCTGCAGCAGATATTCCAGCTCATGCAGAAAACAGAATGTCCGGCAGGGGGCTATATCGTTTTTAAATTCGTTGATATGCTTCAGTGTTGCATGTTGGGTGCCGAGTATTGGTGAGTTAAAGTCAATCAGCGTCGTGATCTGGTATTCGCTTGAGGGAACGGCCAGCATATCCACATTCTTTACCGGGTCGTAAAAATGGATATTGGTATCTATGGTATATACGACCCGCCGGGCTTCCTGCTCCTGTACGCCTGCCTGCACGACTGCTTCTATGAAAGCCCGGGCGCTGCCGTCCATAATAGGTACTTCAGGGCCGTCTATCTCAATCAGCACATTATCCACTTCCATCCCGACCAGTGCAGCCAGCAGGTGTTCAATGGTACTGATCCGTGCTCCGTTGTGTTCGATAGTTGTGCCGCGGGACGTATCTACAACGTAGTCTACATCTGCTTTTACCACCGGGTTGCCCGGAAGGTCTATGCGCTGAAATCGGATACCGAATCCGGGATTGGCTGGTTTGATGGTGATGTTTACGTCCTGGCCGGTATGAAGACCTACGCCGGAAAGTGAAACGGCTCCTTTGACGGTTTGTTGATTTTGGGCGGAATTGTTTTGTTGCACAGCGTTCTTTTTTTGCGATCTCTGTGTAGCGAAATCTTATACGTATTACTTATTTGTTGAAATATTATGATTGTGCAACAGGCTGCTCAGCTCTTTCACGGTTTCTTCCAACTCTGACAGCCTTTGTTGTAATACCGGCAAATTTCTAAAAATTGCCTGACTTTTCAGGGAACTTTTATAATCGAAGGCCGGTGAACTGTTCAATGCGGTATTTTCGACTGTGACGGATTTGGAAAGCCCGCTTTGTGCATTGATGCGTGTGCCATCGGCAATTTGTATATGACCTACCATCCCTACCTGTCCGCCGATGATACAGTTCCGGCCTACTTTTGTACTCCCGGAGATGCCTGTCTGCGCTGCTATGACCGTGTTTTCGCCGATGTTTACATTGTGCGCTATCTGTATCAGGTTGTCGAGCTTCACACCTTTATGGATGACGGTAGCGCCCAGCGTGGCCCGGTCTATGGTCGTATTAGCACCGATCTCTACATCGTCTTCAATAATAACGTGGCCGATCTGTGGCACTTTCCGGTAGGTTCCGTCTTTTTGTGGGGCAAAGCCGAAGCCATCGCCACCGATCACCGTGCCGGCATGTACGACAACACGGCTGCCTAATACGCAGTTGTTGTATATTTTGACGCCCGGGTACAGGATGGTATCATTACCGATAACGGCATAGTCACCCACATAGCAGCCAGGATAAATATTCACGCGGTCTCCGATAATAGCATGAGCGCCGATGTAGGCAAATGCACCGATATAGACATCTGCACCTGTTACTGCCGTTGGCGCAATCCAGGAAGGCTGCTCAATATCCGGTTTCCGGTTGTTCAGCGCCATCAGTTCATTATATTTATCCAGCAGGAGCGCAAAGCTGCTGTATGCATCTTTTACCCGGATAATGGTAGGTGATATCACGCCAGACAGCACGGTAGATTCATTCAGGATCAGTATCGCAGCCTGCGTAGTATATATGTAATCTTCGTATTTTGGGTTAGCGACAAAACTTAAAGAAGTGTTTGTGGCTTCTTCAATCCGGGCAATATTACTGACTTTTGCCTCCGGATTTCCCTCTATGGTTCCCCCTACCAGAGTGGCTATCTGTAATGCTGTAAACTGCATGTTTCTGTTTAAGAATTAAAATCCGGCAATATGCCGGTAGGCCGATCCATGATCAATCCTCCTGCATTTACCGCATCAAATATAATGGTACAACCTGTATTAACGTTCATTTTATCATTTTATTGGCAGAATATTTGGTCTGTCATGACGACAAATTATATAGCGTATTAAATTGTATGATATAATAACGTAGCACATGAACCTATCCACGGTGTCATCCGGAATGCAGCGCGGCGCAATGAAGGATTGCATGCAATTTGTGTCGGTATTTTGTGGGATCCTTCGCTCTACGCTCAGGATGATACCGTTCTTTGATGCATGGTTATCAATCATACAATGCATTGTTATTCAACGTGCCAGGAAATATGTCATCGGTATGGGAATTCAAATCTTAATATGTTGATGTTTGTAAAATAGTTACTTCCTTGTTGTTTTTGATGATTGTTACAATAGCATTTAATTAATACTCCCATAATAAAAGACGCAAATCAGCGGTTGTACTCCTACGCTGCCGACTATCTTTTTTAGCGTTGAACGAGATTGAGTTCCAATGCTTTTTTCACCAGGGCGGATGTTTTTTTTACATCGAGCTTTGAGAAAATGCTTTCCCGGTGATGTTCCACCGTGCGCCGGCTGAGGTGCAGTATTTCGGCTATTTCAGCACTGGTATGGTTATCAATGATCAGTTGGAGGATCTCTTTTTCCCGTTTGGTCAGTAATCGTCCGGCTTCTTTTTGCCGCTGCAGGTTCTCTTCGTCCTCCCGGATACGCCTGGCGATGGCAGTACCTAGGTATTGTCCGCCATGATAAACTATTTTGATGGCATCTTCGAGTGTTTCTTTACCGGTATCTTTCAGCAGGTAGCCGGCTACGTTTTTATATTGCAGCATATTCCGGATATGGAAAATATTGTCTGTGCTGGTAAGTACGATCATCTTTATTTCCGGGTATTGTTCAGAGATGATGGCTGCCAGCTCATCTCCCTGCCGTCCCGGCATGGCAATGTCGAGCAGCAGCACGTCGGGCCGGATCAGGGAGATACCGGCGAGGAGCGTTGCGCCGTTGGGATAAGAGGCGATCACTTCCATGTCGGAGCTGTAACGCAACATATTCTTTATCCCTTCGGCAATCAGGCTGTGATCATCTGCTATGGCAATTTTTATGGACATATGGATAGCATGGGTTTAGTTGCTTAGTCGTTCAGGTCAAATTCTATGTATATGGAAGTTCCCTTGCCGGGGTTGGTATCCAGGGAGAGTCTGCCGTTCATGATCGTGATCCGGCCCTGTATATTCAGCAGGCCCCGGCCCTGTGTCGTTGCCTGCTCCGGGTCGAAGCCCTTGCCGTTATCCTCTACCGTAAGGCTCACCAACGTGCTGCTGGCATGCAGTTGCACATAGACATGTGTGGCTTCAGCGTGCTTCAGGATGTTTTGCACCAGCTCCTGTATGATCCGGTACAGCGACAACTGGAAATCCTGGTGGAGGTTGTCGAACTGGCCCTGTATCTGCACGTCAATCCGCAGGGCAGCATCCCGCTCCATATCGGCGCAATAGATGCGGACCGCTTCCGGCAGACTGTGATGGATCAGAATATCGGGCATCAGGTTATGGGCCGTATTGCGTATTTCATATTGTACCTCCCCGATCAGGGATTTTATTTTCCGGAAGGCGTGGGAGTGTTCCATGTCGTTGTTTTCTTCTTTGATCCGTTCCAGGTTATAGAAAGCTGCGGATAGCAGTCCACCGACATGGTCGTGCAGGTCTATGGCAATACGGTTGCGTTCTTTTTCTTCTCCGCTGATCATGGCTTTCAGCTCGTCAATTTCTTTTTGCTGGCGGAGCAGGAGCATCCTGCGTCGGGAGTTGCGGTACAGGCCGAAGAGGAAAGCGGTAATACCCAACGCACCGATGCTGATGGTAATGATCCAGATGTTGCGGTTGCGGATCTTGGCGGCGTTGAACAGCAATTCCTTTTCTTTATGAGCGATTTCTTTTTCATGCTCTGCCAGCCGGTACATAGTTTCAAGCCGGTCTATCTCACCTTTTCTGGATGTCCGGTTCAGACTGTCGCTTAGTGCAGTGTACAATTTCTGGTAGTGGTATGCCCCGGCACGATCACCCAGCGCATCGCAGATCCTTGCCTGCTCCTCAAAAAAATATGCTTTGGAAAAAGTGTGTAGCTGCTTCCCGGAGATGCATGCTTCCGCCGCAAGCCCATACGTACGTGCTTTTCGAAAATGGCCGAGTTGGTGCCAGGCGTTACTCAGGCCGTAATAGAACTCGAAACGAAGTGTATGGTTTTCTTCCTTTGTAAAAGAAAGTCCTTCCTGCAGGTGTCTGAGCGCTTCGGCGGGCTGTTGTCCTTTCAGGTAATAGTCGGCAAGGTTCAGCAGCGCCTTTTGTTGTTGTCTTTTATTGCCGGAAATCCGGGCATACGTTGCAGCCCTTTGCAGGGAATGCAACATTCTTGTGCTGTCGCCCAAATTGCCGTAAGCAATTGCCAGATTGTTAGAAATAAGAGCCAGATCGTCTGTGTATGGTTTCTGCAAAGCGAGCTGTTCTCCTTTTTCAAGATATCTGATCGCGTTGTTCAGGTCTTTGTTATGGATCCAGACAGTTCCCAGCAAGTTATAAGCAGCGAGCATAGATGCTGTGTCTTTTAGGCTCCGGGCAAACTCCAGTGACCGGTAGAGATACCACACGGCCGAGTCATTCCTTCCGGAATAGGTATGTGGTATCGCCATAGACTGATACCAACTGACCGTAAGAGAACGCGCCCTGAAAAAGGCATTTTTACAATACACTTCCGCTTCCCGCAGGTATGCCAATGCTTTTGTCTGGTCTCCCCTGTCTGCATAAAATCTGCTGATACCATTCAATGCTACACAAATCCCATCGGGATATGGAATACGAAAACTTAGTTGTTTTGCCTGCTCATATAAAAACAGTGCGCTGTCCGAATGTAAAGGCAGATAATAACCTGCGCTGCCCAGTAACTTATGTACATACGCGGTATCTTCTGAGGCAATGGAAAAAAAATGTTCTGGTAACATGGTCAAATTGTGAAACTGCTGGGCTGATGCCGGTGACCCTGATATGATCATGCTCCAGATGGCATAAATGACACCGCGGGAGAAGAGGCGGATCCGGAGAGAAAAAAAAGATAAGTGCACTGCTCCCGACATGTAAACTGGTTTGGGTAAACGAACAAAACTATTAAAAATAAGAATGTCTCATCAACAACCAAGCAGATCTGAAAAAGGTTTTGTCACAGGATTGCCATACGATTAAATTGGGTAGAAACTACCCTTGTTGTCCTTATCGGCATGTCCGACTTTTGTTACGATATCAGTGAGTTATTGGTATACCGGTATGCCACACCATATTTCTTAACGTCAAAATTCTTAAACATGATACAGGTTTTATCCAGGATTGGTTTAGTCTTTTCCCTGCTAATATTTAATCATTACAATATCCATGCCCAGGCGCCTACACTCGTATGGGCGCACCAGTATGGCGGCACCGGCGTAACCTTAAGTGAACGGATAGCTGCAGATGATTCAGGAAACGTGTATAACGCCGGCCTGTTCCGCGGTACGGCTGATCTGGATCCGGGTACGCTTGTCTCCCCGGTTACGGCTACCGGTAATCCTGATATATACATTACCAAGGTGAACGCAGCCGGGAATCTGGTTTGGGCAAAGACATTCAGGGGCACAGCTTCCAAATCCTATGATGTGGATGCCATTGCCGTGGATGATTTAGGCAATGTTTATACCGCGGGATATTTTGTGGACTCCATGGATGTTGATCCTGGTCCGGGTGTGCATAACCTCTATGCCACGGGGGGCACCAACGACGGATTTCTCTGCAAGCTGAATGCATCGGGAGATCTTGTGTGGGCAATAAACATCGGCGGAACCGGCTGGGCAGGCCTGGGAGAGATCAGTCTGGACCGCGCCGGGAACATCTACCTGAGTGGCGCCTTCTTCGATACCGCAGATGTTGACCCCGGACCCGGCATACATAAAATAGGAACGGCCGGCCAGGCTACACGCTTTATACTCAAGCTGAACAGCAGAGGGGAATTTATATGGGAAAAAATCTTACCGGGCAACGGATTCCAGCTTATCGCAGGGAAAGGTGTACACGAACTGTATGCTGCGCTTGCTTTTAACAGCACGTTGAGCCTGCCTGTCGGCACCGGAACACAGACGATCGTTCCCGACAGTCCGGGAAACGTGCTTATTGTGAAGCTTGATGCTGCGGGGACAATCCTGTGGGCGAAACAGATCGGGGGGAAAAGCTGCGGAGTGGCGGATATAAATATGGACAGATACGGGAACCTTTACCTGACAGGCAGCTTTACCGGCACGGTAGACTTTGATCCGGATCCGGCAGGTACGCATTACGCTACTGCTTTAGGCCAGTGGAGGAGTCCGTTCAGCGGAAATGTGTTCGGCGCAACCATCGGGTATGTGATGAAGTTGGATTCATCGGGAGCGCTGCAATGGGCCAGCAAGCTGGAAGTGAACAGGAGCTGTACACCACAGGGCCTTGTAGTGGAAGCTGCAGGAAAGGCCGTATATTCGATCGGTATCTTCAGGGATACCATTGACCTTGATCCGGGGACCGGTACCTTGAATTTTGTTTCCGGAACGGAGAGTAATCATATTTATGTTTCCAAACTGGATGCGTATGGTAATGTCGGTTGGGGTGCTTCTTTCGGTAATGCTACGGCTAATGCAAATGGGTACGGTATTGCAACGGAAAAGAGTGGTCATGTGTATGCCGGTGGGGATTTTATCGGGCAAGTAGATTTTGATCCCGGTTCTGCCAGTCTCATTCTGGATCCTGCTACAACGGGATCAAGTGGCAGGGACGCATTCGTGCAGAAATTATTCGACTGCCGGTATATGTCCGACGAACAGACCCTTTCCGGGGCCGATTCAGTTTGTCTTGGTGATATGGCTAGTTATCAGGTGCCGGCTATTCCGGGAGCCACCTATATTTGGGAGCTTCCGAACGGATGGGTCGGTAGCAGCGACAGTAATATCATTCATACAACGGTGACAGGTACAGGCGTCATTTCCGTGCGGGCTGCCGGCGTCTGCGATACCGGTCTTGCTGTCAGCCTGCAGGTCGCTATACGTATAGTGGACGTAACGATTTCCGTGAACGGTAATGTCCTGAGCACAGCAGCCACCGACTATGATTCCTGGCAATGGTACCGGAATGACACGCTCATCAACGGTGCCACCAACGCTACCTACACTGCTACGGCAAACGGGCATTACAGCGTTGTGGTGACAAAATCCGGCTGTAGTGATACGGATTATTATTCAATCTCCAATATCTCTGTGCATGACCTGGCAAACGATCCTGTGATCACCGTATATCCCAATCCTGCCGGCGATGTGCTGCACATCATCAGCACTGTGGCGGCAAATGTAACACTGTCAGATATAGAAGGCCGGCAAGTACTGCAGGCACAGCATGCCGGGACAATAGATATCAGCGGTCTGGCCAAAGGCGTATATTTACTGATGATCCGGAATACAGAAGGCAGACTGATAAAAGTGGAAAATATAGTGAAACGATAGTAGCTGATCATTCAATGTTTTATATACCGGCAGAAAATCCCTGCCGGTATATTGTAGTTAAGATATCCTGTGAATCGTATAAAATCCTTGTTACTGCGCGGCACCTGCCTGTACTGTCTGCTCATGACTGCCTGTCATGCCTTATACGGGCAGAAAGAAGAAAACATGTGGGCATTTGGCTACAACGCCGGGCTGGACTTCAGCAGTGGTAGCCCTGTGCCGTTTTTTACCGGTATCGAACAGCTCGAGGGTTGCGCCTCCATATGCGATGCGACAGGGCAACTGTTGTTTTATACGAACGGCGCGCATGTATGGGACCGCCGGCACCAGGTAATGCCCAACGGCAGTTTGCTGCAAGGCTCCCAGGGCGTGAGTTCCGTCGGACAGGCGGCCGTTATCGCCCGGGTCCCCGGCAGCAACTCCAGATATTACCTGTTCTCTGTCACTCACAGTATTGATAGTCCTGGTCCGGCGATCAAAGCTACCTTATTCCATAGTATCATTGACATGAGTCTGAATGGTGGTTGGGGTGACGTTCTTACAATGCCGCAGAAAACATTACTGCGGGATCATATCAATGAAGAGATGACCATCGTTTACGGCAATCAATGCAACTACTGGCTGATCGTCAGGTCGCTGAAAGCGGAAGGTTACCAGTCTTATGAAATATCTGCCGCAGGTATCAACCCCGTACCAGTAGTTTCTCCTGTGGACACCACTTCTTCGCTCACTGCCATGACAGGGATGATCAAAGCTTCACCGGACAGAACAAAAATCGTTTCCCTGTGCAGGAACGGACCAATGAAAGGCATCCGGCTATACAGCTTTGATCCCGGCACCGGCAGGCTGTCCGATCCGAAGCGGATCACCCGGAGCACTCCGGCTGCGACCGACACGACTGTGTACGGCTACGGAGCCTGCTTCTCTCCGGATAATTCCAAACTATACCTGGATATCCTCAACGATCTCCTGCAGAATGAGATCGTACAGTATGATCTGGGCAGGCCGACATTCACGGAAATACTGGCATCGCAGACAAGGGTGGCGTACAGACCACGCAACATGTCCGGAGATATGAAAGCCGGTCCGGACGGCAAGATATACCAGACATCCGCTTATCCGGCCGATACGGTTATTCATGTGATCCATTCGCCGGATCTTCCAGGCACAGCCTGCGGGTACGAGGAAAATGCTATCCGGCTGCCGGCAGGTATGCGTTCCGGCTACGGACTGCCCAATGCCGTGTGCGTAGTGGAGGTGTTAGACGATACCCTGACTATATACCGGGACACAGGCTTATGCTTCCGGGATAGCATTGTATTGCAGGCCAACGATATATCAGGCATGGACTATATGTGGGATGACGGGACAACAGGACCTTACCGGACGGTTACTACATCCGGCATCTATACTATAATATACCCATACTGGGGATGTACATACCGGGTGGAGCATATTTACGTGCGATTTTCTGCCGGTTTACCGGCTCTGTCCGTGCAGCAACAAAGTTGCAGGGGTGAAGCAAAGGATATCGTCCGTATTACCCCGTTTCCCGGAGACACGACTATCTATACTTACCGGTGGCACGATAATGCAGGCAACCTCTTGCGTAACGTCACCAGCAGAACCGGAGATGAACTCGGGGATATCGGAGCGGGTAGTTATCAGGTACACTTGCATAGCACCGAAGGGTGTGACACTATGTTATTCTTCACTTTAACGGAGCCGGATTATAATGCATCTTTCATTGGCGATACTGTCATCTGTCAATATGCACCAGTCTCTTTTACCAATACTTCTACCAACGATCTTTCTGATTTTCGCTGGGACTTCGGGGATGGTAATACCTCGGCGCAGTTTAGCCCGGAACATACGTACGATCAGCCCGGAGTATACCGGGTACGGCTGACGGCCTCAAACCCGATTCCCTGCAATGATACGTTTTATCATACCGTCACGGTAGACAGCTTGCCATACCTGTATCTGAATCCCGACCGGGATCGCCTCTGTGTGGGGGAAACGGTGATGTTCCGCCCTGTTTACCGCCCTGGTACAGATTCATTGGTATGGGAGTGGCGGGAAGGTCAGCCGGACCAGGTTATGCCATTTGTTTATTCTTTCGTATCTCCCGGAACATATCCGGTAACTGTTACTGCAACGTACAGCCCATGCCGGGATACTTCGGCAAGCGATACGATGTACGTTGCTCCGCTGCCATTGGTGGAGCTTGGATCCGATACATTCTACTGCCCCGGTGAAGTACCCTTGCGGCTTGTGAACCTGAAAGTAGGAAAGGAAGGTGATCAATACCACTGGAGTAATGGTGCTCATACTGCAGCTATTACGGTGAAGGATCCGGGGACTTATTGGCTGCAGGTTATTTCAGATAACGAATGTGCAGCCACAGACAGCGTCACGATCCACCGATCCTGTTTTATAGATTTACCGAATGTCTTTACACCGAACGGCGATGGCACAAACGATTATTTCTTTCCACGGGGGCTGCTGACTCACGGTATGACAAGCTTTCACATGCAGGTATTCAACCGCTGGGGGCAGCTTGTGTATGAGTCCCGCAATCTTGCGGACAAAGGCTGGGATGGTCGTTTCAATGGCGATCCGGTGCAGGAAGGTGTATATGTATATCAGGTATCAGCCGGGTTCAGAAACGGGACGGCAGAACGGTACCGGGGGAATGTGACTTTATTGAGATGAGTACGATTAAAATGGTTAAAAAAAGCAATCATCTTTTAGCCGGATTTGCAACGGTTATCCTGTTCCTGATCACATCAGGTTATTACAGGACACATGCACAAAACGAAAATAATGTCTGGGTATATGGCCATAATATGGGCATTGATTTCAATAGTTCCATACCACAACTGATCCGGACGGCACTCCATTCGGTAGAGGCGGGTGCTTCTGTTTCTGATCCGGTAACCGGTCAACTGCTTTTTTATACGGATGGTACCCTGTGCTGGAACCGTAACCATCAACGCATGCCCAATGGCGCTATTCCTTTAAGCAGGGGGCTGACGGATACTTTGGGTACCGCACAGACCACTGCACAGGGGACCGTGATTGTACCTGTACCGGGTAATCAGAACCGGTATTATATCTTTTCCCTGGAGCCTATGGCGGGTTATGTTCAGCCAGCGTATAATCCAAGGGCCAGCCGTGGGGCTCTGTACTACTCTATTGCCGATATGACCCTTGATGGCGGGCGGGGTGATCTGGTGGCGGGAGCGAAGGGCATGCTGATAGATACCGGCTACAGTGAAGCCATGGTTGCCGTTATGGGATCTTGTTCTGATTATTGGCTGATCGTGCACCTTGTGGATACACCGGTATTCCATGCCTATCATATTACGGCTACCGGCGTGGATCCGGCACCGGTAATCTCCCAAACCGGCAGTCAGATACGCGGGCTCGGCTCGTATGCGTTTACCTACATGGATGCATCCCCCGACGGACATATGCTTGCGGTTACTTCCAATAATCCGAGAAAGGGGGAAATGTATATGGAGCCTCCGGTAAGTATGGATTGTGATGGTGTCCTCCTTTGCCGGTTTGATCCTGTTTCCGGCCAGGTGTCGGATGCAGTGTTACTCAGTACGGAGCCTTCCTATGGCGTATGTTTTTCACCCGCTAATTCAAAGTTATACGCTTGCCATTCAAACGTAAGAATGCGGAATAACCATGGGCCTATCGGTCGGAGGATATACCAATATGAAATAAATCCCTGTTACGATCCGGATTCCGCAGTACAGATCAGAAGACATTTGCTGGATACAGACTCAGTGAATTCCCCCCACGAGGGCTGGTCACAGTTCAAGCGCTTCCGTGGTAAAGTATATATTAGTAGTGATAAATACGTTCTTAATCAGCCCTTACCTAATGTTTTTAATTGTATCCAGGAGCCGGATCTGGCCGGCATGGCGGCAGGATTTGAATTTGTTTGTCAGCAGTCTTCTCTACGGGACACTGGAGACAATACCCAGAATTATATATCCCGGATCGGCCTTCCCCCGAATGTGTTGACGCAAGTGAATGTCCGGAGTGGCAGGGATACTGTATATTCTTCCCGTCAGGAGATCTTTTGCTTCAGGGACAGCGGCGTGCTGGATATTCCCTGCAATATCGGCTGGCAGCCGCGATGGGCAGATGGATATCCTTCTCTGAAAAGACCGGTTGCCCGGCCGGATAGCACCTGCATCCTGACTTATTATGGCCCGGGATGTAAATTCCATATCGATACGATCCATGTGATCTTCTCGGGAACCCATCCTGTAACGGGAACTGGGGGAGCATGCAGCAACGGCAAAGGTGGGACAGCCTGGATTATCCCGCCGCCGCTAGATCCGGATAGCTATATATACAGATGGATGAAAAGCGGTGATACGATCCAAACAGGTTACGGCAGCGTGGGAAATGGTGATACGCTTTATACTTCCGATACAGGAGTGTATCAGGTGTATTATGAGACTTTGTACGGATGCGGTGATTTTGTGGAGCTGACAATAACATCGTTATCCCGCCTGTTGGCCTTTGATGTAGACTCTGTAGTATGTGCCGGGTCCCCGGTACAGTTTAAGAATCGTTCTACGGGTAATTTCAGCGCTTGGGTTTGGGATTTTGGCGATGGGGATAGCGCAACTCAATTCAGTCCGGAGCATATGTATGATCAGCCGGGGAACTACCTGATACGCTTGATCGCCGCCAATGGCAATCATTGTAACGACACTGTTTATCATGCATTGACTGTAGACAGCCTTCCTTACCTGTACCTGAATCCCGACCGGGATCATATCTGTGCGGGCGAAACGGTCCATTTTCAACCTGTTTACCGATCCGGCGCAGACTCTCTGGTCTGGGAATGGGCGGAGGGGCAGCCGGATCAGGTTGTGCCACTTACTTATTCTTTCGCAACTGCCGGTACATACCCGCTAACCGTTACGGCGGCGTATAATCCGTGCCGCGATACTATGGCAAGGGATACGATCTATGTGGCGCCGTTACCATTGGTGCATCTCGGGACGGATAGTTCGCTTTGTCCCGGCGATGCACTCCGGTTGGCAAACCAGGAATCAGGGCAGGAAGGAGATCAACACCGTTGGAGCACGGGTGCGTCATCAGCAATGATCACGGTGCAGACCCCGGGTATGTATTGGCTGCAGGTTATTTCAGAAAATGAATGCACTGTTACTGACAGCATCACGATCTACCGCTCATGTTATATAGATCTGCCCAATGTATTTACGCCGAACGGTGATGGGTTGAATGATCATTTCTTTCCGGGTGGCCTGCAGACCCGCGGTGTGACGAGCTTTCACATGCAGGTGTTCAACCGTTGGGGACAGCTGATGTATGAGTCGAGGAATATTGCGGACAGAGGCTGGGACGGGCGTTTCAACGGACAGATAGTACAGGAGGGGGTATATGTGTATCAGATTTCTGCCGGATTCCGAAATGGAGCAGGGGAGCGGTATCAGGGGAATGTGACGCTGCTGAAGTGATAGGACAATAAAAATCCCGACCAAACTTGGCCGGGATTATGCCATATCCCCCAATATGGCTGCTTCTTTCCAGGGCTCTTTAGCTATTTATCGGAGCACCTCTATTCTCTCCGTCGTTATACCTCCGCTTGTCTGTACACGGATCATATAGATGCCGGCCGGCAGTTCTGATACTGTGATGGTATGCTGTGCTGCCTGAGGTACAGACTGGTATATGACAGCGCCGAGCATATTGTACAGCGCTACACTGCCAATAGCACTGCCGTCTGTGCTTTCGACGATGAATAGGTCCCGCGCAGGGTTAGGGTAGAGCTTTACCGATCCCGGACCGGCCAGTTTGTCCACACTCATGCCTTCCATACCGAGCGGGAAGCAGGCGGAAGTATCTGTACAGTTATTCAGTGTTACTGCTACTGCGTAAAAGCCACGCTCTTCCGGAGTAAACGAGGATGCCGTAGCGCCGTCAATCGGCTGCAGGGAAGCGCAGTTGATCCACTGATAGGAGTCAAGGTTGGCAACATCGGCTGATAACGTAGCGCCCGTTTGTGTAATGCCAAAATGTATGATCGCTACATCCAGCGTTGTTACAATTACTGTATCACATCCGCCGACAGCAGATATGAGGTCGGTATACACGCCTGATGTATATACCCGGCGCCCTCCCGGCAGCAGGTATGCTGCTCCATTGCATATGTTGGCAGATACGTAGGTTGTATCCGGAGGGTTAACAGTCAGGTTAATGGTATACATGCTGTCGCAACCGTCTACGGTACGAAATCCTACGGCGTAAACACCGCCTATTGAAATATCTCTCCCATCGGGCAGGGTATATTTACCTCCCTGGCAGATTGTGTCGGTAACGTTAATAGAATACCGGGGCAGTTCTGCCAGTACGGTAAAGAGTGTGTCGTTACATCCTGTCGGCCCGACAACGATGCTCCAGTATGTACCGGCAGCAGTTACCGTCCGGCCGTCCGGGAGCCGGTAGTTGCTGCCGGCGCAGAAAGTCGCGTTTACAGAAGAAGCCGCAGGAATACACCCCTGATATTTTATCAGCCAGTAATCGGCAGCTCCCTGGGAGCCTTCCGTTTTGTCTCCGTCTTTATCAGACGCCGATGTGCCGCCTGCTATGTATCCTCCGTCCGGTGTCGGTACGATTGCAGCCAGGTTGTCATCACCGGTTTTTCCGCCTACGGTTACATCCCATGTAAATTTATCGCTTTCATCCATTTTTACGATCCAGTAGTCCTGATTGGCTCCCCGTGCGTCGTCGGATTTATCACCCGATTTAGGCCCGGAAGACCAGCCCCCCAGGATATAACCTTCTTTCCCCTCTGCAACGGCACGTACAGAGGTAAGGTGATCATTTTCCGATGACCCGAAGGCATTATCCGAAGATACACCGCCTCCATCACCTTTGATACGTGCGATCCAGTAATCGAATCCGCCCTGACTGCCAACATTCCGGTCGCCGGATTTGTCTGAAGCCGAGCTGCCGGCAAGCAGATAGGTTTCCGTATTGTCGTCTCTGATGATGCCGGCTAAGAATTCATCTTCGCTTCCGCCAACAGTGATGTCCCATTCCTTTGTTCCGCCACCGTCAATACTTACTGCCCAATAGTCGAAACCGCCTTTGGATGCTTCGGTTTTGTCGTTTCCTGCGCCTGCACTACTGTGGCCGCCCAGTATGTAGCTGCCTTTAAAGAAGGTTATGTCTTTCAGAATGCTGGACCCGGTACTGCCTCCGTAAGTGCGGTCCCATTCGATCGTACTACCGTCGCTGCTTAATTTTACCACCCAGAAATCCGTACCACCTTTGGGCGCCTGTGTTTTTTCGCCCGAAATACCTGACTGTGACCAGCCTCCGGCGATATAACCATTACCATCAGGATCCGGATACACAACAGACAGGTAATCATCAGCGCTGCCGCCAATAGTCCGTTGCCATTCGATGTCGCCTTTGCTGCTCAGCTTCAGAATCCAGTAATCTGCACCGCCCCGATTGCCTTCTGTTTTTTCCCCACTGACTGGTGAGTATGAATATCCCCCGACAATGTATCCGTCGTCTCCGTCTTTGATGGGCTTTATGGATTGCAACATGTCATTGCCTGAGCCGCCCAGAGTCACCTGCCAGACAGGTTCGCCCTTGTCGTCCAGTTTCAATATCCAATAATCGGCTCCTCCGCGGGATGCATCTTTTTTGTCACCGGTTTCCGATGACCACGAGTAACCACCTGCGATGTATCCGTTGTCAACTGCTGTGGGTTCAATCGCTGTAAGTGTATCATTCAGGGTGCCACCCAGTCCTTTTTGCCACTGGATAGTTGGCACTTGTGCATCTGCCAGTGACGGAGTAAGTACGCAGACAGTTCCGAGCGCCAGCGCCCAAATGTATTGCCTGTTTATTATAAATCTTTTCATAAATAGCTTTTATCGTATCAGATGCCTACTCTGTCCGGGATTTTCGGCATGCTCCCTTTTGCTGCAGGTGATTTTATCGTCCTGCTTTTACCAGTCTTTCCGTAAGAAGTAGTTGTCCTTTTTCATCTGTGATCTGCAGGATATAAATTCCTTCAGACAGCTCGCTGATGTTTATTTGATTCACGTTTTCGTGACGGACAACAACCCGGCCATCAATACTTCTGATCACAGTTTGTACCGGCTTTGCTGCATGAACATAAAGGATGTCCTGTGCCGGGTTCGGATATATTTTGACCTGTGTCCCGGCAGTGCTATATTCATCAACAGAAACGTTATTTACAGCATAAGGTCTGGATATATGGCTACAGCCATGCTGGTCTACCACACGTACTGAGTATATGCCGTTTTCAATAACATCGTAGGTTGAGTCAGTAGCGCCTGTGATCATAAGATTGTTCATATACCACTGATAGCTGACGAACTGTTGTATTGTGCTTAGTACGATACCGTCTACCATCACATCAATGATCGGCTCCGGATATACACCAACTTCTTTGGTTATGGTGTCGCTGGTATTGCAGGTCCCGTTGGCGACAACAGATATAATACCACTGGTATTGCCTGCAGTAGCAAGGATGCTGTCGTTAGTACTGTTCCCCAGCCATCCGGAAGGAAGTATCCAGGTGTAACTATGGGCTCCAGGTATCGGTGTGATGCCATACATAGCAGAAGTGCCTGCGCAAAGGGAGTCGGCGCCTCCGATTATTTCAGGGTTTTCTACTGCCGTACATTCGGAGAGGCGCAGTAAAAAACCATCAAATCCGCCACCTAAATTTGGCTGAAATGCATTTGTAGTGCTTATTCCGCCTCCATTGGTAAATCCGGTAACATAAACACTGCCATAACGATCCGCAGCAACGGAAATGCCCGCATCGTATCCTGCTCCACCATAATAAGTTCCCCACAGGCGAACCCCTTCCCGGTTGAATTTAGCCACATATATATCCTGCGCACCTTCGAGTGATTGCTGGATAGCACCGGATGTGGCAATGTTGTCGGGGCTTGTGGTGTAGCCGGTGATATAAATATTTCCCCAAGGATCGGATGTTGCTCCGTACCCGTTCTCAAGACCAGTACCACCGTAATAGGTGCCCCAGACACGATCTCCCGTAGTGTCAAATTTTACCAGAAAAGAAGTGTATCCGGCAACCAATGTTGGTTGGTGGCTGCCCGGAGTGGCGATATCTACAGTGCTGGTTGTGTAGCCTGAGAGGTACACCGCGTTACTGTCGTCTATGGCGATGCCGGTGCCGAAAGTCTGGCCGGGTTGATCTCCTCCATAATAGGTGCCCCATAATTTAGATCCGTCAGGTGCGAACTTTATCAGGAATGCTTCTGAGCCATTGCTTGGGGTCATTGTGGTTTGATGACCGGTTGTGGTTGCTATGTTGTTTGTACTTCCTGTTTCACCGGAAATGTACACATTGCCTGTATTGTCGCACTTTGCAGTCCAGGTATGATCAGCACCGTTACCGCCGAAGTAGGTAGCCCATTGCCGGTTGCCTGCTGTATCGAATTTTACAAGAAAACCATCCTGTCCGCCGCCAATGGCAGGCTGATGTACAGTAGTGCCGGAAGAAATGCCGCTGGAACTTGTTGTTTTACCTGCGAGATAAATGTGTCCCTGCTTGTCGCTGGCAACGCCCCAGCCTTCATCCATGTCGGAGCCTCCGTAATAGGTGCTCCATACAAATGCCCCGGATGAGTCAAATTTAGCGAGAAAGGCATCACTGGAGCCACCGCCATAAGTATTCTGGAAGATATTAGTTCCGCCGGATATAGCTGAGGAACTGGATGTCTGTCCGGTCAGGTATACATTATTGGTCTCATCGCAGACAACACCCCAGCCACCTTCGCTTGCGGTACCTCCAAAATAGGTTGCCCACAAGCGGTTGCCGGCCATGTCAAATTTTACCAGAAATGCATCTCCGTACGTCACTCCGGAAGCAGGACCGCCATAACTGCCCTGATGTGCGCCGGTAGTGGCCAGGTTGGTACCGGCATTGAATGCGCTTCCTGTCATGTATACGGCTCCTGTATTGTCTGTTGCAACACAGCGGCCATAGTCCATGCCGTTACCCCCATAGTAAGTAGACCATTCCAATACGGGGTCTATCACCAGTGTTCCTTCGTATGAGGCTACATCAAAACTGAGTATGTTTTGATCCAGCAGGAAACGTGATGGAATGCTTTTATTACCTGCCGCAAAGCTGACCGGTGCATTTTCGGTAATGGTACCCATCGGGGTTGTTGCAGTGATGCTTCCGTTTGCGTTCAGTTTTAATGAACCTGCACCGTCATAGCGTAAGCGGATGTCAGAAACCTTGCCGCCGGGGTGTACCACGAAATCATATTCCAGTATACCGTTGCGTGTGTATAAAACCCAGTCAATATTCGGATATATCTCCCGGTAAACAATTTTTTGCCAGCTATGTGCCACTACGCCAGCCATGTCTGGCTGGTAATAGCGTTCGCTGTATCCGCCCTGATTAACTGCGTCCACCTCAGCATTGGGGTTGGCGCCAACCAGCGTCACGTCCATTCTGTACGTGCGGGTGCTAATGTCTTCCGCAGTGGCTGTCCATTGATAGTGGAGCATGCCGTTGCCGACAAACATATTCAGACCACTGGCTGCTGTAAGGCGGAAATCAATATCATCCCGTTTTATCTCGTGCTGATCTTTCACCTGCCCCTTGTTCTCCACGAAGTAGAGTTGTGTTGCCTGCCTCCCGGCAACATCGATACCATCGATACCGTTCATCCTTGCGCCCGTTTCACTGATCCCGGTGAGGAATACAGCAGGTAAAAGCAGGGTGGAAATAAATGTATTTGTTTTTCTCATAATAATTATTTCTTTAAAAAAATCGTGCCTATCAAAGGTATTTTTGCTGCCTGACGGCGGGATAGTATGTTTATATCATAATTGTTTTTTTTATGCGTTTTCTCACGATTATAATTGTATATTAGAATATGCTTTTATTTTCCAGGGTGATAGCATTTCCGCGACTGTTGCTGACAGGTCTGATGTGCGTCTGGTATATGCAGGCAACGGCCCAGCAGGTGCTGAATGGTGGGGGCGAAGGAAATATGCAGTTACGGACGTTGGCGGATACAGCGGTTATTATGGAACTGATTCGTTCTGGTGACCTTATTCGTGACTCGTTGTCGGACAGTGCCGGAAATTTGTATTCCCGGGCTTTGGCGGATAGCCGCGCTGGCGGTTTTGGTGAAGGAGCGGGGTTGGCAACGCTCAGGCTGATCGGATTGAATGCTGAGCAGGGGAATTACAAGAGAGGTATACGTGTGTTTCGTGAGTTGCTGGCAAAAGGAGTGCCTGTTTTTCAGGATAGTATGTTGTTATCCAAGATTTATGCAGAAGTATCCCAATCATTTGGTAATACGGGAGATTTCAGGAATACAGCATATTATCTCTACAAAGCGCTGGAGGATGTGGGTTTGAATAATCTGGGAGAGCCGCCGCACCTGGTGACGATATACAGCAATCTCGCAAGTCTTTTCGGGCAGATCGGGCAATATGAGGAAAGCTTTTTATATCTGGATCAGGCTGAGCGCATTGCCCGGAGGCAGGGGTATCATCGCCAACTGGTGTCGCTGCTGAATATACGCGGGGCAGCTTTGGGAATGACCGGCAGATATGATGAAGCACAGCTTAGTTTTGAGGAAGGTTACCGGTTGGCGGTACAGCAGGATATGAAAACCCAGCAGGCATTACTGATGAACAGTCTTGGGCGGGTTTTTTTATATAAGAAAGATCCTGAAGAGGCAATGCGTTGCTTCCGTAAAGCGGAGCTGCTCAGTAAAGGAAGCCATATCCGGATGATCCGGATATCACCGTATTATCCGTTGGGATATACCAGTTTCCTGCTTGGGGATTATAAAAATGCTGTCCGTTACCTGGAGTATTTCCTGTCGGAGTCCGAAACGATTGGTATGTCTTTTGAGGTCAGCAACGGGCATCATACACTTGCCGACATATATGCTCAAAGTGGTGAGTATGAAAAAGCGCTTGCACATGAGCGGAAGTATCACAATATCAGAGATAGTCTGATGAGCAAGGAGAATGTGCAGGCCGTTCGTCTTCTTGAGGTTAAGTATCACACGGCAGAAAAAGACCGGGAACTCGTCCGTAATGCACTTCAGCTTACCCGGCAGCAGGCTCAGCTCAAGGTGAAAAATCTATGGATCCTGATTATCTCCGGCGGCGCGCTGATGCTGACGGCATTTATGGTGAGTCTGCACCGCAGTAACCGCAACCGGCAGCATCTGCAGGCGGAGCAGATGCGTACCTGGCAACAGGAGCGTGAGATCAGTCAGTTGAAAGCAATTATGAAAGGAGAGGAGCAGGAGCGTGCGCGTATTGCGCGTGAATTGCATGACGGTATCGGTGGTATGCTGGTTTCCGCAAGCCTGACGCTCGGGGCCGTGAAGGAGGAAAATCCGGAGGTGGCACATATCCGAAAACTCGGCGATCTCAGGATTATATTGCATGATATAGCCTCTGAGGTAAGGAAAACAGCGCATAACCTGATGCCCGACGTACTCGTCCGGCATAGCCTCGAAGATGCGCTGGGTATTTACTGTGATAACATAAATGCAGGTAACCAACTGGAAATAGAGCTCCAGTTTCAGGGGAATTTCGATGGGTTGGATAAGTCTGTAGAATTGCTGCTTTACCGGATCACACAGGAGCTGGTGCAGAACGTTGTCAAGCATGCGCATGCAACTTATGCAGCTATCCTGATTCGCCAGGATGGAGAGAAGCTTAGTATTACAGTGGAGGATAATGGTATCGGCTTCGACACGGACCGGAAATACGACGGCATCGGGCTTCAGAATCTTCGATACCGTGTGCAGGCTCTGAAAGGGGAAATATCTATCATGTCGGCGCCGGGCAGGAATACCACGGTCTACATTGAGTTCGAACGGGAACGGCTGGCCGGTAACTGACGGGAAAACCGTAAATTTGCATAAGTGTAATCATATGCAGATTCGTATAGCGATAGCAGATGACCATCCGTTGGTAATCGGTGGTGTGCAGAATGTACTGCACCGCTATCCGCATATCCTGCTCATGGGTACTTATCCGACCGGTACAGCGCTTATGGAGGGCCTGGCGGGCGTGCAGCCGGATGTGCTGCTGCTCGATATCCAGTTGCCGGATCAGACGGGTGATGAGCTGGCGCCGGTGATCATAAAGAAATATCCGCAACTTAAGATACTTACACTGACTAATTTCGACAGCAGTCTGTATGCGCAGAATATGTTCCGGCATGGTGTATTGGGATACATTCTCAAAAATGCCGAAGAACGGTTGCTGATCTCAGCGATTGAAACCGTATTTGAAGGAAAAGAATTTCTGGATCCGGCTATGAAAGAAAAGATGGAGCATGCCGCGTTGAGGATACAGAAAAGAAGCTCTTCCAAATCGACACTTACACTGCGTGAAAAAGAAATATTGCAACTCCTCGTAAATGGCGGTACTTGTCCGCAGATTGCCGAACAACTGTACCTGAGCGTAAACACGGTTGTGAACTACCGCGCCAGCATCATGCTCAAACTGGACGTTAGTAATACGGCGGCATTGGTGAAAAAAGCGCTGCTTTCCGGGTTGGCACAATAGGGGCGGAGTTTACCCCCGCCCAAATACAATAATCCAAACCGGGCAACCGCAAGGGTTACCCCTACGCCATGTAACATATGTAGTGCTTATGTACTGGTCTGGCTGTGGTCTGATTGACCAGGGTATTTTCAATATCGGATATGTCTGATACCATGCCGTCTTTCATGGCGATCAGTATCCGTTCATCGGTCGTGTCGTACGTATTATTGGAGGTAACGCCGGTAAAGGCAAAATAAGCAGCTTCGTTTTCGCTGATGTTCAGTTGTCGCATGACCTCTTCCTTTTTTGCCGCCAGTATTGTTTCCTGTGGTTCAGGGCTGAATGCTACTTTGTACAGCTCTCTGCGGATCAGCATCCGGCAAAGTTTTGAAAGCACAGGGTCGGGATGATCCTGCCATATTTTAATCGAGATCAGAACATCCGTGTCATCCATCCTGCAGAATTGTTCGAGATGCACAGGATCTTCCCGGAAGTCCTCCGCAGTAATCCTGCTGTAGAGGAAATGTTGCAAAGCCGGTGTGGCAAACAGGATTGCCCCATCGCGTGCCAGCTCTTTGGCGCGTTTGAGGATATTGATCAGCAAGTGTTCTGAGCCAAGCACCGTCTTATGAAGATATACCTGCCAGTACATCAGCCGGCGGGCAATGATGAATTTTTCGACGGAATGCATACCTTTTTCTTCTACCATCAGTTCGTCGTCCTGTACCGTAAGCATTTGCAGGATGCGGTCGTATCCGATCACGCCTTCGGATACGCCGGTATAGAAGCTGTCCCGGTTCAGGTAGTCCATCCTGTCTACATCAAGCTGGCTGGATACCAGTTGGTGCAGATACTTTTTAGGGTAGCTGTGCTCAAAAATCTGTATAGCGGTGTCAAGCAGGCCATCTGTTTCCTGATTAAGATGCTGCATGATCATTCTGGAAATGTGCTCATGGGTAATACCAGCCACAAGAGAATGCTCCAGCGCATGCGAGAAGGGGCCGTGACCTACGTCGTGCAATAAAATAGCCAGCCTTGCTGCAAGGCATTCTTCCCGGGTAAATGAAATGTTTTTTGTTTTCAGTTCATCCAATGCTTTTCCCATCAGGTGGCAGGCGCCCAGGGAATGATGAAATCTTGTATGTTCCGCTCCCGGATATACGAGGTGCGCCATCCCCATTTGCCGGATGTATCGGAGCCGCTGGAACCAGGGGTGTTCTATGATCTGCATCAGTTCCGGTTCCGGAAACCGGAGGAAACCATATACCGGATCATTGATTATTTTTCCTTTGTGTGTGTTCATTGGGAAATTAGTCAATTTGAAAATTCAAGCATTTGAAAACGGGGAGAATTATGACTCGCATAATATGGACATTTTCAAATTGGCGCATTTCCAGATTCTCAAATTAAGTGATCGTTCGTTACCTGCTGTTATTCCAGTCTTCCAGTGGTATCTGTGGTGCCTGCTCTTCGGGTGCGGTGTTCTCTGTGTCATAATAGCTGTTGGCACGCATGATACTGGTTTCATCCATGACGTTACAGTCGTCGTATCCTTCCGGTTTCTGGAATTGCATGCCGGCATCAAGTTCGAATGTTTTATCTGCATAGATTTTTTTCATAAAATAAGCCCAGATCGGTAAGGCTGCTGCGGCCCCCTGGCCTAAATATTCACTGCGGAAACGGAGGAACCGGTCGTCACAACCGACCCAGGCTCCTGCCAGTAACTGGGGGGTATAGCCAATGAACCAGGCATCAGCCTGTTTGTTGGTTGTTCCCGTCTTGCCGGCCATCGGGCCACTGAGGTTATAGCGATACCGCAGTCGTTTTGCAGTGCCGTAATCTACGACACCCTGCATCATACTGACCATCTTAAATGCGGTTCCGGCGCTGATAATCTCTTTTTGTTCGGATACGAAACCTTTGATCAGATTGCCGTTTTTATCTTCAATCCTGATGATGAATAGTGGCTGTGTTTGCATACCGGCAGCCGGAAACATACTATAGGCGCCGAGCATTTCAAACAGGGAGATATCAGAAACGCCAAGCGCTGCGGATGGGTATTTTTCTATCTTGCTGGAGATGCCGCATTTTTCTGCAAAATCAACAAATGCATTGACGCCTACCTGTTTTAGAATATACAGAGCTGCGTTATTGACGGAGAATGCCAGGGCTCTTTGCATGGTGATTTCTCCGAATTTCGAACCGCCGGCATCATAGGGCTTGCCGTTAAATACCTGTGTTTCTGTACTGACCGCTCCACAGGGAGAAAATCCGTTGTCTACTGCCAGGCAATAGAGTAGCGGTTTGATTGTAGAGCCCACTTGTCGTTTGGTGTTTATATTGACGTGGTCGAATTGGTAGTAGTCATGATTGATCCCCCCCACCCAGGCTTTTACTTCGCCGGAATGAGGATCCATAGCCATAAACCCGGTCTGCAGGAATGTCTTCATATACATGATAGAGTCCAGAGGACTCATGACCGTATCCTTGTATTTCTGGCTGTTCCATGCAAAAACTTTCATGGATACCGGTGTGTTAAATACTTCCTTTATTTCATCTTCGTTCAGACCCTGTTCCTTCAATGCATAATAGCGGCCGGAGGTCTTCATGGCGGCATAAATCACTTTCATGTGATTGCGCCATACCGAACCATCCCGGTAGCCTGACTGGGCGATAAACTGTTGTTGCAGTTCAGTCATATGCTGTTCTACTGCCTGTTCGGCGTAGCGTTGCATACGGGTATCCAGCGTAGTATAGATCCGTAACCCGTCTTTATAAATATCATAAGGTTTTCCTGTAGATGGATTCCGGGTATCCTTCAGTGTTTTCTTTACCTGTTGTTCTACCACCTGTCTGAAATAGGGAGCAATGCCTTCGTGATAATCCAGCTTGTGATAATCCAGTACGATCGGAAGTTCTTTGAGGCGTTCCGCTTCTGTACGATCCAGCATGTTCGATTTCACCATTTGCTCCAGCACTACATTTCTTCGTGCCTGTGAGCGTTCCGGGTGGATGCGTGGATTGTAATAGGTATTGGCTTTCAGCATGCCGACCAGCACGGCTGCTTCGTCCACCGTTAACTTATCCGGCATTTTGTTGTAGAACGTCAGCGCAGCATTTTTGATGCCGTAAACATTATCTCCGAAAGGTACGGTATTCAGATAGAGGGTGATGATCTCATTTTTCGTCAGGTTACGCTCCAGTTTTACAGCCATTACCCATTCTTTGAGCTTGATTACGGGCATGGTGAATATGTTGGGACGCTGGCGCCCGAAGAGGTTTTTGGCCAGTTGCTGGGTGATTGTGCTCCCGCCCCCTTGCTTCCCCAGCAGGAGGACTGCCCGTGCAATCGCTTTGCCATCAATGCCCGAATGATCGTAAAAGCGCTCGTCTTCCGTGGCGATCAGGGCATTGAGGACGTTGGGAGAGATCTCGTGATATTTGCTCGTAGACCGGTCCTGTACGTAATATCTGCCCAGCAGCGCTCCGTCTGCGGCATATACTTCTGATGACAGGTTGTTGCTCGGGTTTTCATATACGTGTTCGGGCGGCATGTTGCCTGTCCAGTTGAAATAAAAAGCAAGGACAACTATGTTGAACAAAATAAAACAGGCAATAACAAACTGCCATAATATCCGTACGGAACGTTTCATGAGATGTATACTATGAGCAAGGTACAAAGCTATTATTTTTCGGCTTGTCCGGGCGGTTTTTTATAATACCGTTGTAATTTGCTGATTTGAGCGGTGATTGAAGCTATATACTTTCTTTGTACCTTGTCCTTTCTTTTGAAGAAAAACGGATAACATATAATGGCACAACTGATCAGAAAAGAGGACGCGCTTGAATATCATGAACAAGGCAGGCCGGGTAAAATAGAGGTGATCCCTACCAAAGCAACGAAAACACAACGTGATCTTGCCCTGGCATATTCACCGGGTGTAGCAGAGCCTTGTAAGGAAATACATAAAGATACGGAGGCCGTATACCGTTATACTGCTAAAGGGAATCTGGTAGCCGTGATCAGCAATGGTACGGCTGTCCTTGGGCTGGGCGATATCGGACCGGAAGCCTCAAAGCCGGTAATGGAAGGTAAGGGATTGTTATTCAAAATATTCGCGGATATTGATGTATTTGATATTGAGTTGAACGCACATGGTGTGGATGCGTTTGTCAATGTAGTGAAAGCGCTGGAGCCTACTTTCGGAGGTATTAATCTGGAAGATATCAAATCCCCCGAATGTTTCGAGATAGAGGATCGGTTGAAACGGGAATTAAATATTCCCATTATGCATGACGATCAGCACGGCACGGCAATTATATCGGGGGCTGCATTACTCAATGCGCTGGAACTTGTGGGCAAGGATATTTCCAAAGTGCGGTTTGTGGTCAGTGGCGCCGGCGCTTCGGCGATTTCATGCTGTAAGATATATATCGCACTTGGTGCAGATGTGGCCAATATTTATATGTTCGACAGCAAGGGACTGATCACAGCAGCGCGGACTGATCTCGACGACAATAAAAAATTGTTTGCGAAAGATGTACCGGATATGACGCTTGGTGATGCTATGAAAGGAGCAGACATTTTCATCGGTTTGTCGAAGGGGAATGTTGTATCCGGTGAGATGATTAAAACGATGGCTCATAAGCCGGTCGTATTTGCGCTGGCCAACCCGGATCCTGAAATACCCTATGAAGATGCGGTTGCTGCACGGCCTGATGTGATCATGGCTACCGGCCGGAGCGACTATCCCAACCAGGTAAATAATGTACTGGGGTTCCCCTATATTTTCCGTGGTGCGTTGGATGTACGTGCCACCACCATTAATGAAGAAATGAAACTGGCTGCTGTGAAGGCATTAGCTGAATTAGCCAAGGAGCCTGTACCGGATATTGTGAATGTGGCTTATAAAGAAAAGAGCCTGTACTTCGGTCCTACATATATTATACCCAAACCGATTGACCCGCGGCTGCTTGTAACGGTAGCGCCTGCAGTGGCGCGGGCTGCTATGGAAAGCGGTGTGGCGAAAAAGCCGGTCGCTGATTGGGAAGCATATGAAGGGGAGTTGTACCGCAGGCTTGGATCTGATGATAATATTCTGCGTTTTCTGATCAATAAGGCGAAACAAAATCCCAAACGGGTGGTGTTTGCGGAAGCTGAAAATCTGAAGGTGCTTAAAGCGGCACAGATCGTAAGAGATGAGAAAATTGCCATACCAATTCTCCTGGGCAATGAGCAAAAAATAAACCAGTTAATTGCTGAGAACGGACTTCAGCTTGATGGTGTAACAGTTATTGATCCGCGTAGCGATGCGCAGGAAGAAAAACGCAGAACTTACGGAGATTTGTTTTTTGAGAAGCGTAAACGCCGTGGTTATAACCTGTATGAGGCGCGTAAGATCATGAGAGAGCGGACCTATTTTGGTTGTATGATGGTGGAGACAGGCGAGGCGGATGCGTTATTGTCTGGTCTTACCCGTCAGTACCCGAATACTTTACGTCCGGCGCTGGAGATTATCGGTATGCATGAAAAGGCAAAGCGGGTTGCCGGTATGTATATGATGCTTACCCGCAAAGGACCTTTGTTCTTCTCCGATACCACCGTGAATTTTAATCCCACGGAAGAGGAGCTGATAGATATTACTATACAGACAGCTCATGCAGTGACTCATTTTAATATCAGGCCGCGTATTGCAATGTTGTCCTATTCTAATTTTGGCAGCAGTGCCTCTCACGAGGCCATCATTATGCGGAATGCGGTAGCACATATCAAAGAGCAGCACCCGGATATTATTATTGATGGTGAAATGCAGGCAGGACTTGCTTTTAATAAGGATTTACTTCGGGAAAATTATCCTTTCTCCGATCTGGTGCAGGAATCACCGAACGTATTGATCTTTCCGAATCTGGCGGCCGGGAATATTGCCTATCATTTGTTGCAGGAAGTAGGTGGGGCGGAGGCGGTAGGCCCGATTCTGCTGGGATTGCGTAAGCCGGTGCATGTGCTCCAACTGGGTAGTTCTGTACGGCAGATTGTAAATATGGTGGCCATATCCGTTATGGACGTGCAGGTAAAAGAGCAGGACTACTGATTCATGCGTATTGCGATTATAGGCGGTGGTGCAGCCGGATGTTTTGCAGCAGCTAATATACCCCGTACGGAGGGAAGGGAGGTGGTGCTGTTCGAAAAAACAGGCCGTCTGTTGCAGAAGGTGAAGGTTTCCGGCGGCGGCAGGTGTAATGTGACCCATGCCTGTTTTGATGTGCCGGATCTGCTTACCCGTTATCCCCGGGGAAAATCATTGCTGAAAAAATCATTGTACCATTTTACGCCACAGCATACGATCGACTGGTTTGTGCAGCGGGGGGTCATGCTGAAAACAGAAGCTGACGGGCGGATGTTTCCTGCGACGGATAACGCGCAAACGATTATAGATTGTCTGCAGCAGGAGATGGCCCGACAGGGCGTCATGGTACAATATCATAAAACAGTTCGCCATATAGAAAAGGCAGACGGTGTTTTTTTTGTACACTTTATGGATGGCAGCAGCTACCAGGCCGATCGAGTGCTGATTGCTTGTGGTGGCTTTCCGAAAGACGATGCGTATCAATGGGTACGTATGCTGGGACATGCAGTGCAGCCTCCGGCTCCTTCCCTGTTTACATTTAATATACCCGGCCATCCGGTTACGGAATTGATGGGAATCAGTGTTCCGGCAGCGAGGGTGAGGATCTGTGGGACAAAATTCACAGAACGGGGGCCTCTGCTCATAACGCATTGGGGTATGAGCGGCCCGGTGGTTTTACGGTTGTCTGCCTGGGCTGCCCGCGAATTGTCAGGATTGAATTATCATTTCAGCATACAGGTCAATTGGCTGGATGAGCTTCGTGATGAGGATCTGAAAGCGTTTTTTGCTTCGGTACGTCAGGATCATGGCAAACAGCAGGTGGCACGCAAAGATCCGTTTGGTCTGCCCAGGCGATTGTGGGCTTATATGGTATTCCGTGCCGGGATTGCCGATACGACGCGTTGGGGCGAATTGTCTGCAGCACAACAACAAAGGTTACATCATAACCTGCTGCATGATGTATATGAGGTGAAGGGTAAAACAACCTTCAAGGAAGAGTTTGTGACATGTGGTGGTGTATCATTGCCGGAGGTCAACCCGCAGACCATGGAAAGCCGGCTTGTTCCCGGTTTATATTTTGCCGGTGAAATTATGGATGTGGATGGTATCACCGGCGGGTTTAATTTTCAACACGCGTGGAGCAGTGGTTGGGTTGCGGCAACGGCAATCATCGTGTGATTGTAATTGTATCAACACGTAGAGGCGCAATGCATTGCGCCTCTACCGTATAACGTTATAACAGCGTAAAATTTCCTGTTTGCAATACTATCCCATTATGATCTGTTACACGGTATATATACATACCGGGAGGGTATATCGAATAATCTGCCATTGTTGTGCCGGTAAAGGTAACCTGGTGAATCTGTTTTCCTGTTAGTTCATATGCTGTCCAGGTTACAGGTCCTGCAGAGGATTTCAGGTGAATGACCCCGGTTGCCGGGTTCGGATAGCACTGGATGTATTGTTTCTCATAAGCGGATGATTTCTTGATATGAGCGTCTGTTCCCCCGATGATGCTTACATCGTCTATGTATAATGTGCTTCCGTCTGTACCATTTTCACCTGAGCTGCTGCTGAAGCCTATGATCAGCTTGTCCGGAACAGTAGTTGGATCAGTATAAATGAGGGGTGTCGTAACGGCAATATATTCATTGGTGGAGCCGATCGTAGTTGCTCCTGCGGCGATCAGAGAATCTGCTCCGCCGGCGCCTCGTCCGGTCAAAACTGCTGCTACAAAAACAGATGCACTGTCGTTTCCTGATGGTTGATATTTAACCCAGGCTTCAATGCTGGTAATGCGGTTGCTGATCAGTGTGCCTCCGGTATAGCTGATGGCATCCATTATTTCTCCACCACCCATGACTGCCATAATATCTACGCCTATCTGGGCATTGGATAGTACTCCGGGTATTACGCCGAGACTGTCCATTTCTTTGCTGATGAGCATGGCGGCCTGTGTCCCGTTTCGTCCGTCGGATGATTTATATACCTGTTTGACGGGTGTCGCAGTCCCTCCTCCGCCAGACAATTGCATGAGCTGCACGCCCACCACGACCAGAGAATCAAGCCCGTGCCAGCCATCCGGCGCTTCCAGTTGTATGGTCGGGAATGGAAATCCTGATCTGTAATTGCGCCAGTTTTCCATTTCACCTTTTATATCCTGTGCCGAGAGTGTATGTTGTACCAGTATGATAAACAGCAGTAAACAAATCGCTTTCATGAAGTAATGATTGAAAATTTCCCGTCTAAGGTAAGCAATTGATGAATTTTGTACAAACCTTCTTTGGGAATTGAAAATGGAAAATTGAGCATTGAAAGTGAAATATGAGGTATTAATTTTCAACTTTCAATCCTCAATTTTCCATTAATCAGCCTTACTTTTACACCATGTCTGTACATAAAGAGATAAAACGAGTTACTACGCATACGCTTCAATGGATGAAGCAACATGGAGAAAAGGTCAGCATGCTGACGGCTTATGATTTCTCCATGGCCCGGATATTTGATGATGCCGGCATAGATGTATTGCTCGTCGGAGATTCGGCTTCGAATGTAATGGCGGGTCATGAAACAACGCTTCCTATCACGCTCGACCAGATGATCTATCATGCACAAAGTGTTGTGCGGGCTATTACCCGTTGTTTAGTCATTGTTGATTTACCCTTTGGCAGCTATCAGGGCAACAGTAAGGAAGCGCTGAATTCCTCTATCCGTATTATGAAGGAAGCGGGCGCCCATGGTATTAAACTGGAAGGCGGAGCAGAGATAGTGGATTCTATCAGAAGGATCATCAGCGCAGGTGTGCCTGTGATGGGACATTTGGGATTGACGCCCCAGTCTATTTATAAATTCGGCACTTATGCGGTACGTGCCAAAGAAGAAGAAGAAGCGGAGCGTCTGGTGGAAAATGCAAAGCTGCTGGAAGACGCCGGGTGTTTTGCTTTAGTGCTGGAAAAGATACCGGCCGGACTCGGTAAAAGAGTGGCTGAAGCCTTGCGTATTCCGGTTATTGGTATCGGTGCTGGTATGCATGTAGACGGGCAGGTGCTGGTGATGCACGATATGCTGGGTATTACGAAAGATTTCTCTCCCCGTTTTCTGCGGCGGTATATGAACCTGTATGATGATATTAAAGCCGCGACAGCACGTTACATCGGCGATGTCAAGCAGGGAGATTTTCCGAATGAGCAGGAACAGTATTAATTTGAAAACGCATGGAGCGGATACTGTGTGTTAAAGTGTATATCATATAGCATACGTGATCCCGCTTTTTTATTTTCAAATGTTCAAATAATAATTACTATGGTAAATAAAGCTGCCTGGCATGACCTGAAATCGTTGCTTGATCCGCAGCAGGTCACTCTGGTCGCAGTCTCAAAGGTCAAGCCTGTGGAGGATATCCGCAGGCTTTATGAGCTTGGACAAAGAGATTTTGGAGAGAACTACGTACAGGAGCTGGTGGATAAGCAAAAGGAACTGCCCATAGATATTCATTGGCACTTTATCGGTCATCTGCAGACCAATAAAGTAAAATATATAGCTCCGTTCGTACATCTGGTGCATGGGGTAGACAGTGCTAAGCTGCTTGCGGAGATTGATAAGCAGGCCAAAAAGAACAACCGGATCATTGATGTTTTGTTGCAGGTATACATTGCAGAAGAAGAATCGAAGTTTGGTCTGGATGAAAAGGAAATAATACAATTGCTGGATCATTATACCGAATCCGGTAGCTATAATAATATTCGCATCTGCGGGGTAATGGGGATGGCCAGTTTTTCAGAAGAAATACAACAGGTACGTGCCGAATTTAAACATCTGTACGATGTGTTTCGTAATCTTCAGCAGTCGTATTTTCTTGGGAAAGACTATTTTAAAACCTGTTCGATGGGGATGAGCGGTGACTATACCGTTGCAATAGAGGAGGGTAGTACTATGGTGCGTGTTGGCAGCCTTTTGTTTGGCGCCCGAAAGCCATCGCTTTAGTTGTTTGCCATTGTTTTTGTTTGTGAATCCCGTTTTATTAGCTATATTTGGATTTTACGACTTTGTTTATAATTATTAATCAATTATTAATTCTGATTAATAAGTAATTCTGTTTTTGTGTTATGGCTTCATCCCGTACTCAGACCAATGCTATTTTTGATATGGCTGCCGGGTTCGTATTGCATACAGCTTGTCATGTATTCCTGACCGGGAAGGCAGGTACGGGCAAGACTACTTTTCTTAAGCATATACGGGAGCATACTTCGAAAAAAACAGCCGTAGTAGCGCCGACAGGTGTAGCGGCGATTAATGCGGGCGGCGTAACGCTGCATTCGTTTTTTCAGTTGCCGTTTGGTGCATTTGTTCCGGAGTCGCGGCCGGGTGGCATGTTTAGTCTTGGGCCGGCCCAGGGCACTGACCTCAATACCATCCTGAAAAATATCCGGGTAGGCCGGGAAAAGCGGAAACTATTCGAAGAGCTGGAATTACTCATTATTGATGAGGTCTCCATGATGCGGGCTGATCTGCTGGATGCGGTAGACGGTATCCTGCGTTATTTCCGTCGTAAGCCGGATGTGCCCTTTGGCGGGGTTCAGGTGCTTTACATCGGAGATCTGCACCAGCTACCTCCTGTTGTGAAAGATGATGAATGGAGCATGCTTAGCGCTTATTACCGGAGCCTGTTCTTTTTTGACGCTCGGGTAATGGAGGTGGCAAGACCGTTATATATTGAGCTGGAGCAGGTATACAGACAGCGGGATGATACATTTATTCAATTGCTGAACAGCATCCGGAATGGCATTGTGGATGAAGACGGACTGAGACTGCTCAACCGTCGCTACGATCCGTCTTTTCACCCGGAGCCGGAAGACGGGTATATTATCCTGACATCCCATAATTACAAGGCAGATAAGATCAATAATTCGGAACTGGCCAGACTACAGGCGGAAGTGCACACTTTTGATGCGGAGCTTAGCGGGGAATTTAATGAACAGGCATTGCCTGCTGCCCGTGCACTCGTGTTGAAGGTCGGGGCGCAGGTCATGTTTATCCGGAATGATAAAGGAGAGCAGCGGCGGTATTATAATGGCCGGATTGCACGGGTGAGCCGGATAAAGGGAACGGATATTTATGTCCGTTTTCCGGATGACCATACAGAGATGCAGCTTGAAAAGGAGACCTGGCGCAACATCCGTTACCGGTATGATGAACAGGCAGACCGGGTGGAGGAGGAAGAGTTGGGCAGCTTCCGGCAATACCCGGTACGTCTGGCCTGGGCGATCACAATCCATAAAAGCCAGGGCCTTACGTTTGAAAAAGCGATTGTAGATGCCGGCACTTCCTTTGCGCCGGGGCAGGTATATGTAGCGTTGAGCCGCCTTACTTCCATGAGCGGACTGGTGTTGTCTTCTGAAATCACACAGGCAGCATTGCATACTGATGAGCGGATTATGATCCTGTCTGATATGCGTATGCCGGCTGCTGAAATGCAGCGGCAATTACAGGATGCACAACGTGTTTTCATAGGTGACAGATTGGCCAAAAGTTACAGTTGGGAGTCCATAGCGGTGTTATGCCGCGAATTTCATGAGGCGCATAACGGACGGCGTGTTCCGGATCAGGAAAGTGCAGTGGCGTGGTCGGCATTCATACTCCGGAGCGTTGCGGAACTGGTGAAGACCGGAGCGCGTTTTCGTAACCAATTGGCGGGTATTCTTTCCGTAGCACATCAGGATCATTATCAGTATCTGGCGCAAAGGGTACATGCGGCAACGGCTTACTTTCTGCCGCTGACAGATGTTTTACTTGTATCATGGCAGGAACATTATGAAGCCATGAGGGTAAAGGGCAAGGTGAAAAAGTATCTCAGTGCATTACAGCTATTATACAACGCGTTTTCCCGGAAAAAGTATGAAATCAGCCAGGCTGCATTACTTGCAGATGGCCTGGCCAGAGGAGATGATCCCGGCAGATTGCTTGAGCAGGTGGCAGCAAGACCTGAAGTATCAGTGCCGGTTGCCGGCGCCGGTAAGCCGGAAAAAGAAAAAAAGGAAAGCAGCAAAAGCATATCCCTTGAGTTACTCCAAAAGGGTAAGGGTATAGAGGAAATTGCAAAGGAACGGAATCTGGCGAAGAGTACGATAGAAGGACACCTGTTGCCATATATCGTTACCGGGGAGGTTGCTTTATCTCTGTTTGTAACGAAAGAAAATGAGCAGGCAATCCGTAATGCGGTACTTCATTCCGGGCAACGACAGGCCGGGGTAATAAGATCAGCGCTGGGAGAGGCCTTTTCTTTTACTGAGATAAGAGCAGTGCTCTACCACATGGAAAACGAAGAAATAAACAGCAGGGAGTATAAAAAATAGTTTATGCCTCCCTGGCCATTTACAAATTACAATTAGTTGTTCCGATGCCAGTGTCATTTGCGTCCTTTTCAAATCTGTCGCATGCCTCGGTTGCATCTTTTTTGGTCTGATTAGGTAAGTCATATGTTTTAGTAGCAGAAGCTCCTATAACAGTAGTGATACAGGTACATGTATGATCTTTTTTGCACGCGGTTAACGCTAAAAAGGAAATTGACACAATAAGACCCGGGATTTTTAAGCGTTTCATAGGCTTTTTGTTAGTTAGGTGATGTATTAGTTATGATGTCTTGAAAATTATGCCAAGACAAAGTATAAATGGAGTGTTTACCCGAAAATGATTAAAAAATAAAGCCCCGAACGATTCGGGGCTTTATTTTTAGAAAAAAGAGTACTTCAGAACTACTACTAGTTCAGGGAGCAGGAATAGCTTCCTACAGCCGTTGTAATGCTATAACCTTCACAAGCAGCTTCTGCATCTTTCTTTTTAGCATTTTTAATGTCATACTTGATTACAGATTCGCCATTGACTTTGCAATCACAAGTGTAATCTTTTTTACAAGATGTAAACGTCAGAGCACCGAACGCGGCTGCCAGAACGAGGGGGGTAAGTTTTTTCATTGTCTTTTGTTTTTTAATTTGAAGGCAAAAATAGTAATCAGAATGAGAAAACAAAAATTTTAACAGCTTTTTTTTGATCAATATTTGAGTGTACATGTGTTGTGCTGTTGTTAATTTTCTTGTTTTCACATGGTTATGTTCTTGTTGAAATGGCTTGTTAACAGGTGGTAAATATCAGAATATCTTATTCTTCATGTTTTCTATGGCGAAAGTATTTGTATACGATTTGATGTTGCCCGGATGATTTTTAGGTATTACCGACAGGCAATCGGATTTTTGGAATAAAATTTGCTTATTATTACAGTCTTGTTTATCTTTGCCGTCCCTTTGCAGGGAGCTAGCACGTGCAAAAAAGAATATTGACCCAAAAAAGCTGTTGATAACAATCTGACCTATACTGAAAGAAGGTATCTTTTGGTGTGGGTTTTTCTTGTTGCTATCAACGCGTTTTACATTACTATATTATGGCTACAACACAAAAAAGAACCGCAACGGGACGCGTCAATTTCGCTAAGATCCACGATGTCGCAGATACCCCGGATCTGCTTGCTATCCAGTTGCAATCTTTCAAGGATTTCTTCCAACTGGAAACGACACCTGACAAGCGTGACAATGAAGGGCTTTTCCGTGTGTTCCAGGAAAATTTCCCGATCACAGATACCCGAAATATTTTCGTCCTTGAGTTTCTGGATTACTTTATTGATCCGCCCCGTTACACGATTGACGAATGTATGGAGCGGGGGCTCACCTACTCTGTGCCGTTAAAAGCCAAACTCCGCCTCAGCTGTAATGATGAGGAGCACGTGGATTTTGAAACGATCGTGCAGGATGTATTCCTCGGCAGTATTCCTTACATGACTCCGCGTGGTACGTTTGTGATCAACGGTGCAGAGCGTGTAGTCGTATCCCAGTTGCATCGCTCGCCTGGCGTGTTCTTCGGCCAGAGCGTGCATCCTAACGGGACTAAAATATATTCCGCCCGTGTCATCCCCTTCAAAGGAGCGTGGATGGAATTCGCCACGGATATCAATAATGTGATGTATGCGTACATTGACCGTAAAAAGAAATTCCCGGTGACAACCCTCCTCCGTTCCATCGGTTATGAAACGGATAAGGATATCCTGGAATTGTTTGGTATGGCCGATGAAGTGAAAGTGGATAAGAAGATACTCGAAGCCAATATAGGTCGCCGCCTGGCGGCACGTGTACTGCGTAGCTGGACGGAAGACTTTGTGGATGAAGATACCGGTGAAGTGGTTTCCATTGAGCGTAATGAGATTGTACTCGACCGGGATAATGTGCTTGATGAGGATAATGTTTCCATGATTCTCGATATGGGTATCGACACGATCTTCCTTCAGAAAGAAGAGGTGAGTGGCGATTTCTCCATTATATATAATACACTTAATAAAGATACTTCCAATTCTGAGCTGGAAGCGGTACAACATATTTACCGCCAGTTGCGTGGATCGGATGCCCCGGATGATGAAACAGCGCGTGGGATTATCGAAAAGCTCTTTTTCTCCGATAAGCGTTATGATCTGGGTGAAGTAGGGCGTTATAAGATCAACCGTAAACTGGGTCTGGACATCAATATCGAAAAGAAGGTATTGAGCAAGGAAGATATTATTTCCATTATTAAATACCTCGTGCGCCTTACCAACGGAAAGGCTGAAATAGATGATATTGACCACCTGAGCAACCGTCGGGTACGTACGGTGGGCGAGCAACTGTTTGCCCAGTTTGGCGTCGGGCTTGCCCGTATGGCGCGTACGATCCGTGAGCGTATGAACGTGCGGGATAATGAAGTGTTTACGCCGATTGATCTGATCAATGCGCGTACGCTTTCTTCCGTTATTAATTCATTCTTTGGTACTTCCCAGCTCTCCCAGTTCCTCGACCAGACCAACCCGCTGTCTGAGATCACGCACAAACGCCGTATATCCGCGCTCGGGCCAGGTGGTCTGAGCCGTGAGCGTGCTGGTTTTGAGGTGCGTGACGTACACTATAGTCACTATGGCCGTTTGTGTACCATCGAAACACCGGAAGGTCCCAACATCGGGCTGATCTCCACACTTTGCGTCCATGCCAAGATCAACGAGATGGGCTTTATTGAAACGCCCTACCGTAAGGTGAAGGAAGGAAAGGTGGATATGAAGCATCAGTATTACCTCAGCGCTGAGGAAGAAGATGATGCGAAGATTGCCCAGGCGAACGTGGCGATGGATGACAAGGGGAATTTTGTAGAAGAAAAGGTGAAATCACGTCAGACCGGAGATTTTCCGATATTGGATCGTGAAGAAGTTGAGTTTATGGATGTGGCGCCCAACCAGATCGTGGGTCTTTCGGCATCCCTGATCCCGTTCCTGGAGCACGATGATGCCAACCGTGCGCTCATGGGATCAAACATGCAGCGCCAGGCTGTGCCGCTGATCCGCCCGGAAGTTCCGATCGTAGGTACCGGGCTTGAAGGAAAAGCTGCCCGCGACGCGCGTATCCAGATCCATGCGGAAGGTAACGGTGTGATCGAATATGTGGATGCCAACGAAATACATGTACGTTATACCCGGACTGACAAAGCAAGACTTGTCTCTTTTGAAGATGATCTCCGGGTTTATACGCTTACCAAATACAAGAAAACAAACCAGAGCACGAGCATTACCCTGCGTCCCTGCGTGCGCAAAGGCCAGAAGGTAAAAGACGGTGACTTCCTGACGGAAGGATACGCAACAAGGGACGGTGAAATAGCCCTTGGCCGGAACCTGAAAGTGGCGTTCATGCCCTGGAAAGGTTACAACTTTGAGGATGCCATCGTGATCAACGAAAAGGTAGTCCGCGACGATTGGTTTACGTCTATCCATATTGACGAATATGAACTGGAAGTTCGTGATACCAAGCTGGGCGAAGAAGAGCTGACTCCGGATATCCCGAATATCTCAGAAGAGGCTACGAAAGATCTGGATGAAAATGGTATTATCCGTGTCGGAGCTCATGTAGGTGAGGGTGATATACTGATCGGCAAGATCACACCCAAAGGTGAAACGGACCCTACCCCGGAAGAAAAGCTGCTGCGTGCGATCTTCGGTGATAAAGCAGGCGATGCGAAAGATGCTTCGCTCAAGGCGCCGAGCGGTACGGAAGGTATCGTGATCAGCAAGCAGTTGTTCCAGCGGGCCAAAAAAGATAAAAACTCCAAAGTGCGCGAAAAAGCTGCACTGGAAAGGATCGAAGCTACGCACGAAAAAAATCTCGAAGCGCTGAAGTCATTGTTGCTCGAAAAGCTGATGACACTGCTGAAGGATAAAGTGTCAACCGGCATTACCAATAATTTTGGAGAGCCGGTAATCAGCAAGGGAGGTAAATTTAGCAGTAAAACCCTCGGCTCCGTTGATTATGCAAACGTAAATCCTCTGGGATGGACAGGTGATGATGAAATTGATGGTCAGATCAACCTGCTGCTGCACAATTATAATATCAAATTCAACGAAGAGCTGGGACGTTATAAACGTGAAAAGTTCAACCTGAGCATTGGCGACGAACTGCCGGCGGGTGTGCTGAAGCTGGCGAAGGTATATCTGGCCAGCAAACGTAAGCTGAAGGTAGGTGATAAGATGGCCGGTCGCCACGGGAACAAAGGTATTGTAGCCCGTATTGTACGGGAAGAAGATATGCCGTTCCTCGAAGATGGTACACCGGTGGATATCGTACTGAACCCGCTGGGCGTACCTTCCCGTATGAACCTCGGGCAGATCTATGAAACCGTTCTTGGTTGGGCTGGTGAAAAACTGGGTCTCCGATTTGCTACTCCGATCTTCGATGGCGCGCATACAGATGAAATTGTTGATCTTATCGGTGAGGCCGGTTTGCCCGAATTCGGACATACTTATCTCTACGATGGTGAAACCGGCGAACGCTTCCATCAGAAGGCTACGGTAGGTATTATTTATATGATCAAGCTGCACCACATGGTAGATGATAAAATGCACGCGCGTTCTATCGGGCCATACAGTCTTATCACACAGCAGCCGCTGGGCGGTAAGGCACAGTTCGGTGGCCAGCGTTTCGGTGAAATGGAGGTCTGGGCGCTTGAAGCATATGGAGCCGCCAATATCCTGCAGGAGTTGCTTACCCTGAAATCGGATGATATCATGGGTCGTGCCAAGACATACGAAGCAATTGTGAAAGGCGATAACGTACCGAAGCCAGGCATACCTGAGTCATTCAACGTATTGGTGAATGAGTTGAGAGGCCTGGGATTAGAGCTGAAGTTTGAATAGTAGTTGACCTTTTAATTGGCAGTTACTTTTTATCTTAAAAACTAAAGAATTACGAACACATGGCAATAAAGAAGGAAAACCGTCCCAAAGCTGGTTTTAATAAAATAACAATCAGTCTGGCCTCTCCTGATACGATCCTGGATCGTTCTTACGGAGAAGTGCTGAAGCCCGAGACGATTAATTACCGTACCTACAAGCCGGAACGTGATGGTCTGTTCTGCGAGAAAATATTCGGTCCTGTTAAGGATTATGAATGTTATTGCGGTAAGTACAAGCGCATCCGTTACAAAGGTATCGTGTGCGACCGTTGTGGTGTGGAGGTCACGGAGAAAAAGGTGCGTCGCGAACGTATGGGGCATATCAAGCTTGTGGTGCCGATCGTACATATCTGGTATTTCAAGAGCCTGCCGAACAAGATCGGCTATCTGCTGGGTACTTCTTCCAAGAAGATGGAAAGTATCGTTTATTACGAACGATATGTAGTAGTACAGGGAGGAGAAGCCGATGATCTGATCCGTCAGAAACTCAACCTGCGTGATAGCGAAAAGACTGAGCTGCAACTGCTCACGGAAGATGAATACCTGGAAATACAGGAGACGATCTCCAAGGAGAATCAATACCTGCCTGATGAAGATCCGAATAAGTTTATAGCTAAAATGGGCGCGGATGCAGTACATGCGCTGCTGTCGAGGATAGACCTTGATCAGTTGTCGTATGATCTGCGTAACGCTGCTGCCAACGAAACATCGCAGCAGCGGAAACAGGAAGCCCTGAAAAGGCTGAGCGTGGTGGAAGCATTCCGTGACGCAAATTCACGTGTGGAAAACAGGCTTGAATGGATGGTCATGCAGTATGTGCCGGTGATCCCGCCGGAGCTGCGTCCGCTTGTTCCCCTGGATGGTGGCCGTTTTGCTTCTTCCGATCTGAATGATCTTTACCGTCGTGTAATTATCCGTAATAATCGTCTGAAACGCCTGATCGAGATCAAGGCGCCCGAGGTGATCCTGCGTAACGAAAAACGTATGCTGCAGGAAGCGGTGGATTCGCTTTTTGATAACAGCCGTAAGTCCAATGCTGTAAAGGCAGAAGGTGGCCGTGCGCTGAAGTCTCTTTCGGATGTGCTGAAAGGCAAGCAGGGACGTTTCCGTCAGAATCTGCTCGGTAAACGTGTGGACTATTCCGGTCGTTCTGTAATTGTGGTTGGCCCTGAAATGAAACTCCATGAATGCGGTCTGCCGAAAGATATGGCGGCCGAACTGTTCAAGCCGTTCATTATCCGGAAGCTGATCGAAAGAGGTATTGTAAAAACGGTAAAGAGCGCTAAAAAGCTTGTAGAACGTAAGGAAGCCGTAGTTTGGGATATCCTGGAAAACGTACTGAAAGGACATCCGGTACTTCTCAACCGTGCCCCTACACTGCACAGGCTTTCCATCCAGGCTTTCCAGCCGCGTCTGATCGAAGGTAAAGCGATACAGCTTCATCCGCTGGTGTGCTCTGCGTTCAACGCCGACTTTGATGGTGACCAGATGGCCGTACACGTGCCGCTGAGCCACGCTGCGATACTCGAAGCCCAGTTGCTGATGCTCGCTTCGCACAATATCCTTAACCCGCAGAATGGTACGCCGATCACTCTTCCGTCTCAGGACATGGTACTTGGTCTGTACTATATTTCCAAAGGTAAAAAGACGGTCGGTGATGATGTCGTGAAAGGAGAAGGTAAGGCATTTTACAGCTCTGAAGAAGTATTGATTGCCCATAATGAAGGACGTGCCGATCTCCATGCCTGGATCAAGGTGAAAGTGGATGTACGGAATAATGAAGGTAATCTTGAAAGACAACTGCTTGAAACGACTGTAGGTCGGGTGATCTTCAACCAGTTTGTACCAAAGGACAACGGTTTTGTAAACGCGTTGCTGACCAAAAAGTCATTGCGTGAGATCATCGGCCAGATCCTGAAAAACACAGATATCCCGCAAACGGTTCAGTTCCTCGATGATATTAAAACATTAGGATTCCGTACGGCATTCCGTGGTGGTCTTTCTTTTAATATCAAAGACCTGACCATTCCGGAAATAAAAGAAGAGTTGATCCAAAGTGCCCAGTCTGAAGTAGACGAAGTTTGGGACAACTATAATATGGGGTTGATCACAAACAACGAACGCTACAACCAGATCATTGATATATGGAGCCGTGTGGATACACGTGTTACCGAAACGCTGATCCGGGAAATGGCGAACGATAAGCAGGGATTCAATTCTGTTTATATGATGCTTGATTCCGGTGCACGTGGTAGCAAGCAGCAGGTTAAGCAGCTTGCCGGTCTCAGAGGTCTGATGGCCAAGCCGCGTCGTTCCGGTTCTTCAGGCTCGGAAATTATCGAAAACCCGATCCTTTCCAACTTTAAGGATGGTCTGAGCGTATTGGAATACTTTATCTCTACGCACGGTGCGCGTAAAGGTCTTGCGGATACTGCCCTGAAAACAGCCGATGCCGGTTATCTGACACGTCGTCTGGTAGACGTGGCACAGGATGTTGTGATCAAGGAAGAAGATTGCGAAACCTTACGCGGTATCGCTATCTCTGCATTAAAAGATAATGAAGAGATTGTAGAGCCGTTATACGACCGTATTCTCGGACGTACGTCTCTGCATGATGTATATGATCCGCTCAATGATGAACTGATCATCCATGCCGGCGAAGAAATAACGGAAGACGTGGCAAGACGTATTGAGGACAGCGCCCTGGATACGGTGGAAATCAGATCCGTGCTGACTTGCGAAAGCCGTCAGGGTGTGTGTGCAAGATGCTATGGTAAAAACCTGGCAACCGGTTATAAAGCCCAGAAAGGAGATGCAGTGGGTATCATTGCAGCTCAGTCTATCGGTGAGCCGGGTACGCAGCTTACACTCCGTACATTCCACGTGGGTGGTGTTGCCGGTTCTTCAGCCATCGAAAGCCAGCTTGCTGCCCGTTTCGATGGTACGATCCAGTTCGATGGTCTCCGTACTACCAAATACACAGATGATGAAGGTGAAGAGCAAAACATTGTAATCGGTCGTACGGGTGAAGTACGGATCATAGACGTGGCGAATGATCGTTTATTGGCTACAACCAACATTCCCTACAGTTCTATTCTGAAGGTCTCCAATGGCCAGAAAGTGGCTAAGGGAGATGTGATCTGTACCTGGGATCCGTTTAATGCGGTTATCATTTCAGAGGTGAGCGGTAGTGTTCGGTTCGAAAATGTAATAGAAGGCGTAACCTATCGGGAAGAAGCTGACGAGCAAACCGGTCACCGCGAAAAAGTGGTTATTGAAACCAAAGATAAAACCAAAATCCCTGCCATTATTGTAGACGGCAAAGAAAGTAAATCCTATAACCTGCCGGTAGGCTCGCATATTGTTGTTGGCAACAGTGAGACGGTGCATAATGGTCAGGTACTGGTGAAGATCCCGCGTGTGATGGGACGCAGCCGTGATATCACCGGTGGTCTTCCCCGTGTTACAGAACTTTTTGAAGCGCGTAACCCGAGCAATCCGGCAGTCGTTTCTGAAATTGACGGGGTAGTAAGTTTTGGTAACGTGAAGCGTGGCAACCGTGAGATTATCGTAGAAAGCCGCGATGGGCTGGTTAAAAAATACCTGGTTCCACTGACGCGCCATATTATGGTGCAGGACGGAGACTTTGTAAAAGCCGGTACATCACTTTCTGACGGCGCTACCACTCCGAGCGACATCCTTGCTATTAAAGGGCCTTTTGCAGTTCAGGAATATCTCGTGAACGAAATTCAGGAAGTATACCGCCTGCAGGGTGTAAAGATCAACGATAAGCATATTGAAGTGATCGTGCGCCAGATGATGCGTAAGGTTACGATCATTGATCCGGGAGATACCAAGTTCCTTGAAGACGATACGGTAGATAAGTTTGAATTTATGGTAGAAAATGACTGGATCTACGATAAAAAGATTATTACCGATGGAGGAGAAAGTGAAAAACTCCATCCGGGACAGATCGTAACGCTGCGTGAAGTCCGTGAAGAAAACAGTTTGCTGCGTCGTTCAGATAAAACATTGGTACAATACCGTGATGCTGCGCCGGCTACTTCTGCACCGCTGCTGCTGGGTATCACCAAAGCGTCGCTGGGTACGCGTAGCTGGATCTCTGCTGCTTCCTTCCAGGAAACAACCAAGGTCTTGTCGCAGGCTTCCATAAACGGTAAGTCCGATAACCTCATCGGCCTGAAGGAGAATGTGATCACAGGTAACCTGATCCCTGCGGGAACCGGTATGCGTGAATTTGACGATATCGTAGTAGGGTCTAAAGAGGAATTTGAACTGCTCATGGCCAGCAAGGACGTACTGCAGTTTGACGAAGAAGAATAAATAGAGTTATGAAAGATGAGTTATGAATGATGAATGGGTTCCATTAATTCATCATTCATAACTCATCTTTCTTTTTCAGCCATTCTTCCATCCGTTCTTTTTCATTTACAGATACGGATACCTGGATCTTCCAGGTGCCATGCTTGTCAAGCCGCAGCAGGTAATGGTAATCACATGTATACAGGAACTGGTTGTCCTTATCATAATACCGCCAGTTTACTTTGACTTTGATGATGTGGTTCGTCCACTGGCGTTTACTCCATATTTCCGGCCGGGCATGGGCAATGCCGTAATGTCTGAAGAAGCTGATGCCCTGGTTGAATAATCCTTCCAGCTTGCTGGCATCTGTGAATACGGCGCTGTTTTCATCATCTATGAAAGTGCATGGCAGCACATAATGAAAGGCCATTTTTTTTGTGTCGGCATTTTCGAGCGCATGTGCATAAGACTCGAAAATGCGATTTACATAGTGCAGGGATTCTGTTGTAATAGACATACGCCGGATCATTTTCACGAAAGACGAAAGTAACGTATTCTCTTTTCCCGGAGTAAATATGTTGGTAAAAATTACCGCAGTGTTTTAATTAAGATCCTGTTTAAAATTTCAGTTCTAAACGATCTTAACTCCTTAATGACCTTAATGTTTTTATTCTTTCAACATGAAGGGCATGGAGAGGATAAAGAACATGAAGAGCTTTACCTGAATTATGCTTTGTTGTCCGCAAAAGCTGCACAGGTAGCCTGATCCAGCATTTTTATAACCCGGGCAGGATTACCGGCAAGCACACAATATCCTTCGGGAAAACTTTTGGTAATAACAGCTCCCGCCCCCGCAATCGTAAAATCACCCAGTTGTACGCCCGGTAACACAATGGTGCCCATACCCAGCCAGCAATGGCTCCCGATAAGAACGGGGCGCGCCGGTACATGTATGTCATTATTGACAGGGTCATGATTAGCCGAAATGATGCCCACGTTGGGGCCTATATTGGTATAATCTCCAATCTCTACACCGTTGTGTCCATTGATATACACGCCGGGAGAATCGCCGGGATAAACTCCTTTCCCTCGTTTGATCTGCTCCGGACAACGGATAGTGCTGGTGTGGTGGATCGCCCATTTCACGCCCGGGTTATGCCGTAGCAGCTTCCTGAAAATAAAATCAGTAATGTAAAAGCCGATGCTGATATCTTTTCTCAGCCCGAACACATTACGTACCAGGTTTGATGCGACATTACCCATTAGCTTTCGGATGTTTCCGGCATTTTACTTCCTCTGAATGTCATGATGAGCGCAGTGATGCACAGTCCTATTAATAGCAGACTGCTGAACAGTGCGATCCGGTTGCCGGTATAATAACTGTCAGGATGGAAGACAAATTTTATTTCGTGTGTGCCTGCCGGTATTTTTATAGTGCGTAATACATAGTTTGCCCGCAGTATAGGGGTTTCCTTGCCATCTACATATGCTTTCCACCCGTTCGGGTAATAGATGTCGGAAAATACGGCCAGGCCGTCCTGCGTATTATTGGATGAGAACGTTAGTTCATTAAGGCCGTACCGGGTCAGTGTAACGGAAGCGTTGCTGTCTTTCCCGAACTGATAGCCTTCCAGTTCTTTTTTCTGGGCCTCCCGGATCACAACTGTCTTTCTGGGATTGAAGTTGTCTGCCGGTTCAGCTCCGGTATCTGTGACGCCTAAAGAAGGCGCCTTGAGAGATAGTATTTCTTCATCTGCTGTTGCGACCCATTTTACTTCTTCTACAAACCAGGCATTACCGCAGGTCTCGGGCATTCTTTGTACGGCCGGCTGCCCGTTGGGGCCGCCGGGGAAGATGATGTATTTGGTATTGAGCATATTCAGGACTTCCCGGTTGAACTGACGGCTCATATGTACCTCGATCAGATCCTGGTATATTTCAAGTTTGGCCGGAGAGTATCCGCCTACGCATTTGTGGAAGTATGCCTGGATAGCATCGTTGTATGTATTGCGGGTAATGTCGAGCACGCGGTAGTAAGGATCTGGATCCTGCATGATCTGCTCATCCACGGGGCGCGGGCGGAATGCTGTAGACTCAAGGTCCGAGCCTTCTTCGTAATGTTTTTCATTGAGGTAGTTTGCAGATACAGGTATCAGGTCGGCTGCTATGAGAAAAACCAGCACGGCAATAAATGTGTTGATATTCACCTTGCTTTTGAGGTATGCCCAGAAGATACCCGCCGCTGCAAGAATAAATAATGCGCTTCTGAGACTGCTTTTCATTGCCAGGCTGGCCCTGTCTTCTTTCAGGAATTTCAGTATCTGCTGGTATTGCTGATCTTTTTCCGGGTTGGTAAAATCAAAAAACAGGTTACTGCCCAGGGCAAGGGCTATGCAAAGACCGGCAGTAATGCCTGCTGCAATCTTTAGCTGTTTCCACAACTGTGCTTTGTCCGTTTCCTTTTTTAGCAATTCCATGATCCCCCATATACCTACCATCGGGAAGATCAACTGCGGGATCACCAGTGCCATGGAAGGTGTACGGAAGGCATTATAGAAAGGTATATTGTCGAAGAACCAGTAATTGAATCCCGGGATATGCTTGCCGCATGATAGCAGAGCGGCGAGCATACTCGCGCCGAGCAGCCACCATTTGATGGGATTACGGATTACGATCATCCCCAGCACAAACAGAAAACATATGACAGCCCCGAAGTATACCGGTCCGGAGATGAATGGCTGCGGCCCCCAGTATAGCGGCAATCCTTCTTCAACGCCAACGGCTGCAGATGTCTCCGGCGCTTTATCCCCGCTTTCGCCGGAGGATCCGCCATACAGGTAGGGGACTATGACGCAGAACAATTCCCCTACACCGTTACTCCACTGGAAGGCATAATCCTTGTCCAGCCCGCTTTTTTTATTCGGATCCTTGTTGAGGGTCAGTTCGCTTTTTCCGCCCCGCATGGTATGTTTGTTGAGATCCCCTACGGTGGTCATCAATGCGCCTGCAGAAGGGCCCGCCGATATGACTGCTGCTGCGAGCGATACTGCTGAAGCCAGGAAAAACTGTCTGAGGCTTTTTTGTTTTAATGCATGTACGAATTGTCCGGCAACGATAAACAATATAATAATGCCGGTGTAAAAAACGATCTGGTAATGGGAGTTGCTGATCAGCAAAGCCATAGAGAGCGCGAGCAATGTACCGCCGCCAAGGTATCTCCCCCGGTAAGTCAGCAGAAGACCGGCAATGACCATCGGCATATAGGCAATGGAGACCATTTTGGTTTCATGACCGGCAACAATAATGATCGGGTTGTAGGTAGAGAAGGCAAAGGCGACCGCACCGGCTGCAGCCAGCCATCTGTTTACCCTTAATGTACTCATAAGTATATAAAAACCCAGCATGGCAATGAAGAAAAAGTATGCAGGCTTCACGAGCAGGGAGGCGATCATTTTTTGTACCGGGTAGATAAAATTATTTGATTCCGGTACGTACGTAAGGTAGGTCGGCATACCGCCAAACATACTGTTGCTCCACAGCGTATTCTCTCCGGTCTTTTCATGCCATTCCCGTGCCTCCTGCGACATGGCGACCCATGATATGGTATCATGCTGCTGCAGCACCATTCCTTTCAGCGCAGGAAAGGAATAGATAAGCGCCAGTACGGCGAATCCCGCAATGATCAGGAGGTGGGGCCGGAATTTCTTGAAATCAAAAGACTGCATAATAATATTTTAACGAAACAAAAATAATGGTTCTGTGTTCATATAAAAACTGTTGTATCAACTTAATTAGCCAATTTGAAAATTTGAGCATTTGAAAATGTACCTGCTTTGAAAAAAACATTACGTTCATTGGCTCATTTTCAAATGCTCACATAAAATGCGCCCCGGCAAACATATCCCGCGATTCCCTCATTCACATACGAATAATGTACCTTTGCGCTTCTTACATACTGACCTGCATATGTCCATGCTTTCAAAAGATACATTATTAAAGGCTTACAGGCTGATGATGACAGCCCGGGCTATGGCGGAAACCTATGATGCCAACCGCCAGATATGCAAATATGTCCACAGTACTTCGCGTGGTCACGAAGCTATTCAGCTCGCTACCGGCTTCCTGCTCCGGCCTGATGATTATGTAAGCCCTTATTATCGCGATGAAAGCCTGATGCTGGGTATGGGTTACAGGCCATATGAACTCATGCTGCAGTTGCTGGCCAAGGGAGAAGATCCGTTTACCGGGGGGAGAGCGTATTACAACCATCCTAATATCCGGCGCGACAATTTCCCGAAGATCATTCATCAGAGCAGCGCCACCGGTATGCAGGTGATCCCTACCACGGGTGTGGCGCAGGGAATACAATATATCGAAAGTCAGCAGTTACGATCTTTTGAAGCACCCCCGGTGGTTGTATGCTCTCTGGGAGATGGCAGTGTTACGGAAGGAGAGGTGAGCGAAGCCTTCCAGTTTGCCGTATTGCATGAATTACCAGTCATTTATCTGGTGCAGGATAATGATTGGGGGATTTCGGTAAGCAGCGATGAAGCCCGTACCATGGATGCATATGAATATGCCGCAGGTTTTAAAGGTATGGAACGTGTGCGGGTGAACGGGGCCGATTTTCCTGATGCGTATAAAACAATGAAGTATACCATAGACTGGGTACGGAAAGAACGAAAACCTATACTCGTACATGCCAAAGTTCCTCTGCTGGGACACCATACTTCGGGTGTACGGAAGGAATGGTACCGTACGGAAGAGGATCTCGCCAAACATATGGTGGATGACCCCGGTCCGAAACTGAGAAAGCTTTTGTTGCAAAAGGGATATACAGAAGACCAACTTGATGCGATAGAGGCAGAAGAGCAGGCTTTTGTAGCACAGGAATTTGCTGCGGCTGTGGCTGCTTCTGATCCGGACCCGGCTACCGTTGCCGATCACGTGTTTGTGCCTACGCCGGCCGTAGACGAAAAAGGAGTGCGTCTCCCCTCGGGTAAAGATAAATCAGTAATGGTGGATGCAGCTTTGCACGCCGTGGAAGAGATCTTGCAGGATTATCCTGAAGCATTGTTTTACGGGCAGGATGTAGGGCGGCGATTAGGTGGCGTTTTCCGGGAAGCAGCTACGCTGGCGGATAAATTTGGTGATGAGCGTGTGTTCAATACCGCCATACAGGAAGCATATATAATCGGTTCCACGATTGGTATGAGCGCCGTAGGTCTGAAGCCCATTGTGGAGGTACAGTTTGCCGATTATATCTATCCGGGAATGAACCAGCTTGTGACTGAAATAAGCAAATCGTGCTACCTGAGCTGCGGTAAGTATCCCGTATCCTGTGTGATCCGTGTGCCGATCGGCGCTTATGGCGGTGGTGGCCCCTATCATAGTGGGAGTGTGGAAAGCACACTGGCAACCATAAAGGGGATCAAAATTGCCTATCCGTCTAATGCAGCGGATATGAAAGGATTGATGAAGGCCGCATTTCTGGACCCCAATCCGGTAGTGATGCTGGAGCATAAAGGGTTATACTGGAGTAAGGTCCCCGGCACCGAAGATGCAAAGACAGTAGAGCCTGGCCGCGATTATGTATTGCCGCTGGGCAAGGGAAGGGTAGTGCTGGAAGCGGATCCCGATACTGTAGATAATGGTGAATCGCTTTGTATCATCACCTACGGTATGGGCGTTTATTGGGCAAAAAATGCTGCGAAGCAATTCCCGGGATGTGTAGAAGTGGTTGACCTGCGTACTATTTATCCCTGTGATGAAGATCTGGTATTTGAAACGGTGAAAAAACATGGGAAGTGTATCGTGCTCACAGAGGAGCAACTGCGTAATTCTTTCTGTGAAGCCCTTGCCGGGCGTATCGCGCAACAGTGCTTTCAATATCTGGATGCCCCGGTACAAACGATCGGTGCGCTTGATCTGCCGGCAGTGCCAATGAATACAGGACTGGAAGCAGCAATGCTCCCCAATGCTGATAAAGTGGCCGCAAAAATCGCCGGACTATTACGTTATTAATTGTTTACAGTTAGTCAGTAAGCTCAGGAGTAAGGGATGCAACAAACATTATTTGGCTGGGAGCCACGTCCTGTACCGGTTGACTATATGATCGCCGTATATCCCAACGGGGAGATCGCCGGTGAGGTGACTGCATTTAAGCAGCAAATTGCCGGTTTGGTAGGCGCATATCCAGGCTTGGATCATACTCCCTATCTGGCGCTAATGGCGTTTTCCATACAGTCTGATGCGGAGGAAGAACTGGTCAGGAAACTGGATGATTTCTGTTTCAAGCGTCTTCGTTCTGCGAATGTGGAACTTGCGGGTTTTTACCCGTCCGATGAGACCGGTTCCATCCTCATTGAGCCCCGGCAGGTGACTTTCATTTCGTCTCTGGTGCGTAAAATATCCGGAGTCATTAAGCCTGTCGGTAATAGTAAGATGAAATCACTGAAACATCCCGGCGCGCTGGTGATTGCTTCCGGTCTGAGCAGTGATCAATATAAAAGGGTATGGGCGGTTTTCAGTAATAAGATATATGCCCGGATATGTTTCGCCAATAATCTGGTGCTGTTGAAAGAAACCGGTGAAAACAGGCAGCCTGTTACCATAAAATCATTTTCCCTGCTTTGAATTCAGTCATTGTACTGACATTCACGAACGTAGAACCATACATCAGTTCCGGATTATATTGATTGATATCCGCATGATGGCGTATATTAGCCTGTAGAATTAATTTTTCTGAAAACGGATATAACTATGAGAACAACGTTGTACGCTTTTTTTGCTGGTATGATCATATTGGTCACAGGATGCAATAAATCGGCCGAAGTGATCCGGGAAGAAGCGCATTGGGAATATGAAAATCCCGATTGGCAAAATATTGGTTATGCAGAATGTGGTACCAAAGCGCAATCTCCGATCAACATCCCGACGGAAAAGGCGGTAAGTACTAACGATATACCGGACATCGAAATTGCCTATGCGCCGTTTTCGATGAAAATAGTAGACAACGGACATACTATTCAGGTCAATGCTTCGGATGATCAGAGTACTACGGTATTTAACGGAGACCGGTATCGTTTTGCACAGCTACATCTGCACCACAGAAGCGAACATACGATAGATGGTGTGGCCGCTCCGATGGAGCTGCATGTGGTGCATACAGACGGGACAGGTAATATACTTGTGTATGCCCGTATGATCGAAGAAGGCGCTGAAAACCCTTTCCTGAAAACAATTTTCAGCAGTGTGCCTGATGTGAAAAAGACAGAAATCACAACCGGCCTTACACTTGATCTCAATGAGATCATACCGGAATCCCGCGGTTTTTATACCTATTCAGGATCGCTTACCACACCGCCGTGTACTCATGCCGTACAGTTTGTAGTATTTAAAGAACCTTTGACGGCCTCTCCGGAGCAGATCAGTTTTTTTGCTTCTTTGTATCATAATAATGCCCGGCCGGTACAGGCGCTCAATAATCGTTTTATCCTGGAAAAGGAATAGACCTTAAATATATCCGTCTTGATAATGACTCATTTAAGAAAAACAGGAATATGCCTGCTGGCTGTTGTTTTCTGTACCGGTTTTTTGCATGCACAGGAACCGGTGGAAGAAAACAAGTTTGCCGTAACGGTCTCGGGAGGTATAGCGACCGTGTCTTCAGCGCTTGCGCGTGAGGATAATCCTCCTTTCGGTCTTGCAAAAAACGGAATGTTTGCAGCTATTTCAGGTCGTTGTGCGATCAACAGATCCTGGGGCATTGCCGGAGAGCTGATCCTGCAGGGGCATGCTTACAATGCGGAAAAAGCAGCAGCGCTGATACTTGAAGCTGATGTCAATGCAGGAGCTGCAAAGGTGGATGCGACGCCTTATACGATCTTTACGGCTGCTGCCGGTCCTTATGCCAATATCCGGTTGTTGCCGGATTTGCAGATCAACATAGCAGCGTTATTGGGAGTGACAACCGTTACCACACCGGAGATTATACACGAAGTAAAAACAATGCCACATACCCGTAGCGAGTATAAAAAAGGATATGCATCGGCGTTCTATACCGGCGCTTCCATACGTCCTACCTGGTATTTTTCTCCGCGGTTGGGCGCCGGCCTGGTCGGCAGTGTAGGTTATGCCCGTCCCGAAGTGCAGCTCGGCAGGCCATATTCATTGGAATATCTGACGTTACGTGGTGGGCTGGAACTGATAATACGTATATAATGCGGGTTGCATTAGTTGTTGGTATGCAATTGTATTTGTAAATAAACAGGTAAAAATATTCACATTACGAATAGTGCCGGTATACTGGAGTCACCTATAGAGTTTTTAAAAGGTGTAGGCCCGCAACGAGGAGAATTGTTGCGCAAAGAGTTGGATATAGAGGTATTCGGGGATTTGCTGTATCATTATCCCTATCGTTATTTCGACCGCACACGTATCACACCCATCCGTGCTGCTGCCGGACAGCAGGAGTATATACAGATCACGGGTACGCTAACCAATATTTTTGAAGATGGAGAAGGCCGGAAAAAGCGCCTGGTGGCGACACTTTACGATGATAGCGGTAGTATTGAGCTGATCTGGTTTCAGGGAATACAATGGGTGCGTAAATCATTGCAGGAATACCAGCGATATATTGTGTTTGGTAAAGTGAACTATTTTAATGGCGTTTATAATATTGCCCATCCCGAAATAGAGCCGCTGAACGCGGAAACGGCATCTCCAGGTCTGCAGCCTGTTTATTCATCTACTCAGAAGCTGATCGCCCGTGGTGTCACCAATCGATCCTTTGCCAGGCTTACGCAGGCATTATTCGAAAAAACAGCCCCGGGAGATATTCCGGAGATACTCCCGGCGGAGATTATAAGCCGTTATCATCTCTGCAATCGTTATCATGCATTACGCTGGATACATTTCCCTGATTCGGCAGAGCATCTTGAAATGGCCCGCTTCCGGCTGAAATGGGAGGAGCTGTTCATTTCGCAGATGACGATTGCCCGGCTGCGGCTGCAGCGTACCGTTTCACCGGGTTGGGTATTTGATAAAGTAGGGGATTATTTCAATGGCTTTTATCATAATCATCTTCCGTTTCAGCTTACCAATGCCCAAAAAAGGGTGCTCAAAGAAATAAGGCAGGATACGGCTACCGGCAGGCAAATGAACCGGCTGGTACAGGGCGATGTGGGCAGCGGAAAAACCATGGTGGCCATCATGGCGATGCTGCTCGCGCTTGATAATGGCTTCCAGGCCTGCTTGATGGCGCCAACGGAAGTGCTGGCGCAGCAACATTACCAGGGCGTGCATGCGTTGTTGGAAAAAATGAATATCCCCGTGGCTGTACTGACGGGCTCAACAAAGGGGAAAGACCGGAAGTCTCTGTTGAAGGGGCTCGCCGATGGGTCATTACCCGTGGTGATTGGCACTCATGCGCTGATCGAGGAATCGGTACAGTTTCAAAATCTCGGCATGGCCGTTATTGATGAGCAGCACCGTTTTGGTGTGGCGCAAAGAGCTAGACTATGGGTTAAAAATGCATATCCGCCTCATGTGCTGGTGATGACGGCTACGCCGATACCCCGGACACTTGCACTTACCCTGTACGGTGATCTGGATGTGTCGGTGATTGACGAGTTGCCGCCCGGACGCCGGGAGATTAAAACGGTGCATCGTACAGATCGTGCAAGGGCACAGGTGATGGAGTTTGTGCGGCGGGAAATCGATAACGGCCGGCAGGCGTATATCGTATATCCGTTGATTGAAGAATCGGAGAAAATGGATTATGAAAGTCTGCGTGAGGGCTTCGAGCAGGTGAAGGTATGGTTTCCCGATCATAAATATCATATTGCCATGGTGCATGGTAAACAGGAAGCTGCCGAACGCACACGTAATATGCAGCGGTTTATAGAAGGGCAGGCACAGATAATGGTTGCGACTACTGTGATCGAAGTAGGGGTGAATGTGCCGAATGCAACGGTGATGGTGGTGGAAAGCGCCGAGCGTTTCGGCCTTTCCCAGTTACATCAGTTGCGTGGGCGCGTGGGGCGTGGCGGGGAGCAGTCTTATTGTGTCCTGATGACGGGTAATGATCTTTCTGATGACAGCAGCAAGCGGATGCAGATCATGACGTCTACCTCAAACGGGTTTGTCATTGCAGAGAAAGACCTTGAAATGCGTGGACCGGGTGATCTCTATGGTACCCGGCAAAGTGGTGTGATGAAATTTCGCCTGGCAGATATTGCCCGTGATATGGGGCTGCTCGAAGAAACCCGCGAAGCCGCCCGGCATTTGCTTGCCTCTGATGCATCTCTTACCCGACCGGAGCACCAGCCTTTGAGATATTTTTTATCGCAGCAGGCAGATCAGTCGGAATGGGGGAAGATCATGTAGGGGCGATCCTCGCGGTCACCCCAATGCTCGTGGTCGCTCGGTAATGGTTATCGCAGATGTTTATCTGCCCCCGGACGGTATTAAATACATCAATTTCTTATCTTCGCCCCGCATCAACCAGAATTTTATGAACAGCAACAAACGTGTTTACGATCATATCCTTCAAACGATTGGCAATACGCCGTTGATCCGCCTCAATAAAGTTGTGGCTGATCTCCCTTGCCCCGTGTATGCCAAAGTCGAGACATTCAATCCGGGTAATTCGATCAAAGACCGTATGGCGCTGAAGATGCTGGAAGTAGCAGAGCAGGAAGGAAAGATAAAGCCCGGCGGTACCATTATTGAGGGTACTTCGGGTAATACCGGCATGGGCTTGGCGTTGGCGGCAATCATAAAAGGCTATCGTTGCATCTTCACTACTACCGACAAACAATCGAAAGAAAAGGTGGATATGCTGAAAGCCATGGGAGCCGAGGTGATCGTATGCCCTACGAATGTGGAGCCGGAAGATCCGCGCTCGTATTATTCCGTATCTAAAAGACTGGCAAAGGAAATTCCTAATTCCTGGTATGTAAACCAGTATGATAATCTGGCAAACCGTCAGGCGCATTATGAGCAGACAGGTCCCGAAATATGGGAACAGACAGAAGGTAAAATAACACACCTCGTGGTGGCAGCCGGTACCGGCGGTACGATTGTGGGGACTGGTAAGTATTTGAAAGATCAGAATCCGGGTGTGCAGGTATGGGCGATTGACTCGTATGGATCGTTGCTGAAGAAGTGGTTTGACACCGGCGAATTGGATATGGGAGAAGTGCATCCATACATTTCCGAAGGCTTCGGGGAAGATTTTCTCCCGGAAAATTATATTAAAGAAGCCATTGATCATTTTGAAAAAGTAACGGATAAAGATGGCGCCGTAATGGCCCGCCGCATTACCAAGGAGGAGGGCATTTTTGTGGGTTATTCTGCAGGATCTGTTATTGCCGGGTTACGCCAGTTGAGATCAAGGCTGAAGCCGGATGATCTGGTAGTCGTTGTCTTCCATGATCATGGCAGTCGTTATGTTGGCAAAATATATAATGACGAATGGATGCTTGACAGGGGTTTTCTGGAGGTGAAAACGGTGGGGGACCTGATCGGAGGTCTGGGGCTGCGCCGTCTGCTGACCATTGATCATGACGGAAAGGTGTCGGATGCTTTGGAGCTTATGAAGAAATATGATGTGGAGCAGATCCCCGTTATGAAAAACGGAGAGATTACCGGAGCCGTAACGCAGAGCGGGCTGTTCCGGAAGCTGATGGAAGATGCGCAGATAAAGGATTTGAACATTGCTGATGTACAGGAAAAAATGCTGCCGGTTGTGGAAATGACAACACCGGTGGAACGTCTTACTCATTACATCAACAAAGAAAATAAAGCTGTCCTGGCAAAGGATGAAAGCGGCCAATATCATATACTTACCGAGTACGACATCCTGGCGGCATTTTCCAAAGAATAGCTGATGCGTAGTTTTAATTTTATCAGGGATATAATCCGAAAGCCTCCTGTGATCTTTCCATGGGTGGCTTTATTTCATGTGGTCATGCTGGCATATGTGACCTGGCTTTTCAGTACAGAGCCGATGTTTTCGGCAGGCTGGCTGCAGCCGTTGTGGATGCTGGCTTATACTGTGTGCTGGATATTTATCTGTGATTTGCGCCGTTGGGCCGCTTATGGATACATTCTGCTAACATCTGTAAATCTGCTGCTGTATGTCTTATGCAAGGATGTTGTGGCTCGCGAGATGTATACAAGTTCCTTTTCGTTGATTGATGTGGGGTTCTGTTTTTTTGTACTGTTTTTCTTCCGACGGTTTAATTGAAAGGTTCGTACAAAACAAAAAAGGCTGTAAACCATATGGTATCAGCCTTGTTAAGCATATGCTTGAAAACCCTGTGTACGACCAGATCAGTAGCCGATTACGCTACTGATATTCATACTTTCAGGGCATCCGTATCTTTTGCTTGCAGTACATGAAGCCATTACAGCCAGGATGGCTACAATAATGACAACAGGTGCTATCTGGCGCAAGCGTGAAATCAGTTTAGTCATATTTCCTCAGGCAAATAGTTAAAAACCTCTGTTACTTTTGTACAAAAATAAGGAAAATAAATGAAACGCATACATTTCATCGCTATCGGGGGCGCGGTGATGCATCAACTGGCGTTGGCGCTGCACCGGCAGGGAAATATCATCACCGGAAGTGATGATGATATACAAGATCCGGCTAAAGGAAACCTCGCAGCTGAAGGCCTGTTACCGGAGGCTTATGGCTGGTTCCCGGAGCGTATTGAAGCGGGCGTCGATGCCGTAGTCCTGGGTATGCATGCTAAAGATGACAACCCCGAATTACTCGCTGCGCAGCGACTTCAGATTCCGGTTTATTCTTTCCCTGAATATGTATATGAGGTAAGCAGGGATAAAAAAAGAGTCGTCGTGGCCGGCAGTCATGGTAAAACAACAATTACTTCCATGATTATGCATGTGTTACGGCAGCAACAAGCCCGGTTTGATTATCTTGTCGGCGCCAGGGTAGAGGGTTTTGGACAGTCTGTGCAACTGAGCGATGCGCCGCTCATCATACTCGAAGGAGATGAATACCCTGCGTCGGCAGTGGAGCGGCGTCCTAAAATATTCTTTTACCATCCGTATATCAGTGTACTCAGCGGCATTGCGTGGGATCATATTAATGTGTTCCCCACATACGAATACTATTACAGCCAGTTTGAGCAGTATCTTAAAGAAATGACGCCGGGCAGTGTGTTGTTGTTCAATAGTGAAGATCCGGAAGTCTGCCGTGTGGTACAGTCTGCTGCCGGGCATTTACGGGCAATACCATACGGAATGCCGGTATACCGATACGAGGCCGGGACTGCAATTGTGGATACAGGCGATGGTTCGGTGCCCCTTTCTGTTTTCGGGAGCCATAACCTGCTGAATATGCAGGCTGCACTGGCAGTATGCCGGGAGCTTGGCATGTCGGAAAAAGATTTTTATCAGGCCATTGCTTCATTTACCGGTGCGGCACGCAGGCTGGAACGGATAGCAGAAACGGAAAATCTTGTAGTATTCCGGGACTTTGCGCATGCGCCTTCCAAGCTGAAAGCCACGTTGAACGCCGTCAGGGAAGCATACCCGGAACACCGGCTGGCGGCCTGTTTTGAATTGCACACCTATAGTAGTCTGAATGCAGATTTTCTGAGTGAATATGCGCATTGTATGGATGCCGCAGACAACGCAACTGTATTTTTCAGCAGGCACGCGCTGGAGCTGAAAGGACTCCCGGCGCTGAGCAGGGAAATAGTGTTGGAGGCCTTTGCACGGAAAGACCTTGTGGTAACGGATAACCAGGGTGAACTGGCTGCTCATATTGCCGGATTATTACGTAGTGCTGCCGCGCCGGTATGTCTGCTGTTGATGAGCAGTGGCACATTCGACGGAATTGACTGGAATAACGTAGTTTCGCAGCATTAATACCCAATCAAACTATTATGACGCAACTGGCGCTTAAAAGACCGATTGTTTTTTTTGATCTCGAAACAACCGGCACGGATTATGCAAAAGACAGGATCGTTGAGCTGGCTTTTGTCAAGCTGATGCCGGACGGCACACGAGATTCTTTCGTGAAACGGATCAATCCCGGTATGCCTATTCCCGAATCTGCAACGGCGATTCATGGCATTACAGATGAGGATGTAAAAGACAGTCCTTCTTTCAAACAGATCGCGCACCAATTGAATGACTGGATGAAGCACTGCGACCTGGGTGGATATAATTCATCGAAGTTTGATCTCCCGCTGCTTGCCGAAGAATTTTTACGTGCCGGCGTTCAGGTTGATTTTACAGAGCGTCATATGGTAGACGTACAACAGATATTCTTCAAGATGGAAAGTCGTAGCCTTAGTGCTGCATATAATTTTTATTGTGGCAAGCAATTGGAAAATGCTCATAGTGCGGAAGCAGATATCCTCGCTACGATAGAGGTGCTGGAGGCGCAATTAGACCGCTATAACGAATTGGTAAACGATGTGAAGGCGCTGAATGATTTTACCAACGGAGAGCCTTATGTAGATTATGCCCGCAGGATCGTAATGAAAGATGGCCATCCTGTATTCAACTTTGGCAAGTATAAAGGACGCAGGGTGGAGGATGTCTTTAACCAGGAACCTCAATACTATGACTGGATGATGCAGGCGGATTTTGCGCTCCATACCAAGCAGAAAATATCAGAGATACTGAACCGGATGAAGCTGCGTAATCTGAAGGCGTAAGCGCTCCGTCAGAATTAATTTATACCTTTATAAGAATAAAATTCAGCCTCTTTTGAATGAATGTCACGGTACTTTAGTATTTTGCCGCTCATAATTTTATGCCCGAATTGGACAAGCTTGTCATTATACCTACCTATAACGAAAAGGAAAATATAGAGAAGATCATACGCAAAGTGTGTTCTCTTCCGGGGCATTTTCATGTGCTTATTGTAGATGATGGTTCCCCAGATGGCACTGCAGATATCGTTAAGGCCCTGCAGTCTGAGCTGCAGGGGCAGCTATATCTGGCCGAGCGTAGCGGAAAGTCTGGCCTGGGTACAGCTTATATCTATGGCTTCAGGTGGGCACTGGAAAGAGGGTATGATTTTATCTTTGAGATGGACGCCGATTTCTCTCATAACCCCGACGATCTGCTGCGGCTGCATACGGTCTGTATCGAAGATGCGGATGTGGTCATCGGCTCCAGGTATGTGCGGGGAGGGACGGTGGTCAACTGGCCGTGGGACAGAATCTTTATTTCAAAAGGAGGCGCCTTATACACCCGGCTGATCACGCGTATGCCGGTGCATGATCCTACCGCCGGTTTTGTCTGTTACAAAAGAAAGGTATTGGAGTCACTTCCGCTGCAGGAAGTGCAGTTTATCGGATATGCCTTCCAGATAGAAATGAAATACAGGGCATGGAAGTCCGGTTTCCGGCTTAAGGAAGTGCCTATTACATTCGTAGACCGTAAGGAAGGTGTTTCCAAAATGAGCAAAGGCATCATCCGCGAAGCGATCTTCGGTGTCTGGAAAATGCTTCGGTTTCATGGACGCAAAGCCTGATACACTTATTACAGTTCAAAAAATGCAAAAAAAACGGAAAAACATTTTGCTAAAAAACTGTTTTGCCTATCTTTGCATCCCGTTTTGAAAGGACGTTAGGAGATTCGGTAGCTCAGTTGGTAGAGCAATACACTTTTAATGTATGGGCCCTGGGTTCGAGTCCCAGCCGAATCACCAGAGGGCAGCTTGTAAAAGCTGCCCTTTTTGCGTTAATGCATACCATTATTCATTATTCTGGGAGAAACACTGATGACACCGGAAGGGCACAGATGACAAATTGTACACCGGCATTGGTGGGTTTTGATTATTGTATCTTAATTTGCTTTTAGTTGCCTGATTTCTGGTTGCATAAGTTTTCAGGAACAACATTAGCTTTGATTGTTTTGCCCATGCATTAATTTATGAACAACAGGTATAAGTTTGTATGGTTCGTCATAGGAAGCATTATTTTTCTGTGCATCCCGGTATTTTCTTCCCCGGACTTTGGCCAGGGACAGAATTTATTCAGGATACCGATGTTCCTGAGCATGTTTACAGCCTATGTGGGTGTGCTTTTGTTTTTTTATGTAAACTTTTTCTATTTAATTCCCAGGCTTTATTTCAGAAAGAAATACATACCATTCATAGCCGCTGTAGTTTTGATTTATTGCATTGTAGAGTATGTTCCTGATGCTATTTTTGGAAGCAGAAGGCCTTCTCCGGTATCAGAAGAAACAAGACAACACCTCCCAAGGAATGATAAACCCCAAAGGGAAATATCTTTCCATACAGGCAAGCCTCGTCGTTCTCCGCCTGTATTACCCCAAAACGTATTTTTCCAGTTTTCCATAGTGGCATTCATTTCGCTGCTCCTGAGGATCAACAGGCGGCTGGAAGAAACAGAAAGTGAAAAGCTGAAATCAGAAATAGCCTATCTCAGAGCACAGATCAATCCGCATTTTCTGTTTAATACCCTGAATAGCTTGTATGCGCTTACCCTTGAGAAGTCGGACGATGCGCCGGATGCAGTATTCAGATTGTCCCGGATGATGCGCTACACCCTTAATGAGAGCTCAAAGGATAAGGTTGCCCTTAAACAGGAATTAGAATATATACAGCACTTTATTGAATTGCAGAAGCTGAGGCTGACTTCCCAAACAACACTTGAATACGATATTCCCGACGACGATAATAATTTACTGCAGATAGCGCCCCTTTTATTGATCTGCTTCATTGAAAATGCATTCAAATACGGCGTGCATCCTGATATCGCATCATACATAGGCATTTTTGTTAAAATAGCGGGGCACCGGCTGGAATTAACTGTAAGCAATAACATCGTATCGGAACATGGCGAAGAGGGAAAATCGGGCATAGGTATCAGCAATACCCGGAACAGACTGGAGCTGCTATATCCTGAACGCCATAAATTAAGCATTGCTGAAAATGAAAACCACTATAAAGTCAACCTGATAATTAATCTGGATGCTGAAAGCGATAGCCATAGATGATGAGCCATTGGCACTTAAAGTAATCACTCGTTTTTGTGCACAAATGGAGGGGATTCAGTTAGAAAAAACATTTACCAGCCAGGTGGATGCGCTGAAGCACATCCGTAAATATCCGGTGGATCTGTTATTTCTGGATATACAAATGCCGGGGAAGAGCGGGATAGACTTTTATAAAAAAATAGAAAATAGTGTGCCGGTTATATTTACAACGGCATACAACGAATATGCGGTGGAGGGCTTTAATGTCAACGCGGTGGATTACCTGGTAAAACCTTTTTCCCAGGAACGATTCAGGGAGGCGGTTCACAAAGCCATCCAACGGCAGCAGTATATGGTGCATACCACCTCACATAAATACCTGCTTATCCGTGCAGATTACAAATTGCATAAAATAGCCTTTGAAGATATCTTGTTCATTCAGGCGCTGGATAATTATGTCAGTATTTACCTGAATACAGCACAAAAGATAACCACACAGATTTCCATGAAAGAAATACTCGAAAAACTTCCGCAGCAGGATTTTGTCCGGATCCATCGCTCCTATATCGTCTCTGTGAAGCATATAACCATCATACACCATAAAGCGGTTCATATTGCCGGTATGGAGCTCCCTGTCGGAGAACGCTTCAAATCCAATCTTCAGCAACTCCTGTAGGTTGCGGAAAACCCGGATTCCTCCATGCTCACCCTCAAAAAGCAGGCATTCGCCAAAATTATTTTCCGTTTTTAAATTTAATAGTTCACTTTGTTAGCATAACATCATTGTATTTTTTTCGGAAGTAACAATGATAAGGAAGCTCAGGATTGTCAGCTACGCGGGTGCTATATTTATTGATATTGGTTTCTAAACTGTTTTAAAACAATAAACATGAATAAGAGAGAGTTTCTTAAAGTATCGGGGCTGTTGGGATTAGGCTCTATGATGCCGTTTGGCAGTATTCTTGCTCATGACCCCGGTGACAATAAGCCGACTGATGACGGATGTACCTTGATCCCGACAGAAACAGCCGGTCCTTTTCCGCTTGACCTTACAGCTAATACCAATTTTTACCGGGCCGATATCCGGGAAAATAAAACAGGCGTGCAGCTCAATCTGAAGCTCAAAATCATTGGGCTGGAAAATTGTCTTCCAATGCAGCAGGTGAGGGTTAATATCTGGCATTGTGATAAAGATGGTCTGTACTCCGGTTATAGCCAGACCAACAACCCTGGACAGGCAGGGCTGACTTATCTCAGGGGGTATCAGTTTACGGATGTGAACGGGGAAGTTGAATTTACAACGATCTTCCCAGGCTGGTATACAGGGCGTATTTGCCATATCCACTTCCAGGTTTATGTCAGTTCCTCCTATGCGGCTATTTCCCAGTTGACTTTTGATGTGGCTGCAAAAAATGCGATTTATGCTGCTCATTCTTCCCTGTATACAAAAGGAGCAGACCCGATGACTCTGGCGTCAGACAATATATTCTCTGACGGATACGCATACCAGATGGCAACACTGACACCCAATACCGCAACAGGCGGTTACGATGCTTACCTGGAAGTAACCGTACAGGGCAGTGGTACTACCGGTATCGGAAATCTTGAAAAAGAGAATGCCAAACAATTTACGTTAGGGCAGAATTTCCCCAACCCTTATACAACAGAAACCACAATTCCCGTTCACCTGAAATTTCCTTCCGAAGTGACATTGGACCTCTACGATATACAGGGCAGGAAAGTACATTCAATCACTCCAAACAGGCTTTCTGCCGGCACACATAACTTAACCCTGAACATGGCGTCAATGGGACTTCCGACAGGGAATTATGTTTATCAGATTGAGGTAAAGAATGCCAATGGTATCTACCGCGATTGTAAACTTATGACAGCGGCAAAATAACACGTAGGTAAACTGAGCGCATATCTGCCAGGGAGCAGATACTTACATGCTTGGTTCAACTAGTAAAATCGTTCATGATTTTCTGTACGTCCCGTGTGTTAGATTCCATACACTCTATTTTCGGGTTTTGCTCCTGTATTTTAAAACTATATAAACTACTAACCCCAGTAAAAACACCCCCCCCCCCCCGAATTTTGCCAGGAAAACTAAAATACC
>JBBCJI010000025.1:0-45318 GCA_037190845.1 Flavipsychrobacter sp. | reverse complement strand
CTCCACCGAAAAAGATTGCAGCAGTACCTGTTGTATTTTTAACAGATAAAATAGCACCCTCATTCCCCGAGATTGTTTCCTTTGGTCAGACATGTTCCCTCCCGGCATCCAAAAACTATGAACGGACAAGTATTTCCAGCGTTGCCGGGTAGAGCGTGGGATATGGCGCTGTATATTCCTGTCGAGCTCACCGGCAGCATATTGTATCTTGATTGCAGAATGATAACGCAGGTTGGTCATACGGGGAAATATCTACAAACCCTTACAGGTATTTAATTTTTCATTCCACACAAATTCTATTTATCTGAAAAATATAAACATTTTCCCTTGAAATACTTGTGCGTGTTTCCTACTTTTATCATTGAAAATTAATTTTGCGATCCTTCGTAAATCATTGAAGTGTAATCGCTTTGAATCTCGTTGTAGAAATCTGAGAAATTTCACAAGGAACGAGAGGATAAGACAGGTTACCTGCGTTACGGCGCGGGTGCTCCTTATTCGTTCCTGGGCTTCTCAGAGCCTCTACAACAGTAAGTTGAGCCCCGCGCTTTTTTCATGTCCTGAGACATTCAAAAACCACTGCTCATCATCCGATTCTCAGTGTACTACTTCCGCAAGGCTCGCACTTATTGTGTACCTGTGAAAGAACGGAACGATGGGACAGACACCACACAAAGACAGCATCCTGACAACAGCCATTCAGCAGTTGCTGGTCATCATACCCGCAGATAAGATATTCCTCAAAGAGGGTAATCTATACATAGCCATCGGCGAACAGGCAGCGCGTGGAATGCAGCAATACAAAACGATCCTCGAAGCGGCCGACTGGGAGCGTGGCCATTATCGCTATGGCTTGTACACGATCGCAGACATCCGTCAGGGGCTGGATGCGGGTAACCTGTTTTTTACTACCGTCTTTGTACCGGAACATTTAGTGCATGACAGCGGTCAGTCCATGCTGCCGGAACCATTACCACGCCGTATCACCCGTATCCGTCAGCAGAGTGAGGCGGAATTTTCCTTAGGCTACCGGAAGTCTGTACATTTTCTGCAGGGCGCCCGTTATTACCTTTCCGAAAAAGAACCGGAGATGGCCGCCTTCATGCTGCATCAGTCGGTGGAGTTGTTGTTACGCGGTTTGGTGCTGGCGATGTCGGGAAAAGAACTGAAAAGTCATTTGCTGGGGGAGCTACTGCTACATGGGAGTCGTTATGTGCCGGGGTTGCAGGAGCTGTTTAGTACTGATATGGAGAAGTTAGAGAAGGCGTACACTTGCGGGCGGTATTCGTTGCATTACGGCATCAATATTGAAGAAGTACGGATGCTGGTTACACAGGTGGAGATGTTGCAGGAACGAGTGAGTGAGGTGTTTAAAGCAGCTATGATATCATACGGGCAGGTTGTAATACGGGCAGAGATTCCCAGGCAGCGTATACAGTTATTTTTGTGATCAGAATTTTAATCGTTTCGGATCCTGTTGGGTATTCCAGAATGTGATCAACTCAATCTTTGATTTATCTGTAACTCTGTAGTACAGTACTATTTTTTCATGGATGACTGCTTTCCGGATCATGGTTCCCTGTTGATAGACGGGATAAATATCCGGGTTATTTCTGATGGTTTGTAATACTTCTTCTACACGATCCAGAAACCGCAGCATTACAGCATTTTCCCATTCCTACTCCAGAAATCGGAGGTTCTGATTAAATGTATGTTCGGCCTCATTTGTCCAGACAATCTGATAACTCATGCCTCATAGCGTTTCCTGAATTCTTTCATCACCTGTTCATGAGGCCGTATGGCTCCTTCTTCAGCTTGACGGAGTCCTCTTTGAATGGACTGATCAAGGGCTGTATCCGGAACGGCAGACTTGCCCTGCGCAAAATCCAGCAGGTTTTTAATAGCCCGGATGAGGTTTTCATCATACACCTGCCGGAAGCGCTGTATGATTTCTTCTTTCTCCAGTGAAATATTCATAGCAGTTATTTTTACCAAAGTTAAGTAATATAAGGAGATTATTATTCCGGATGATCCGGTTAATGTATCAAACTTTGCTATCGTTATAGCTCATCCAGCAACTCTTTTGCGGGGCGGGCTTTCAGCTTGCCTTGTTGTATCAGTTTAAGTTCCTGAAATGCCTCTTTGAGTCCCTGCAAAATTTGCTCTTTGGAAGGCTCCTCATATTCCAAAGCTTCGAGATCCGGGTACTGCTTTTTGAGCTTCTTCCATTCGCTGATAGGTATATAAACACCTGTGGGTTTACCCTTACTGTCCTGTATTATCTGTAGGCTCATGTTACAATTCCTTTTATAAATCTTTCCATGCCTGGTTTTCATCTTCAGTGTCCCATTCGTCGCGCATGGTTTTTGTATGTTCGTTAAGACTCCTGGCGTCTTCTTTGGAGAGGACGTCTCTGTATTTGTCAGACAACTTTGTTTTAGCAGGAGCCTCAAGTTTCTTATTGAGCCGGTTCATGGCCTCTTCATGAGTGGAAGTACGCCCATTGGCAATATCCTGCTCACCTTTCCGGATCAGAGCGATGTCTTTATCGGAAAGGTGGCGATGCATGGCTTCATCATCACGGCTGATCCTGTCCAGTTCTTCAAGCTCTTTCATGATGGATTCAAACACTTCCAGACTCAGGACAGCAAATATCCGATTGCCGGTTGCATCAGTAATGTACTGGGGATGTATGGCGGTCATAAGGGTTTTGGCTTTAGCGGGTCTGAGTGGATTTTTGATGCTATATATTTTGATTCAAAATGAAATATATACTCAAAATTACTTAAAATTGATTGTAAATATCCTTAACCGTCAGACGATTTAAAAACGTCCGCTCTCACCGCTATTACCGGAGCATGCTAAAAATAGGGGCGGATTTGCAATATACCCGAAATAGCATGCAACCTTCAATGATCCTTTGACGGTATTTTATAAGATATATGCTTTCAAAAAGTGTTTAAATATTCCTTTATATTGCAAATAAAAAATGAAATCAGTTTTACTTATTCTGACCGTTTCCCTTTCATCTTTTTTTTGTAAAGCACAATTTATAGAACACTGGAATAGAATAACTGAAGATTCTGTTGCTTTCGCACAAGTATATGGTTCTGTTGATGAATATAATTACCAACACATGGTCAGGCATTCGAACAGGCACAATTTCAGGATACATTTTATTAATACAAAGCCATATTACATTACGGCAGTTGTAGAATGGTTAGCGCAAGAAGGTTATTGCGGTAATACTTTCTGGGAAAAGGAAGATCCGGGTATTTATTATGAGTGTGGTTCGGATGCCTGCCCTCCGCCTTCAGAGGATAATCAAAAAAGTCCCCCTTTTGCCATAAGGGCTTTTGTCAATAAAAAAAACAGAATTGTATCAGTAAAGATATCCGGCGACATGAATGTACTGGTTAAATTATTTTTGTATTATTGGGAAGGAACAAACATAAAAGGTGGTCAGATAAGAAAGGGGAAAGAAATTTATCAGGATAGTATGGATGATAGAATCACATTTTCCTGGCACGGAGATAAGCCGGTCATTATAATAAAAAAGAATCCCAACTTAACATATTTTGAGCGGAAATTTTCAATCGAGTAAGCCTTGTACATTACTCAGAAGCTGTCTAAAATTCATTCAGATAATCATGTATAGCATTGGAAAACCTTAGCCCGGGAAGTATGCTGCCCTTTCAGGGCGGGGTTGTGGTGGTGATCATGTTGTGCCCAACGCGATGCGTTGGGTTGTATATATATTGCCCCTTCGGGGCGCCGGCCCACTTTATCCGTAATATCGAAGGTTATGTTGGTATAATCTCCTCCTGTCACCTGCTGGAAGATATACCGTACCTGAAACTCAACACACATCGGAGGTTATTATCAACTCCCCGTCTCCTGCCGGAAGATATACCGTACCTGAAACTCAAAAGGCTGAAAGCCTTTGATACATACAGCCCGGGGCATCGCCCCGGGTTGCAAATGAAACCCACACATCCCATGCGCCCTGAAAGGGCAGCATAAAAAGGCGACAATCGTGGGGGGATACCTGTTCATATACCTTTTTTCCGAATCATTTTTAGACAGCTTCTAAGATCCTGTTTAAAATTTAGTCAGATCATGATTTGTACGAGTGGAAGCATCCCCCTTCCCCCCTTCTAAAGGGGAATTTGCACCGTTCTTTTGTCATAGCACTACTGAAGAGTGGACTGATCGTCTCCCTTTGCGCGCCGAAGCCATAGCGCAGGCAGGCTGAGGGGAGCATATGAGGGGTGTGGGGGCTTAATATATTTTTACTAATCATTTTTAAACAGGCTCTAAAACCATTGCCGCTAAATGTCGTGACAAAGACAGTAGCCCAGATTCGGAGGTAAAAGTCATTTCCTTGCAAGCGAAGGCGGCCGGGCCGGATTGTAAATGATATTGCAGATTGGTATGAGGAATTACAGGTATTGGAAAAACCAGTGATTGAGCCGGCAGTCCTATTTGATCAATCCCATCTGGAATGCCTTGCGCACCAGGCCGGCGGTATTCTTCACTTCCAGCTTGAACAGCAGATTCAGGCGATGGTTTTCCACCGTACGGTAGCTGATAAACAGCTTCTCTGCAATCTCCGGACTGGTATATTCTCCGGCGATCAGCTCCAGCACTTCCTGCTCCCGATGCGTCAGTTTCGGCATGGTGGCTGCCTTACTGCGGGCATCCATCATATCCTGGAGCATCTGATCTTTCAGCTCAGGGTCTATGAACTGCCGGTTGGCATATACGCTTTGGATGCCTTCCAGCAACACATTCCGGTCAGAGTTTTTGAGCAGGTAGCCCTGGGCTCCGTTCATCAGCATGTTCTCTACATGGAAGGTCTCATCCAGGTTGGTGAGTACCAGGATGGAGATGCCGGGGTAGGTCTGCGTGATATAGCGTGCCAGCTCGTCGCCGCGCTTGCCGGGCATCTGAATGTCGAGCAGGAGTACGTCCGGCTGGTTTTTCTTCAGGCTCAGCAGCAGGTCTTCACCATTATGGCATACATCTGTCAACTCAATGTCCTCTGCATCGGCAAGTATCCGCTGTAATCCTTCCAGCACTACGGGATGGTCGTCTGTAATGGTTACTTTAATTTTCATGCAGCATGCTTTTTTTGTGTTTCAGATCAAATTCTATGTAGGCGCCGGTTCCTCTGCCCGGTATGGAGTGCATGGTGAATAAGCCATCCAAACCTTTTATCCGGGCGGCAATGCTGCTGATGCCCATCCCCGCGATTTCCTTACTGCCTTCCTGTATCCCTTTGCCATTGTCTTCTACGGTAATGCTCAATATATGATCCTGCATGCTGAACTGCACGAGCGCTTCTGTGGCCGCGGCATGTTTCAGGATGTTATGGATCAGCTCCTGTACAATGCGGTACAGGAACAGTTCGAAATTATTATTCAGCCCGCTGATAGCGCCATAATGCTGGAAGTCTATATTTATTTTATGTGCTCGCTGCACCTTCTTGCAAAAGATAGATGTGGCGCCTACGAGTCCGTGCCGCAACAGGAGTTCCGGCATGAGATTGTGTGCGGTTTTTCTTATATCGCGGAGCGTTTCCCCGAGCAGTGACATGGCTTCGGTATAATCCCCTGCATGAAGCAATACCGGGTATTTGTTCCGGATCGTGCCGAAGTACAGGCTGATGGTGGACAACTGGCCGCCGATGCTGTCGTGCAGTTCATGCGCTATGCGGGCGCGCTCGGTTTCTTCTCCTTTGATGGTAGCCTGCCATGTCCTGATCTCTTCTTCCTGCTTTAATATGCGCATCTGGTACTCCTGTCTGCGCTGCCGGTGTACATAAAAAAGAGTGATCACGAAAACCAGAATGCCCGATCCGACGGAAACGAACCAGAGCATTCCATTCTTACGGATGAGGCTTACCTGCTGATTGGCGATCAGGAGTTTGTTTTCCGCCAGTTGTTTATCTTTTTCCGCCGTCCGGTATTTTACCTCCAGTTGGCGGATATAAGGGGCGTTGTCTTTTTTCTGCAGCAGCAGTTTATTGTAAGCCTGCTGCTCCCGGAAAGCGTCTTTGTAGCGCCCGGATGCTGCGTAAATTTCCGACAGGGTGGAGAGGGCTTCTTCCATTCCTTCATAGCGACCCGCCAGACGAGCCTGGTGAATGGTAGGCGCCAGGATTTGTTCCGCATTGGCGTAGTCCCTCATCTGGTAATATGCTTTCCCCAGATCGTAATAGGGGGTGATGCTGAATTTTGCATTTTTCTCTAATTGCCCGCCGATACGTATGGCTTCCCGGAAATAGTCTATTGCCTTTTTCGGCTGATTCATATCCATATAGAGACAACCCAGGTTGTTCGCAATATTGCGCAGATCAGATAGAGGGGTAGCATCATCTCTGGCGGCAAATGCGGACACAAAACAGGCTTCGGCCTGTTGGTAATCTTTTTGCATTGCATAAATAATCCCCTTGCTGGAAAGCACTGCAGGTAATACCGTCCGGGTATTTGTCTGTTTACAAACCTGTTCGGCGAGTTGTGCAAAATGAAGGGCCTGCTCATAATCTTTGAAGTATATCCATATTGTTGCCAGGCTCTGATAAGCTGTAGCCAATATTGCAGGCTCTTTCAGTTCTTTTTTGAGGATGCAGCCGATCACTTCGTAGTAATAGTGGGTAGCGCTGTCGTACATGCCCTGCCGCTGACTGGCTATCGCCAGGATCAGGTATAAGGGGACGCGTGCGTACTCATCTCCGGATTCACGGCAAAGGGCAATACCTTCATGTGCATGTTTTATAGACAGCATATAATCGCTGTTGTGATAATGACACCACGACAGGTTGAGCAATGCGGACCGCATACCCGCGATGAAGTGTTTTTCCCTGCTTACGGCAAGGCTGTTCCGGTACATGCGGATCAGGCTGTCTTTATTGAGCTTTTCCGGAGATGTATTGTAGATGCTCACCTGATTCCATGCCACATTGAGGGATGAGGGAATCGCCATGTCATCTGTTACATAACCGGTGATATACCCCTGTCCCCGGGCATGGGATGCACCCGAACATAAACACCAGAGAAGAAACAAATAGCGCAGCATGCAGTAATGCTTTTGATATTATAGTGGTAATATATCGTGTTAGTTCAGAAAGGTACAACTATCGATGGATATATAAATAGGGGTTTCTACGCACATGAAAATGAGCGATTCTACGCTTACATACTATATGTAAAGACAGATACTTTTGAAAATCAGCAAATGGTAATGGCTTTACGGTATTTGTGTGTCAGGATGGGAATTTTAATCACGATCAAAAAAAGCTTATGAAACAAAAACTACTATTTTTATGCTTTCTGTTGCTTCCGTGGGCGGGGAGCGCCCAGATTTCCGGCCCTTCAACAGGTACGGTCGGTGTGCCGGTCACTTTTTCAACTCCTGCAGGAGGCGCTTACTATAACTGGACCTTTGGCACCAGTCATCGCAATATAGATCCTGCTACATACAATCCTTTTTCAGTAAGGCTGGCGACGCTGCCGGGTATCGTACCGAGCGGAATGAGCATGGTATTTGACGGAACCAACTGGTATGCCTTTTGCGTAGGCTTCAACAACGGCCAGATTATAAGAGCCAGCTTTGGCAGCGACCCAACCTCTGTGCCTACGCTTACGCCCCTGACAACCGTGGCGACAACAAGTACAGCGAGCCGTACAAAGTCTCTGGGGGTGGTCTATGATTCTACCGCAGGCAGGTGGTTTGCGATAGTGCACGTTACGGATGAAGCCGGATTTAAGTTGCTGGATTTTGGCAGCGCCGGTTTAAGCAATCCTGCACCAACGACGACGATTATACAGACGACTCCTTCCGTAAACCAGGCCGATGGTCAGCTTGTTGTAGTGAGGGATAACGGGCAATGGCATTGTGTTGTTTCTTCCTACTTTGCCAGTGTTGGGATGACCTATTATAATTTTGGAGCTTCCCTTGGCGCTCTTTCCGCATCTACTCCCGTAACCAGAGTCGCGCTGGGTGGGCCATCTTCCACACAGTTTAGGCTATACAAGGAAGATCAGGAATGGTTTGCTATTGTTACGGATATGACCAGTCTTCGTCGCTATGAATTTGGAACGAGTCTCGGGAATGTGCCTAACATTGTTGTGTTGCCGTCGCATGGCGGCAGTCTGATACGTGCCATAACACTTGTTCCCGGTTGTGACAATCAATTGTATGGTTATACGCTGTCCAGCGGACTTACGGTCAAGAAGCTCAATTTCTCCGGCAGTATTAAAAATAACCCGACCTACACAACGCTTACAACCTCCGGATTTACCTGGGCGTCGGATCCCGGCAGCAGTGTTGCGCCCTTTGTCTACAACGATACACTCTTTATGGCAGTGTGTGATTTTAATAGTAACGGGCTGCATATGAACCGGCTGATGCCGCTTGTGTCGTCTTCTACGAACTATCACAATGGTGCTGCGACGCATACGTTTACTATGCCTGGTACCTATACGGTAGATCTCCTTCTGGACCCCGGACATCACCGGTCATCTGCTCATTGTGCACAGATCACCATAAGCACAGCGGCTATTCCTCAGCCGGGAGTGTTCACGGCAGCAACACCGGCGGTATGCCGCGGGGCGAATAATGTGGCCTATACGGTGCCTGCAGTAAGCGGCGCTACGTCTTATGAATGGCTGTATACCGGCAGCGGGGCTACATTCTCGGGGGGGAATAGTACGACAACGCCAACGAATAATGTCAGTTTTTCGGGCTCTGCAACAACCGGAATGGTGCGGGTACGGGCGGTTAACAGCGGTGGCAATGGTCCGTACAGGGATACCACCGTCACGGTAAGCGCTGTCCCGGCTCAGCCCGGATCGTTCACGACATCAACCGCAACGGTATGCCAGGGGGTAAATAATGTCACATATTCTGTGCCTGCGGTCAGTGGCGCAACTACCTATGAATGGTCGTATACCGGTAGTGGCGCAACTTTCTCCGGAGGTGCGAGTACTGCCAACCCGACCAATGATGTCAGTTTTTCGGGCAGCGCTACAGGCGGGGAAGTGCGGGTAGCTGCAAGAAACAGTTGCGGAACGAGCACAGTGTCTGCTGTTACAATCACGGTAAATCCATTGCCGGCGACGCCGGGAACATTTACCACAGCGCCGGCATCGGTATGCCGGCAACAGAGTAGTGTGAGTTATACGGTGCCTCCCGTATCCGGTGTTACGTATAACTGGAGCTATACGGGTGGGACAGGTGTTGTTATTAACGGCAGCGGTAATAGTGTCACACTGGATTTTGATGCTGTAGCAACAAGTGGTACGGTGCAGGTGACCACAACGAATAGTTGTGGCACGAGCACCGCGCGTACGGCATCTGTTACTGTAAGCCCGCTGCCATCGGCTACTGTAAGCCCCGCAGGTCCGGTGGATGTCTGTAGTGGGGACAGCGTGACACTGACGGCAGGCAGCGGTACTGGTTACACGTATCAGTGGAAAGAAGGCCTGATGAATATTGGCTCCGGCGGTAATATATATGTTGGGTATACGACCGGTAATTATAAGGTTGTGGTAACGGAGGGCAGCACAGGTTGCACGGACAGTACACAGGCAGTGGAAGTAACATTTTACAATCGTCCTTCGGGGGTAATCATACCTGGGGATACTGCCTTCTGTGAAGGTGGCAAGGTGACACTGAGTGTATCCTCAACGGATACGGGTCTGGACTATCGCTGGAAAAAAGAAACCCAGACAATTTCACTGGCGACGGCGGATTTTCTTGAGATTACTGAAACGGGTGCGTACTCCGTTGTGCTGACACTGGCACAGGTACCAGGCTGTGCGGATACGACTCCGGCAGCAACGGTCACGGTACATCCGTTACCCGCGCCCGGCATCACATGGGACGGAGAAACGCTCCACACAGATGATAGTTACGCCAGCTATCAGTGGTATACCGGCAGCCAGGCAGTTGCCGGGGCTACCGATGCTACATGGCAGCCGACGGCTGACGGGGGATATTCGGTGGCCGTAACTGACAGCAACGGATGTAGCAGTACTTCGTCTGTTTATCAGGCAAATAATGTTGGAGTAGCGGATATGCATGCATTAGCAACACAGGTACGCATTTATCCGAATCCTTCGAATGGCATCGTCCATATTGTTTCCCCGGTTTCGGTAAGCATATCCGTATTCAGTCCGGAAGGGAAAGAAATGATCCGTACTGCTGCTGCGTCGTACATAGACCTGAATGGCCTGGCAGGCGGGTTATACCTGCTCAGGATAAAAGATGCATCTGGTGGGTTGATAAAGACAGAAAAACTGATCAAGGCAACCAGCCATTAAGTGCCTGTAACACTAAACTTTTTTTGACAACCCTATAAAATCCGGAAAATGGCACTGCACAATTCCTGCTTCTTTCCCCGGCGTTTTTTATCGCTCATATTTATCTTCTTTGCCGGTATTTCATCTTTTATGGTACATGCACAAAAAGAGATGGATCACTGGATTTTCGGCCAACGGGTACACCTTGATTTTTCTACTGGTGTTCCGGTCCAGGTTGCCGGTACGTCTTTAACCCAGATAGAAGGTACGGCTGTAATGAGTGATGCAAACGGAACGTTGTTGTTTTATACCGATGGGCAAACCGTATGGACAGCGGCACATGCCGTTATGTCTAACGGGACGGGATTGATGGGGCATTCCAGTTCTGCTCAGTCTGCGTTGATCATCCCCTGGCCGGGGAGCGATAGTCTTTATTATATTTTTACCAGTCCGGAGCAGGGCACAATGAATGGCGGGATTCATTATTCTGTTGTGGATATGAGCCTGAACGGGGGAGCCGGCGGGGTGATCAATACCTCGAAAAACATATTGCTGCGACAGCCTGCCACCGAAAAACTCACTGCGGTGAAACATTGTAATGGTACGGATTTCTGGTTCCTTACCCGTGGCTGGAACAATAATGAATTTTATGCCTATCACGTTACAGCTTCCGGTATCAATACTACGCCTGTGATTTCTCTTTCGCCATACAACCTGGCGACGGCTGCTGCGGGGATCGGTAATCCTGCCAAGATCGGTTATATAAAAGCTTCCCCATCGGGTACGAGGATTGCGGCTTTTCATTACTGGCTCAACATGATCGAACTGGGGGAATTTAATCCGTGGACCGGACAGCTTAGCTCCATATTGACATTGCCGGCTATCCCTGCAACGTCGCAAACGGCTCCTCCGCCTAACGGTTATGTAAATACCTATGTCGGCGAATTTTCACCGGACGAACGTAAACTGTATACCCTGACAAGCTGGTGGGTAAACAGTATGCCTGCGGCCAGCGTAGTGTTGTATCAGTTTGATGTGTCGGTGATGAATACAACAGCTATTGAAAACAGTCGTTATACAGTTGATTCGCTAAGGGTTTTGGCCGGTGTTGGTTCTACCGATGGGCCCGGTTGTATCCAGATCGCCAATAACGGGAAAATATACGCAGGGTATATGCAGCATACGGCGCTTTCTGTGATCAATAATCCCAATAATTCAGGTGCCGCCTGCGGCTACCAGCGTAACATCATTCCCTTAACCGGCAATACCCGTATGAATGGCGGATTCCCGAACTTCTTTCCCTACTTCGCAGTGCCCGCTACGCAATCCGATTTTTCATTTACCGGGAACTGTGAAGGGCCGGATGTTGATTTTCAATCTACAGTTTCTCCCAACATAGATTCCATACGGTGGGATTTCGGAGACCCTGCATCCGGTTCGGCCAATCATGATACCGCGGTTTCGTCGCAGCACCGGTTCACCGCTCCTGGTTTATACCATGTTCGTTTGCTTGTATATAAAGCTGCCGCCTCCATTTGTTTCAATAACCTTATAGATACCGTAATACAAGACGTCTTCATTCCTCATCTTGATATTGGCAGAGATACTTCCTTCTGTGCTGATTCCGCCCGGTTGCCCATACAGCCGCTGCGTTTTCCCGGTGGTGCTTATCTGTGGAGTACAGGTGATACCACACCGGCGATTACGGTGAGACAAACGGGCACCTATTGGCTGCATCAGGATATGCACGGCTGTGTGGCCAGGGATACCATTGACATAGTACTGGACAGTGATCTGGAGGTAAACCTGGGTAATGATACCAGCATATGTCTCAGTGTTGTTCCGCTTATCCTGAAGTCTCCACAGCCCCCCGGCACGAAATATCTCTGGAGTACCGGCATGTCGGATTCACAGGCAATCGTAACAACCAGCGGCATTTACTGGCTAAAGGTGGAAAGTAGAGACTGCAAAGCCAGCGATACGATCCATGTTACGGTGATACCGGATCCGGTCGTGTTTATCGGTCCCGACACCATTATCTGTGAGCAGACGCCACTGAGAACGGGCACAGAGATATCCGATCCCTCAGCGACCTATACCTGGAATACCGGTAGCAGTACTCCCTATATATATGTATCCGAAACCGGCAGCTATAATCTTGAGGTGAACCTGGATGGCTGTGTTGTCAGTGATACAATCAATATAACGGCCATGCCCACACCCGAGACCGGACTTGAAGATCAGGATATCTGCCCGGAGCAGATCATATCGCTGGATGGGTCCTGTGGCGCCAACAGCGCCTACACATGGAGCACGGGAGATACGACTCCGGTTATATCAGTGGCAGCCGCCGGGACGTATTGGGTACGGATCGTAACAGAACATCGCTGTATTGGTGTCGATACGGTAACGCTGACCTATTATCCAAAACCGGTAGTTTGGCTGGGCAGAGACACAACGGTATGCGAAGAAACACCGCTGGTGCTGAGACCAGGTCAGATCAACGTGGATGCCCTGACGTGGTCGGACGGCAGCACAGGGGATGTGCTGACCGTGAAATACGGCGGGGAATATATCGTAACTGCTATCAACAAATGTGGTACAGGGTCGGATACAGTGGTGGTAAAGAATATTTTTTGCGACATCTGGGTGCCGAATGCATTTACCCCGAATGGTGATGGTGTCAATGATGTATTTCGGGTATTGGGCAACACCGGACGGTTGGAGTTTTTTAGCCTGAGCGTATTCAACCGGTGGGGAGAACGGTTATTTCATACCGGAGACCGGAATCAGGGATGGGATGGCATATACAAGGGGAGCGCTGCGCTGATGGGTACGTATGTGTATATGCTCGAATACAGTATTGCCGGTAAACCGGTGTTGCAGAAAGGGAATTTTCACTTGTTGCGGTGATCGTGCGTAGGGGCAACCCTTGCGGTTGCCCTTGTTGGTGACCACAAAATCAACAAGGGAAACCGCAAGGGTAGCCCCTACGCCGGTGTCCGGATTGTAAAATAAAAACCGCCTGTTTCAGGCGGTTTTTATTTTATACGATATCTGTTAATTAACTATTGAGCAGATGCAGCGGTAGCATGAACGCGTTTTTGCTGCAGGTTGGCATCCAGTGCATCCAGGAATTCTTCGGTATACAGGTAATGTTCACCGTGCTTCACTTTGTTGCCATGGATACATACTGCGAGGTCTTTGGTCATTTTCCCGCTTTCTACGGTTTCGATGCAGACCTGCTCCAGTGCCTGGCAGAAATCGATCAGCTCCTGATTGCCGTCCAGCTTGCCACGGAAAGCCAGTCCGCGTGTCCATGCAAATATGGATGCAATCGGGTTGGTAGAGGTCGGGTTTCCTTTCTGGTGCTCGCGGTAGTGGCGTGTCACGGTGCCGTGTGCGGCTTCCGCTTCCATCGTCTTGCCATCGGGTGTGATGAGTACGGAGGTCATCAGTCCGAGGGAGCCGAAGCCTTGCGCTACGGTATCGCTTTGTACGTCGCCGTCATAGTTTTTGCAGGCCCATACAAAGTTGCCGTTCCATTTCAGCGCGCTGGCCACCATGTCGTCGATCAGGCGGTGTTCGTATACCAGATTGTCGGCATCAAAGGCCGCTTTAAATTCCTGCTGGTACACTTCTTCAAAGATATCCTTGAAACGTCCGTCGTACTTTTTGAGGATCGTGTTTTTGGTAGAGAGGTACAGCGGCCATTTCTTTTGCAGCGCCATATTGAAGCAGGCACGGGCAAAGCCGCGGATGGATTCGTCGGTGTTGTACATGGCCAGGGCTACACCGTCTCCCTTGAAGTTGTATACTTCGTGTTCGATCACTTCACCATTCTCTCCCTCAAATTTTATGGTAAGTTTTCCTTTCCCTTTTGTTACGAAGTCAGTCGCCCGGTACTGATCTCCGAAGGCATGACGACCCACAATGATCGGCGCATCCCAGTTTGTAACGAGGCGCGGGATGTTGTTGATCACGATTGGCTCACGAAATACTGTTCCGTCGAGGATGTTGCGGATTGTACCATTGGGGCTTTTCCACATTTGTTTCAGACTAAATTCTTTTACACGCGCTTCGTCGGGTGTGATCGTAGCACATTTAATGCCCACACCGTGTTCGCGTATTGCATTGGCTGCATCTATAGTCACCTGGTCATTGGTTGCGTCGCGGTGTTCCACACCCAGATCATAGTATTTAACATCTACGTCAACATAAGGAAGGATCAGTTTGTCTTTTATGAATTTCCATATGATGCGCGTCATTTCATCTCCGTCCAGCTCTACGACGGGATTTGCTACTTTGATTTTTGCCATGTACAATTATTGTTTTTTCAGTTATAATGTCATTTCGGGCGGCTAAGGTACGATTTTGTTGGATGTATGGTGTTAGATAGCAGATGATTTATTGTATTGTGGGTTGATACGTCCTATTTAATTCTTCGGTAAGAAGGATACTTTTTGTATATTATCTCATTATTAAGAAATTATTAAGTTTTGGCTGTACTCCTGAAAAGAAGCAGGAGCCGGGTAATTTTGCCAGCGATATTTCAATCTAAATAATAATTTATGGCGCTTGGCTTTATTAAATTCTTTTTACCGAAAGACCGTGTGTTTTACGGACTGTTTGAAGAGGCTACGGTTAGTCTTATTCGGATGGGAGATGTGCTGGTGAGCGCTCTTAATGAGCAAGATACTGACAAGCGCGTAAAGCTGCTTCAAAGCCTTGAAGACCTGGAGCATAACAATGACGAGATTACCCATCGCATTTTTGTGGAACTGGGACGTAATTTTATAACACCTTTTGACAGGGAGGATATACATGCGCTGGCCACTGCATTAGACGATGTGGCTGATTTTACCTGGGGATCGGCCAAACGCATGATCAATTACCATATTGAGGATGTGGATGATATTATGATCGGGTTTGCAAACGTGATCAAAGGTTCGGTCGCTGCATTGAGTCGTGCTGTCAGTGAGTTGCGTAACATGAAAAATTTACGTTCCATTACCGATAGTTGCGTAGCGATCAACAGCTATGAAAATGAGGCAGACGAGTTGCTGAATAAAGGGATTGCTACTTTGTTTTCTTCCTCTATCAATGCCGTGGAGCTGATCAAAAAGAAGGATATATACGAAGAGCTGGAACTGGTAACGGATAAATGTGAAGACGCTGCCAACGTGATTGAGTCGATCATTATCAAATACGCCTAACCTGCTTATACCTCCGTATGTCGGTTTTACTTATAGTCATTATTGCGTTGGCCCTGATCTTTGATTATATCAATGGGTTTCATGACGCTGCCAATTCTATTGCCACGATTGTTTCTACCAAAGTACTGACTCCTTTTCAGGCGGTGCTGTGGGCTGCACTGTTTAACTTTGCGGCCTTTTTTATTTTTAAGGATCATGGGGTGGCGAATACGATTGCCAAAACGGTCAAGGAGGCTCATATTACATTGCCGGTCATTACCTGTGGTCTGCTGGCTGCTATATTCTGGAATCTGCTTACCTGGTGGTTCGGTATTCCGTCCAGTTCCTCGCATACGCTGATCGGAGGCTTTGCCGGCGCTGCCATTGCCAATGCCGGTTTTTACGCAATCAACCCGGAGCCGGTACTTAAGACGGTCAGCTTTATTATACTTGCTCCTATGGTAGGTATGATTATGGCCTTTATCATGTCACTCTGGTTTATTAATTCTTTCCGGAAAGGCGCCCGTCCCAAGATTATCTCTATTGCGGTTATTGTGGTTACCTCTATTGTGCTCAGTTTTACCATTGAGACGGACCCGGAAGTGCTTAAGACGCATTTTGATTCATATTTCCTGCGTGTGCTCTTCCACAGTCACAACTTCAAATGGGTGCTGCTTGGCTTTATTCTTATATCAATGAGCGGGTTTACGCTGTTCCTGAGCAGCCTTAATATGGCGCGCTCACAAACCTGGTTTAAAAGAATGCAACTTGTGTCGTCTGCGGCATTTAGTATCGGGCATGGTGGGAATGACGCCCAGAAGGTGATGGGGATTATTACAGTTGCGTTGATTGCAGGCGGACAGATTGAGCATTTCGATGAGATGCCCGACTGGGTTCCGCTGTCGTGCTATGCAGCCATTGCTATTGGTACGCTGAGCGGCGGGTGGAAGATCATTAAGACGATGGGGACGCGCATTACCAAAGTAACGCCTTTTGAAGGAGTGGCAGCAGAAACTGCCGGAGCTCTGACCTTATTCCTTTCCGAAAACCTGAAGATTCCCGTAAGTACCACACATACCATTACCGGTGCTATTATAGGTGTGGGCGCTACCAAGCGTTTGTCTGCCGTCCGTTGGGGCGTTACGGTAAACCTGTTATGGGCCTGGATACTGACGATACCGGTGAGTGCTGCACTGGCCGCCGGCATGTTTTATATCAGCCGGTTGTTTGTCTCGTAGGGGCGGGGTTTACCACCGCCCAAAATAGGGCGGTTACCTCGTTTTCGGTTGTTTTATTTGGGCGGAGGTAAACCCCGTCCCTACAATGTTCCCGGGTCGGTGAGTATGATGAAATCTCCCAACGCCTTATGCGTATCCCATGCCGCATTACGGAAGGAGGGATCGGGGAATGATGAAATATTCAGTATGCGTATTTTCTTCTTGTCTTTTGCCGCATAACGTATCAGTTGGGCCGGGATACCCAGTTTCTCATCCGTATGGAACCGGCCGTTGATATGTAATATCTTGCTGCCGCGGTTTGCCCGCAGGGCTTTGTGTACAGACCATGCCATAGTGGCGTCCCACAGGTTCTGGGATTGGTAAAGCTGCATATTACCCATTGCGCCGTGACCACCCAGGATATCCTGGAATTTCTCGTAGTATCTCCCCGTGGCGGTATCTATGGGCAAAGGAGGTAAAAACGCTTTAGCCCTGTGGTCAAGCTTGTTGAGTATTTGCAGGCCGTTCGCGGTTACGGCATTGGTGTAGCGTGACGGGGTATTGGCCGCAACGACCGGTATGCCGTTTTCCCGGGCAAACTCCACCAGTGGACGATAATCCTGGTAATTCTTCCAGGGGCGCGCATCTTTCATCAGATTTTTCTCCCGGATGATCCCGCCGGTGTATTCCTCGAGCACCAGTTGTACGTCTGTCTCAAACATTTCCAGGCTCAGAATCAGTGATTTGCCATATGCGCGGAAGCATGCTTCCAGCATTTGGAGTTCCAGTACATGCCCGATGGAGTCGCCGTGATCTTCTCCGAAAAACAACACATCAGCTTCGTCAAACGCACGTACGATATCCATAGTTGTTATCTCCTGCTGCCGCCGTGTATCGTAGATACGGTAAGGTTGTTCCTGCGCTGCAGTGAGAAAAGGGAGGAGTGCGCATAGCGCAATAAATAGTGTTCTCATACAGTTATTTTTCGGAAAGAAGGCTGCAAGGTAATGTTTCAATTTAAATGATTAATCAGATGTGACAGATGTGTTGGATGTGATAAATGTGTCAGTACATCTCCCACATCCAACACATCTGTCACATCTAACTGAATGGGTCGTTTACCCAATAATAACCCGTTCCAGCTCCGGTATAAGCTCTCCAATCACAAAAAAGCTGCCGGTGATCAGCAATGCATCTTCGTCCGTCATTATAGAAACAGCAGCTCTGAGCGCGTCGCCGGCATGAGTATAAGCATCGCCTTTCAGTCCATGTGTTGCTGCGGTATACGCCAGTTCGGGCGCTGGTAAAGCTCTGGGAATCTGTGCTTGTGTAAAAAAATAGTGAGCATCTTTCGGCAGGCAGGTTAGTACTGCTATAATATCTTTATCGCGCACAAAGCCGGTAAGGATGTATTTGTTCCGGGCAGTTATGTTTTCCCACTGGCGTATCACTTCCTGCAGGCCGGCCGGGTTATGTGCTACGTCTGCAATGATCAGCGGACGTTGCTGTAAGATATCCCAGCGTCCCCGGAGGCCGGTTATGCTCTTCACGCGGACTAATGCCTGCAGCACATCCGGTAACGGCAGGTTCAAATCCGCTCTGTTATCCAGTATTTCTGCTGCTGCCAGCACAGTTTTGATATTGTGTATCTGATAATTGCCGGTCATATCGGTATGGAGGTCGTATATTTCGCGTCGTCCGTTGTGGACGGCTTTGTATACCTGTTGTCCTGCCTCCTGGCGTATTTTTACAAGATCCCAGGCGCTGCCGGCGTAATATATCGGGCTTTGCTGTTTTACGGCATGCTCAAAAAAGACACGTTCGGTTTCATCATGTTGTTCACCGATCAAAACCGGTATTTTAGGTTTGATGATGCCTGCTTTTTCGGCTGCAATGGCTGGGAGCGTGTCGCCCAGCATATCCTTGTGATCGTAGCTGATATTGGTGATTATGGAAAGTACCGGGGTGATAATATTGGTACTGTCGAGCCGGCCACCCAATCCTGTTTCTATAATAGCAACATCTACTTCTGCTTCCGCAAAAGCGGTAAAGGCCATTGCGACCGTTATCTCGAAAAATGACGGGGATATGTTTTCGATATGTTCGCGGTGGTTGTCTACAAAATTGCAAACCCAGGACGTGCTGACCGGCTGGCCATTGATGCGGATCCGCTCCCGGAAGTCCACCAGGTGAGGAGAGGTATACAATCCTGTTTTATAACCGGCCTGTTGCAGGGCTGCGCTCAGCATATGACTGACACTGCCTTTGCCATTTGTGCCGGCAATATGTACGGATCTGAATTTTTCCTGAGGTTGTCCCAGCGCCGTACATAAGTTGCGGATATTGTCGAGGTCTTTTTTTATGGCGTCTTTCCCCATGTGGGAGAACATGGGCAATCTTGTATACAGATAATCGAGTGTTTGCCGGTAGATATCCTCCATAAAAGTGAATGTCAGGAGCGGGCTTTAAAAATGATGGTAACTTCTCCGAAAGCCTGCGGTTCGCCACTTGTGATTTTGGAGAACCTGGCCTGTTTGATCTTTTGCAGCGCGATACGGCTGAGTTCCGGGTTGGGTGCACTTTTTATTTTAGCATCTGTGATATTCCCTTCACGGTCTACCGTAACCTGTACCACGACTTTTCCTCCTTCTCGAAATTCAGCCTCGAAACGTGCAGGGGAGATAGTACGGCCGCGGAGGGAATGACTGATGCCGCCTGTGCCGTTACCAGGGCTGCCTTCATAGTTTTCGGCGCCGGGCGTGCCTCCCGGTACGCCGCGGTCTCCGCTACCGGTAGTGTTTCCTTCGCTGGTTCCTGCTTGGTCTGTAGCAGCTCTGTTTCCGCCCGCGCCAGTACCGCCGCTGTATACATAACGCGGACGTTGCGGCTGCGGCTGATTCCTTGCTGTCTGTTGTTCCTGCCGGTTGGGTTGCCGGCGCCGGTCTTGCTGCGCTGCCGTGTTACGCTGCTGATTGTTGCGGTTGCTGACCGGGCCGACTTCAGGGGCATCCGGGTCGTCAGACCGTTCCATATCCGGCAAACCATCCGGCTGTTGTACGGCTGTGGTACGGTGGCGTTGTTGTATATACCGTTCTGCGGCAGGGTCGTCTATCGCCATCGGCTGATCGTCACCGCTGCCGTCCATATCCGTACCCAGATTTACTTCGATGCCCATTTCCTGCAGGGGTTCCGGCGCCGGGAGGGAGTACCTGATAAACAGGAAAAGCAGCAGCAATACGATGTGTATGCCCACTGCCCAGGCTGCCGCACGGGATTTAATGCTTATGTCGGATATGTTGCCGGCAATCATACGTTACAGAACTGTTTCATGTGGTAATGTGAAAATTTGAAAATGAGCCAATGAGTACTAAGATTGGTATTAAAATGAGAGACATTTTCAAATTGACTAATTTAAACCATTAATCTGGTGTGTTCAAAGTTAATGCTCTGTATTGAGGTGAAGAAATACTTTTCCTATATTCGTACATACTTCCCATTTTCAAATTGCCTCACTTTCAAATTTTCAAATTCCCAACTCCTCCCCGTACCATTTTCACTTCTACAATACCCTGGAAGAAATATAACCTCCCCGTCTTTACTTCCCTGCAGCGTACACGGGTGCGTAATGTTTCCATGCGTTCAAATGCCCGTCCGTCTTCTATCAGGAAGTATTGCCCCGGCTTCAGATCATCCACCAGCCGGTAGCCTGGCTTCCGTTCATCATAAATATACAGGGCTTTATACAGATTTGAGTCGGTACAGGTACTGGCGGCAGGATTGTGGATATAAGCCAGCAAAGCTTTTTCTACTTCCTTCGGGAAAAAGCCTTTTCCGAGAAAAGGGAACAGGATGTGTCTGAACTGAGTTTTCCATTCTCTGCCGTGCGGCGCTACGGTATGCTTGAAGTGGACATAGGTCTGCATATGCGCCAGTTCGTGCAGCAGGGTGATCAGGAAGCTATACGGATTCAGGTTTACATTTACACTGATCCTGTGGAAGGGTGTCTGACGGGTAGGGTGGCGGTAATCGCCCAGCACACTTTTGCGCTCATGCGTGAGCGTGAGGTGGATCACGTGTGTCTGGAAGAACGGAGCCACCAGGTTGAATGTTCCCGGAGGCAGGAACTGCTTCAGGGCAGTAATGCTTGTTTCCTGTTTACTCATAGATGAGCCGCTTATTTTGTTTTTCTTGCCTGTTGCGATAACAGCCATGTTTCCACACCCGTGTAGACAGCATAGATCCCGAATAGTATAAATAATGTCGGTTTGTGCAGATTGCTTCGGTTCAGCAATACAAATACAAGGATTGCCGTCATACATATCATCAGCTTGAGAAAGGTAGCGCCGTATACGCCTCTCACAAAAGCTTCCGGCCGCTTACTAAGCTGCCTTTTTACTATATAGAAGCTTAGTAGGGATAAACCGGCCATGACGCTGTTCCCAATGGTCAGTATACGCAGATTATATACCGGCTGTACCTGGTGCAATAAGTAAAATGTTGCCTGCAGCAGGAAGAAGCATATAATGATATATAACAGGAAGTAGTTTTTCATGTTGCTGAATTAAGCTGTGTGCATGGTTTATTTATCCGGCTTGCTCAGTTGCCTGATCAGCTGCCATAATGAAATGCCAAGCGCGAGCAAAGGTAAAGATATGGTCAGGACGGGAAATTGCCAGCCGGCTTTTTCATCCAGCTTTATCCCGCCCCAGACACCGACTCCCAGCAGCACAAACCACTGTACACCCAGGCTGGCGTAGCGCATAACGGTAGTGTATTTTTTCTGGCTGTGTTTCATCTGTCCGGGTATTCTGTTGCTATTATTGATTAATTTAATTAGTCAATTTGAAAATTCAAGCATTTGAAAATGGAAGAGTAAGGCTCGCATAACATGGGCATTTTCAAATTAAATGGATCCTATTTTTTTCGCAAAGCATCTTTTTTAATTTCCTCCGCTCCGGGAAGGACGCTTTTCGGGGCGTCTCTTTTCAACTGCTCCGGCCGGAGCAGGGCAGTATCTTCCAGTCCTTTGAAGTCTCCCATCATCACCATCCGTATATCATTCATCTGTTTTTGCTCGGCGGCTACCATGTCTGTCAGGGAGTCTACTGTCTGCTTCAGACGGATGACCTGCATCCGGGTCTTGTTGTCGCCGTAGCCCGGTATATAATACTTGAGCGGCGTAAACAGCAGGATGCTCACGGTGATCAGGATTGCCACGACAAACAAGGTGCTGAACAGGATATAAACACTTCTTTTGGTGAGCCGGAAAACAGCCACTTCTTCCATGGTCTGATCATTGATTAGCACCATGCGGTATGGGTCTTTCAGTCGTTTAAATAACCTGGGACGCTTCAGGGCAGCTTTCTTACGTTCCATATTTAATGTTGCAAGTTACGGGTTTGGGCGAAGTACCATTGTTATCGGTTAGCAAAAAACACCGGGATTTTATATAATAGATGTCTTGGATGTGTTTGATGTGACAGATGTGTTTAATGTGGGGAATATGGTCACATTAAACAATCTGTCACATCAAACACATCTCCCATGTTTTTATTTTTTTTCGACATGAAAAGAGTTTTGGAAATAAAATATTTCTCTTTACCTTTGCAGTCCTTTTAATATGGCTAAACAGTCTTTAATCAAACAGGACGGCGTGATAATTGAAGCATTGTCCAATGCTATGTTCCGCGTTCGTCTTGAAAACGGGCATGAAATACTCGCTACAATATCTGGTAAAATGCGCATGCACTACATCCGTATTCTGCCGGGCGATAAAGTCGGTGTAGAAATGAGTCCTTATGATTTGAGCCGGGGTCGTATTATATATCGTTATAAATAGTTAAAATTTAATATCCGGAAATATGAAGGTGAGAGCGTCTATAAAGAAGCGGAGCGTAGACTGTAAGATCGTACGCCGTAAAGGTAAGTTGTATATTATTAACAAAAAGAACCCCCGTTTTAAACAACGCCAGGGATAATTATTAACTGAAATTAAATTATAATATAATACATGGCCCGTATAGCTGGTATTGATCTTCCGAAGAACAAGCGTGGCGAGATAGCGCTAACCTATATTTATGGTATTGGCCGGAGCACGGCTCAGTACATCCTCGAAAAGTCCGGTATTGATTTTGACAAAAAAGCTGCCGACTGGAATGATGATGAGCAGGCTGCCATTCGTAATGTGATTAACAGCGAATTTAAGGTAGAAGGTCAGTTGCGTTCTGAGGTGCAAATGAACATTAAGCGCCTGATGGATATTGCCTGTTACCGCGGTGTTCGTCATCGTAAAGGTTTGCCTTTGCGTGGTCAGCGTACGCGTACCAACAGTCGTACCCGTAAAGGGAAGCGTAAAACCGTTGCCGGTAAGAAGAAAGCGCCCAAGAAATAATTTTTGTAGCACTGCCGGATCCGTACGGGTGTTGCGGGGAGGAGTGTTACGGCCGGTTCGCCCCGGTATTTGTTTATACGATTACCTTATTTTAAAAACAAAATGGCAAAAGCACAATCATCTGCAAAAGCCGCTGCTAAAAAGCGCATCGTAAAAGTTGACCCGGTTGGGGATGTGCATATCAGCGCAACGTTCAACAACATTATCATCAGTATCACGAATAAGAATGGTCAGGTGATCTCCTGGTCGTCTGCCGGTAAAATGGGATTTCGTGGTTCTAAGAAAAATACGCCATATGCAGCCCAGCAGGCCGCTCAGGACTGTGGTAAAGTAGCCATAGATGCCGGCGTTAAAAAAGTAGACGTATTTGTAAAAGGACCCGGCGCCGGCCGTGAAGGTGCGATCCGTGCACTGACGCAGGTAGGTATTGAGGTGATATCAATCAAAGATATTACACCTCTGCCGCACAATGGTTGCCGTCCGCCCAAGAAAAGAAGAGTATAATGGTAGGGGCAGGTTTTACATCTGCCCTTGCTCTGTATCATAAGTTTTTTATTAACCAAATCCCTGCACGTCAGGGCAGGTCTCCGGATCCGGTTTCGATTTTTACATGAGACGGAAGGCCTGAAATCAAAAATCGAGTCATGGCACGTTACACAGGACCAAAAAACAGAATCTGCCGTATTTTCGGCGAACCGATCCTCGGTTCAGGCAAGAACCTGCAAAAGAACAGCGCCCCTCCGGGTCAGCATGGTAATTCCAAAAAGCGTAAAACCCAGAGTGAATACGCAATCCAGTTGAAAGAAAAGCAAAAGGCAAAGTACACCTATTGCGTACTGGAAAAGCAATTCCGTAATACATACGTAGAAGCATCCCGTCTGAAAGGCGCTACAGGTGAAAACCTGATCAAGCTGCTCGAAAGCCGTCTGGATAATACGGTTTATCGTATGGGAATTGCACCTACACGTCCTGCTGCCCGCCAGTTGGTATCGCACAAGCACGTTATGGTGAATGGTGAGATCGTGAATATTCCTTCTTATCGCCTTAAACCGGGTGATGTGATCGAACTGAAGCCGAAAAGCAAGGTAAATACAACGGTTGTCAGCCTTGTGCGCCCGAAAGCTCCGCGCATCAACTGGGTGGAGTTTAATGAGAAAGAATTCAAAGGTACTTACCTGGCACATCCCGAGCGTGAGAATGTACCAGAAAATATCAAGGAACAGCTGATTGTGGAATTGTATTCCAAATAATTAATGGTAATGCCACCGGTAATTACGGGGCATTACTGCTTTCAATATCATTCTTTATTTATTCTGTTTTTGTATCAAAACCGCGGGAATTTGCGGGAGGGGCAGAGAACCCCGACCCCCTGAGTGCGCGGCATCTGCTTTACCGGCAGATAACAAATACAGCATTTAAAATTTAAACAACTCAATACGCAAGTAATATGGCTATATTGAACTTCCAGAAGCCGGACAAAATTGTTCTGCAAAAAGTAACTGATTTTGAAGCCCAGTTTGAATTCCGCCCACTGGAGCCTGGTTACGGCGTTACCATAGGTAATGCTCTTCGTCGTGTATTGCTGTCTTCACTTGAAGGTTATGCAATCACTGCAATTAAGATTGCAGGTGCCGATCATGAATTTGCTACCATTAAAGGCGTGCTTGAAGATGTGACGGAAATTATCCTGAATCTGAAGCAGGTGCGTCTGAAAAAGAAGGTAGATGGTGATGTTGCCGGCGACAGGATAGACCTGACGATCAAAGGGCAGGAAGCCTTTACGGCAGCCATGATCGGAGACGCAACACCTAATTTTGAGGTGATGAACCCTGATCTTGTGATCTGCAATATGGAAACAGGTACTACCTTCCATATCGAAATACATATCGGCAAAGGACGTGGTTATGTACCGGCAGAAGAAAACCGGCCCAAAGAAGCCCCGCTGGGTATCATTGCTATTGACTCCATCTTTACCCCGATCAAAAATGTAAAATACAATATTGAGAATACGCGTGTGGAGCAACGTACCGATTTCGAAAAGCTGATCATGGAAATCGCTACGGACGGAACTATCCATCCGGAAGAGGCGGTAAAAGAAGCTTCCCGTATCCTGATCCAGCACCTGATGATCATCACAGATGAGAACATCTCGCTGGATACGAAGCACGAAGAACGCGAGTCTGTTGTGGATGAAGAAACACTGCAATTGCGCAAGACGCTTGGTACTCCGCTGGAAGATCTGGAGCTGTCAGTGCGTGCCTTCAACTGCCTGAAAGCCGCGAAGATCAACTCCCTGAGCGAGCTGGTTCAGTATACACAGGAAGAGCTGATGAAGTTCCGCAACTTCGGACAGAAATCACTTTCTGAAATTGAGCAGGTGTTGCATGAGCGTGGTCTGAGCTTCGGCATGGATATCGCTAAATATAACTTCAGAGAAGAATAGTTTTTAAATAAAACTGCTTCCGGTTACCCGCCGGAAGCAATTGAGAAGTCTTTTTTTATTGTTAACAACATCCCGTTTTTGTGCGGACTATATACGGAGCACAGCGGGAAGAGTCTTACATATCCTTGACACGGTGTAAGGCTTATTAAAATCTCATAGTCATGCGTCACGGAGACAAAATCAAAAACCTGAGCCGTACGGCATCACACCGCCGGGCTTTGCTGAGCAATCTGGCCAGCCAGCTTATCGAGCATAAGCGTATCGTAACTACTTTGGCGAAAGCAAAGGCATTGCGTGTTTATGCTGAACCGCTGATCACCCGTTCTAAGGAAGATACGATGCACAACCGTCGTGTTGTGTTCAGCTATCTGCAGAACAAAGAGGCGATCAAAGAACTGTTTAGTGTGATCGGGGATAAGGTGTCAAACCGTCCCGGTGGTTATACACGTATCATCAAGCTGGATCCCCGTTTTGGTGATGCTGCTGAAATGGCACTGATTGAGCTGGTTGACTTTAACGAGCTGTACAAGAAAGAAGGTACTGATGCCGGTGCGAAGAAAACACGCCGCAGCCGTCGCAGTGGAAGCGGAGCTAAAAAGACAGAAGAAGCACAGGCTGCTGTTGAAGCTGCACCTGCTGCTGCTGTTGGTGAAGAGGCTCCTGTCGCTGAAGAAGCTACAGAGGAAGCTACTCCTGCTGCAACGGAAGAAGACACAGAAGAAAATAAGGCTTAGGCGTTTTACTGATAAATTTTTCCGGAGGCTGTCTGATTTACAGGCAGCCTTTTTTTATGGATGTCCACCCATATGATACTTTTTATTGTCTGAATCACGGATTTGTCCGGATTACACAGATGGCACGGATTAAAATCCGTGGAACCCTTTAAGCCGCCTCATCCGTGATTCAGACCATTTTCAAATTTTCAAATTCCCTCATTTTCAAATCCTCCCATTTTGTTACTTTTGTGCCTGAAAAAACTGAACAAATTCCAGTATGGGTCGCATATTTGAAGTCCGTAAATCCAAGATGTTTGCGCGGTATGACCGCATGGCCAAGCAGTTTACACGTATCGGGAAAGAGATCGCTATCGCGGTAAAAAAAGGTGGTTCCGATCCGGATAACAATCCGATGCTGCGTCGGATCATGCAGAACGCCAAAAGCGTGAATATGCCCAAAGAGCGTGTGGAAGGCGCTATAAAAAATGCACTGGGTAAGGATACAAGCAACTATGATGAGGTTTTATACGAAGGCTATGCACCGCATGGTGTCCCGCTGCTGGTAGAGACTGCGACAGATAACACTACACGTACCGTAGCCAATGTCCGTTCCCATTTTAATAAAGGCGGCGGAACATTAGGTAACAGTGGTTCCGTTTCTTTCCTTTTTAAACATATGGGCGTATTCAAGCTCAATCCTCAGGGGCTTGATGCCGATGAGCTGGAACTGGAGCTGATTGATGCCGGTCTTGATGAGTTGGGTGAAGACAGTGAGGGGAATCTGATTGCACGTTGTGCATTCAATGATTTCGGTAATTTACAGAAGGCGTTGGAAGAAAAAGGTATAACGCCCATTTCAGCTGAGATTGAATGGATACCGCTAAATACAGTCGAAATATCAGAAGAACAATCCGATGATGTATTCAAGCTGATCGAACGTCTTGAACAGGATGATGACGTGCAAAGGGTGTTTCATAATATGGCTTAACAGAATTATGAGTGATGAGTTATGAATTATGAGTGCCAAAATATAGCTCGTTACTCATCGTTAGTCACTCATCGTTCATAACTCATAACTCATAACTCATTGAGAGAATCTCTTCCATTGTTGATCGGGCGAAAGCCGGTGTTGGAAGCCCTGCAGCAGGGTACATCCATTGAAAAACTTTTTGTGCTTCGGACAGCTACCGGTCCGGAGATTCAGGAGATCCGCCGCATTGCCCGGGAGCAGCATGTCCCGGTCAGCCTTGTGCCTGCGGAAAAGCTGAACAGCCTTACTAAAGTCCCGCATCAGGGTGTGGTGGGCTGGGCCTCTCTGCTGCAATATGTAGAACTGCAGGCCGCTATATCTCATGTGGTGGAGCAGGGGCAGACGCCGTTATTTGTTTTACTCGACAGTATTACAGATGTCCGGAATGTCGGCGCTATTGCCCGTACGGCGTTATGTTGCGGAGTACACGGACTGATCCTGCCAACGTCTAATGCAGCATCTCTTACGGCTGAAGCTGTAAAAGCTTCGGCTGGTGCATTACGTCAGGTACTGCTGTGCCGGATTCCCTCGGTAGAGCAGGCCGTTGACGTCCTGCGGCTGAATGGTATCCAGATACTTGGCACACAGATGCAGGGGAGTGTACCCGTGCATGAAACAGATATGACCATTCCTTCTGCCATTGTGATGGGGGCGGAAGATAAGGGGATCAGCAGGGATGTGGTACGCCGGGCAGATAAGCTGATCCATATACCCATGACGGGTAGTTTTGATTCGCTGAATGTATCGGTAGCTACGGGTATGATCCTTTACGAAGCCATGCGGCAACGGATGACCTAATAAGTGGCTTCAACATGCTCAGCCACCGTTTTTTGATGTCGGTGGCTGAGCATGTCGAAGCCGCTACCATGATTACCCCAACGCCACGTCCAACGCCATCATAATGACAAATCCTCCGATGAATCCCAGTGTAGCTATGTCCGTGTGTTTGTCCTGTTGTGTCTCCGGAATAACTTCTTCAACGACTACAAAGATCATTGCTCCGGCTGCAAAGGCCAGTGCATAGGGGAGAATAGGTGTAAAAAAACTAACGGCTACTGCACCTAATACACCGGCAACAGGTTCTACCAATGCGGATGACTGCCCGTACAAAAAACTCTTCCGGCGACTCATGCCCATTCTGCGCAACGGCATGGCAACAGCAATGCCTTCCGGGAGATTCTGCAGGCCGATCCCAATTGCCAGCACAACGGCTCCGGCAATCGTAGCTTCGGGTACCCCTGCTGCCACACCGCCAAACAGCACGCCTACAGCCAGTCCTTCGGGTATGTTGTGGAGTGTTATGGCCAATACAAGCAATGTTGTGCGTTGCCAGGGAGATTTCACGCCCTCGCTTTCTTTGAAGTTGATATGAATATGGGGTAATAATTTATCGAGCATAAAAAGAAAAAGTGCCCCGGCCATGAAGCCCGTAGCGGCCGGTATCACTTTTACGAAACCTTCACCTTCACTCATCGCTATGGCCGGAGCCAGCAGACTCCAGTAACTGGCGGCTACCATTACACCACCCGTAAAACCGAGCATCCCATCAAGCACGGCGCGGTTCATATTCTTGAAGAAAAAGACAACGGAAGCTCCCAATGCCGTCAGCAGCCATGTAAACAGCGTGGCATATAATGCTGCTGTTACCGGGGAAATACTTTCGAGATAACCGATGATCGAGTCAAACATAGGGAAACTGTTTTGTTAGCATATATTTTTATTTACAAAAATAAATATTTAGATTAGTCTAACAAATTTTGAATGGGGGATTTCAAGGGGGATACAATGAAGTATGTTTCGTATCATTCTGTTTTTTCCTGAATTGTATGCTTATCTTTGTCCCCGAAAGGTTCCTGCTCCGGCGGGATGAAAAGGGAATCCGGTGTAAATCCGGGACATTACCCGATGCTGTAAGCTTCATTAAATATCTTTTGTATCTGCATTGCCACTGTAACGCTCCGGCATACGGGAAGGCCGCAAAAGATGAAGTAAGTCAGAAGACCTGCCTTTTGGTTATTTACTTATCGTTGCTTTCGGGATAAAAGCACGGATAAGCACAGGCTTTCTGTTTTATCGCTTGTACTTTTCCTGCCTGATGCCCATAGCCATATTGAATCTAAATCATTTTTAAAACCAAATGCTATGCGCAAATTTTTATTTTTACCTATGTTGGTCGCTGCATTCGCCGCCAATGCACAGACCGTTTCTGACTTTGAATCTCAGCCGTTGACGGTTGCTGATACGTACTATGTGAATTATACTGATCCCGGGACAGATGTGGGTTTTGAAGACGGGTTGGTTTATTTCCCTTGTGTCTATGATACGGGCTGGGGAATGGAGTTTTGGTCGAGAGGTTTTGCTTATTCCAATATGACGGATACCGTCACCGGAGATTACACGAATATGTATGCTGCCCGGCCGGGTAAAGGAGTTGATAATTCTGATAATTATGTTGTGGTATGGGATGCGCGTAATGTGATTCATCTGCGTGGAGACGCGGCAGGCAAGCCGGTAAAAGGACTTTATGTGACTAATTCTAATTATGCCTATAAAAGCATGAAATATGGCGATGTGATGAGCCCTGATGTGTTTGACGGTGCAGAAGAAGAATGGTTTAAAGTAACAGCATATGGTTATTTGCGTGATACCCTGAGTGCAGATAGTGTTGCATTCTATCTGGCTGATTTCCGTTCGTCCGATCCTGCGGATCACAAGCTGGTGGATACCTGGGAATGGATGGATCTTTCTACACTGGGAGCAGTAGACAGCATTCTGTTTACGATATCTTCTTCTGATCCGAATAAGCCGACTTACTTTTGCCTGGATGATTTTACTACACACGAAGATTATGTGGAAGAACCAGATCCGGGATCCGTACCAAAGCAGTCTGCATACATAGCTAAGGTGTATCCCAACCCTGTTGCCGGTAGGTTATATGTGGAAACCGGTGCTGTTGTTACCGGTGTGATCCGTATCACGGATATTACCGGTAAATTGCTTGGTAATTATGATGTAAACGGAAAGGTAACGGAAATCAATACTGCTGCGCTCATGCCTGGTATGTATATGCTGGCGTTGCAGGTGGGAGGGAAAACTACTACGATCCGTTTCCAGAAACAATAGTACCAGTTGCAATTCAATTGGTGCGACTAATTAAGCTGAATTTTGCTCCGACAAGCTCAGTAACCGTGTTTCGATGATACTCGGCAACCGTTGTTAAAAGACGGTCATTGAGCTTGTCGACATGAATACATGCAGGACGCTAATTCGAATTGTATCCTAACAAAAAACATTTATGAATCGTTTCTTTCAGATGTGGGCATTATGGAGCTTATCCGCGCTGTATGTATCACCTGCATTTGCTCAGTTTGCGCCACAGGCGGGGATTGCCGGAAGTACGGCTATCCCCGCTGATAGTGCTGCTTTCGTGGCATGGTCTACCGGATGTACGGTACAACGGGGTTATCTGGATATTGCAGACCCTTCAGCAGGACGTGCCATCTCCGGTGAAGACAGAATGGGTACAGGAAGGCCGGATAATCAGGTGGTAAGTCTGGGTGACAGCGGTATGGCGATACTTACATTCCCTGGCTACATTGTAAATGGTCCCGGTCCGGATTTTGCTGTATTTGAAAACGGTTTTTCCAATCCTCAGGATCCGGAAGAGGCTTTTCTTGAACTGGCTTTTGTAGAGGTGAGTTCGGATGGTATCAACTATACGCGTTTTCAGCCGGAATGTCATATTCAGGATACGCAACAGATTGCGGGCGCCGGGATGTATACAAATGCACGGCAGATACATAACCTGGCGGGAAAATATAAAGCCCGTTTCGGGACACCGTTCGATCTCGAAGAGCTTACAGGAACGCCCGGACTGGATGTTAACCGTATCACGCATGTCCGTATCACAGACGTTATCGGGACGCTGGATGATGCGCTCGGTACGACAGACAAAGATGGCAACCGCATTAATGATCCTTATCCGACATCGTTTGATGTGGGGACAGGTGGTTTTGACCTTGATGCAGTAGGTGTTATTCATCAGGCGTCGAACAATGTAGCGGAAGTGACGGCACAAACTCCATTCAAGATATATCCTAATCCTGCCGGAGCGTATGTGCATATCCATAGTGATGAGAGAATGGGCTTTACGGTTCGTATATTGGATGTTACAGGACGGATATTGGATCATGTTATTAGCGGCAAAGGCACGCTCTCTCTCTTGTTTGATCATTACCCCGCAGGACTATATCATATCACAATTGAAGATGCATCTGGCAGAAGATGGACGGAACGTATATCAAAATATTAGGCAAAACGATTGGCTTTGCCTGGCTGTTGTTACTGGCTGCCTGCCGGGACAGGCAGCCGGATGAATTGCCGCGTCCTGATGTTACAGACCTGGAGCGCAAGGTGTATGTGATATGTGAAGGTAACATGGGTAGTGGAAACAGTGCGCTAACGCTTTATTTGCCTGAGAAAGACAGCGTTTATGAAGACGTGTTCCGCATGGCGAATCAGTATGAGCTGGGAGATGTGTTCCAGAGCATGACGGCCATAGCAGGGGATTATTGGCTTTGCATTAATAATTCGGATAAGATTGTCATTATTGATACGGGCAACTGGAAGGTGAAGAAGGAAATACAGGTGTCAAAGCCCCGGTATATCCAACCTGTTAATACACAGCAAGGCTATCTGTCCTCTTTATTCGATAACAAGTTGTATACGTTGGATCTGCAAACGATGCAGGTGAGCGGTAGTATTTCCCTTCCTGCAAAAAATCCGGAAGGTATGCTGTTGTACCAGGGACGCCTGTTTGTGTGCGCCTGGGATACGACTTCACGTGAGTTGTTCGGGCTGGATCCTGTCTCCGGGCAGATCATACAGCGTACCATTCTTGATGGCGTAGCACCGCAGAGTATTGTGGCGGATAAAAATGGTAAGCTGTGGGTGTTGTCCGGAAATGCTGCAGCCAATAAGCGGTCGTTCATTACGCAGATAGACCCGGTATCGGGATCCATACTGAAAAGTTTTTCGTTTTCGGGTAAGGGAGATCTGATACGTCCGGTTTGGAACAAGACAAAGGATACGCTTTATTACATAGCTGTGGATTATAACAGCGGCACAGCTAAAAATGGTGTTTACCGGATGGGAATTGATGAAAATGCATTGCCTGATCGTCCGTTTGTAGCTGCCGGGGCTTACCAATATTTCTGGGCACTGGGTATAGACCCGGTTACTGGTAATGTGTATGTCGGAGATCCGAGGGGCTTTATTCAGAAAGGTATCGTGTATATTTACCGGTCTGATGGCAGTCTGGCAGGGCAGTTCAGCAGTGGGGTGGGGCCGGGGCATTTTTATTTTCCGGGATCGTGATATGCTATCCATCAATGATCAGCTATAGAATCTGTACACGATGTCATCCTGACGAAGGAAGGATCTCACGTAATGTGTGTCTGTGTTTTGTGGGATCCTTCGCTCCACTGCGTTGCGCTCTGGATGACACCGTTCTTTAAAGAAGCTACTACAAGCCTTGAAAAAAGTATCTCCGGACATTAACATTAAGAAACATACCATAACCGTATGGTGGCGGACGCAAATGTTCTGCTTTGCCTGCCTGTTTTTGCCGGGGACTGTAACAGCCCAGACCTTGCAGGACACGCTGGATGAGGTGAAAGTCCACAGCCGGAAAAAAGAAATGACCTCTGATGATGAAAAGCTGACCATCTATTCACCCGGGCAAAAAGCAGTAGCGATAGACAGCGTACAGCTTCAGTTGTTCGGCCGGCAGAGTGTGGCGCAATTGCTCTACCAGCAGGCGCCGGTATTTATTAAGTCATATGGTTTTAACGGTTTGGCTACGCTGAATTTCCGGGGTTCTTCTTCCGCGCAGTCGCAGGTGTTGTGGAATGGCGTTCCGTTGCAGCATGCAGCTTTGGGTATGGCTGATGTATCGCTGCTTCCTGTGGCGGCAGTAGACAGGGTCAATGTGGTGTATGGCGGTTCTTCGGCATTATGGGGCAGTGGTAATGTAGGTGGTGTGCTGCTGCTGGAAAATGCTGCGCCGGTGTATGACACTGCGGGGAAATACAGCTTGCAGTTATCCGGTGGTGCAGGAAGCTTCGGGCAATACCAGTCAGGACTTAGGATGAGCTATAGTAAACACAAATGGTATGTAGGAGTGAATGCATTCGGGCAGCAGGCAAAAAATAATTTTTCGTACCTCAACCGGCAGGGGGAAGAGCGGCAGATGGATCATTCGCGACTGGCCGGAGGCGGTGTGATGCTCCACGCCGGTTACCGGCCGGATGCCCGGAACGAGATACGCTTTTCAGGATGGCATCAGCAGTACCGGCGTGAAATACCGCCGGCACTCTTTGAAGCGCGGTCTGTGAAGGATCAGCAGGATCAGTCGAACCGTTTCATGGCCATGTGGGAGCATACGGCGCGGCAGACAGTATGGTATGTAAAATCGGCCTATGTACAGGATCTGATGCAATACGACGATCCGGCTGTGCTGATGTATACGCGCAACCGCTCGGGACAATACTTCCAGGAAGCGGGCATGCGCCGGAAACTTCCCGCCAACAGTAACCTTACGTTGTTCGTGCCGGTGCAGTCGCTCTGGATGGAGCGTACGGACGGAAGCATCAGGCGGCAGACGAGACTGGCACTGGCGGGTGCGCTGCAAAAGAGCATGTTGCGCGAACGGTTGTCGGCAGCAGTCAACTTCCGTGGAGAGCGGATAGACCGAACCGGTATTTTTCTCCCCGGACTGAATATGTCATATACTCCGGTACGCTGGCTGGAACTGAAGGGCAATGTACAGCGGACATACCGTGCGCCGACATTGAATGAGTGGTATTTCCAGCCTGGAGGTAATGAACGCCTGCAGCCTGAGCATGGATGGGCGCAGGAACTGGGATATATAGTCCGGCTAAAGCATAAAGACCGGTTTACGCTTACGCATGAAGCAACGGCATTTAACCGGGAAATTAAAAACTGGATACTCTGGTTTGGCGGCGCTATCTGGACGCCGCATAATATTGCCGAAGTCCGCAGCCGGGGAGTAGAGATCTCCGGTAAAGCGACCTGGCAAACGGGACGTATACGCTGGCACGCCAATGGCTATACTTCCCTGATCCGGGCGATTACCCGCGCCAGTCATGTGCCGGGCGACGGCAGCATCGGCATGCAGATACCTTATACGCCTGCATGGCAATGGCAGGCAAATGCAGGTGGTACGGTTGCTCGTTTTTATTTTAACTATAATCATACCTATTCCGGCTACCGGTTTATCACGACCGATGAGTCGCAATTACTGCCGGCATTCCACACGGGTAATATGCAGGTAATGTATACCTGGATGCCCGGGGTCTCGTCCTTGCAGTTTGTGTTTCAATGCAATAATGTATTCGATCGTCCTTACCAGGTGGTTGCCGGCCGTCCGCTGCCGGGCCGTAACTGGCTGGCTGGGATTACGTTATTGTTATGAGGATGTTTTTTGACAGATATGAGGTAGTTTTGGCTACTGAAAAATCGGAGCTCCGTTAAAGCAACAGACTCCGGAATTGTATTTGACCAAATAAACAACGAAATAATGAATCAAAACATCGTCTGCTGGTTTGAGATCTATGTAAAAGACATGGAAAGGGCCAAGAAGTTTTATAATGAAGTACTCGGTACGCAGTTTCAGGATGCGCCGGAAATGCCCGGAGACTCATCAGATTCATCCGCTGCAATGAAAATGTCTTTTTTCTCCAGCATGGAAAATCAGGGAGTAAACGGAGCGTTGGTGGAAATGGCCGGGACTAAACAGGGAGACGGGCAGAGTGTGCATACAATGGTATATTTCCCGTGCCGGGATGCCAGTGAGGAGGAGAGTCGTATTGAAGCAGCCGGTGGTAAAGTGATCCGGCCAAAGTTTTCTATTGGTGAATTTGGATTTTGCTCTATTTGTGAGGATTCGGAAGGGAATCCGTTCGGGTTGTTCTCGATGGAGTGACTTTTAAATGTTTGATTCATGAGTAATAAGCTAACAGCTAAAGCGTCTATTCAGATACAAAAAGCGCCGGAAGCCGTATTTGAAGCTATTGCTGATCCGGATAAAATGAGCCAATACTTTATTGGAAAAGGTACAGGCAGGATTGAATCCGGCGCTGATCTGATCTGGACTTTCCCGGAATTTGATGAGGAATGCCCTGTGAAGATCAGGGATGTGGTGTCGGGGACGTCTGTTTCATTCGTTTGGGATCCTGAGACGATCGTGAAGATTACCCTGACGGAACAGGCAGATCGTAGTACGGTTGTCGTCGTTACGGAAGAGGGGAAACCCCATGATGAACAGGGTGTAAAATGGCTTACCGGGCAGACGGAGGGGTGGGCGAATTTCCTGGCCTGCCTTAAGGCATACCTGGAGTATGGCATTAACCTGAGAAAGGGGGCTTTTGATTTTATGAGGAATGCCTCTGGAAAATAGAGCGATGGTTATAATCTGGAAGAAGTCTCTATACTCCGGGATAAGTAGTTTATATACATTCCTCAACACGATCCTTGTTCCATCTCCTGATTATCCTGATTGGATAGGGAGGCTATTGTCCATTTGCGGCATGATTTTTCTCTGTGTTCCCAAAACCAAATTATGAAACAGATAAAACTACCCCGCCATGCCTGGATGTTGGCTTTAGCACTTTCATTGGGCATACATGCAGAAGCGCAACACAAGTTGCATGATATCAGTGGAATGCAGGCCAGATTCGGAGCGTCTGTGAAAGAGAGATTTACAATGAAAAACGGGACACTGGCGCCTATACCCTTGTCTCGTGCCGGTGCACAAAAACCCACAGTAACAACATCCCGGCTTATCGCTTTCTATACACACGAATTTGACGGAGCCCAATATATAGGAACTGGCGATTCTTCACGGATTTACTGGTCAGGTACACGTGGCAGGGACTTTGATTATGCAAAATTTATTCTGTTTGGTCAGTTGTATAATCTGATGGAACCGGCCTCTTATAAGACAGAGTTGGATTTAATGTTGCCGTTGTATAAAACAATGACATTCGACTCGCTGAATGCATATGCATGGAATGGTGGTGCCGGATCATTCAGTGATCCGACACGAAGGAATATCTCCTCGCTTGCCGGCAATGGATTGTTGCAGAGCGCAACTACATACGTATGGAGCGGGGGAACCTGGGAAGCAGATTACCGGAGTTTACTGACGTGGGACAATAATAATATGACCGTGCTGCTGAGCCAGGATTGGGATGGTGCACTCTGGGAAAATGATACCAGGACATCACTTGATTATAACACAGCACAAAACGTAACACAGAGTCTTGCGGCAGAATGGGATGCGGGAGCTTCTGCCTGGGAAAATAAAAACAGACAGGTATTTACTTTCGCAGGTAATGATTTGACCACGGTTCTCATGCAGGATTGGGTTACTCCCGGTAATGTCTGGGAAAATGACAGCCGGCAAACACTTGGGTATGATAATAACCAGTGGACTTCATCAGTATTCCAGGATTGGGATAATATTACCACTAGCTGGATAAATGACTACCGGACTAATTATACTTATGATCAGGAACATGTATCCCAGGTGCTGGAACAGGACTGGAACATGCTCACGACCGTATGGGATAATGATGATCGATCGACGTACACTTATGATGCTAATGGCAATATTACATCTCTTGTAATACAGTCTTGGGACGGAACTGCCTGGGAGCAAGACAGCAGATATACTTATGTGTACACTACTTCAGGTACTGAATCAATTACTACCATTACCTATGAAGGATGGAACAGTGTGAGTTCATCCTGGGAAAATGAAGATCGCCTGATCATTAAATATAATGAACATGACCGGATCAAGGAGGTGCTGTTTCAGACATGGGATATGGGTGGCTTCTGGGACGTCGTTAGCGGAGATGACCGGTATTCGTTCATTTATGAAACATTTGACGATGGCACTACCCCCGGGAATGTGGAGAAAGTTACACAAAACCAAAATCTTCGCTTTTATCCTAATCCTGCATCCACCTACGTCACTGTAGATGCAGGTGATGATGTGCTTATGAATGTGCGTATTACGGATATAACCGGAAGGGTTGTGGCAGAGGTGATGCCTGCAGGGGATAAAACACATAGTTTGCGGGTTTCTACTGCGGAATTTATTCCGGGAATATATTTTCTTCAGGTACAGTATGGTGGTGGTAAGACCGAAGTGGCATCTGTTCTGATACAACGCTGATATTCCCGCTCTTCTCCATCCTGTCAGTTTATATGAAAGGATAAAAAGATGCGCTTAGTATAATGTCATTGATGATCTTGGATTTTTGCAGGCTCAGTTACCGACAGGACAAGTCGTAGCTGAGCCTGCATCATTACAGGCAGACGGAATCATACCTTGATCCGGAAAAATAAATTTGTCCCGGCCGATGCTTTCATGATACAGTGAAACAGATGTAGAAAATCCGGGGATCAGCGAATAAGAATAACATTTCCCTTTTGCATGACATCTTCCCCATTCGCCATTTTTGCCTGCAGTATGTAATAATAAGTACCTATTTCCGCCGGGTGTCCGTTTACCAATCCATCCCATCCTGTATATGTGGTTGCGCCTTCACCCCTCCATACTTCCTTACCCCATCGGTCAAATATTGACAACGATATGTTGACAGGTTGTATACCCATACTAAGCATGACCCGGAAAAAATCATTTCGTCCGTCGCCATTAGGGGTAAAAGAGGAGGGCAGAAAGAGATCAGGATTCATTAATAAAACCAGGGTTGCGGTATCCAGACATCCCTTTTCAGAAACGGCAGTAACAATGATACTGGTATTTGAGTCAACCGATATTACCTGTTCCTTCGCGGTCTGATCCACAAATAGCGGTGATGGCATCCATGCCGTTATGGTATAATGATCATTGCCCTGCGTGATCAGTGTTACGCTTTTATTCCGGCTCATGATGCTATCACTTGCCGTTAGTGTGAGATTCAGGCTGTACACATGAATGATCTGCATGCCGGTATCTGTACAGCCGTTGTCGGCTACAGTATATAATGCGGCATGATAAACACCCTCATTATTGTACACATGCACCGGACTATATTCGTCAGATATGCCTGACCCGTCCCCGAAGCTCCAGGACCATTTGGTTGCACCCGATGTGTTGGTAAAGTGCAGGGGTACTCCGGTACAGGCAACCGTATCAGCCAGGAAGGTGGCCGGAATAATAGGAAGAGTAGGTACCCGGAGCAAAAATGTCGAATCACAACCTGACTGATTAGTAACGGTCACTTTATAGAGCCCGGGAAAGAGCCCGGTAAGGGTGTCGCCGGCATTGCCGGATGCTGTACGCAATACCTGGCCGCTGCTGTCCATCCAGGTGTATGTATAAACGGCTGTATCCCCGGGGTTGTTATACATGCCCAACATACCCTCGGGGGTATTTGCACAAGCGGGGCTGTTCGTAATCTCAGGAAATACTGTGTTTAGCTGTACGTAAAAGCTGTCTATATATGCCTCACATCCCACCTGGTAGGTAACTGCATAATAGCCTGATTGGGTAATGGTACGCACGTCGCCGGATACCTGATCATCCCAGACATAATTGATTCCACTTGCGAGTGCCTGCAGTATGACACTGTCCCGGCCACATACACGTGTAAACGCCGACCTGAAGGGCAGCGCTGCCGAAGGGTTGGGCATTCCCAGGTATTGAGACATCCCCGAGGGGAAGGTAATGATGTTATATGCCGGATCACAGGCGGTTCCCGCTAGGTTGGGCTGATTGATCACACTCATATTCTGTCCGGCTCCAAAATATATCTTTCCGTTACTGGCAAGTTTTAGATTCCATAGTCCGGGTGATGAAACCGGGAAACTGCCTGGCGGCAGACTTGCTACCAGCAAACGGGAATTGTTTATGCCCGTAAATGTCGGGACTGTTAGATCCATCTGGTAAATGTCTGGTTGACTCCTGATTCCCAATGATATATATAACTTGCTATCGTCAGGAGAAAATGCCATCCCATAAGCCTGTGCAAATATGTATATGTCGTTTGATAGTATTCCTGTGTTTGCATCAAAATCGTAGATTTCCATACTTGCTGCCTGAGAGCAGCCTGCTACCATCTTTCTGCCATCATTGGAGAACATGATTTCGCCGATGCCGTAGCTGAGGAGCGGCAACCAGTTACCGATGACGGATATGACCGGTGTAGTGTTGATTCCTGTATTTGTTATGTGGAACGCCTTGTATTCATTGGCAATCAATGAACGGGTCATCAACCAGATATCACAGTTGTTTCCCTTTACGACTGCCATTTTTTCGGTTAATGCACTGTCTAACAGGACTGCCTTTTGACCTGAGACAATATCCCCTAAGCCATTATTCAGTCGTATGTCTACAATACTATAAAACAGCCGGCTGTGTATTGAGGGGCCGGATTCGAGTGAAAAAACATAATACTGACCGTATTTACCCGGCACTGAAGCAATAGCAGTTGCCTGTGTGGTACTCGTAGTCCGGCCGACAATGTCTGTTGATAAAAGTATGCCGTTCGGCATTACGGAATGATTCCGGGTATATACCCTGTTTCCGTCTGTATAAAACAGTAGTTTGCCGGTATTGATATCACTGATAGCTGCCGATCCTTCCAGTGTATTGATATTAGTAAGCAGGATTACCGGGTCGCCACTGTTAAAATCAAGTCCGCATCGTGTAGCAAATGCCCACACGTTATTTTCCTTTTGGGCGCTTACGCACTGAGCGCAGAAAACAAACAACAGGATATAGTGTATTATTTTTTTCACAAGCGAATACTTTTTAATTGTGATCCCGGATGCTCCTGTCCGGTAGACAGGTGGCAGGAACTGTTTCCCTGCCACCTGTTGAATACCAGCCCCGGTTATCTTATTTTACCAATTGCAACTTGCGGATTGCAATCCCCTGTTGGGTATGTACGCTCACTATGTACAATCCCTGGGCCCACTGGCCGGTAGCAATCGAATGATTACCGGACACCTGGCCGGTATGATATACTACTCGTCCAACTCCGTCGCATACCGTAATGCCTCCTATCTCGCCAGCGGCAATTACGTTTACCATGTCTCGGGCAGGATTAGGGAAAATGGAAACCTGCATATCGTTCATATATGAGTTACTTATCCCCGTCTCATCATCATCATTGTCTACTTCTACCTCAATCGTTTTTGTAACCGTCTCGTTGCCGCATTTGTTCGATACGACCAGCGTGACCGTGTATGTGCCGGCGGCCAGATATGTATGTGTCGCCATATCGTCGGTGCTGGAATTACCATCGCCGAAATCCCATTCATAATTGAGGACATCTGTTGCATTGACCGCATTGAATATATATGTGGCCTCCGAAGTCAGGGTAGCGGTTATGCTATCGGCAGCAGGTAGCGCTTTCACTTCAAACGGAATACGTACGGTATCGTTGCCCCTGTTGTCGTCACCGGTCATGGCCGTGAATGCGCGGAAATTATACATACCTGCGGCAGAAAAATCAATACCGCTAAAAGTAAGCGTATCGGATTCGCCCGCTTCCAGCGGACCAACTATGGTGTCATTCCAGGAACCGCTTGCTGTACCCGAATAGCTTACCGTTACAGGGATATTACTGACGCTGAAGGTTCCTGAATTCGTTACGACAACCTTTATGATATCATTATCGTTAGGGCACTGGCTGGATACCGGCGCCAGCGGGATGCCCATCTGTACATCATTCAGCGAGTTGCTTTCTGCCTTTACTACAGACATGGTGTCTATGATCATTTCGTAATTGGTTGCGTTGCTGTTATCGTGGAAGCCGATATAATACCTAGTGGTACGGCTGGGTTTGAAGTAGGCGATCACCGTATCAAAGTCCGGATGCTGGAAAAGCAGGGATGGGTTATTATACAATGGCAGGTTCCGGTACATAGAATCCGGCAGTGATGTGTCGGCTCCCCACCGTACTTCGAGACTTAAGGGAACCTGCCCCTTTCCGTGTCCCCTTACGACAAAATACAACTGGTACAGGGAATCCTGATGGAGCATTAATGGTGGTGTATAGTACCAGTTGTCGGAGCCGGGATTATCATTCCAGGTGGCCAGGGCAGGGTTATTGTCTCCTGGTGTGTATGAAAAATCACGTGCACCCCATGTTCCGCCATCTCCATCACCGTCTACCGACCGTGCACAGGAAGGTAATGTAGGTGCGCTGTGAAAGCCCTCATTGTAAGGCAGCGTCAATGGTGTACATTGTGCATATGCCCCGGATATGCCCACCCCAAGCAGTAGGGTAAAGATAATCCCCAAATTCAGTGTAATTTTTCTCATGAGTTCATCAGTTTTAGTTTACAATTTTTTTACGGCGTTTATTTTACATGGAATAATATTTCCCATAACCGTTGTAACAAAGTTATCTTACCTGAAAACTGGGTGACTAGGGGTATCCCTTAAATTTGGACCGGGTACAGGGATGGAGGTCCGTTTAGCGTAATTTTTTTATAAATTGCTTAAACATGATGCCGACAGGGCTTTTATGACTTGAAAAACTGTTGCCGGTCAATCTTAAGCATGCGAAACGGGCTGATAATAATTGCCTTATGTTTTGTGTTCCGGGTGAGTGCCCAGGAGCAGAGTAAGGTATTGCGTAGTGGTTATCCGATTACGAATCCCGTTATGACTGGCACGCATGAGGAGATCATTCATAAAATACATATAATTATAGATTCTGCTGTAATGTTTATTTACAAGCAGCCGGACAGCGCCAGGGTACTTTTACGTAAAGCATTTCGTCTGAGCCAGGATATTGAATATAACAAGGGCATGGCTAACAGTCTGATGACATACGGAGCACTGTATGACGAGCTGGGCAGGCCGGACACGGCCATTGAGTATTTCAGAAAGGCTTTGCTGTATGCACGAAAGGTGCCGTCTTCACAAACGGCATTGGTGGAAATGATACAAAATAACATAGCCCTCGACTATGCCTACATGGGGCTTTATAAAGAAGCAGCGGAATACTTTTTTCATGCAATAGCCCAGGCCGATACCAGTAAGCCCTATGCACATCTGTACAACAACGTGACCATCGTATTGGGCTATCTGAAAGAGTACGAAAAAAGTATGGAGTACCTGCAACAGGGTAAGGCGCATGCCATGCGTCATGCGCGTGAACATCAGTTGCTTCCTTATTTTTATCTCAACGAAGCCGAAGCGCTCAAGAAATTAGGTTACTATGACTCAGCTATGAAATCCGTTTCCCGGGCAATAGCAATGGCTCAGGACCAGCAATCATCCATTCTGGTGCAGCAGGCTTACTATGTAGCAGGTGGTATATTCCACGAGCAAAAAGCATATGCGCAAGCGATCAGCCAGTACCGGAAGGCATATCACATAAACACGGAATATCCGATGGGCCGGATGCGTGCTTCAATAGCGCTGGGACGGGTATATTCTGATATATATCAGTATGACTCCGCCGGCAAATATCTGCAGATTGCATTACCCCTTTCCCAACAGCTGCAGATGCCCTCTGAGCTGGCAGAGATCTATAGTATAATGGGCACGGTGTATGATGCAACAGGCAGACATGCTGCAGCCTATCGTTATGAGCGGATGGGCAATGAGTTGCGGGATAGTCTTGTAAATCTGGACAGAATGCGCTTTGTCAATCTTATGGATGTAAAATACCAGACAACCAAGAAAGATAAGGAGCTTGTGGAGAAAAAGCTTACGATCGTTAATCAGCGTGCCACATTAATCCGCAAGAATATACTGATCGGAAGTATTTCCGGAGGCTCACTGTTGTTGCTGATATTCTTCATTGTATTTTACCGTTACCGGACAAGCCTGCAGAAGAAACAGGAGGAAATAACTGCCTGGCACGCCATGTCTGAGGGAGAGGAGAAAGAACGTACGCGCATGGCGCGTGAATTGCACGACGGTATCGGAGGCTCTCTGTCTACACTGAAAATGTACCTGTCCACGATACAGAAACGCTATGGGGTCCTTGCGGATACCAAAGATTATAATGAAGCCATGCGTTTGCTGGATAATACGCTGGAAGATGTGCGGCAGACCGCGCACAATCTGATACCTGAACTATTGCTCCGTCACGGATTGCCCGAAGCCGTCCGGATATTCTGCAGCAGCATACCGGCAACTCCAAACCTGAGCATAGATTTTCAATACTATGGATTTATTGATAAATTCAGTAATAATTTTCAACTGGCGGTGTATCGTATCATCCAGGAGCTGGTGCAGAATATTATTAAACATGCAGACGCCACATTTGCAGTCGTACAATTGAGCCAGCATGGCAACATATTCAGTGTAACCGTAGAAGATAACGGCCGGGGTATGGATACGGAAAATACACCGGACGCCGGACTGGGCCTGCAGAGTATCAGGCACCGGATACATGAGCTGAACGGTTTGTTCATTCTGACCTCATCCCCGGGAAAGGGAACAGTAGCCTATTTTGAATTCAACTTACAGAGTCAGAAAAAAATTTCCGCATGACCATAAAAATTACCATAGCAGACGATCACCATGTTGTAACAGAAGGACTCCAGCGCATACTGGAGGGACATCCGAAAGTGACTATCTGTGACGTATGCAAGAATGGTAGTGAGCTCATGAAAAGTCTCGAAAAACAACTGCCCGACGTACTGCTGCTGGATATACAGATGCCTGATAAGCAAGGTGACGAACTGGCAAAGTTTATCTCCGGCCAGTATCCTTCGGTAGGTATACTGGCACTTACTAATCTCAATCAGGCATTCCACATACGTAATATGTTTCTGAACGGCGCAAGGGGATATCTGCTGAAAAGTACGGATCTGTTTACCCTGATCGAGGCTATTGAGGCTGTGCACAAGGGTAGCCAGTATGTTGATCCGATGTTGCGGGAGCAGATGCATCATGAGGTTTCGAGAATTCGTACGGGTGAAACTATGGTACCGGTGCTTACTCAGCGGGAACGGGAAATACTCGAACTTATAGCCAGCGAATACACAAGTGCACAAATCGGCAAAAAGCTGTTTCTCAGTCTCAGCACGGTAGAGAATCACCGCATAAATATTTTTTTCAAACTGGGTGTGAAGAATGTGGCCGGACTGGTGCGTAAGGCAATACAGTTGGGGCTCATCAACACATAATGTTTATAATCTGTACGCTCCGGATAAACAGTTTTATTGCCGGTCACGGGAATTGCCGGCAAGGGATTTATTGTGTCGGCCAGACCAGAAGCTTTGTGTTGTATCCGTACTGGCTGGCAAGTCGGAGGTATGATTCACGTATTTCCTCAGGCACGGTCTTCTGCCGGGAAAGCAACCATAGATATTTCCTGTTTTTGCCAGCTATAAGTGCATACTGATAGTCAGGATCAATGGCAATGACATTATAGCCTGCATAAAAGGGACCGAAGAAAGATACTTTTAGTTTGCCTTCATCCAGAGTCCCAGATGCTTTGGCTCTGCCGATACTCTGTTTCCATTTTCGTTGTACCGTGTCATAACCACGGTTATCCACACGGATTATCCCGTTTTCCTGAAGCGTATAGGTCGCAGTTACCTGTTCCAGGTTCCGTTCGAAGCGGAAGTCCATTCGTGCAATCTCATACCAGCGACCCATGTATTTTGCCGGGTCAAACGGTTTTACCGCTTTTACACCTTTTGGGATCGTTTTGCAGCCGGGAAGTATGATGAGCAGTATGCCGGCAATTATAGCGACCGCTGCAAGGAGATTTCTTTTCATGCTACTTAGAGCCTATTTAAAAATGATTAGTAAAAATATATTAATGCCCTACACCCCTCATATGCTCCCCTCAGCCTGCCTGCGCTATGGCTTCGGCGCGCAAAGGGAGACGATCAGTCCATTCTTCAGTAGTGCTATGACAAAAGAACGGTGCAAATTCCCCCTTCGAAGGGGGAAGGGGGATGTTTCCACTCGTACAAATCATGATCTGACTAAATTTTAAACAGG
>JBBCJI010000024.1:0-153360 GCA_037190845.1 Flavipsychrobacter sp. | reverse complement strand
CACCATCATTTAAATTTGGTGACTGAGCCTGTCGAAGCCGGTATCTTATATAAGATCAACCGGTGTCATCTCATGCTCAACCGGAAGTTTTTGTAAATCTTAGAAAAGCCTTTCGGATCAAACAATTGGCAATTTACTTTTCAGCCGCTTTAAAAGCGTCCAGCTTGTTCTTCATTTCTGTAACCTTATCCATCTTATTCTGCTTGGCATAAACCTCACGGAGGGCAAAAATTACAGACTGATACGTCACCTTATCATCCTGATTCAGCTTGCTCAACTTTGCATCCAGTGAAGTATACACTTTTTCCAGATGGGGCAATGCTTTCCCGAACATGGCATCACGCCGTACAGCCAGATCATCATATTTTTTCTGGTCTGCAGCAGAAGTGCCAAGGCCATTCATTTCGTTTATAATCCCGGAAGCCTGATTAAAATACAGAGCACCAAGGTTGTAACTGTATTCAGATTTATTTTCCTTATCGGCTGCGATAGCTTTTGTGTAAGCATCTTCAGCTTTACCTATCAGCTCGGCATAATTGGCAGGCTTCGGCAAGTCTTTGCCTGTAGCATCTTTAGGAAACGCAAGGTTATTATAACCATTACCAAGGTTAAATAACAATTCCGGATTATTGGGGTCTTTTGCCACGGCCTCCTCAAGCTTTTTCAGCAGGGCATCCTGGTTACCTGACTTCAGATAAAGATTCAATTCTGCATTCCGCAGCTCAGTATTATCCGGATAAACCTTACGTCCCTCCGTAATCAACGCGCTGGCTTCGGCTTCTTTATCTTGTTTCTGATAGATGTCTATCAGCACCAGGAAAACACTCGCATCACGCGTAACAGGACTCTCTTTTGCGATCTGCAGATCCGGAATCGCCCGGCCATAATCTTCTCCAAAGTATGAACTGAACGCGCGCTGCAAGTATGCATAAGCAACAATAGTATCAAAGGCCTTTACAGACGAAAACCGCTTGCCGCCATCCAGCTTGCTAACGGTAATCGGCAGGCTAAACGCCTCATAGGCGTCCTTATACTTTTGCGCCTGATAATTCTCCAGCCCCTGATTGTAGAAAACCTGGGATGCCGTCAGCAGACGGGCATCCATCTCCGACTTTTTATACCCGGGATCCAGTTCCACCACCTTAAGATAAGATTTAGAAGCTTCAAGCAACGGATTGGATGATTGAAATGCCTGCTGTCCCTGCAATACTGTATATATTTCTCCGCGGGTAAACCAGGTTTTGGGATCATCTTTGGTAGTCGGGTCTTCGACAGCTTCGTCAATAGCAGACTTAGCCTTTGTGTAATCCTCGCGCGTCAACGCGGCCTGTGCCGTGCTTACGTTTTTCTTTTGTGCCCAGCCGCTAACGCCTATGCTCAGTGCTGCAGCAAGTACTATCAGCTTTTTCATCAGATATATTTATATTTTTTTCTAAAAAATCAATTACAAGCATTACTATAATTACTCTGCAACAGAGGTATCACCAGCTCCTTCCTGCCCATCATCAGTTCCTTCCTCATCTTCCGGACGCTCCTCCTGCTCTTCGATACGCGCAATCGCTGCGATCTGATCACCTTCATCCAGATTGATCAGGCGCACGCCCTGTGTCGCACGGCCCGCTTCACGGATGTTCTGGACATTCATGCGGATCGTAACACCGGATTTACAGGTGATCATCAGATCGTCGTTCTCTTCTACAACCAGCAGGCCAACCAACGCGCCTGTTTTCTCAGTGATGTTGATCGTCTTCACCCCCTTGCCACCACGATTGGTGACACGGTAAGAAAGCTGGTATTTATGATCATTGCCTTCTTCGTCTTTGATCACAACGATATTGGAAAGTTCGTCTGTATTTACTTCGTCTTCTACTTTTTCAAGGAATGGCGTGCGTTTACCCAAACCTTTTTCAGACACGACCAGGATCTGTTTGGTAATATCTTTTTTGCCGACACAGATCATACCGATCACCTCATCATGCTGTTCATCCAGTTCGATACCATATACGCCAATCGCACCGCGTCCGGTCGTACGCACCTTATGTTCTTCAAAGCAGATCGCACGGCCGCTTTTCACAGCCATCATGATAAAGCTGTTGCCGTCAGTGAGCGACACATCCAGCAACTGGTCGCCTTCCTGTATCGTAATCGCATTGATCCCATTGGTACGCGGACGGCTGAAATCTTCCAGCGAAGTCTTCTTGATGATACCACGTTTGGTACACAATACGATATTGTGCTGTGCTACGAAATCCTTGTCCTGCAACTGCGGCACATCTATAATCGTACGGATCTTATCATCCGGCGGTATCTGGATCAGGTTCTGAATAGCCCTGCCTTTACCCGTTTTATCGCCATCCGGAATTTCATAGACCTTCAGCCAGTAACAACGTCCCTTCTCCGTAAAGAACAGGAGTGTGTGGTGTGTGGAAGCCACGAACAGGTGTTCGATAAAATCTTCTTCTCTCGTCCGGCTGCCCCGGGCGCCTCTTCCGCCACGACGCTGAGAACGGAACTCATCGGCGGGCGTACGTTTAATATAACCCAGATGAGATACCGTAATCACCACATCTTCCTCCTCAATCAGATCCTCAATCCGCATTTCATTGGCGAGGTATTGGATTTCAGACTTCCGCTCATCACCGAATTTCTTTTTCACATCCAGCAGTTCCTCACGGATGATGCCATAACGCATATCTTCGTTGCCAAGTATTTCCTGAAGACGAGCAATGATTTTCATCAATTCGGCATGCTCTTCGCGGATCTTATCCCGCTCCATACCGGTGAGGCGTTGCAGACGCAATTCAAGTACCGCTTTTGCCTGGATCTCCGTCATTCCGAAACGGGTCATCAGACCTTCCCTCGCTTCTTCCGGGTTAGCAGAATTACGGATCAGGCTGATCACTTCATCCAGGTGGTCCAGCGCGATCAGGTAGCCTTCCAGTATATGGGCACGCTTCTGAGCCTCACGCAACTCATACTGAGTACGGCGCACTACCACCTCATGGCGGAAATGCACAAACTCAGAGATCAGGTCTTTCAGATTGAGCGTACGCGGACGGCCATTTACAAGCGCCACATTATTAATGCCATACGAAGTCTGCAGCTCACTGTACTTGTACAGTTGATTGATGATCACCTGCGCAACCACATCCCGGCGCAGCTCTACTACGATACGGGTACCGTCTTTATTTGATTCGTTGGCCACATGGGTAATACCTTCAATTACCTTGTTATTAACCAGTATCCCAATCTTTTCAGCCAGCGCATCGCGGCTCACCTGGTAAGGCACCTCCGTTATGACGATCTGCTCCTTACCGCTCTTGGTAGTTTCAATATTTGTTTTACCGCGCAGCACTACCCTGCCCCGACCGGTATGCATACCGGCTTTAATACCTTCAATACCATAGATAACGCCACCGGTAGGAAAATCCGGAGCCTTCACATGCTGCATCAGCTCATCAACCGTAATCTCACGATTATCAACGTAAGCCACACAACCATCTATCACTTCAGACAGATTATGCGGCATCATGTTGGTAGCCATACCCACTGCGATACCCGACGACCCATTGACCAGCAACTGCGGGATACGTGTAGGCAATACCGTAGGTTCTTCGAGCGAATCATCAAAGTTGAGCGAAAAATCTACGGTCTCCTTTTCGATATCCTCAAGCATATTCTCCGCAAAACGCTGCAGGCGAGCTTCCGTATAACGCATAGCGGCGGGCCCGTCTCCATCCTGGGAGCCATAGTTACCCTGCCCATCTACCATCATATAACGCATACTCCAGGGCTGCGCCATACGCACCATAGCATCGTATACCGCAGTATCACCGTGCGGGTGATATTTACCCAGCACTTCACCCACGATACGGGCTGATTTTTTATACGGCTTGTTGAAGTTGATACCCAGCTCGTGCATGGCAAACAACACACGGCGGTGTACCGGCTTCAAACCATCACGAACATCGGGTAAGGCCCGGCCTACGATCACTGACATTGAATAGTCAATGTAGGCCGTCTTCATCTGTTCCTCAATATTTACCTGAACGATTTTATCTGACTCATTAGACGCATCCTGTGGCAGGGCGCCTTCATTGTTTTGATCCATAGACGGGATTGGAAATAATCAGGCAAATATAACCAATTTCCGGGGAAATCAGGAACTCCTGTTCGCCGGTTGCGCATTCATCCGATAATGACATAGGGCATATCGTAGCACCGGATGGCAATGACTCCGACAGGCTCGGCCACCGGTATTACAGGGTGGTGACTGAACCCGTCGAAGCCATTATCATTGAATAATTTACAAAACACAAATACATCTACCATGGGCAATGGACAATGCAGCATAAGGAAACAAATGAAAATATTCAATCCCTGCGGGCATCAGGCAAACCGGTCGCTCACTACAAGCTCCTTGGAGCCCGGCGTATATTTATAAAACCCTTCACCTGCTTTTACTCCCAGATAACCTGCCTGAACCATGTTGGTAAGCAGGGCCGAAGGAGCATACTTCTGGTTGCCGAAACCAGTATATAATACATTCAGAATATTGTGACAGGTATCCAGACCGATGAAATCTGCCAGTTGCAGCGGCCCCATCGGGTGCGCCATACCGAGCTTCATCACCGTATCTATCTCTTTAACACCGGCAACGCCTTCTTGCAGCGACAGGATCGCTTCGTTGATCATCGGCATAAGGATGCGATTGGAAATAAATCCGGGATAATCGTTGACCACACAAGGCACCTTACCCAACTTTTCGGACAGAGCGTATACCGTTTCCGTTACCGCCTTATCCGTGGCATATCCATTGATGATCTCTACGAGCTTCATCACAGGCACCGGGTTCATGAAATGCATACCGATAACATTTTCGGGACGTTTGGTAACCGATGCAATCCGCGTAATGGAAATTGACGACGTGTTGGATGCCAGAATCGCACGTTCAGGCGCGTGAGCGCTGATTTCCCTGAAGATATTGAGTTTCAGCTCCGTATTTTCGGTAGCGGCTTCAACAATGATATCTGCATTTTTGACTGCCTCGGAAAGGTTGGTAAATGTAGTGATGCGGGAGAGCGCAGCTTCCTTATCCGCTTCAGTCATGGTATTTTTGGATATCTGCCGGTCTATATTCTTACCGATAGTAGCCAGCGCTTTATCCAGCGCCGCCTGATTGACATCCATCATATGGACCTGATAACCCGACTGGGCAAAAACATGGCATATGCCGTTCCCCATCGTACCAGAGCCGATAACCGTTGCTGTTTTCAGTTGATCTAACATGTCGCTTTGTTTTTAAAAACGCGCCGAAGATAGCACAATCATTCAAATCTTTACATCAGCGGACTTCGATATAGACACCCCCTGCCCATCCAGACGGTTCGGAATATTTCAAAGTTCTGATGTTTTCGCCATTAACATATCTTGATCTGAATAAATTTCAAACAGGCTCTAAGAGATGAGCCTGATCTTTTTACCTCTTTTTCTACCAAGAGAAAAAGAAGGTGTTACCTTTGAATATGGGAAATACGTTTTTACCGGAAATAACGAAAGCCGAATGGGATCACATGGTCGCCAGCAACGATCAGGCCGGTTTATTCGACCTGGTTACCCAACCACTTCACGAAGAACTATACCGCCGCCAGGATTTCGACTTCATGGATGAGCTGACACCCGCCCAGCAGATGTTGCTCGCATACGACTACATACAAACGCAGGCCCTGCAGGGTGGTTTTATACAGCTTATCCAGAATAAGTATATCAGTCTGCTGGTACCGGCCATAGAAGGACTTACAGCTACTACCGGCGACGAGGAAATGATATCGCTGCTCGACGATGTACTGAAAGTATATGTCCTGAACCTGGAAATGCTGGAGAAGGAAACCTCAGTAGATGAATTTGCCGCACTGTACCAGGAATTTAAGGAATTTGAGATCCTGGATGAAAAATTTTCCAAACGGCATCCTGCTGCCATGGAAAAAATAACAAAGTACATCACTGCGCATCCCGGCGAGTTTGCCATGCTGGTATAACCCACCGCAATTTCAGGACTACCCGATTTTTATTATATTCACCTGATTTTTAGAGAACAGCAAACCACTCCATTATACTATTCAGCATACCCGGATATAAAACAGTAGCAAACAATGAAGAGCAACCCTTATCATGTAATTTTATTTTCAATCTTAGTCATTACCTTTCAGGCCTGCGGCAACGGCTCCCGGTCCACACCGGAAGCATCATTGCCGGCCACCGACACAATCGCCCCGGCAAAAGACCATCATACACAATCCAATGCCGACAGCATCCTCCTCAAACACCTTGATCTCAATATCACCGTAGATTTCTCCAAAAAGCAGATCCGCGGAAGCGCCACCTGGCAGATCGAAAACCCGCACGACCTCAAAGAACTTAAGCTGGACACATACGACCTCACCATCGAAGGCGTAACGGCAGACGACAGAAAAGTATCCTATACAAAAGGCCCGACCGATTCCGTACTCGGTACAGCCCTGCACATTCCGGTCACACCCGAGACCAGATCCGTCACCATATATTATAAGACAGGCCAGAATGCCACCGCATTAAAATGGCTGGAGCCGCAGCAGACAGCGGATAAAAAACATCCGTTCCTCTACACCCAGTCGCAATCCATCTATGCACGTACATGGCTTCCCTGTGCCGACGGCCCCGGATTTCGCTATACCTATACAGCGCGGGTCAATGTACCCAAAGGCATGATGGCGTTAATGAGCGCAGAGAATTCGCAGCAAGTCCACGAAAGCGGCGCTTATACCTTTAAGATGGACATTCCCGTACCGGCATACCTGATGGCGCTTGCCGTAGGAGATATCAGCTTCCGGGCAGTAGACGAGCGCACCGGCGTGTATGCAGAGCCTTCCATGCTCGACAAAGCACACCACGAACTGGCCGACCTCGGAAAGATGGTACATACCGCGGAGCAGCTCTACGGCCCCTATCGCTGGGGGCGATATGATGTGCTGATCCTCCCGCCCAGTTTCCCGATCGGCGGCATGGAAAACCCGAAGCTCACCTTCGCCACACCCACCATTATTGCCGGCGACCGCTCCCTCATCAACCTGATCGCACATGAGCTGGCGCACAACTGGAGCGGCAACCTCGTCACCAACGCCACATGGGAAGACATATGGATGAACGAAGGCTTCACCGTATACTTTGAGCGACGCATTACAGAAGCGATGACCGACAAAAGCTATGTAGACATGCTATGGGAGCTGGGCTACCAGGATCTGGATGCGGAAGTACAGCGGAAAGGCGCACAGCACCGCAATACATGGCTCAAACAAGACCTCAGTGGTGTTGATGCCGATGAAGGGCTATCCGATATTCCGTACGAAAAAGGAGCATTATTCCTCTGGCTGATCGAGCGCAACGTAGGCCGGGAGCGGTTCGACACCTTCCTCAGACAATACTTTGATGAATACGCTTTCAAAACCATCACAACAGAACAATTCCTGTCATACATGGACCGGCACCTCATCAAAGGAGACGGGCATCTGAAAAAACTGCTCAACATTCAGGCATGGGTATACGGGCCGGGAATACCATCCAATGCGCCGAGGGCCGACAAAGCCCGGTTCGGCACCGTCAATATGCAACGACGACTGTTCGTGGAAGGGAATGCAGATCCCAAAACACTCAATACCAAGAACTGGTCTACGCACGAGTGGCTGTTCTTCCTCCGGAAGATGCCCAAGCCGCTGTCCTACGAAAAAATGGCAGCATTGGATCAGGCCTTCGGATTCAGCCAAACCGGCAATAGTGAGATCGCCTGTCTCTGGTACATTATGTCCGTATCAGCCGATTACACACCTGCCTACCCGGCAATGGAAACATTCCTGAGCCATGTAGGTCGGCGGAAATTTCTCGAACCCCTTTACCGGGAGATGATGGAAACCGGAAAGCAGGAAATGGCCAACAGTTTGTACAAAGCATACCGGAACAACTACCATCCGATGGCGCAGGCATCTCTGGATCGGGTGATTTACCAATAGCAAATTCGGCAGTAGCGGGCAGCATATGAACAGCAGCTTGCTACTGATACAGGGACAGGCATAAGTTTTTCACCAGCATTTCGTTGCTGCCGGTATTCCATACAAACATGCGCAATTCATCACCCTCCCGGACTCCTTCAGGTATACGCGCGTAATAATGCACCTTACCCCATGTATCCCGGATATAGGTTGACAGCATTGCCGCTTTCCGTCATTTGCACGCGCTCCATAGCCTTTACATGATCATGGATGTTACTCTTTATACCCATATCCTCCGGCAACGATCCGATAGATCTATGGTTATGATAGATGAATGTTGCAGGCAGATATAAATAATACCCAAAAGCATCCGCAAAAGATATTGGTGTCTTTGCTTTCATTGAGAAAAAAAACGCCACACACAAGCAATGTGGCTATTAAAACAATACGCTTCATTCAAATCAGCAATGAATAACCAAGGTAGTTAAAATAAAAATAATCCACACTCGTTTGAACATAAATTATCTAACTTCACAGCCCTTATAAAACGTATGCTGTATGTCCAAACCATATACTGACCAATTACTTGCCCGGTTAGGTTTTGAGGCATGGAATGAAATGCAGCTGGCCACACACAGAGCAATTCCAGGAAAAAAAAATGTCATTTTGCTCGCCCCAACCGGAACAGGTAAAACACTGGCATTCCTGCCACCTCTGCCCGAACTGCTCGAAACCGGCAAGCCGGGTGTACAGGTTCTGGTGCTTACCCCCTCCCGCGAACTGGCCTTGCAAACAGAGGATGTATGGCGTAAAATGAATACTGGATGGAAAGTCAGCAGCTTTTACGGAGGCAGATCATTCTCAACGGATACAGGGAAACTGCAGGAACCGCCAACCGTACTGATCGGCACACCGGGCCGGATTACCGATCATATTTCGAAAGAGACATTTGACAGACAGCAGGTACATACCATTATACTGGATGAATTTGACAAATTACTTGCATTAGGTTTTGAAGAAGAACTCTCCTATATCATCCGGTCATTACCTAACCTGCGGAAACGCATACTTGTTTCTGCTACCGGCGCAAAAGAGATACCCGCATTTACCGGTATTTCTGAGCCTCATATTCTTGACTTCACTGCAACGTCAAATGAACCAGGCCAGACGACAGATAAGTTTAAGCTGCAACTCGTACGATCCGCCGAAAAAGACAAGATTAAAACCCTCGTACAGTTACTCTGTCATACAGGTCCCGGATCCGCACTGATCTTCTGCAATCACCGGGAAGCTGTAGACCGCACAGCCGGGCTACTTCGGAAACAGGGGATAGCATGCGCCGCATTTCATGGCGGCATGGATCAGGATACACGGGAATTAACGCTGACACGGTTCCGGAACGGCAGTGTACACTTCCTTGTAACAACAGATCTTGCAGGCCGTGGCCTCGACATTCCGGACGTAGGCCACGTTATTCATTACCATCTGCCGCATACGGAAGAAGACTTCACCCACCGGAATGGCAGGACCGCCCGGATGTATGCCGAAGGCACAGCCTGGCTGATCCTGCATGAAAGTGAAACACTGCCCGCCTATGTCACTGACAAACCGGAAACCACATCACTATCTGAAGACCTTCCTTTTCCGCCTCCACCATCCTGGGTCACTGTATACATAAACGGAGGTAAGAAAAACAAGATCAGCAAAGGAGACATCGCAGGCTTTTTCATAAAAACGGGAGACCTCGAAAAAAACGAGCTCGGCATGATTGAAGTAAAAGATCAATGCTCCTATGCAGCAGTAAAAAGCAATAAGGCAAAACACTTACAGCAAAACGTACAGCAACAGAAGATGAAAGGAAAAAACTATAAAATCACACTGATCCGGGATTAGGGTCAAACAGGGATGAAATCTTCCTGAATTCTTTCCGTATATCTTCAAGGCAAAGATTGCCCATACTGCCTTCATGGGTATGACTTGTACTATCGAATCCTTCATAAGAAAAGACACCTGCCGCCACATCATTCCCAACCTGCCTGTAAGCTTCCCTGAACGACACACCGTCTTTTACCAGGCTATTAATTGCCTCTACGGTAAACAGATAGCGATACTTACTGTCATCCAGAATATCCTTCCGCACGGATATCTGCGGCAGCGCATAAATTAATACATCCAGAGAAGCGCGTAAGGTGTGCAATGCGGGAAATAATATCTCCTTAGTCAATTGCATATCCCGGTGGTACCCCGATGGCAGGTTATGCCGCAATAAAGTCAGTTCATTCGGCAATGATTGCAGCCGGCTGCACTTACCACGGACCAGCTCAAACAAATCCGGGTTCTTCTTATGCGGCATAATGCTGCTCCCGGTCGTTAATGCATCCGGGAAACTGATAAAGCTGAAGTTTTGACTGAGATACAGGCACACATCCATAGACAGACGGCCAAGCGTAGCACCGATGGCCGCCAGCGCTACTGCTACCGAATGCTCCGTGCGCCCACGGCTCATCTGTGCATAAACCGAATTATAATGCATCGATTCAAACCCAAGCAGACGGGTAGTACGTGCACGGTTGAGCGGGAATGACGAACCGTAGCCTGCACCACTGCCCAACGGATTTTTATTCACAAGCCGGTAAGCAGTAGCCAGTACATCCAGATCATCCGAAAGGCTTTCTGCATAAGCGCCAAACCACAAACCGAACGAAGATGGCATCGCCACCTGCAGATGGGTATAACCGGGCATCAGCACATCGCGGTGTGTATCGCTGAGACCTGTAAGAATATCAAATAACAGAACAACCTGCTCCTTGACACTCAGAATCTCATCACGCAAAAAAAGCTTGATATCTACAGCCACCTGATCATTACGGCTGCGTCCTGTGTGTATTTTTTTGCCTGCATCACCAACACGCCGGGTAAGCATAAGCTCTATCTGTGAATGAATATCTTCAACATCCGGGTCTATCACAAAATCACCCGAACGTATCTCGGACAAGATCTTTTCCAGTTCATTCTTCACAGTTCTGTAATCGTTCTCCGTAAGCATTCCTGCTTCATGCAGCATCTGCACATGCGCCAGCGTACCAAGCACATCATAGGGCGCCAGCAAAAGATCAAAATCTCTATCATTACCAACGGTAAATTCTTCGATCTGCTGCGCAGTGACGGTTGTGTCTTTTTGCCAGAGTTTCATATCAGCGATAATTTTGTTAGGGCAATTCTGCGTGATTGCCCTTCCATCAATAATTCTTTCAAATAAGCCGTTCGATCAGCGCTATATATTTATCTATTCCCTCCCTGATCTCATGAAGGTAAATAAATTCATCTGCAGTATGGCTGCGGGCAGAATCACCTGGCCCTATTTTCAAGGCAGGGAATGGCATCAGCGCTTTATCTGATAAAGTAGCTGAACCATAAGATTTCATTCCCAGCGATACTCCGGCCTTCACCAGCGAATGATCAGCCGCGATAGATGTAGACCGGAGCCGCATACTGCGGGGTGTAACGTTACAGGATACGTGCGCACGTACAATATCCAACAGCGCCTCATGCGTATAACATTCATTCAGCCGCACATCAACTGTAAAATCACATTGTGCCGGCACGACATTATGCTGTACACCTGCATGGATCAACGTAACCGACATCTTCACCGGCCCCAGCAACGGCGACACCTCCGGGAAACGGTATGTCCGGAACCACTCAATGTCTGCCAGCACTTTATAAATCGCATTCTCACCCTCTTCGCGAGCTGCATGGCCGGCCTTACCTTCAACCGAACAGTCAAGCACAAGCAATCCTTTTTCGGCCACCGCCATATCCATCAGCGTTGGCTCTCCAACAATCGCACAATCTATCTGTCCCAAAGCCGGAATCAGCGCTTCTATTCCATTGACGCCGGATATCTCCTCTTCAGCACTTGCAGCAAAGACAATATTATACCTCATGTCCTCCTGCTCATAGAAGTGTAAGAAAGTAGCAAGTAAAGACACCAGGCAACCTCCGGCATCATTACAACCAAGCCCGTAGAGCTTTTCATCCTGCACTAAGGGATTAAACGGATCCAATGTATAATGTTTATCCGGCTTAACCGTATCATGGTGGGAATTCAACAACAATGTGGGCAATGCCGGATCATAAAATTTATTCCGTGCCCATATATTATTCACCAGACGGGACGCGGGAATACCACGCCCCTGCAGAAAACCCTGTATCAATTGCGCAGTCCCCTGCTCTTCCCTGCTAAAAGAAGGGATAGCGATCAGTTGCTTCAGCAGATCAACCGCAACAGAATGATTTTTTGCCATCATCATGATTAAAAAATTTGTGTCCCCGCATTACCGGATACCAGTAAACCCAAAGATTCCGCCGAACCTATCGCCACTTTCTTCACTCCCACGCGGATGGCAGAAAATGCATTTTCAAGCTTAGGCACCATACCGTCACGGATTGTGCCATCAGCACTCATGCTGTAAAAATCCTGTTCACGAATTTCAGCAATCACCGAAGAATCATCATCCGGATTGAGTAATACCCCTTCCTTCTCGAAGCAGTAAATCAACTGCACTTGATATAAGTCAGCAAGTGACGTAGCAGTCTCCTGTGCAATGGTATCTGCATTTGTATTCAACAAGCCGCCGTTGCCATCGTAGGTGAGCGGAGCCAGCACAGGAACCATTTCTCTGTCCAGAAAAAGCTGTAACAATGCGGCATCAATACCATCACGTTTCACATCTCCCACATATCCATAATCTACATCAGCGACCGGACGTTTTATAGCATTTATCACATTTCCATCAGCACCTGTAAGGCCTATCGCATTACAACCTGAAGCCTGCAACCCTGCCACAATTTCTTTATTCACCAGTCCACCATACACCATTGTCGCCAACCGTAAGGTAGCCTCATCAGTCACACGCCGGCCGCCAACATATACCGATTCAATACCCATGCGCCCACCGATTTCCGTCGCGATCTTCCCACCTCCATGCACCAGGATCTTACAACCCGGCAACGCATGAAAATTATGCAGAAAAGCCAGCAACCGGTTACGGTCGTCAATGACATTCCCACCAACCTTAACTATATTCAGCTGTTTCATAATCCGGCGTTTAATATTTCCGCTAAAACAGCCTGGGCAGCCCAGACACGGTTACCCGCCTGTTCTGTAACAAGACTTACCGGACTGTCAAGCAGTTCATCACTCAATTCTACATTTCTACGCACCGGAAGGCAATGCATCACGCGTGCATTATTTGTTTGCTGCAGGTGCTTTTGCGTCAGCATCCATGCAGGATCCGAAGACAACACCTTGCCATAATCATGATAAGCGCTCCAATTCTTTACATACACAAAATCAGCACCTTCAAGAGCCGATTGCTGATCAGTATTGATAGTAGCACCGTGTGTATACCGTTCATCAAGCTCATACCCCTCCGGATGTGTAATCACAAAGTCTGCGGCGCCCCATGCATTCACCCATTGGGCAAAAGAATTAGAGACACACTGTGGTAATGCCCGCACATGCGGCGCCCATGTAAGCACGACTTTGGGCTTCCGTTGCAGCGGCAAATGTGCAGACATCGTTACCAGATCTGCCAGACTCTGAAGCGGATGCAGCGTAGCACTCTCCAGACTAACCACAGGAATACCCGCATAGCGCACCAGACTGTTGATCATCCGCTCGCTGTAATCTTCGTCCCTGTCTTTCAACGCAGGAAAGGTACGCACACACAGGATGTCAAAATAAGTACCCAGCACCGGTGCGGCATCTTTAATATGCTCCACAGTAGTGCCATTCATCACAGCCCCTTCTTCCAGCTCCAGTTGCCAGCCCTCCTGGGAAAGATTAAATACAATTGCCTCCATACCAAGATTCCTGGCTGCGACCTGTGTGCTGAGGCGCGTTCGAAGAGAAGGATTCAAAAACAACATCCCCACTCGTTTGCCTGATCCGAGCATCTTATCGCAGAAAGGATCTGATTTGTATTTCAATGCCCGGTCGATTAAACCAGGTATCGAATCTACATCATGAGTTGAAATAAACTGCTTCATTTTCATTAACTATTTACTCGCCAGACAAAACACTGAGCTTTGAGCTGTCCCGGATGTTCCGGATGACATCTGGGACGATAAATAATACGGGGTCTCCGATCCCGGCTAAATACATAACACTAAACTCGAAAAGCAGGATTGCAAATCCTGCTGTATAAACCTTCCCGGATGCGCTACGCTAACATCCGGGAAAGCATCAAAAACATTAGTTAAAGCAATTTGCTTCATTCAATAATCTATTTTTCATCGCGCAACACACCCGACAGCCCTGCTTTAATTGCCTCTGCGAGGATATCCGTTTCCTGCTGTTGTACATTCAACGCCGGTAGTAATCTCACCACTCCAGGACCGGCAGCTCCAGTGAATATATGATGCCGCCCTAAAAGATTTTTCCTCAGATCCTGATGCGCATTAAAACCGATCATCAAGCCCTTGCCACGAAGATGTTCAACTCCGGGAATTGCAGACAACTCCTGCATTAAATATGCCCCCATACGGATAGCATTTTCCTGCAACGACTCCTGCTCCATAATCTCCAGTACCGCCAGCGCGGCCGCACAAGCCAGATGGTTTCCTCCAAATGTCGTACCCAACATACCATGTTTCGGGTGGATATGCGGCGCGATCATTATCCCGCCAACAGGGAATCCGTTCCCCATACCCTTTGCCATCGTATATATATCTGCATGTATCCCGGCATAATCTAAGGCAAAGAACTTACCCGTACGCCCATAACCACATTGCACCTCATCAGCGATAAAAACGGCGCCATACTGATCACACAAAGAACGTATCAATTGCAAAAAACTATCTAATGCAATATTGATACCACCAACCCCCTGAATAGACTCTACAATCACGCCTGCTATGTCTTTTGAATGCTGCTCAAAATAAGCTGCTAATGCGGCTTCATCATTAAACGGCAGAAAAACCACATGATCAGTCTCATTTACCGGAGCAACAATACCCGGATTATCAGTAGCAGCTACCGCCAGCGAAGTACGGCCGTGAAAAGCCTGAGAAAACGCGATGATCTTTTTTCTTCCGGTGTGAAAAGAAGCCAGCTTCAGAGCATTTTCGTTCGCTTCAGCACCGGAATTGCACAAAAACAACTGATAATCTTTCTTTCCGGAAAGCTTCTCCAGTTTAGCTGCCAGCTCCTCCTGCAAAGGCATCTCTATTGAGTTGGAATAAAAACCGATCCGGTTAAGCTGCTCTGTGATACGCGCCACATAATGCGGATGAGTATGACCAACAGAGATGACGGCATGCCCTCCGTAAAAATCAAGATACTGCTGCCCCTGATCATCCCAGATATAAGACCCCTGGCCTTTTACAATGGAGATTTTATTTACCGGATAAACATCAAATAATGGCATTGTAATTTGAAAATTTTAAAATAATCTATAATATCCGAAGCTCACTACACATCAAAAAACAATAGACTTCAGTTTCAGCCCGGCATCTTCCGGCAAACCGAACACCAGGTTCATATTCTGTACCGCCTGACCAGAAGCGCCTTTCAGCAGATTATCAATCGCAGTATGAATAATAACCTGACCATCTGCATACTCAAGATGCAACAGGCATTTGTTGGTATTGACTACTTGTTTGAGATCTATTGACTCCTGGCTTACATGAGTAAACGGATGGAGTTCATAATATCGTTCATAACAACGGTATGCTTCATCAATCGTAAGATCGGACCGTGTATATGCCGACGCGTATATACCACGTGGAAAATCACCTCGCCAGGGAATAAAATTAACCTTTGCGGCCTCCGGCTGAATCTGTTGTATCGTTTGCGTCACCTCACCCATGTGCTGATGGGAAAGTGATTTATAGGCCTGCACATTATTTGCCCGCCAGGCAAAATGGCTACTCGCCTGCAGCTTTTGCCCTGCGCCCGTAGCGCCGGTAATGCCCGTAACATGAATTTCATCTTTAAGCAGACCGGCATCTGCAAGCGGAAGTAAAGCCAACTGTATCGCCGTCGCAAAGCAACCGGGGTTTGCAATATTTCTTGCATTTTTTATTTCATCCCGATTATATTCCGGTAAGCCGTAAACAAACTGCCTTGTGTCAGAGATAGAAGTCTGTGACAAACGAAAATCCTGTGACAGATCAATAATACGAACAGACTCCGGAAAAACCTGTTGCTGTAAAAAAATCCTGGCTTCGCCATGACCAACACATAAAAAGATTACGTCCACATCTTCGCCCACCCGATCCGTATAATAAAGCTCCGTATCTCCATAAAGGTCTTTATGGACATGATGTACCGGCTGTCCTGCATGACTGCGACTATGAATAAACACAATCTCAACATAAGGATGTTGCAACAGCAAACGGATCATTTCTCCGCCTGTATAACCTGCGCCGCCTATAATGCCCGCCTTTATTCTGGTTGTTGTCATAAAAAATTCGTTTTTTTTATTTTGTTCCGTAGAGACGCGATGCATCGCGTCTCTACGGTTTATTTACCGAATGATAAATTGACACCTGATTACCAAATATTTTTGCAAATCCTTTCACATCATCACCTGTCCAACCATTGTTCATTTCACCATACGCACCGAACTCACTACTCATAAGATCATGATCCGACTCGATTCCGGTTACAGCGAAACGATACGGCAACAGTGTCGTAAACACCTTACCCGTCACCGTCTGCTGTGTATCCTCCATGAACTTTTCAATGTTCCTCATTGTAGGATCCAGCATCATACCTTCATGCAGCCAGTTGCCATACCAGGCACTCAACTGATCCTTCCAATAAAGCTGCCATTTGGTAAGTGTGTGCTTTTCCAGCAAATGGTGCGCCTTGATGATAATTAAAGGCGCCGCCGCTTCAAACCCGACACGCCCTTTGATACCGATAATTGTATCACCGACATGTATATCACGGCCTATCCCATACGGCTGCGCCATGGCCTGTAATTGCTGAATGGCAGCAACCGGCTCCATGACAGCACCGTTGATCGCTGTGAGCTGACCTTTGTCAAACGACAGTACCAACTCCTGTGGCTCCATGGCGGTCACCGGTGTAGGCCAGGCTTCTTCAGGCAGGTAGCCGTTGCTGGTCAATGTTTCTTTACCACCGACGGACGTCCCCCAAAGCCCTTTATTAATGCTGTATTGGGCTTTGACGAAATCCATTTCCACACCCTGCTCTTTCAGAAAAGCAATTTCCGCTTCACGACTCAGACGGTTATCACGTATTGGAGTGATTATCTCCATGCCCGGCACCATACTCTGAAAGACCATATCAAAGCGCACCTGATCGTTCCCCGCACCGGTGCTGCCATGAGCAACAGCATCAACACCCAGTCGCTGCGCATACTCCGCGATCGCAACTGCCTGCACCATCCGCTCCGCACTCACACTGAGCGGATAGGTGTTATTTTTCAACACATTTCCGTATATCAGGTAGCGGATACATTGCTCATAATAAGTGGAGGTCACATCAGCTACTTCAAAAGAAGTCACGCCCAGCTCAAACGCCCGTTTACGGATACGTTCCAACTCATCATTATTAAAACCACCGGTCTGCACCGTAACGGCATGTACTTCGTATCCCAACACCTTATTCAGGTAAACAGCACAATAGGTCGTATCCAATCCACCGCTGTATGCTAATAATACTTTTTTCATATTCAGGTAATTCAATTATCCGTTTATAAATCAACCCGGTTCTCATTCCTGTGCATACCGGAGCAACACGTTCATCAAATCAAACAAATCAGCCACCTTTCCATTCACCCTAACGACAATGCATGCAACACCGGCGTAGCCTTCCGCTTGAGGTATTTACCCAACCGGAGTCGCTTCATGCGCAGTAACCGCTCGTATGCCTTTGCTTTCTTTTTGAAATGACTTGCCGTTTCCTGCGGAGTATAATGATCTGCAGGGTCATACAGCATCGCCGTACACAGACAGTTTTTCCGTCCCTTGCTCATCAGGATCTCATAGTTGACACAGCTTTTGCACCCTTGCCAGAAAGCCTCATCCTGTGTCAGCTCCGAATACGTAACCGGCTCATATCCCAGCTCACTGTTGATCTTCATTACAGCCAGGCCGGTAGTGAGACCGAAAATCTTTGCTTCCGGGTATTTTTTCCGGCTGAGCTCGAATATGGTTTTCTTAATGAGACGTGCAACGCCGCTTTTGCGGAAAGGAGGCGCTACGATCAGACCGGAATTTGCTACATATTTCCCGTGACTCCAGCTTTCGATATAGCAAAATCCTGCCCACTCGCCCTTAGGTGAAAAGGCAATTACGGCCTTACCTTCGAGCATCTTCTGCTCAATATATTCGGGCGTACGCCGGGCGATCCCTGTGCCGCGCGCTTGTGCAGACGCAGCCATTTCATCGCAGATAATATGCGCATACCTTGTGTGACGGGCATCTGCCGCCAGCACCCTGAAGGATTGGTTCATGAATGTATTATTTTGACGTAATCAATACCAAACCCGTCAGACAAAGCTGACCGGAATAATCAGACGAAGGCTTAACGCCTCTTCAACAGGTTATTACTGCTGGTATATCCTGGTATCAACGTCGCACACGGAAGAGAGCCGTGTGGTAACAAAAAACTGTCCTGTTCAGAACAGCAAAAAACCCATTACCGGCGTGCATGGGATGCACGTACTGCGAAGCCGGTGAAGTGAAAAAGGTTTTTTTCATTTTTAAAATGAAGGTTAAAGAATAAAAATATTTTTAGGATTGCAAAGGTAAAGTGTTTTTTATGATAATTTCCAAATTTTTTATAGTTCTGCTCTATTGCTGCCCACTGCTTGTGTACAAATGTATAATGGCTGATATTTCGTTTAGTACGTCAGCACCCTGTTGAAGTAATATTGTGTTAGCGGTTCGTTGTTTTAGTTTTTATTCTTAGTTCTTAAAAATATCATTACAATCAAAGTTGTCAGAATACCCATGCCCAAAGCTCCAATCATTCCCTGGATAGCGTAGCTTTTATAATTAAACGCAGCTTCCGCTTCAACCGTTGTCTGGTAATAGCCAATTTCCACAGAACGTTTTATGACGTTTGGAAAATATTCTGGTGTGATGACGTAAGATGTGATCCATTGTGTCAGCGGGCTGATCAAAGCGATAATAACAGACAAAATGATCCCTGAAATTAACCCTTGTTTGTAGGTGATTTGCCCGTTGTAGTAGTTTTTCTTTTTGTCTTTAAGCGCCAAAACAAAAATCCAGACTGCAGGAATTGCAAACAGGTTTGTCAGGTACAAATGATAGTCAATATAGGTGCTGTGTAGTCCGCTCACTTTCTCCAGCAGCATCCAAAGGAGCGTCATCGCGGAAAAGATGACAGCCCACTTGATTTCGATTTTAATGTTTCCCATATTTCGATTTTAAAAAGTCAACTGTCTCTTTCATTAGTTTTTCAAGCGCCTCCTGTTTCGTTTGTTTGTCTTTTGGCATAGTTGTGTCCCGGGTTTATTTATACTTATCGTTCAGGCCGAGACCTTGTTTTATCATTGGTCTTATCTTTTCAAGACGGCTCTTCCTGGTGGTGTCCTGTTTGGCTTCGTTAATATACAGAATATATTCTTTTTGTTTACCTGGTGTCAACTTTTCAAACGCGTCTTTCAATGTGCTGTCCTTTTTGATTTCATCTTCCAGCAATGGCGGTACCGGAAGGGCTACAAATTTTCCGGGGTTTATTTTCAACCCTTTCTGCTCAATTTCAACAGCTTCTTTTATGTATTCCGTGATTTTCTTTTCATCTATTTCATCCATTGAAGTAAACCGCCATTGCCGCAAAGACTTTGTTTTGCCTTCCTGTGCGCTTACCAATACTTTGTATTTGTCTTTTAAGAAGACGCCATTATAAAACCATATCGAAAAATAGTTTTTGAAGCCGCCGTAACTGACTATATTCTTCCCATTATAAGTAAATACTGCTGCGCCCCATTTTATAGCTTTTTCCAAAGGAGGTTTATTGATGATGGAGGCTATGCACTCCAGCTCCTTCGTCCATTGTGTATTTTGTTGCATGGTCGTAAGCCGTTTTATCCAGATTTACATGTCAAACCATCTACCGCGAAACCCGTATTGAAATAATTTTTCTATTCCAGGTATATTTCTCCAGTTAAGTATAACTTTCCCTGCCCGCTAATCTCAACTCTGTCATTTAAATAGTTGCATTGTAAATATCCTGTACGTTCTGAAAGTTGCATTGCTGTCAATTCAGTCTTACCAAGCTGTGTTGCCCAATATGGAGCCAAGCTGGTATGAGCCGAGCCCGTTACAGGGTCTTCGTTAATTCCTGATTGCGGAGCAAAAAATCTCGATACAAAATCAACCTTGTCGCCTTTGGCTGTGATAATAATCCCACGCCCTTTTAATCTTGAAATCATGTCCAGCGCAGGAGTTGCTTTTCTTATCTCATCTTCTTTGCCGAATACAAGCAGATAGTCTGTTTTACCTTTAAAGGCTAATTTGGGTTTAACATCAAAGCAGCCAGTTATTTCATCAGATAATGCTACTGGCTCCAATATGTCTGCAGGAAAATTCAGTGTCAGTAATGCTCCTTTTTTAGCTACCGGTAACGCTCCGCTTCTTGGGGAATAAAAGTGAATGATATCTTCGTTATGATTTTCGTAGTTGAATAAAACAAAAGCTGCGGCCAATGTTGCGTGTCCGCAGAGATCAACTTCAACTGTCGGTGTAAACCACCTTATCTGATATTGGTTGTTCTCCTTTACATAAAATGCAGTTTCAGCAAGATTGTTCTCCATTGCTATTTTTTGCAAAATGTCATCACTCAGCCATTGGTCAAGCGGACAGACGGCTGCCGGGTTTCCTGAGAAAACTTTATCGGTAAATGCGTCTATTTGATATATGCTCTGTTTCACTCAACAATAAGATTTCTGTGCCGGATTTCATGAAGACTTCAATCATCACCCGCTCTATATTCGTTGAATTCAAAGATAAATATAGTTTTATTAAATTGAGTACTATATCCGGACGCCGAAATATAACGCCTTCTGTGTTATGGGAAGTTGTCCGGGAAGCGGACCATCTGTAACATTAACCTATCTGATCAATGTCAGATCACCTTTATGTACATGCCGGGCACCATCCGGACCTACGATTGTGATCAGGTAGTAATACACACCAACTTCGGCAGGCTTGCCTTTGATCATCCCATCCCATCCCATGGCGGGATCGTTTGTGGCATACACCTCTTCGCCCCAACGGGTTACAATCCGTAACTCAAGCAGCTTACCACTCGTAAAGTTGGCCACGCGGAACACATCATTCTTTCCATCGCTATTGGGAGAAAATGCGGAAGGAATAAAATACGGATCAGACACTTCTACAATGCGCACCACGCTATCGGCACAGCCGGCCTCATTTTCTATAAGCAGCACAACCAGGTATGTACCGGTTGCCTCATATTGATGCACCGGGTCTTTTTCCGTCCGGTAAGACGGGAGGGTCTGATCTCCAAAATCCCAGAGATATTTTACCGCATCCGGAGACCGGTTCTGAAAATATACCCTTGCATCCGGAATAACGGGAAAATCGGGAGAAAAACTGAAATCAGCGACAGGCAAAGGCGCCACTTGTATATTATGTGCGACCGAATCACGACAACCATTGGGAGCGGTCGCCACCAGTGAGACCGGATATTGCCCGGGGTGCTCAAACACATACATGACACGCGCTGCCGTATCTGCCAGCAGCGATCCGTCGATCGTCCACCGCCGTCTTATGATCTCCCCGCCGGATATATCTTCAAGATAAAGCGTGTCTTTTGTATAACAAAGTATATCCTGAAACAGGAAATCAGCAATTACAGATTCCTCCCGTATAGCAACCGACTGCTGCACGGAAGCCGTGCACCCACGTGCGGAAACAACGGTTAACGTTACCGGATAACTTCCCGGAGCAGGATATACATGTACCGGGGTATGATCAGCAGATGTATTGTTTATCCCTGAAGACGGGTCGCCGAAATCCCATGTTATGGCAACAATACTATCGTCAACAGCCACAGACTCATTCCGGAACCCCATCTTCAGGCAGGAGTCGTCCGGTACAATTGTAAAACCAGGATGCAGGCCGTTTTCTGTTACGGCAACATCCTTTGTGGTCTCTGCTACACATCCACCGGAAGAAATGGCTTTCAGTGTAACGGTGTACGTACCCGGAGCGCTGAATATATGTACCGGATGCCGGGCGGTATCTGTATTTGCAGCGCCCGATACAGGATCTCCGAAATTCCATTCCCATGCTACAATTGCACCATCTTCCAGGGCAGTAATATCAGTAAAATCGATCTGATTACATGAATCGTCACCGCGTACATAGCTGAAATCCGCTTCAAAAGAAAGCGGCTTCAAAGTATAATTGATCGTCACCGGGCCACAGGATGTAACCGTACCGGACATCGTACAGGTATATTGCGCGCCAACAACAGGATTCTGTATGATCAGAGTACGCGAAGTATCTCCCGTGCTCCACAGATAAGAGCCCATACCTTCTGGTGCCTGTACATATCCATGCCCCCCTGCTCCGGGGCATATGTAGCCTACCCCATCATCTTTGCTCAGGCAACCGGTAGCGATATAGGCGTAGTAATAATGCTGTGCGGCGTTACAATCTGTCGTTAAAAACTGTATTGTTACCTGCTGTCCGATGTAGGCGCTGAGATCAAGAATAGCCGAATTCCAGCCATAGAATATCTTGGGAGAGGAGCAGTTAGCAGGAGGCCGGCCGGCCGCATTGGGAACACAGGCATTAGTACATCCTGTTTCTATAGGCGCCCGTGTATTATCCAGCAGTGACACCTTGAACTGCTCATGCGAAATCGGACCGCCACTGAGCGTACAGGGCCCTACCCCGCTGACAGCAGCATAATACCAGATAATAACCGGACTATCGGCTGCTACGGTAAACGTATATTCAATCGCCTGTCCACCACCTCCCGAATAGTTTGCAGCCATCACTCCTGCAACCGCATATCCGCCGAGCTTGATACTTTTCTTATAACCGGGGGCCGTCCTTGGCAGCAGGAAACAGGTATTGGGATCATTTGTTTCAGTGCTGCTGTGAATGGTAAACCGGCGCGCCACGTATCCACCGGGGGTAAGGAAAGGGTTCTGGTTTGTACCGGTATAGATTTGCCAGTGGGACAGATCGCCGTAGGAAAAGTCCATATTGGGAAACTGTTGCGCATGTACGCTGCAACATATAATGAACAACATAAAAAACGACAACAGTTTCCCCGGGATCATAACGTCCTGTTTTTTTGATGACTTTTATTATTCAGCAATAATGATCTTACGAATGGCTTCCCTGTCTGATCCGGCGTTGATCCGGAGCAGGTATATACCCGGTGTCAGATCGCTTACCGGCAGCATCTGAGGGCCGTCAACACGGAATCGCTGTGTACGGATCAGCTCCCTTCCGTCTATACCGGTAACAGATATATCCAGCAGATCGGCAGACTGCGACAGGCTGATTACAATATGCTGCCGGGCAGGATTGGGGTATACAGACAAGTCTCCGGGAGCAAAACCCCTATCAGCCACAGACACGGTATAGGCCACTGCATCAGCAGTATCTGCGCAGCCATTCTGTCCGGTAACCACCACACGGTAATTCCCGCTGTTCAGTGGGCTGTATGAGACGCTTGTAGCTCCGGAAAGTGGACCGTTATCATCCAGCCATTGATAGCTTACATAACCGGAGGCTGTCGTCAGCGTTCCTCCGGAAGCTGTCACAACCGGCCGGGAAATGCTGTCTACAATAAGTGCCAGAGTCACAACACTATCACAGCCGCCCACAGTCTGATAAGTACCGGTATAGGTACCGGGGGTATAGAGCAGCGTGCCGGCCAGATCATAGGCATCGCCCTTACAGATCACGGCATAATCCGAAACTGTATACACAGGATTTTCACGTACCAGCAACGCAGCTATCTGATAGCATCCGTCACCGGACTGCGTACTGTCACGATACAAACCGGGCGCATAAGTGCTATTATTATGTGCATACAAATCACCGGGGCAAACATATCCGTCGGTACGGTCTATACAGGTACGGCAGGATTTGCTTTTGATAATGACATAATCATTGGTTGAATGCCCGGTAATGGTATAGGAATCATCCGGATGCACCACGATCGAATTAATATTGGTAGTAATACCGGTCTGTATCTTCTGCCATTCAATGTTCAGCAGACTGTCTGTTTTCACCAGCCAGGGCCCTGTAGCGGTATTTCCGGCAAGATCAAAATCATAGGAATCGGCCTTACCCGGGAAGATGTATCCCCCGTCTGAAGTAAAGCCAAGACTATTGCCGGTGGCATTGTCATTACTTCCGGACCCGCCGATGCATATGCTCCGGATAACTGCTCCGGCAGTGTCGGCCCGGATGATGAGCATATCATAATTTCCTCCATGCTGGCCAATAGCATGATGATTACTGGATGAAGAATTTCCCATCAAGACAAATCCTCCGTCCGGATGGACTTCCATCGCTTTTGCATAATCATAGTTGCTACCGCCGTAATGTTTTTCCCAGGCTACATTTCCCGAAGCAGTATATTTTGCAATCCGGATATCTGTATTACCCAGCGTGCCGCCAAAGCTGCTGGCGGCATCTGCCGTTGCCAGAATGGAGCCATCAGGTAATTCAAGCACAGAAAGACACGGGAAATTCGAATTACCTGACAAACGCTGCTGCCATAAAATATCCCCCTGCGCATTCAGACGCAAAACCCATCCATAATTTCCGGTAGCAGTCGTTCCGTCCAGATCATCAGTAGAGGATGCGGTGTACCCACCGATAAGATAACCGCCATCCTGTGTCTGCCGCACAAGATTGGCGCCATCAGCGGCGGCCCCCCCGTAAGAACGGGTCCATACCGTATCGCCGGATGCGTTCAGCTTGAGCACCCATGCGTCATAAGAGCTGGTGGTCCCTTTGTGGCCGTGTACATATCCGTCATTGGAACGGCTTTCACCTACCGCTATATATCCGCCGTCTGCCGTCGGGCGTATATCCCGTCCGTAGTCAATTGCAGAACCGCCATATGCCTTGGTCCAGAGTGTATCACCCTGTGCATCTGTTTTGATGATCCAGTAATCATAATTACCATTATGCCCGGGGATAGTGGTGGAGTTGCTTTGCCCGATCACAATATAACCACCATCGGGCGTGGCGCGTATGGCATTAGCTACATCCGTACTGCCACCGCCATACGTTTTCCGCCAGGCGTCATCTGGCGCCAGGCAGCCGTCAAAGACAAAAGGAATCGCCACCGTGGTATCCTTCACACAACCCATTTCATCCGTTACCACTACGCGATAATTTCCCTGCTCACGGACGGTAATCCGGGATTTATTATTATTGTGTGTCAGCACGCTCCCGTTAAACAGCCAGGTATATTTCCGGAAATCCCCTTCCTGATTTACGATCAACTCATTCCCGTCCAGGTACACGTACGGAGCCTTGGAAGAGCGCACTTTAAAGTGAAGTGTCACGTACTCAGGACAACCGGTAACGGCAGTGATGGTATCATAATAAGTTCCCGCTTGCGTCAGCATACGTCCGTTGAAATAAGCAGTGTCCCCATCACAAACTTCCAGCCATTTGGTAGCTACCGTAGGGCATGCGCCCAGCTTGAACAGCCAGCCGTTACCAATGCCGCCATACCTGCCAATTACATCGCCATCGGCTGATGACGAAGAGCCTGCGATCACTGCCTGGGTTGCGCTGATGATCGCAGCGCCAGCAGCGCTTTCTGCAAGCGAACCGCCGTACAGCCGCTGCCATTCAATATTGCGGGCCGTGCTGTCCAGCTTTACCACCCATATATCATTTCCTCCGTGTGCGGTAGTTGTATCCACATCCCCGTTTTTCGAGCTGGTTCTTCCGATCATGAAATACCCTCCATCCGGCGCTTCGTATAACATACCAGCCTCATCCTCGCCGCCCCCCAGGCTTTCTGTCCATATCGTATCCTGTGTTGTGGCATGGATCTTTGCCAGCCAGAGATCATACTTCCCGTTGCCGTAGGGGCTGTGTATATATTCATCCACAGAAGTCGTTGAGCCGAATACCAGGTAGTGCCCATCTGGCATGACGAACACACTTCCGGCATAGTCATATCCCGATCCGCCCAGGGTTTTCTGCCATTCCAGCTTTCCTGTATCATCCAGCTTCACCAGCCAGATATCGGAGGCGCCCATGTATCCGGTAACATCGCCGTCCTGGTTTTCACTGAAAGTGTTGCCTATGGCAATATATCCCCCGGATGGACAGGGCCTGATGTCCGCGAAATATTCGGTGCGTAATACATTATAGCCTCCGTTGCCGCCATAGGTCTTCGACCAGATCACCTTTCCGGTATCATCAATCTTCATGGCCCAGCAGTTACTGAACCCTACTGCGGTGCTGGCCCCATACCATCTTTTATCCGTTATATCACCATCGTCCGACCAGACAATACCACCCATAATATAACCGCCGCCATGCGCAGGTCTGATACTGTAGAAAACATTGCCACCGGCATTACGCTGGTTATTGTTTACCGTACCGCCGTAAGATTTGTCCCACACGATATTGAGCATACTATCGAGCTTTACCAGCCAGGGATTGCCGCCGGCCCCTTTGGTGGAAGTGACATCCCCATCAGCACCGCCCCTTACGCTGTTCAGCACGAGGTAGCCGCCATCGGGTGTCTCCAGGATATTCCGGGCATAATCATAGTCCGATCCGCCCATCCGGCGCCGGTAGCGTATAGCGCCTGTATCATCGGTATTGAATACATAGATATCACGATCCAGCGTGCCGGTAACAACATAGCCGTCACCGGACCTGATCACCCCCACCTGACCGCTTTCCGTACGGATCCCCCATTCCACACCGGGAGCCTGGGCGTTTGCCCGGCAGGCAAATAGTAACAATAAGAGGGGAGCAATTAATTGTTTCATACCAACTGTCTATTTTGTTATTGTTGTTTGATTAAATATTGAAAAATCAGAGGCTGATCCACTCACAGAGTGCAGATTGGAGTCACGACTCATTATCCGGGCCGCACAGCTTATAATGGTATCTTCTATCAGCTTGTAATTGACCTCTTCTCCTGCATAGAAATGACAAATACGACGTCGGCCGTTCCCCGGCATAGCGTAACAAAGCATTACTTCATCGGGCCAGCATTTCACAATGCACAAATGAACGCCGTCAACATCAAAGGAGCAGGTATAAACGCCCGTATGCCGGCTTGTGAAGCCCTGTATATCAGACATGACTGCTATCAGCCGGAGCCATATGACTTTAACGGCAGGCAGCATATCACTATTTTTTGCTTTTTGCATAAAATCCTATTTCCGGCATCAGATACCGGGGTGAGACAGATTATTAAAAACGGATAGTACGTACCGGAAATCCGGCAACAGGTGGGAGCAAGAATAAGCGGCGCAAAAATAGAGACGACATGAGAGGGTTATTATCAAAATCGGGAAAGCATTTGTCAAAATCGGGAAATATCAGCGACTCAGGGATAATGTCAGCCGGTAACAGAACAATGAAAAAATACGCAAAAGGGGGGATGCAGATACTGCGACTGTTTCTTTTCTTTGTATCATGACAGTTGCAACACAGCTACGTATTGTTATCATAGAAGACGACAGGGATATTGCCATCGCGTGGGAAAAGCTCCTGAACGATAGCGGGCATATTATTTGCACGGGAAACTATAACAGCGTTGAGGCGGCACGCAATATAATCTTCAGATACCCGCCCGATGTGATCCTGATGGACATCGGACTGCCCGGCATGGACGGAATTACGTTTACACGGGAGATCAAAGAAAAAAATATCACTACCGAAATCCTTATCTGCACTGTCTTTCATGATCATGAAAACATCTTCAATGCGCTCAAGGCGGGCGCCGGGGGCTACATTCTGAAAAGCGCTCCTCCTGATGAAATGTTACATGCCATTGAAACCATTTATGCAGGCGGGGCTCCGATAGATGTTCAGATCGCACGGAAAGTACTCACCTATTTCCGGCCGGAAAAAAAAGAATTGATCGCCCCGCTTACCCGCCGTGAAGAAGAAATCATCAACCGGGTATCAAAAGGATACCGCAACAAGGAAATCGCAGAGTTGATGCACATCAGCGCCGAAACAGTACGCACACATATCCGCAACATATATTCAAAACTGCAGGCCAACACACGTATGGAAGCTGTCAACAAATACTTCGGCCCGGGGAAACGATAGCGTATCTCCAAAATACGCATTTTGGGTGATGCGGCATATATAGCAGTGCTGTACGTTTGTAAGCAAAACAAAAAAGATGAAACCACATACACACATCATCACACTGTTGACAGCATGCATTTTCCTGGCACTCAATGCATGCAAGAAAGACAAGGATAAAGATCCTGACACGACAAAGAATCCACCCGTCACATCTTCGTACAAATGCAGTACGTGTGTTCAGTCGCCCGAAGCCAAAACCGAGTATGACGGTAGCAGCAAAGGAATCTACAAAGGCATTCTCGTTGCTTCAACGGGTACCATCCGGTTTAATGTCGGCAATGATGGCAGTTCCATAACTGCAATCATGGTCATTGACGGAGAAACCGTATCACTTTCGTCCAGTATTGCCTGGGAAAATGGAGAGCCATACATCGCGCCTTTCACCGGAACAATGAACGGCGGGCCGGTAAGTATCACCTTTTCGGTAGCCCCCGACGGCAATGACCCTAAGGTTACAGCATCCTCTATTCCCGGTCACCCCAATGCATCGTTCACACTGATTAAGGAAACATCAAACGCATTGGTAGAAGGCTTTGAAGGAAACTACAGCATCAGTGATGGAACAAAAGGAACTTTCAACATCCTGCTCTCACGTGCATTAGACAAATGGGGTGGTGTTGCCAGAGAAAACGGTACTTTCCACGACGAAAATATTAAAGGCACGATCGACGGCGGCAAAATTATCGACAGGGATGGTAAAACTCTAGGGACTCTTTCCGGCGATGAGATAAGCGGCAGTTTCCAGGATGGAGACGGAAAAACCGTGACCATTTCCGGGAAACGGACTTTATAAGCCCCGGAAAACCGGCTGTCACAAAACTGCGGCCGGGATCCGTAAAACATCAAATTAATTTCCCCCTGCAACGCCCTGTAAGATACAGGGGTTGCGGGGTTTATTGTTTTTTGCAGGAAAAACAAACGCTTAACTTTACCGGAAGAAAAATCCGGTAATGCTATCTCACGAAGCCGTAGCATGGATCTGCCTGATCCATCTGTCTGTATTTATTGCTGTGCTCCTGATAAAAAAGGAAAACCGGCGGGCCAACAGGATGCTGGCTGTATTCATGGCCGGTCTTGCAATAGGACACCTAAACCACCTGCTGGTTCTTATGCAAGTGGCATGGAAGGTCTTTTACCTGAATGAGCTGGTGTTCGTAATCCCTTACTTTATGGGACCTGCCTTCCTTCAATATACCGTTTACATGACGGGAGAGCGGTTCAACTGGCGGAAACACGGATGGATACATTTTCTGCCAGCACTATTTTTTCTACCCTATTATATCAGCTTCTTTTTTGACCAGCCGGAAGAACGGCAGAAGTTTTACGAATTATGCCTACACCACCAACCCATATCCAATAGCATCCTGCTCTCCGTACTTACAGCCCAGCTCACCCTATATATGCTCCTGAGCCTGCGATTGCAGAACCGGTATCACCAGCGTATCCGGCAGACATCTTCCTATCGCTGGCTCCAACTCCGATGGCTGACAACATTCACCATTCTCTGGCTGTTCATATGCCTGGTAATATCACCTGTGCTGATTGTGCTATCAGATTCAGATGTAACAGCGTTGCTGGTGATCACCCCGGCTATTACCACGATATTATATTTATTCTTGTTCCTAAAAGCAGTAAGCTCACGGGGAAAACATTATGAACAACGATTGATCCGTGAGCTGGAGCGCAGGAAGATCAGCCACGAACTTTATGATGAACTGAACACCAGCATTACCCGCATCCACATGCTATCGGAGGCGGCAAAACACGAGACGGATACAACTGCTTCCGGACTGGAAGAAATCTCCAGGCAATCAAAACAATTAACCCGCAACCTCCGGCAACTGATCCGTAAACTAAATACAGAAGGCAAATCATAAAAATGTATAGATTTGTGACATTGCATATTTTATGCCACACTCCCTGTATTACTACCTCGCATGGATCTGCCTGATCCATCTGGCACTTTTCTCTGGTATTCTTTTTCTAAAAAAAGACAACCGGAAAGCCAACCGGACACTGGGTTTCTTCATGCTCATACTGGCCAGTATACACTTATCACATGTGCTGATCCTGTCAGGCAAAGTATATCAATGGCATTGGCTCAATGAGTTGTGTTTTCTTCTTCTGTATCTTGAAGGCCCGTTATACCTGCAATATACGGCCGACATGACCGGCACACAGATCAACTGGAAACGGCGACTCTGGATTCACCTGCTCCCCTTCGTCCCACCGGCTCTGTTCTTTGTCAGCTTTGCCTTCAAAGATCCGGACTTTATCCGGAGTTATTATGATGCCGCACGCATACAGCAACCGGTGGAGGCCATGGTATTACTCTCCATTGTCACCCTTCAGATGACCGTGTATATGATATGGAGTCTACAGGTTCTCAGAAAGTACAACGACCGGATACACAATCAAAGCTACCACCAAGTAATGAGCCTGCAATGGTTATACCGCCTCACGCTTACGCTACTGTTTTTCTCCCTGTTCGGCGTGCCGCTGCTGCTGCTGTTCGTTCATTCTGACCTTTCGGTGCTATACCTGTTTATGCCCGTCATCACCATGGCTATCTACCTGGTACTCTTCTACAAGTCTATTAATTTTCCCGGCACGGAATATGAAAAGAAACTCATCCGGGAACAGGAGCGTGAAAAGATCAGCCGGGATATGCACGATGAATTGGGCGCCGGAATCACACGCATTGCGTTGCTTTCGGAAATTGCCAAAAGAGAACCAGCCGCCGACGCGCAACAGCTTGATGAAATATCAGGCAGCGCGCGCCAACTGGCACACAACCTCCGCGAGATTGTCTGGGGCCTTAATCCGCAAAACGACACATTCGACAACCTGATGGCTTATATTCGTGAGTACTCTGCCGATTACTTCGACAATGCAGGCATACACAACCGGATTCACTTCCCCAAAGACATCCCCGGCCACACCGTTTCTCATGAACTACGACGGAATGTATGCCTGATCATCAAAGAAGCCATACATAATATTGCAAAACATGCACAAGCCAGCTATGCAGAGATTACGCTGCAGATTACCGGCCAACACTTCTCCCTCTATATAACAGACAATGGTGTCGGTGTTAATCAGGGAAATCAGCCACCGGGTAACGGCCTCAAGAATATGCGTATCAGAACTGAATTTTTAAACGGCCGTTTTTCTGTACTGCCAGACAATGAAGGTGGTACGATCATTTCCCTGGAGCAGATACCTTATACATAACGAAAGATGGAATCGCAGGAGATAAATATTTTAATACAATTAGCCGGTATCTGCCTGATCCATCAGGTGATATTTGCTATAATTCTCCTGATAAAGAAATCAAACTCCCGGGCAAACCACGTATTGGCTGTCTTTATGCTGATCTTCGGAGGTGTGCATCTCGACGATATGCTAATCTTCAGCGGCCTCGCCTGGAAGTATCATTTCGTCAACGAAACGGTGCATTTCCTGTTCTTCTTCCTTGGCCCGCTATATCTCCTTTATACCAGCTATATGACCGGCATACCTGTCAACTGGCGGAAGCGACGCTGGCTGCATATCCTGTCTTTTATCCCGGCAGCGATGTATGTTGTGTATATGTCGCTCCTGCCGGAGCACGACGTAAAGAATTTCTATGCCGGCATGACCGTACGTCCTCCCGTGCTCAATTCACTGCTGAACTTTTTCACCGGGCTTCAAATGGGTATTTACCTGATCTGGAGCCTGAAGCTCGTCTATCAATACAACCGTCGCATCCGGAGCAAAAGTTATTATCCGGATTTAAACCTGCGCTGGCTGGCCACACTGACTATCTGGCTGCTGCTGATCTGCTACCTGATTGCGCCTGCCCTGCTGGTATGGGCAGATTCTGACACTACTGTTTTCTACGCGTTCCAGCCCGTCATGACAACGGTCATCTACCTGTTCCTCTTATACCGCTCCATCAAATTCCCGGGGCAGGAATATGAACAGCAACTGATCATCCGGGAGGAACGCGAAAAGGTCCACCGCGATATACACGATGAAATTGCCCATGAGCTCAACCGCATCACACTACTGGCCGAAGCTGCAAAGAAAGAGGTCGGCAATACAGCACAGTTCATGACAGACATATCTGCCCAAAGCGAAAAGCTATCCGTACGTATGCGCAAATTTCTGACCACCCTCACCGGCAATAAATAAGACCGTAACAGTGAATAGCCAGGAACCTATGCACTAACCAATCCTGCCCGCTTCAGCAAAGCATCAGGCTGCGGCTCCCGGCCCCGGAATGCCACGTACAATGCCATAGGATCTACCGTACCTCCGCTGCTTAAAAGCTTTTTGAACCGCACCGCTGTCTCCGGCGCAAAAATATCCGTCTCCTTAAAATAGGCAAACGCATCCGCATCCAGTACTTCCGCCCATTTGTAAGAATAATAGCCCGCCGCATACCCGCCGGCGAAAATATGCGAGAACGAAGGGCTGATCGCGGTACCGATTACATCAGGGTACAGCCTTGTTTCACCTGTAGTCCTGGTTTCAAAAGCAGCAATATCTTCCCCTTCCGGTAAACCATTGGTATGATAAGCCATATCCAGCAAACCAAACCCAATCTGGCGCAGCGTCTGGTATCCCTGCATAAAATGAGCCGCCTGCACAATCTTATCCACCTTATCTTCCGGAAGCGCCTCACCAGTCCGGTGATGCCGTGCGAAGTCGTTCAGGAATGATTTCTCATAACAATAGTTCTCCATAAACTGTGACGGCAGCTCTACAAAATCCCAGTACACATTCGTACCCGAGAGACTTTCATAACGCGTATCCGCCAGTATACCGTGCAATGCATGACCAAATTCGTGAAACATCGTCGTCACCTCCGTAAAGGTCAGCAGCGAAGGCAGTTCCCCGACTGGCCGGGAAAAGTTGCACACGATAGAAATATGAGGGCGCACATGCTCCGCCCCGTCCCGATACTGACCTCGCCAGGACGTCATCCACGCACCCGGACGTTTTCCCTTTCTCGGGAAATAATCAGTATACAGCAATGCCTTATGTTGTCCCTGCTCCAGCACCTCATACACCGTTACTTCCGGATGGTACGTTTCTACATCATCGCGCAGCACAAAGCTAAGTCCGTATAACCGACCCGCTGCATCAAAAGCAGCCTGCTGCACCTGTTGCAGCGGGAAGTACGGCTTCAGTTCCTCTTCAGAGAATGCATACTTCGCCTCCCGAAGCTTCTCTGCATAATAAGCATGGTCCCAGGGCATAATCCGGTCAATACCATCCTGTGCCGCCAGATCTGCCAGTTCCCGGATCTCCGATTCGGCAAAAGGCTTTGCACGATCCATCAATTCCCGCAGAAAGGTCACCACCTTCTCCGTGCTACCGGCCATCCGTTCCTGCAACACAAAATCCGCATGGCTTGTGAACCCAAGCAACTGAGCCCGTTCCCTACGCAACACCGTGATCCGCCTGATATTTGCCTCATTATTATTTTCATTATCCTGGAAAGCCTTTCTGCCTGCAGCAAAATGAAGCTCCTGCCGCAACGTCCGTTTGCGGGCATACTTCAGAAAAGGGGTCAGGCTCGGGAACTGCAACGTAAACACCCAGCCTTCCAGGCTTCTGCCTGCAGCTTCCTCTGCCGCAGCCTGCACTGCCGATTCCGGCAATCCTTCCAGATCATTCCGGTCTGTGAAGTGCAGGGTATAATCGTTCGTTTCGCGCAAAACATTCTGGGCGAACTGTACCCCCAACACAGACAGTTCCTGATCTATCTCCCGGATCCGGGCCTTCTCTGCTTCACCCAGCATAGCACCGTTCCGGATAAAGCCTTTATACGTTTTGTCGAGCAGGCGGGCATCTTCCGGATCAAGCGCAGTGGTATCCATGTGTTCCCACACATACTTTACCCGTGCAAATAATTCCTCATTCAGCATCACATCATTACTGTGCGATGCCAGCAGCGGGGATATTTTCTGTGCGGTCTCTTCCAAAAAATCATTAGTCTCTGCAGAATTAAGATTAAAAAACACAGACGAAGCAATGCCCAATTGCTTACCGGTTTTTTCAAGTGCGGCAATAGTATTTTCAAAATCAGGTGTTTGGGAATTACCGGTAATAGCATCTGTTTCCCGTCTGGCCTCATCTATGAGTGCCCGGATTGCCGGTTCATAATGTTCATCCTGAATCCGGGTAAAAGGCACACTTGAAAACGGCGTATCGAAAGCTTTTAAAAGCGGGTTAGTCATGAATGTTCGTTAAAGCGGTTAATGTATATGCGGCCTGCTAAGACCACCTTGCAAAGGTAGCTCCTTTGTCTGACCCCACAGATTGCAAGCAGCACTCAGGCATGATATTTTTACAGTTTTTCCTTACATATCCAGCTAAACAGATCATAACCATCACTAAAACAACCAACATCATGAGCACACTACAAACCTTCAGATCATTGCATCAAAACGACCACCCATTACTCCTGGCCAACGTATGGGACGCGCATACAGCACAACTGGCGCAACAGGCAGGTTTCAAAGCCTTAGGATCCTCCAGCCATGCCATTGCCCTTGCGTTAGGTTATGCAGACGGTGAAGAAATCCCCCTGGAGATCATGATGTTTATCATAAAACACATTGCAGCGACATCAGAAGTACCCTTGTCTGTAGATTTCGAAGCCGGGTATTCAAACGATCCGCAGGAAGTCGCCCGTCACGTCAGTCAGCTTACTGACCTTGGCATAGTGGGCATCAACCTCGAAGACGGCATCGTAAAAAATGGCAAGCGCACCTTAGGCGATGCATCCCTTCTGGCAGAAAAAATCAAAGCCATCAAAAATACTACAGATATATTCATCAACGCGCGAACAGACACTTATACCACCAAACATGCCGACAGCCTGAATGAATCTATTTCAAGGGCGCTAACTTATCAGGCAGCCGGCGCCGACGGCATCTTTGTACCACTGATAGAAACAGAAGCAGATATCAAAGCATTTGTAGCACAAGTAAACCTCCCGCTCAATGTATTCATAACACCTGCTTTACCCGATTATGAAACCTTAGGCAAACTCGGCATAAAACGCATCAGCCACGGAGGCAAACAATATGATTTGCTGCTGAAAAAATCTGGGGACATATTCAAAGAATTCAACCAGAACCGGGATTACAAGTTAGTGTTAGGCTCGTAATTCAACCACTCAAACCATACCTGACTTGTAATCCCCGTTAGCGTCATCAAAAAAACAGCACTACGTCTTCCTCGGTTTCTTCTTCGCAGCCGGGAAGAGTACATTATTCAATATCAGACGATAACCCGGCGAGTTGGGATGGCTGGACAATTCCGTTGGCGGGTCGCCTACAGCATGCTGGTAATCTTCCGGATCATGGCCACCATAAAACGTCCAGGTACCCTTACCGTATTCTCCGTGAATATAACGCGCCTCATTGGCAGGCTTATACTCACCCATCACCAGCACATTGGTCTTTAGGTGCTCCTTGCGGAAAGTTGTCGTCTGCCCCATAAAACCCTTTATGGTCGTCGTATGGTTCTGACATAACATGGTCGGCACCGGATCAAATTTGGCAGAAAACGTGAATAACGTAAAATAATCCACATCCATGGCCACGCGACGATAACGTGTATTGTCAATCGAAGAAAACTCGTACTCATAGGGATTATCCACCAGCGCAAAACCTTTGAACGCGAATGACTGTGTGAAGTCGAGCTTTTGCTGTGCATCCGGCGCCATCGGATCGCCATCGAACGGCACATCGCAGATATCTGTCTTATGCGCCGCCATAGCGATATCATAACTATCCGTAGCAGAACACATCGCAAACAGATATCCGCCACCAGAGACAAAGGCCTGAATCTTCTTCGCCACCGCCAGCTTCAGTTGCGATACCTTACGAAATCCATGCCGGGCAGCAGCAGCTTCCTGTGTCGCAACTTCCTCCTGATACCAGGATGCATTACGGTATCCGGCCCAGAATTTACCAAACTGCCCGGTAAAATCTTCATGGTGCAAATGCAACCAGTCGTACTCCATCAGCTTATCCGAAAGCACCTCATCATCATACACCTTATCGTATTGTATCTCCGCATAAGTAAGTGCCAGCGTCACCGCATCATCCCAGGGCAGTTTATTGGGCGGTGTGTACACACATATCTTCGGCGCTTTCTCCAACTTGATCACGTCGCCATTATAATCCGGATGCGCGATCTGGGTAAGCACACCTGTGTACTGCGCATCGCTCATCACTTCATAACTCACACCTCTCAATTTACACATCCGCTCCATCGCATCCACATGCTCCATGCAGAAACTCCCGCCCTGGTAATTGAGTAGCCAGTCTACCTCAATTCCTTTTACCAGCGCTGCATACGCCACGCCATATGCCTTCAGATGGTCCGCCTGCCCTTCGGCGCCCATAGGGATAAACAACCTTGCTGCCATAGCTGCCTGTACCGTCAGCAGACAGACAGACAAATAGAGCAACGTCCTGAGATTCCGTAATCGCATGATATAAATTCGATGTCCTAAATTACGACAAAGCGGAGGAAGCCCGTACGGTTACTTTTATTTTAACAAACCGGGACGGGAAAGCACCAAACATTACGAAAGCTCTTTCTCCAACTCACGAAACGATGCACCCGGCGGCATGTTTTCCCACAAAATCCGGTACACCATATCCGCTATCGGGAGTGTAGTCTGCATTTCCTTTGTCACATGGTGCATACCCCGCGCCGCATAATATCCCTCAGCCACCATATTCATTTCAAGTGTTGTGGCATGTACCGTGTATCCCTTGCCAATCATCGTCCCAAACCTCCTGTTACGGCTGTGCAGCGAATAACACGTCACCAGCAGATCACCCAGATAAGCACTGGTATGGAAATCCGGACACTCGTCAGAAGGATGCACCTTATCAAAATGGAGCCTCAGGAACCGGTGCATTTCCCGGTAGCAGTTGGTAATATATACACTGAGAAAATTATCGCCATAATCCAGCGCATGCGCCATCCCGGCGCCAACAGCATAGATATTCTTCAATACCGCCGCCAGTTGTGCGCCCCAAATATCATGATTATGCGTGGTATTGATATAATCGTTAGCAAATGCTGCGGCTACTCCTGAAGTAAATGAATCATCCAGTCCGGAGAAAGTGAGATACGATAAACGTTCGTTCGCCACCTCTTCCGCATGACAGGGGCCTGTGATCGCTACATAATTTTCAGGGTGTACCTGGTAATGCTGCTCAAGATGATCATTCAGCAACAGATTCGTGCCGGGCATGATCCCCTTCACCGCAGAGATAACCCGCTTTTCGGCCCATGCAGCTACCGGCACACGTTGCAGCACCTCTTCCGCAAATGCAGAAGGCACCGCAAACACAAGCGTATCGCACTGATCAAGCACTGCCTGCAGATCCGACGACGGGAGCACGGCGCCCGGCATAAAACGCACAGAAGTAAGGTAATCCGGATTATGGTGCCGGCTCTTAAGATGCTGCACCGCTTCTTCCTTACGCAGCCACCAGTGAATCATATGTCCGTTATCCGTCAGTATCTTGGCCAGCGCAGTCCCCCAACTGCCATTACCGATGATACCTGTTTTTGTATGTTTATTCAAGATGCTTTTTTTAATTGAAGAATTTGAGTTTGCGCCAGAGTGATCCATTTTCCAATTCACAAAAACTACTTACTCAGCTTATCTACCACAACAACCCGCGTACCATCCTGTAGCAGCCGGGCAATAGCGCCATAAGGCGACGTTACCACCAACTCATTTTCATTAAGTCCTTCCACCACCTCAACATTCCGGTCATCCTGAAGGCCCGTTTTCACATCGTGCACATGCACTGTTTTTTTCTCTTTATTCAATACGAACACAACCTGTCTGGCTGCAGCATTCGTACGTACCGAATCCGGCCAGTCGCGTACCGTCACGGCATTTACCGGTATAGCCAGTACATTTTCAGCCTTGCGTGTCCTTATAGACACCGAAGCCGACATGCCCGGCTTAAATACAAACGCTCCTTCCTTTTTCTGTTCCGCAAGATCCGCATAAGACTCCGGAAGGATCAGGATATGCACCACATAATTGGTAACCTGGTCTGTATTAATCTGCTGCGTAGCCGCTCCGGTACTACTCGCAGCCGATGACACCGCCACCTTCGATACCGTACCTTTAAACGTACGTCCCCGGTAAGCATCCGCTTCAATCTCCGCCGTATCACCTGCTTTTACCTTTACAATATCAGTTTCGCTCACATTCACCCGCACCTCTATCCGGCTCATATCTGCAATTGTGAGCATCTCCGTACCTGCCATCTGGGCCGTACCAACCATCCGTTCCCCTTTCTTTACATTGAGTTGTGAGATCACACCGGATACCGGCGCGAAGATCGTTGTCCGTCGTAGATTTTCCTGTGCCTGCAGCAGGTTGGCATTAGCCGCCTCCACACCAAATCCGCCACCAGCAGCACTCGCGCGGGATGCCTCATAAGTAGCAAGCGCTCCTTTGTAATTAGCCTCCGCCTGTTCGAATTCAAGTTGTGAGATGACCTTTTCTTTATGCAGTTCCTTGTTGCGCTCATAAGTTGCCAGCGCAAGATCATACTGCGCTTTCGACTGGCTGGCCATCTCTTCTGCATTACGCGCAGAAGAACGCGACTGTGCCACACTGGCTGAGGCCTGACTCACCATCGAACTGTAAATAGCCGGATTGATCTTTACCAGCAACTGACCGCGGGCTACGCTATCGCCTTCCGCTACCGTCAGTTCTACGATTTCGCCGCTCACTTCCGGGCTGATCTTCACCTCCGTCTCCGGATAGATCTTACCGCTGGCCGTCACCGTCTCCACCACGGTATGGCGGGCAACGGCTTCTGCCATTACCTCAATACCTTTATCCCCTCTCAGCCGGCCAATAACAATTACCAGCACCAGTGCGAGGATACTACCAAAGATCCACCATGTTGTCTTTTTCATATCAATCAAATAAGGTGAGTATATGGGCAATCACGCAGGATTGCCCCAACGTCAGGATTGTCACTAACTGACTCCGCTCCCTGGCGCCACATCCCTTTCCGGCGCCACAAATACCAGCTTACCATCCGCATCTTCAGCCATCAGGATCATACCCTGACTTTCGATGCCGCGCATCTTCCGCGGAGCAAGGTTTACCACTACCGTCACCTGCTTGCCGACAATCTCTTCCGGAGCGAAGTGCTGCGCAATACCCGATACGATCGTTCTTTTTTCCGATCCCATATCCACCTCAAGCTTCAGCAGCTTGTCCGCCTTTTCCACCTTTTCTGCCTGCAGGACCGTGCCGGCACGCAAATCAATCTTTGCAAAATCATCGAAAACGATCTCCGGTTTGTACGGCACAGCTTTCGGTTCTGTAATAACAGGCATTTCTTCTGTTGTCGCACCCGGAGCTGTAGCGAGATTCGCCGTTAGTTTCTCTCTTTGGGCTTCCACTTCTGTATCTTCAATTTTTCTAAATAAAATTTCGGGCGCACGCAACGGATAATTCGGTTTCAGCAGATCGATCCGACCGGCATTCTCCCATTCCAGCATACGGTCTACCACTTTCATCATATGGCACATCCGGACCGCCGTAAACGGCAGGAACGGATTTACCAGAATTGCCAGATTGGCTGTAAGTTGCAGGCACAGGTGCAGACAGTTGTCGATTAACTGCTGGCTATCCGGATTTTCGGCCAGCGTCTTTGCAAGGATCCAGGGTTCCTTATCCTGCATGTATTTATTACCCTTACGGGCAAGATCCATCACCGCCGACAGGGCATCCCTGAATTTATACTGCTCAATCCCCGTTTCCACAAGTTGCTTCGCCAGCCGTATATCTTCGATCAAAGCCTGGTCACGGTCATCCATAACCGCTTCATGCAAGGGAGGCATACGTCCGTTGCACAGCTTGTGCATCAGTACAAAGGCCCGGTTCACATAGTTGCCGAAGATCGCCGCGAGTTCATTATTATTCCGATCCTGAAACTCCTTCCAGGTAAAATCATTATCCTTCGTCTCCGGCGCATTGGCACACAATACATACCGCAATACATCCTGCTGATCAGGGAAATCGTTGAGATACTCATGTACCCATACCGCCCAGTTACGTGAGGTGGACACTTTCTGTCCTTCAATATTCAGAAACTCATTGGCCGGCACATTATCCGGCATCACAAAGCCTCCGTGCGCCTTCAGCATCGCCGGGAAGATGATGCAATGGAACACAATATTATCCTTACCGATGAAATGCACCAGCTTCGTATCCTCCTTGCACCAATAGTCGCTCCACATCTCTGTAAGCTGCTTAGTAGCGCTGATATAACCGATCGGTGCATCGAACCACACATACAGCACCTTGCCTTCTGCCCCGGTCAACGGTACAGGCACCCCCCAGTTGCTGTCGCGCGTCATGGCGCGGGGCTGCAGCCCATTATCCAGCCAGCTTTTACACTGCCCGAACACATTGGCCTTCCACTCGTCTTTTTTGCCCTCCACGATCCATTCCTTCAGCCAGTCTTCATATTTATTGAGCGGAAAGTACCAGTGCTGTGTCGGTCTCTTTACGGGAACCGCATTGCTCAACGCACTGCGGGGATTCCCAAGCTGCTCCGGAGAAAGTGTGGAACCACATTTCTCGCACTGGTCTCCATAGGCATTATCATTACCGCAAACCGGGCATGTACCGATAATATAACGATCGGCCAGGAACACCTGCTTTTCCTCGTCAAAGTACTGCTCCGTTTCCCTCACTTCAAAAGCTCCGTCGTCATAGAGCTTTTTGAAGAAAGCCTGTGCCGTGTCGTGATGCAGCTTGTCGGACGTCCGGGCATAGATATCAAAAGAGATACCCATCCGTTCAAAGCTGTCCTTTATAATACCGTGATATTTATCCACAACTGCCTGGGGCGTGGTGCCTTCCTTCATAGCACGGATGGTGATCGGCACTCCGTGTTCGTCGCTGCCACATATAAACTTCACGTCCCGTTTTTGGGCACGCTGATAACGCACATATATATCTGACGGGATATAGCAGCCGGCCAGATGACCGATATGCACAGGTCCATTGGCATAAGGCAATGCAGCCGTGACCAGTATCCTTTTAAAATCCATTTTTAACCTGTTGAAAAACGGTGCAAGATAACTAAAAAGCAGGAGGGATTTTGTCCGTGGCAAGCAGCCGGTTATCAGGAAAACATAAAAACACCCAATTATCTGTATCTTTATTTATAAATTTAACTTCTATACACGTAGCATGGGGAATATTATTACAACCGGAGTTGTCTGGTTTCTGGTAGGGCTTTTGCTCCTGCTGGGCGAACTGGTCATGCCCGGACTGGTGCTTATTTTCTTCGGACTCGGTGCATGGGTAACGGCGCTTTGCTGCCTGTTTTTTGATATCGGGCTTAATGTACAGTTGGTCATCTTCCTGGTCTCTTCCCTCGTCAGCCTGGCGTTGTTACGTAAAGCGATCCGCGAAAAATATACGAATTTCCGGCAGGGACCATCGGCAGAGTTGGAGAGCGATTATATCGGACATACCGTCACAGCGCTTGAGGATTTTGGCGCCAATACACCGGGTAAAGTTTCTTTCCGCGGCACCAACTGGGAAGCCGTTTCCTCTGTTCCCGTAATCAAAGGACAGACACTGGTCATCACCGGCTTTAAAAGCATCCGGCTCATTGTCGAACCGCTAAAAACAGAACCATCATGAACGCAAATACCATTGTCTTTTTCGGCCTGGCGATCCTGGCCATTGTATTGTTTCTCACCACGATACGCATTGTACCGCAACGCTCCGTATATATCGTGGAGCGGTTCGGGAAATACAAAGCCACGCTCATGGCCGGCTTTCATGTGATCATCCCATTCGTAGACCGCATCGCTTACCGGCATACGCTCAAAGAGCAGGTGATTGATGTAGCAGCACAGACCTGTATCACCAAAGACAATATTGCGGTGGAGGTGGACGGTGTCTTATATCTCCAGGTTATGGATGCGCCAAAGGCATCCTATGGTATTGACAACTACCGGTTTGCGGTCATCCAGCTCGCACAAACCACCATGCGGAGCATCATCGGACGCATGGAGCTTGACCGTACATTTGAAGAACGTGAAAGCATGAACAGCATCATCGTAGATGCTGTAGACAAGGCCAGCGAACCCTGGGGTATCAAGGTGACCCGCTATGAAGTCAAGAATATCACCCCGCCGCAGAGCATCAAGGATGCGATGGAAAAGCAGATGCGGGCAGAACGTGAAAAGCGGGCCAATATCGCCACATCCGAGGGAGATATGCAGGCGCAGATCAACCGGGCAGAAGGTGAAAAGCGGGAACTGATCGCACGGTCGGAAGGTGAAAAGATGAAACGGATCAACGAAGCGGACGGCAGCGCCGCCGAGATCGAAGCCATAGCCCTGGCCACTGCCAAAGGCATTCGTGAGATTGCCGCAGCCATACAGGGAGAGGGCGGTAAAGATGCTGTGAATCTGCGCATTGCCGAACAATATATCGCCGAATTCGGCAAGCTGGCCAAAACCAACAATACCATGATCCTGCCTACCGATCTTTCGGACATTGCAGGTATTGTTGCTACGGCAACGAAGGTGATCAAAAAAACGGAACAGGCGTAAATAGCATATCCTGCCTGTTTTTAAATACTCATACTTAAATCAAAAATAAACAATCAGACCTGATACAACTGCAGGCTATACTCCATAATAATACATTTTATAAACTTCAATTAAATACATTTTCTGTTTATCAAATGTCAGATACAATAAAAAAAATGGCGATCATCGGGTCCAGATCATTTACCGACAAATCCCTTCTGTTCCATGAGATCAATGAATACCGTAAGGCCTATAAAAATATAGATACGATCGTATCCGGAGGCGCAAAGGGCGCTGATAGTTTAGCCGCAGCGTACGCCCATGAAAATGGACTGGACTTGAAAGTATTCCCTGCCAACTGGAGTGATCTGTCAGAACCCTGCCTTAAGAAAACGGATAAACACGGGAATGCATACAATATACTTGCAGGGCTTAACAGAAATCATCACATCATTGCATACTCCGATATTGTAATCGCATTTTGGGATGGGAAATCATCAGGCACAAAATATAGTATTAGCATCGCGAGAGATCTTGGAAAGATCCTGCATATCATCGAATACAATTTATCGTTGTACACAAGACAAGAATAAATGCTGCTGCCGGATATTCAATTACCCGGACAGACAGGAACACAACGGGCCTTGTAAAGTTGGGACTACACTCCGGCCTGACAGCATAAACCTGGTTACATCCGTTCAATGATTCCGGCAATACCTTGCCCTCCACCTACACAGGCGGTAACCATACCATACTTTTTATTGAGTCGTTCCAGGTCATGCAGATTCTGGATCGTAAGCTTGGCGCCGCTGCAGCCCAGGGGATGACCCAAGGCAATTGCGCCACCATTAATATTGACAATATCCGGGGTCAGACCCAATTCGCGGATCACAGCCAGCGACTGGGATGCAAATGCTTCGTTTAATTCTACCAGATCAATCTGATCCAGTTTCATACCCGCCTGCTTCAGTACTTTCGGCACAGCCGCTACCGGGCCGATGCCCATGATCCGGGGATCCACACCCGCGTTGGCACAGGCAACCAACCGGCCCCAGGGTTGTAAATCCAAATTATTCATCAACGATTCGCTCATCACGATCACAAAAGCCGCTCCGTCGGAAGTCTGGGATGAATTACCGGCCGTTACCGTACCATCCTGTGCAAATACCGGCCGTAATTTAGCAAGCGCTTCGGGTGATGTATCTGCCCGTGGCCCTTCGTCGGTATCTACGACAAACTCACGAACCGCCTTTTTTCCTTTGTCGTTGATATAAGTTTCCTTAACCGTTACCGGTAATATTCCTTTTTTGAAATATCCTGACTCAATCGCATGAATCGCTTTCTGATGTGACTGATATGCAAAAGCATCCTGATCTTCGCGCGACACCTTGAAATCCTGCGCTACCTGTTCGGCAGTAAGTCCCATGCTCAGATAATAATCAGGCGCTTCTTTTGCGATCTCGTAATTAGGCATCGTACGCCAGCCCGAAGCAGGCACCAGGCTCATACTCTCCGTGCCACCGGCAATGATGCAATCCGCCATGCCCGTCTGTATTTTAGCTGTGGCGACGGCGATGGTTTCCAGCCCCGAAGCACAATAACGGTTTACGGTAACACCAGGGACCCAATCTCCGATCGCGCGGTTGGCAATGATGCGGCCGACCTGTAACCCTTGCTCTGCTTCCGGTACAGCGTTACCAACAATAACATCATCTATCAACTTCGTGTCCAGTTGCGGCACGGAAGCCAGCAATCCCTTGATCACATCTACAGCAAGGTCATCCGGACGGTAAAACCGGAAGCCACCGCGTTTCGCTTTTCCGACTGCCGTACGGTAGCCGGCTATGATATAAGCTGTTTGCATAAGGTATCGGATTGGTGTACGTACAGTAAATTTACTGGAAAATAACGAACTGTAAACCGGAGGGTGGAATTCAAATTTTCGCTATCTTAAAACGTAATATTGCTTCGACGAGCTCAGCAACCGTCTTTTAATGTCGGTCATTGAGCCCTGAGCTTGTCGAAGGGTCGCAATGAATACCGTGAAGTAAAAAAGCGAAAATTTGAATTGCGCCTAAACCGGAGATTAATACAACGCAAATAAAAACACTGTTCCATCGTGAGATAGAACAGTGTTTTCTCAATGTTTATTTAACAATATATAGACAGACGCGATACATCGCGTCTCTACACATTATTTATTCATTGTTTTTTTGGCCTCAATGCTCAGGGTAGCGTGAGGTACAGCACGCAGGCGGGCTTTATCTATCAGTTTGCCGGTTACGCGACAGATACCATATGTCTTATTTTCAATACGGATGAGCGCCTTCTCCAGATGATTGATAAACTGTATCTGACGGCTTGCCAATTGCGCCAGTTGTTCACGTTCCATAGCGCCACTACCGTCTTCCATATTCATATAACGGTTTTCAGTGTCTTCCGTACCAGCTTCGTCTTTGCGGGTAATCAGCCCCTGCAGGTATACCAGTTCTTTGCGGGCGCTTTCAAGCCGTCCCTGAATTAATTCTTTAAATTCAACAAGTTCTTCGTCACTGTAACGGTAAACGGGACCGGACTGCCTTGGTTCGTCCAGGATAGAGCGTGTAAATTCAGGTTGATAGTTGATCATTGTTTTTCCAGCTTCGTCTGCTTTTTTAGATTTATTTTCCAATCTGCGATGGGCTACAACCACCGCAGGCTTTTTCTCTGTACGCGGCACAACCGGGGCGGGCTTAGCCACCGCAGGCTGAGACTTAGGCATCACCGGCAATCCTGCCTTTACGATAGTCCGGGCAGGCGCCTTTCCAACTTTAGGCTTGGCAGCAACTGTCTTTTTATTAACCGGGGTTACTTTGACAGTAGCCTTTTTGTCAATAGGTTTTACTACCGGCTTTGCTGTGGCACTGGCTTTGGCTGTTCCTTTTGAGGACTGCGCTGACGCCGGTTTCTTTTTCACGTCAACCTTAGCTGCCGGGGTCACTTTTTTGGTAACAGACTTTTTCGTTACTGTCGCCTTTTTTGCAGCCGGATTTGTTGTCTTACCTTTTACAACCGCCTTTTTCGATGATGATACCTCTTTTTTATTACTATTACCGGGAGTTACTGTTTTCTTTGTCATAGGTGTTTTCTTGCCGGCCACTTTTTTTACCGTCACGGCTGCTTTCTTTTTAGCAAGTGCTGCTTTCTTTACCGGCGCTTTTTTCACTGCTGCTTTTACTGCGACCTTCTTCGCAGGAGCTTTTTTTACTGGCGTCTTCTTTACAGGAGCTTTTTTAGACGTGGCCTTCTTTTTAGGAGGAGTAGCCGCCTTCTTCTGCACTGCTTTAGCAGCCTGTGGTTTAGCAGCCGTCTTCTTTGCGGTTGCACGGGCAGGTTTCGCTGCAGATACTGTCACTTTAGCCTGTTTAGCATTTTTGGCAGCCGGACTTTTTTTAGTGGCCATGGCTCTGATTTTTATGGATTAAAACTTTATACACCCCCTCGTTTACCTCAACCTCAATACCAGACTGAATTTCAGGTACAAACTGGATGTTATCCGCTAAAATTTCGGTGCAAATATAATCATTGAAATTTATAATGGCTGTTTTTAATGGTTCATGCGCTTCGATGCTTAATGCAATCCGGTCAGTAAGTTCAAAACCCGTCTCTTTACGGATTTTTTGAATGCGATTTACCAACTCCCGGGCATTTCCTTCGTCTCTGAGCTCGGGGCTGATTTCAATATCCAGGGCTACCGTCAGGTTATCTTTATGAGCGACACTCCACCCGGGGACATCTTCCGCAACGATATCCACATCTGCGGAAGTGATTGAAACCGGTTCGCCTTCCACACGAAGCTCAAACATGCCGGCTTGCTCCAACGCACTGATCTCAGACTGCCCCATTGCAGTGATCGCTGCTGCAACAGTCTTCATTCTGTTACCCATCCGCTGACCCAGCGATTTAAAGTTAGGCTTTACCTTCTTCCTTATAATATCATTATTTTCATCGATATACTCAAACAACTTTACATTCACTTCATTCCGGATCAGATCTTCCACCTGAGCTATCTGGCTGCGCATACGCGCATCCAGCACAGGTATCAAAACTTTGTACAGAGGCTGCCGCACTTTTATATTCACCTTCTTTCGCAATGATAATATAAGCGAAGAAATATCCTGCGCCAATGTCATACGCTCCTCCAGATCTTCGTCTATCGCATCCGTATCAAAAACAGGATAATCTGCCAAATGGACAGATCCGGCATCAAGACGGCGGGCGACATCATTCAGGTTCCGGAACATCCAGTCCGCAAAAAACGGAGATATGGGAGCCATCAGCCGCGCTATCACCTCCAGGCATTCGTAAAGCGTCTGGTAAGCACATATCTTGTCATGCTCATAAGTACCTTTCCAGAAACGGCGTCTGCACAACCGTACATACCAGTTACTCAATTGGTCATCTACAAAATCCGCAATGCTCCGGCCGGCCTGAGTCGGCTCATAGTCATCCATGGCTGCCGACACATTCCTGATAAGAGAATGTAGGGAAGACAATATCCAACGGTCAATCTCCGGCCGCTCCTCAAGCGGGATATAACGCTCCTTAAATGCAAAACCGTCTACATTTGCATAGAGCGCAAAGAACTGATAAGTATTATATAAGGTCCCGAAAAATTTACGTTGTACTTCCCGGATCCCTTCCTGGTCGAAACGAAGACTATCCCACGGAGATGCATTGGTAATCAAGTACCAGCGCGTAGCATCTGCACTAAATCTTTCGATCGTTTCAAACGGATCCACAGCATTCCCAAGGCGCTTACTCATCTTATTTCCGTTCTTATCCAGCACCAGCCCGTTGGAAACTACCGTCTTATAAGCCACACTGTCAAACAACATCACTCCAAGTGCATGAAGCGTATAAAACCAGCCACGGGTCTGATCCACCCCTTCAGCAATAAAATCAGCAGGGAATTTTATCTGAAATTTTTCTTTATCAGAAAACGGATAATGCCATTGCGCATAGGGCATTGCACCGGAATCAAACCATACATCAATCAAATCCGGCTCCCGGCGCATCGGCTTACCACTTCCGGATGCCAGGATAATCTGGTCTACAAAAGGCTTATGCAGATCCAGCGTCGCGTCATCAATGACCTGATTGGTCCCCAGCACAACATTGGCATTTTCCACCTCACGCTTCAACTCTTCCACAGAGCCGATACACTTCACCTCTCCGCCTTCCGATACCCAAACCGGCAATGGCGTACCCCAATACCGGCTACGACTCAGATTCCAATCCACCATGTTTTCCAGCCAGTTACCAAACCTACCTTCACCAGTTGCTTTAGGTTTCCAGTTGATGGTTTTATTCAATTCCACCATCCGGTCTTTACATGCAGTCGTACGGATAAACCAGGCATCCAGCGGATAATATATCACCGGCTTGTCAGTACGCCAGCAATGTGGATAACTGTGCTCATATTTCTCCACCTTAAAGGCACGACCTTCCAGCTTGAGCTTCACCGCAATGTCAACATCCACATCCTTATAGTCCGGATCATCCTTATAATTCTTCACATAACGGCCAGAAAATTCACCCATATAATCGTTGAATTTCCCCTCCCTGTCTACCATAGTCAGGATACCGATATTATGTTTTTTTCCTACCTTATAATCGTCTGCGCCAAATGCAGGAGCGGTATGAACAATACCGGTTCCATCTTCTGTAGTAACGAAATCACCAGTAATGACCCGCCAGGGATCTCCACCAGCCACCTCACGGGCATTACCCTCATAAGGCAATAGCTGCTCATAGCGGCAGCCCTCTAATTGATACCCTTTCCACCGGGTAATTATTGCCCATGGAGACTTCTTAAAGGAAGTCTCACCTGAATCAAAATCAGCACCTTCCAGATCTTTGCTAAAGAATTTATAAAGCAATGCTTCAGCTAATACCACATGGATTAGTTCATGAGTATAAGGGTTAAATGTTTTGACCAGCACATAGTCGATACTATCGCCAACCGTCAGTCCGCAGTTCGACGGCAGCGTCCAGGGCGTTGTCGTCCATGCGAGAAAGAATACATTCTGATTGCCGGAGGCATCGAAAAGGAAACGGCTCTGTTCATTCTGCACCGCTTTGAACATGGCCACAATTGTCGTATCTTTAACTTCTTTATAAGTACCCGGCTGGTTCAGCTCGTGCGAACTAAGGCCGGTTCCTGCGGCAGGAGAATAAGGCTGAATGCTGACACTCTTATATAAAAGATCCTTACTATACAACTCCTTCAGACACCACCAGAGCGTTTCGATATATTTATTATCAAATGTGATATATGGATCTTTCAGGTCCACCCAGTACCCCATTTTCTCGGTCAGCTCGTCCCATTTGTCCTTATACCGCATCACCGCTTCCCGGCATTTCCGGTTGTATTCTTCAACGGTTATCTTTACACCGATATCTTCTTTGGTAATGCCCAGCTCTTTTTCGACCCCAAGCTCTACAGGCAATCCATGCGTGTCCCACCCGGCTTTACGATCTACCCGGTAGCCCTGCATTGCCTTATAGCGACAAACCAGATCTTTAAGGGTACGGGAGATCACATGATGAATACCAGGCATACCATTAGCACTGGGGGGGCCTTCATAAAAAACAAACGGACGGTCTGAAGACCGTTGCCGAATAGACTTTTGAAAAACCTCTTCCTCCTGCCAACGTTTTAAAAACGCCTGCTCAATAGCAGGCATATCCAGACTTTTATATTCCCGGTATTTATTATCCGACATAGACTACTCCCAAGCTAAAAAATAGCGGCAAAGTTAGTAAATTAATTGCAAAATAAACCTTATTATCGGGCCATGGCTGCCTGCTTCATCTCCCGTACCTTTTCTGTCCCCAGATAGCGTTCTATACGGTTTTCGGCCAGGTAAATAAGCGGGGTCAGTAAAATCGCCATGGTTGCTTTGTAAGCATAGTTGACCAGCCCGATGGCCAATACCCGTTGCATACTCCAATCGCGCCCGATGTAAAAGGCGATGAATAAAACGACAAAACTGTCAATTAGTTGTGAAACCATGGTAGAGCCCGTGGCACGCAGCCAGATTTTCCGTTCGCCGGTATATCTTTTTATCTTATGGAAGATCCATACATCCAGTAACTGTGCTACACCAAAAGCTACAAGGCTCCCGAAGATGATCCACATACCCTGTCCGAAAATACTGCTGAAAGCTGCCTGCAGATCCGGTACACCGGCCGACTGTTGACTGGACGTCCAGAAAGAGGTTTCCGGGGGAATACTGATAGCCATATAGAACATCAGGAAGGCGTAGCTGATCAAAGCAATAGCGATATAGGAGATACGGCGTACCGCCTTCGGGCCGTAATACTCATTGACGATATCCGTCATAATAAATTCAATCGGCCAGAGCAATGCACCGCAGGTCAGAGTGATCGTCAATCCCGGTTCTCCCAACAGTGTAAACGGACGCGGTGTAAAGCCAAGCAGCTCTTCAAGTGAAAACAGTTTACCGCCGATACATTCGGCGATCAGTGCATTGGCAACAAAAAAGGCGGAAAGGAACAGGAATAGCTTAGCCGGCCGCTCATGGATAATACGCTGGATCATACTTTACCGCTGTTATTGTTTAACGCGGCAAAATAGCAAATTCAGGCTAATACGATCAAATTAATGTAACAAATGTATCAAATGTGCCATCACATTTGCCACATTTTAACGATGTATTTAAAATGCATATTTCCCATCCGGAGTATACATCACCGGTAATAGCCTCTTATTACGTTCGAAGTAGTCGTAGCCGGATTTGAGATTGACCCAGAATTGCTGCTTGATGGTGTCCGCAGCAAAATTACGTCCCAGATAATTAAGCCCTTTCCGGTCGAAACGTACCGGATATATATGAATGGGTATATAGTGTTGTCCGTTCAGGCGGGCATTCAGGCAAAGCACATACAACTCCTGGATGATATCGTCGGTCATCGGCAGGCAACCGATTGTAAAGCAGCCGCCATGTATATACACATCTCCGCCGGGCCTCTTTTTATCTCCCATCAGTAAATCCGAATAGTTGGGATAATTGATCAGCATGGAAAGATGAAAATCACTTTTAGGATTGAAATCGTCAATAAAATACAATCCTTCCGGCACCTGACGGTCTCCTTCACAACGCTTGGGCCCCAAAATACCCGAAAGCGCACAAACACGGTACAGCTTGATCAGCGTGTACTGAGCCGTATCGCTGTTCCTGGCCCAAAGCTCCATTTCATTATTGGACTTAAAAGAACGGATGTATATATCCTTGGGCGGATACGCCAGTCCGTAGCTCTGAAACAGACGCTTCAGCGAATCGTCAAATTTTGTCCAGGCCTGGTTTACCCTCGGGAAATTGAACTGGAAGTTACGAAGCGTATTAGCATCGCCCTGCTGCCCCATAGCCGGCGTTATGAACAAGCCTGCCAATACAAACAAAAAAATCCCGGGCAGCCATTTTCTGATCATAAAAACATATTGTTTAAATTAGCCAATGTGATAATTAGTCATCCCTTAAAAAGCCAATTCTAATATGAGATCCCGGATCAAGTCCGGGATGACATAGTTGATAGCTTCATATTCAGTACACTTAATGAACGTGTCTAACCAATAACCACTTTGTCATGGCGGCCTCCGAGCCGCCATCGCACTCAGTACAAATATAGCTCCGGGATTATGTCCCCGGAGCTATGCAAATATACCATCTGTCCCTGTATCTTTTTCTTAACAGAAACAAAAAAGATCGTTTCAGTTAGCGGATGTGATCCCCCGCGACAGACATTAGCGAATCAGCACATCAGCTGATTGGCTCATTAAATGGATCAGAGGTTCCCTCTTTTCGCCTGTTCCCTTTCAATAGATTCAAACAACGCTTTAAAGTTACCCGCACCAAAACTTTTGGCGCCTTTACGCTGTATGATCTCAAAGAAAACAGTAGGACGATCCTGCAGCGGTTTGGTAAAAATCTGCAACAGATAACCATCCTCATCACGATCCACCAGGATCTTGAGTTCACGCAATGGCTCAATATCTTCATCGATCTTCCCTACCCGTCCAAACAACTCTTCGTAATAAGCATCAGGCGTATCAAGGAAGTCAACGCCACGGGCTTTGAGCTCACGAACCGTTTTGATGATATCATTTGTTGCTATCGCTACGTGCTGCACACCTTCACCTTCGTAAAAATCCAGATATTCTTCGATCTGTGATTTCTTCTTTCCTTCCGCCGGCTCGTTGATCGGGAATTTTACATACCCGTTGCCATTACTCATTACCTTACTCATGAGGGCAGAGTATTCGGTATTGATCTGCTTATCATCGAAAGAGAGGATATTGGCAAAACCCATCACTTCTTCATACCACTTCACCGTGTCATTCATGCGGTTCCAACCCACATTACCTACACAATGATCTACATACAGCAATCCGGTTTCAGAAGGCTGATATTCCGACTTCCATTCTTTAAAACCCGGCAAAAAAATGCCTTTATATTTTGTACGCTCTACAAAAAGATGCACTGTCTCACCATACGTATAGATACCGCTAAGCCGCACTTCTCCATCTTCATCAGTAAGCGTCTGTGGCTCCATATAAGAACGCGCACCACGTTTTATAGTTTCTTCATAAGATTTATAGGCATCATCCACCCACAGCGCCAGTATCTTTACTCCATCTCCATGTTTGCGCACATGCTCCGATATCGGATCATCTGAACGCAATGCAGTAGTAAGCACCAGTCGTATCTTACCCTGCTGCAATACATACGATGCCTTGTTTTTCACTCCGGTTTCCGGCCCTGCGTAGGCTACCGACTGGAAGCCAAATGCTGTTTTATAATAATGAGCGGCCTGTTTTGCATTACCCACGTACATTTCCACGTGATCTGTACCATTTATGGGTAAAAAATCCTGAGCCTTAGCCATTGCCTGGCTCACCTTACTTGTTGCTGTGTCCATTGTCATGAAATTATCAGGGCGAAGTTAAGATTTTTCAATAGTAATGTACAGTGGAAAATATATAAAACCGTTAAAAAAAGACGGGCTCATGTATCTCAAAATCAATAAAATGCCAATGATTCAATATTTACATTTCATTATATCGCAAGGGAATCAATTGACTTTGTTCATCTTCTGAAAATACCCTGGAATGGATAATAAACCGTATACCCAACGGGATTTCCAGCGAAAAGCTGGCGCCACGTCCGGGTGTTACATCTACCGTTAGCTGTGTATGCTGCCAGTATTCAAACTGATCTTTGCTCATCCAGAACGGACACCCTACAACGTTCCCGAGACACACATCACTACTGCCTGTTTTAAATTCCCCCTGCGGGAAACACATGGGAGAAGACCCGTCGCAACAGCCTCCGCTCTGGTGAAACATCAATGGGCCGTGCTCCTGCCGGAGCCGCTCTACAACCTCTGTTGCTGCGGGTGTTATCAAAACGCGTGCAATCATATCAGCTATTTTATATATTGCAAATTGAAAGAGGCTCCCGCGAAATATGCGGGAGCCTCTTTCTCACTTAAACCAACAACCAAGGTTGTTCTCCCCCTCATTCCTCCTTAAAAAAATCCGAGCTTTTGCTTATTGTATGATATCAGCATATTTTTCGTCTGCCGGTAATGTTCCAGCATCATCTTATGGTTTTCACGACCAAAACCGGATTTCTTATAACCTCCGAACGGTGCGTGTGCCGGATAAGCATGATAATTATTCACCCATACCCGGCCGGCCTTGATTGCTCTGGGAACCTGATACAGCTCATGTGCATCTCTTGTCCATACGCCGGCTCCGAGGCCATACAGCGTATCATTCGCTATCTCTATGGCTTCTTCCGTAGTCTTAAATGTTGTCACACAGGTTACCGGTCCAAATATCTCTTCCTGGAATATTCTCATCTTATTATGCCCCCTGAATATTGTCGGTTTGATATAAAAACCACCATCCAACTCGCCTCCCAACTTGTTAGGAGTTCCACCGGTCAGCACTTCGGCGCCCTCTTCCTGACCAATCTTGAGATAGGATACAATCTTCTCATACTGATCGTTGGATGCCTGCGCACCCATCATCACCGTACCGTCAAGCGGATTACCTGTTTTAATAGCTTCCGTACGCTCAATGACACGTTTTATAAACTTGTCGTATATACTTTCGTGCACCAGGATACGCGAAGGACAGGTACACACTTCTCCCTGATTGAGTGCAAATAATACGGCGCCCTCTACCGCCTTATCAAAAAACTCGTCGTCTGCATCTGCCACCGAAGGGAAGAAAATATTAGGCGACTTTCCTCCTAATTCCATGGTGGCAGGGATAATATTTTCGGAAGCATACTGCAGTATGAGTCGACCGGTTGTCGTCTCGCCGGTAAAAGACACCTTTGCAATACGTGGCGACGTGGCCAGTGGCTTACCCGCCTCCAGGCCGAATCCGGTAACGACATTCAGCACACCTGGCGGCAGGATATCCCCGATCAGTTCAAGCAATACCATGATAGAAGTCGGAGTTTGCTCGGCCGGTTTCACCACGGTACAGCAACCTGCTGCCAAAGCAGGGGCAATCTTCCAGGTAGCCATCAGGAGCGGAAAATTCCAGGGGATGATCTGCCCGACAACACCCAGCGGCTCATGCAGCACAATACTTACAGTATGTTCATCATGCTCGGAAATAGTACCCTCTTCTGCACGGATCACACTTGCGAAATAACGGAAGTGATCAACAACAAGCGGAAGATCGGCAGCACGTGTTTCCCGGATGGCCTTCCCATTATCAATAGTTTCAACTGTTGCCAGAAACTCAAGATTGTCTTCGATCACCTGGGCAATTTTCATTAACAATCCGCTTCGGTAAGCAGGAGAAGTCTTACTCCATGAAGGGAATGCTTCATGTGCCGCATCCAACGCGAGCTCAATATCTTCTTTTGTAGAACGGGCTGCTTTTGTAAAGACCTTCCCATCTACAGGAGATATATTATCGAAATATTCTCCCTTCACCGGAGCAACAAATTTCCCTCCGATATAGTTTTCATATTTGTCCTTAAACTGCGGACGCAGTGCAATATTTGACATCGTTTTCAAGTTTTTTCCAGAACGAAGTAAGTAATTACTTTTCCCCGAAAACAGCACGATCCTGTCATTGTATAGCACAATGCTGCCATTCTCACACATAACCTTTCATTAACATAAAAAAACATATCTTGCACATGCCGGATGTGCTGCGTGGCATATCTGAATACTGGCTCAAAATCCGATTATGAAACATCTGATCCCGGCAATCGCGTTAAGTGGAGCGAAAAATATCCACACACTTATAGAAAACCGGCGCGTACACACTCTTGCCCACTGCGAACTGAATATTTTTGAGACCTATGAAGCTGCAGATGCCGTACCGCTCCGGTTCAATGATTTTGTAGTTACCAGCATGCTCCGGGGCCGGAAAGTCATGCATTTATACGACCATCATACATTCGACTATCTGCCTGGAGAAACAGTTATTATACCTTCAGGGGAGCTCATGCAAATTGATTTTCCGGAAGCGGATACCAACAACCCGACACAATGTATCGCTCTGGCCATTGATCATGACAAAATCAGGCAGACCACACACATGCTCAACGAGCGGTATCCTAAAGAAAACATCTGGCAGCTCAGTTACAACGACTACCACTTTCGCCAGGACGCACCGCTGGCAGAGATCATAAACCGCCTTATCCATATATGCTCCGGCCCCGACACCGACAAGGATATCCTTACAGACCTGGCCCTGCAGGAGCTGATCATCCGTATCATTCAGACACAAAATCTGAATAGTGCAACTGAAAGCTACAACAAGCCAGGCTCTTCCAGCCAACCTTTAAATTATGTAATTGAATACATTAAAAGCAATCTCTCGGAAAAACTGACGGTAGACCAATTGTGCCGAATGGCCTGTATGAGTAAAGTCCATTTTCACCGGACATTTAAAAAAGAATTCGGCATCAGTCCGCTGGCATTCATCCTGCATGAACGGATACGTCAGGCAAAACGGCTGTTGACCCAGGAAGGGATCAGTATCGGTGAGATCTCGTATCAGTTAGGGTTTATGGATACCAATTATTTTCAGCGGCAATTTAAAAAGACCGAGGGCGTCACCCCCGGTCAGTTTCGCCTGCTTACCATTACCGACAAGTAGTAAATACTATTGGGCAAGATACCCTCCGTCTGCAGGGTAATAAGCGCCATTCACAAACGAAGCCTTATCGCTACTCAGCCACAATACCAGTTCGGCCACTTCCTCCGGCAAGCCCAAACGTCCCACCGGATGTTTCGACTCCAGCCATTGTATGGTTTCCTCATCAAAGTCCTTCAATAGCGGCGTTTTAATAAATGCCGGCCCAACCGCATTTGCCCGGATACCCTGAGCGCCATAATCCAATGCGATATTTTTAGTCAGCCCAACTACTCCATGTTTGGCCGCAACATAAGCCGGACTCCTGGCAAATCCTACGGCACCAAGAATAGAGGCCATATTAACAATCGCACCGCCGCCGGATTCCAGCATGGCTGGTATCTGATAACGAACACCATAAAATACACCCGAAAGATTAATGGCTATAACCTTATCCCAACCATCTACCGGATATTCACCGGTTGGCGCAGCAGGGCCACCGATACCGGCATTGTTACAGGCGATATGGAGCGCACCGAAATGCGTCACCGTCCTGGCAACAAGTTGTTCATTATCTGATGCCTTTGACACATCGGCAGCTATAAAGATCGCGTTTCCTCCCTGTTCTTTGATAAGCCCCACCGTCGCATCTCCGTCCGCCTCATTAATGTCAGACACAGCGATATTGGCGCCTGCCGCCGCGTATGCAAGCGCCACACTTCTCCCGATACCGGATCCTGCACCGGTAACAATCGCTGTTTTTCCTGCTAATAACTGCATAATCTCTGTCTTTATGGTTCCTTACAATACTCCTATTGTTCACCGGATAAAAAAATGACTTTGATCATATGCGGACACAAAAGTCATACCTTTAACATGGCCTGCACGCCGTTGCCTTATATTTATTCTGTGCCAGACACAACTTTACATAACCGGGAAAACGAAAGAGTGCCACACATTATCCTCTTTGACGGCATATGTAATCTTTGCAGCAAAACGGTACAATTCATTATCCGCAACGACAAAAAGGCGATCTTCCGGTTTGCGTCACTGCAATCGGAAGTTGGAAAAACACTTCTTCGCAGATATGGCCTCCCTTCGGAAAATCACAGCACCTTTGTCTACATCCGTGGACACCAATACTACACCAAATCCACCGCTGCCTTAAAAGTATTAAAAGAACTGGGGGGTGGATATAAACTATTGTATGCGTTTATCCTCATTCCCCCCTTTATAAGAAATGCCGTTTACCAGGTAATCGCAGTTTTCCGTTATCGCCTGTTCGGGAAAACAGAAAATTGTATGCTCCCCGGAGCAGAACTGCGCAAACGTTTCCTGGATAAAACATAAGTCCCGCATCCCCCACAGCACTACCGGCCTCCAAAACAAAACGAGACAACGACTATACGTTCCTTATTCAATGGGTGCCATTCAAATCTTCGCTTTCATGCTTCAGGGTATTCATTTCGACAGGCTCAATGACCGGCATTAAAAGACGGTTGCTGAGCCTGTCGAAGCAAAATTCAGTTTTTCGAATAGCGAAGATTTGAATTAGACCCTATTCAATCAGACACACCTGTTTCCCGAATACTTTTACTAATTTAGCAGGCTGGAATATTGCAAGTCTTACATATTAAATTTTAAATATCTATAGACTGCTATAATTGATCATTTATTAAAAACATTACAATATATCATGGATACGACACTCGTTGTCACCGTAGCGGTGGCAGCAATACTTATAGGAATTTTTCTGGGTAAATTCATTTTTTCAAAAAATACGCAACGTCAGATTGACGAAGCAGACCGCCAGGCAAAAAAACTCATAGACGACGCAAACGCACACGCAGACACCTTAAAAGAAAAGAAAATACTCGAAGCCAAAGAACATTTCCTCCAGCTAAAAAGTACACACGAAAAAGAAGTCATACAACGTAACCAGAAGCTTTCTGAATCTGAAAACCGGCTGAAGCAGCAGCAGCAGGCGTTGCATGACAAGCAAGCCAACCTTCAGAAACAGACACAGGAAAAAGAAAAGCTGAAAGAAAATCTGGAGAAGCAACTGGAAGCGGTAAGCATTAAGCGTGCCGAACTGGAAAAGCACCAGGAGGAGCATATCCGCCGTCTTGAAAAAGTATCCGGCCTGAGCGCGGAAGAGGCCAAGGCAGAACTGCTTGAAGTGGTAAAAAATGAGGCCCGTACCAATGCCATGGCCCATGTGAAAGACATCATGGAAGAGGCCAAGCTCAACGCCTCCAAAGAAGCCAAAAAGATCATCATCCAGACCATCCAACGGACGGCAGCAGAGCAAACCATCGAAAATGCCATCACGGTATTTAACCTCGAAAGCGACGAGATCAAAGGCCAGATCATTGGTCGTGAAGGCCGTAATATACGCGCCCTCGAAGCCGCAACCGGCGTAGACCTGATCATTGACGATACCCCGGAAGCAATCATCCTGAGTTGTTTTGATCCCCTGCGTCGTGAAATCGCACGCCTCTCCCTGCAGCGCCTGGTACAGGACGGACGTATCCATCCTGCCCGCATTGAGGAAGTTGTGGAAAAAACCAAAAAGCAACTGGAAGAACAGGTGATGGAGATCGGCGAACGCACGATCATAGAACTGGGGATTCACGGTCTGCACAAAGACCTGGTACGCATGATCGGCAAAATGCGCTTCCGCTCATCTTATGGCCAGAACCTGCTGATGCACTCCAAAGAAACGGCTAACCTCTGTGCCATTATGGCTGCGGAACTCGGCCTCGGACAAAAAGTGATCAAGCTGGCGAAACGCGCCGGCCTGCTGCATGATATAGGTAAAGTGCCCGATGAAGAAACAGAACTGAGCCATGCACTGCTTGGTGCCAGGCTGGCCGAAAAATGTGGCGAACATGCTGCGATCGTTAACGCGATCGGCGCCCACCACGATGAGATGGAAATGACCTATATTATCTCCCCCATCATCCAGGCATGCGATGCTATCAGCGGCGCAAGGCCGGGAGCAAGGCGGGAGATGATGCAAAGCTACCTGCAGCGTATTAAGGATCTGGAAGGACTGGCCATGGCGTACGACGGTGTGGAGAAAGCTTATGCCATCCAGGCAGGACGCGAACTACGTGTGATCGTAGAGGCCGAAAAAGTAAGCGATGCTGACAGCGACCGTCTGTCGTTTGAGATAGCCGATAAAATCCAGAAAGAAATGCAATACCCGGGACAGATCAAAGTGACCGTAATCCGGGAGCTGAGGGCTGTGAATATCGCCCGGTAGACATTTCCTTCCCTGATCTTACAAAAAAGAAAGCCGGTATCCAATCAGGAATACCGGCTTTCTTATAATAGGACCTATCCCAGCTCCTCTTCCACTTTGGCATCCGGTGCGTTCTTTTTCACAGATTCAATTCCATTATCCCTTCCCGCAGCGCTTTCATACATTTCACTGGTGCCGATGATCTGTCCGTTGGTTGCTTTAAGATTAAAATAAAACTTCCCGTTTTTTGCCGTCAAACGATCGTAGCGATGATCATCCGTTGCATTTTTACGCACCGATTCAACGCCATTCAGGCAACTCGCCTTTGCTGCATAGCCTTCACTCGCCAGGATTACCTGCCCGTTATCCGCCTTCAGGACAAATTGCAGTTCTTTGTTTTTTCTCGTGGTGATGACAAATTTTCCCATTTGTATACAATTGTTTTAAGGGTAAAAAACATGATTACATCAATGTTCAGGCCAGAGCATATCAAAATCCGGTTATTAACAATTTGTTTATAAACCTGAGTGCGGGATAAAAGTCCCCCCTCTGTCTCCCCTTGACGGGGAGAACGCGAGGGGTGTCTGCCCGTTTCGTGTATGCGAAAATAGGATCGCGCTTCTTTAAATCAATATGTAAACAGGTATAGAGTGCTTATCCCGAACTCAGGTTATAACAGATAATCATGCCAGGACACTTCCTGTCTGAATCCGCGGCATGATTATTGGGAATAAACTGTTTATCCGGGCAGACATGCCTTACATACAGTCTTTAATATTTCACTTAATTAAAAACCAGTCCATGACAAAAGAACAAATCATTGCCGCATTCAAATCCTATGCAGAAGGCCTGATTGAAAAAAATGCAACTTCCACATCCGGCGGCGGCCTTGGTGGCATGTTAGGGAAAGTCGCCGGCCTGGCCGGCAATGCAAATGGCATTGAGCAACAGATCAAATCCAAGATAACCGAATACACCTCTCAATACAATATACCCGGCCTTAATGAAGAGCTTTCACAAGTAGCTGCATCCTATATAAAACAGTATGCCCAAAAGCTTGGATTATAGAATCCGTAAGACAGTATTTCCTGTATCGGTAACTGCACATGCAGGAAATACTGTTTTACAAGTATGCCACCCACAGTCAAAACACATTCCTACCTTTACATGATCAAAAACATGATCTTATGGATCAGAAACGGGTAATCATATTGGGCGCCGGCTTTGCCGGCCTGCAACTGGCAAGAAGGATCAGCAATACCGGTTACGATATCACCCTAATAGATCAGTATAACTTCCACCAGTTCCAACCCTTATTTTACCAGGTGGCCACCGGACGGCTGGAGCCCAGCTCTATCTCATTCCCCCTCCGCAAGATCTTCCAGAAGAAAAAACACATACATGTACGCATATCTGCCATAAAACACGTTGATCTTGTGCAGCAGCGGATCGTCACGCAGGATTGTACCTACCCTTACGATTACCTCGTTATCGCAACAGGATGCACAACCAACTTCTTCGGCAACAGCAATATCGCGCAACATGCCTATACGATGAAATCCACAACAGAGTCCATTGCCCTGCGCAACCGGATCCTGCTCAACTTCGAAGCGGCACTCAGTTGTGATGAACGTGATCTGGAGTCGCTTATGAATATCGTTATAGCTGGCGGCGGCCCAACCGGTGTGGAGCTTGCCGGATCACTCATTGAGTTGAAAAAAAATATACTGCCACGTGATTATCCCGACATGGATTTTTCCCGGCTCAACATACACCTCGTGGAAGGGCAAGCCTCTACGCTGGCAAACATGAGTGAGATCTCTCAGAAAAAATCACAGCAGTACCTGAAGGAAATGGGCGTACAGTTGTGGATGAATACCCTGGTGCAGGATTATGATGGGCAAACAGTAAGCTTTAAGGACGGACGCTCCATAGCTACGCGTACGCTCATCTGGACAGCCGGGGTAATGGGGAATGTACCGGAAGGTATTCCCAAAGAAATGCTGGTTCGCGGCAACCGTATACAGGTAGACGACTGCAACCGGCTACCGGGACATCGTAACGTGTTCGCCCTCGGAGACATCGCTTACATGGAGACCGAAAGCTGGCCGAAAGGACATCCACAGCTCGCCAATGTAGCGATCAACCAGGCCAAAAACCTGGCGGGGAATTTTAAACGCCTGATAAGGACGAATGATGATACAACCCTGCGGCCATTCACCTATAAAAACCCGGGCACAATGGCCACCATCGGCAAAAGAAAAGCCGTTGTTGACCTGCCCGGCTTCCGTTTTCAGGGTTTGTTTGCGTGGCTTGTATGGATGTTCCTGCACCTGATGCTGATTGTAAGCGTAAAAAACCGCCTGTTCATCTTCATCAACTGGGCAATCAGCTACTTTACGAATGATACAACGCTGCGCCTGATACTACTGCCAACCCGGAAGCAGATCGAGCAGGCTGAAGAACTGAAGGAATAAAAACAGCGATAATGCTACGCGACCGGTAGTTGTATCAGGATGAAAAGATACGTGTACAGCAGACCTGAAGCAGCAGTAATTAATTCCAATCGCCATACTATCTCCACTGGTTGGCAGGTAACCCGTAGAGATAGTACATCTTTATGACCAGGTTCAGGATTTATTATCCCGCACAGTGTGCCCTGTATCGTTTCTATGCTGCATGATTTCCAGCTGTTCATCTACAAAATAAGCACTACCGAAACCATTCACATAGGCGCCTTTCAGCGGGCTGAGCTCTATCATGATAAAGTCATCCATACCTACCAGCACATCCAGCACCTTACCATGTGCTTCTTTGAGCTTTTCCACAGCAAGGCCCCACTCTGGTGTATCCCTTTCGATCTGCGATGTAGCGGCATCAATGGTAAGTCGGTCGCGGGCATAAATTTGTTTGGATGCCGACTCGTCGTCTATAAACATGACGGAAGCTTTCTTCTGATCCCTGAGGTTTTTCGTATGGCGGGCCATAAAAGAAACCAGGATGTAAAACTTATTGCCAATACGTGTAAAAGGAGCATAGCTTGCGTTGGGGGTCCCTGCGGCATCTACCGTACCGAGGATCACCGACTTGCATCGTGCCACCAGTTCATTTACTTCCGGAGCGATCGGTTTTATTTGCTTCTGCCCATTCTGTGCAGAGGATGATGTTTCAGACATATCAGGTTATTTATTGAAAATTCAGTGTTTGATAATTCCGCTCAAAATTATTGAAATTCCCGGTACAAAGAGGCCTGTTGCATGCACGCAATTCAAATACATGCTAAAAATCCCCATGAAATAGTATTCCTGTATATAATAGTTGTCATGGGGGCTGTCCGACCATACCAGTTTGAAGCTTGTCCGTTCAAATGCTAAAGGACCGGGAACCCCCATATTATCCCGTACAACTGCATTTTCTCCGGAAAAGGAAAGGAGAAAAATGGAAACAATAATCTAATCAGTATCCACTTCATCTCGAATTGTATTGCAGATTTGTCAGGGATGGTGTTAACAACCTTAAAAAAGGACACAAACGCCTAAATACACCCGGAATGTTCCGTCCTTGATCTCAATCTTATCCGCCGGATCATCAGGATTTACAAGCGTGCCACTGAAGGTTCCGGTCACAACATACCTGGGATCACTATAAGTTCCGGTCCCATGCAGCTCCACCCTGGTAAACGTAACTGTTCCGCTCCCTCCGTCCGTAGAGTACGTATTTCCGTTAGCCGGAAGTTTGAATTTTATATACGCGCCCTGCGCATAATCAGACGATTGTACGGGGAAAGAAGTCTCCCGTTCCAGCCAATCCAGACCACGGTCACAATTACCAAAGTAATCTTCCGTAACATCCAGATCAGAGCAACCCGTGAAGGATATATAAAACCGATCCTCCTGAGAAAAGGTCTCCAGGACAAACCCGGCAGTCATCATCTCTTTTGTGCCATTACCACAGGCAGATTCGGAGCCCCCTCCTCTTATTTTAAGGCGATAGGATAAACTGCCCTGACTCCACTCCGTCTTTGCTCCATTCACAGTCCCACGGAAGTACAAGGTACTGTTGGAATATCCACCACTGTTATTGTTGTTACCGTTGTTATTATTATTGTTGTTGTTATTGTTTCCCTGCTGGCCCTGGTTAGTGGGGGTCGGATTTTTATCCTTCTTGCAGGAAACCGGCAAAGTCAGTACAGTGGTGGCAAGCAACGATAATGCTAAAAGCGTTTTTTTCATTTTCATATTTTAAATTATCCGGCGATCAAAAGGTTAAAATTAGAAAGACATGCTGCTTTATACATAAAGCAGCTCTTGCTGCTAATCAACACATGCGCCAATATAGACACGAAACTCCCCGTCATTCACCATAATCCGATCATCTCCGGGAGAAAACGGTTGAAGTTCTCCTTTAAACGTACCGGTGATCATATACTTTGGATCATCGTAAGAAGATCCAGTTCCGATTACTTCCACCTTTGTGATGCTGACCGTTCCGCCATTGGAGGTAGTGATATACTTTTCTTTGGTAGTGGGTAGCACCAACTCCAAATAGGCGCCTTCGGTAGTTTCTGATCCGTAAGTGGGCAGGGTTCTTACCCGCTCAAGCCAATCCAGCGCCTCCTCACAATTCCCCCCGAACGTATAGGTATAACGAAGGTTGGAACAACCTGTAAAATCTATCCCGAAAACGTCCTCCCTCCGATAGGTTTCCCAAAACGTAAACCCTGCAGTAACCTTTGCATTTATATTATTACATAAGTCTGATACGTTAGCAGCCGGAAGCCGGCTCATAGCAGTTCTGAATGGGAATTCAGCATCGGACCATTGCATTTTTGTCCCATTAATCGTAGCACGAAAATATACCGTACCGATGGTATCACTACCACCGGGATTTCCGCCACCGCCAGGGTTATTACCATTATTATTCCCGCCACCAGGATTGTTGTTTCCACCGCCGCCGGGGTTATTATTATTGTTATTATTGTTCCCTGCGGTACTGCCCGTACCCGGATCGGGGGATTGGCTCTTCTGACAGGCAGTTGGTAATATCATCAGCGCTGATGCAATAAAAATAAGCGAGAAGAAGTGTTTAATCATCTTAAGAAATTAACGAGTAAAAAAATAAAAGTAAAAACATCAGTCTATTACCATGAGACGAAATAAGTGCTGTCTATTTTTTTCATCTCAATCTGTTGGCCGGCAAAAATAGATAAAACATATCAACATTTATAGCGCAAATTCACCATCAAAAATAATTGACCTGTTGCCGCACAGTTAGCTTGCCAGCAATTTGAAAAGCTGCGACGGTTATAAAACAACGTGTTTCATGTTATCAACCTGTAACATCGTGAAGTCCCCCGGGCATTAAGATCTTTTACTTCTTTACCTTAATATGTATATCCGTATTCCGTCCCTTGTCATCCGTACAGGATATCTTGATCTCATGAGTATCCGGCAACAGACTAAGTGTCTCCCCCGCCCTGCCCTTGCCCACAAACCGGTCATTGGCATACCAGAAAACCTCATGTACATCATTGGCCACATTACAGGTGAGTAAGAGTTTCGCAGCAGGATCGGGCAGCAGGTAGGTCATACCGTTTTGGAGGGAGGTGATCACAGGCGCATGGCCGTCAAGTATACGGCTGCACTCCGGATTGTGTGGCGGAATTTTTTCGTAATCAGCATGAGAAGATTCCAGCCACCCTGCGAGATCAGGTGCAATGTTCGGATACATCCGGGTACGGTATCCCGTCTGCGGGAGACAGGATGTGCAATAGGAAAAATCGCCGGCGGCAGAAATCCAGACTTCCCGCGAGTGTACGCATAAAGACGCCGGAGAAACACCGGGTATGTAGCAATCAGCAATCAGATCCTCACATTCCGCGGCGGGAGGACTACCCGTCTTTGGGCATACCATACGGAAGGAAACATTTCCGGGCGCCGGTTCCCATTCCTGCACCGCATTCCGGTCCAGTGCATTGAAAAGCAGGAACAACAAAGGCGTTGCCGTCTCTGCGCCATTCAAAGTCGCCGCCCCCATACCGTTAAAATTGCCCGCCCAGACGCCTATCGTATAATGCCGGTTGTAGCCAATGCTCCAGGCATCGCGGCGGCCATAGGAAGTACCGGTCTTCCAGGCGATACGCGGAATACCCGCCGCCTGGCGATGCAGATGAGGCAGATCCGGACGATGTAGCTCCCTGAGGATACCGGTAAGCATATAACTGGCACCGGGCGTAAGCAGAGGGATACCTGCAGTATCGGGATCACCGTATCTGCTGCCATCCTTTCTGCTTGACGGCAAAGATTCCGGAAGCACGAACTGCAAAGGCAGATAATATCCCTGATTGGCAAAAGCGGCATACATAGCGGTCATCTCATCAAGCCGTACTTCGCATCCGCCCAGAATCATGGAAAGACCAAGCTGCTTACGGTTCTTTTTTATGGAAGAAAACCCCGCTTCTGCCAGCCGCCCTGAGAACAGCGGAACGCCCACCACATTGAGCATTTTGACCGCCGGTATATTAAGCGACTGCCGCAAGGCATCCCCTGCGGTAACCGCTCCCCTGTATCCCAGATCATAATTTTCCGGCGCATAGCCCTTAATATTCAAAGGAACATCTGCCAGTATCGTAGCCGGTGTCAGATGCCCCAGGTCGAATGCAAGCCCGTACAACAGTGGCTTCAGTGCACTGCCCGGAGAGCGTAGGCCGCGCACCCCGTCGACCTGACCATGGTGAGCCGTATCGTGAAAATCCGGAGAACCTATATATGCGATTACCTGACGGGTTCGGGTGTCGCTGATCAGCACGGCAGCATTGTGAATGCCCTGCAGTTTCAGATGATCGCAATAAGAGCGGGTGATCTCCTCGGCCTTCATCTGCACGACAGCATCCAGCGTAGTATGAATCTCATCTACAGAAGGGAACATCCGGCGCAACCGGCAACAAAACTGAGGAGCTATAGCCGGCGCCGGCCGCCGAAAAGCCGTCAATGGTTCTTCGAGTGCATCGTTGATCAGCTCATCACTGAATAAAGCCGCCGTCCGGATCCGCTGCAGCCATTTATTCCGTTCCTGCACGATCAGGGCATTACTTCTGCCCGGCACCAGCGAATTCGGCCTGTTGGGAATAATGCTCAGGGCCGTGATCTCCGCAAGCGACAACTGGTCCGGAGATTTTTCAAAATACAGCAAAGAAGCGGCCTTCACGCCCTGTATATTGGATCCATAGGGAACCAGGTTCAGATACAATTGCAGGATCTCATCTTTCGAAAACTGCAGCTCCAGTTGTACCGCGCGAAACATTTCCTTCACCTTGTTGAAATACGTCCTCGGTTTCCGGTCCAGCATACGCGCCACCTGCATGGAAATGGTCGAAGCGCCGGAGGTCCTGCGCCCTTTTCTGATATTATTGAATGCAGCTCTGACCATTGCCGCCGGGTTGACTCCGAAATGATAATAGAAATAGCGATCTTCCTTAAAAAGAATCGTTTGCTTCAGACGGGCTGTAACGTCATCCGGACGGGTCTTGATCCTCCATTGCTGATCCGGCGTCATGTAAGTATGCAGTACAACTCCATTCCTATCGTATATCACCGGCGCATAGACGACATCCACTTGCAGGGGAAAGACCATATGTAGCAGCAGAAAAAGCAGCACGGGCGCCAGTAAAACAACCAGTGCCCGGCGCCATGTCCGTTTGCTCTTTTTGTGCTCGTCCTGCATCTGATCAGTGAGCTGTGATGACGACCTTCCCGGCTCCGTGATAGGAGTGGTATTCCCCGTTGTACATAGCATCTGCCTGTACTGGCCCCTGCTGATATACTCCCGGTGAGACCGCACGCACCATGTAATAAAAATATTGCGTGGTTCTATCGAGCGTAGTAAACAGATTGATCCGGTCATCGCGGATATCCGAATAATCCGCATGGGTCTCATTCTTTATCCATTGCATCTGCGGCAGCTCTGTAAGTCGGGCATTTTCTATCTCAAAACCAGCCGGCAACATGTCTGTCACCACCACGTTTTCAATGGTACCATTATACTGGGATGAAAGTGCAATCTGCACCACGATCAGATCGTTCTGCCGGAAGGAATTACCGCTCAACACCGTGCCATTCCGGTCAAAATAAGTACGGCGCACTTTTATAAAGTTATCCTCCTCAAGATATCCACCATCAGCGGTAATACCTTTCATTTCCCAGAAATAATACCAAGGTCCCTTCCCTTTCACCTGTAACTGCACCGGCTTGCCCCTGTTGGCAGCATTCATGGATACCTTGATATCTTTCCCCTGTACCGTTCCGGCAGGTTTACCCTGTATAGTAACGGTGGCTTCTGAAGTCGTGGCCGCCGTGGTACGGGCAATTTTACCGATGGCCAGGATACCCCATACCTGTTCCTGCGTGCTCAGGTAACGGGCGCTACGTAGCTGCTCCGACAATCTGCGGGCCAGCGGCGCTACCTGCTTATGCCCCGGATCAAGCTCCAGCAATGCATTCAGCGCAACACCCATATCCCTGATGTAAGAATAGAAACTGCCACCAAATGACCTCCCCGATTCTTCCCCGCTGAATTCAGCCGGAAGTACCTGCATGGCCTGTGCCTTATTTCCTGCAATACCATAGGCCGCGGCAAGCATATATTTACTGTCGAGCGCCAGCATGTCCGGATTACCTTTGTAGTAATTCATCGTGGCCATCTGAGGCTGACCGGCAAGAGCCAGTATGTACAGCGAATACGCAATCTCCTTGGCCGCAATTTCCTTTTTGAGGTTTTTGTTGTAATAATAAATCTCCGTTTCACGCTTCTGCAACCGGTTCTTCAGGTATTGCAGCAGCCGGCCAACCGTCCCCGTGTTCACTTCAAATCCTGCCTTTTGTGCTTCAAGCAGGAAGTGAGCCGCATATATAGAGCTCCACCAGCTTTCAGAGCCACCACCGGGCCAGTATGCCAGCGCACCATTGGAAAGCTGCATCGACTGTAGCTTCAGGATCGCCTCGCGGACATTATAACCCGGATTGCCATCCTCTGAAGACGAGGAAGAAAAGGTTTTGACCAGATCATGATAATACAACTGAGGAAACGCGCGGGACACCGTCTGCTCAGCACATCCATGCGGATACTGCACCAGGTCGCTGAGGCTGTTACTGAATTCCACCAGCGGAGAACGGCTGAACAGCACCCATCCCGAAGCAGTCTCCGGCAGGAAGCTACCTTCCGGACGAACCGTTGTTGTCTTATCGGCTTCGGCCATACCATTCCCCGTCCGCTTCTGCAAGGAAGCCGGAGGACGCACGGAAATATCCGTTTCATTCAGGAATGTTTCATTCAGCGCTTTCACCTTTACCGTCACCTTGCCTGCACCAATCGCATTACCCGCTTTGATGTTGAACGTAGCACGTGCTTCCCGGTGTGCCGGTATCCGCACCTGCTCCCTGGATTGCCCGGAAACGCCAAGCGGGCCTGCAACCAACACCTCTACATCAGCAACAGCATCCTTACCGGTAGTATTACTCAGCGTTACCGGCATTACGGCTTCATCATTCGGGCTGAAGAAACGGGGCAAAGCAGCGCTGACCACAACCGGATCTGCAACTTTCATATAATGATCCGCACCACCAAATCCTTTACCCTTATAGGCCACTGCCATTACCCTCAGACTGCCGGAAAAGCGCGGGATGCTTATCTCATACTGTACATTACCCCGGCTGTCTGCCTGGCGTATTCCGCTCCAGAAAGAAACATTTTTCACCCGGTTTACAAACAGCGGATTCACGCGCAGATGCTGATCCCCGTCACCGCCATCACCGCCTGTGCTTTTTCGGGTGGTCTTCAGCTCGGGCAACAGCAGCGGATAGATATCAAAGCTACCGGTTGTGAGCGCAACCTTCTGATAAAAATAGGCATGCGGATCGGGACTCTTATAATTCCGGACCTGCAAAATCCCCTCATCCACTGCGGCAATAGTCACGTACGCCCCCGGTTCCGTTTTTACGGTTATCTTCTGGGTCATGGCAGAACGCGATTGTTCCGCCACCTGCAACGCAACCGGTATCCTGCCGGCAGGACGTTCCACCATCACATTGCGAAAACCATGTGCAACGGTCAACGGCATATCGCTCCCGTCCATCGGCCGGAAAAGTGTAGCCGTTATATACACATTCGGGAGGGAATGATCGTCAGTTTTAATATCCAGCGATGCCGACTTGTCTTTCGTGTTCAGGTAATAATGCTTCAGGATCTTATCGCGCTCCAGCGTCACCAGCATGCGCCCTTCGAACGGCGTGGTAAACAATACCCGCATGGTCTCTCCGGAAGTATACTGATCCTTGTCGGGCTTGATGCTCACATGGCCTTCGTTATTCACTTCAAAAGAAGAATATTCCGTTTCTGCCCAGCCCCAGGCATAGAATGTCCGGGATACAAATCCATTGCTCCCCGGCAGCGCCAGCCTTACCTCATATTCACCGCTCAGCTCCGGCGTGAACGAAAAGCGGGTACCTGTGCCACTGACAGACACCGTCTTCTGCGTCAGGACCTTCTCCTGCTTCCGTGAAACATACTTATACCGGCTGCCGCTTTGTTCGATTACGGTATTCCACTCTTTTTTCAGCACCGTCACTTGTGCCTGCTGCCCTGTTTTCACTTTTCCGTTTTTGTCCGTAGCTACCAGACCGATATGCATGGGCTTCCGGACAGCGGTATAATAGTCCAGCTCTTTTATTCCAAGATATGCAGACTGCGTAAATACTGTAAAATGTGCAAATCGATGCACAGGCCTTCCCGTTTCATCAAACACGCTGGAAGTGATACTACCCTTTAGCAAACCCGCATCTTTTACAGACTGACTGAGAGGAAATTCCTCCCGCGCAGTGCCCTGACCATCTGTTTTCCCCTGGCGGAATATGCTTTCATAACTGAAATTATTACTGATGGAAAATGTATAATCCGGAAGTTCCTTCACTTTAAAATCTTCCTTCGTAAGCGTCAGCTCACAGTCATAATTCCTGCCCACTGCCGGCGTTCCAAAAAGATTATCCGCACGGATAGCGACGGACACCGTATCACCGGCCTGGTATTCCTGTCGGTCTGTGGCAACCTCCGCCTTAATCCGGTCAGGCATAAATTCTTCGATACTGAAAGCATAACTATTGAGCAACACATCGTTGCCCGACAACACCTCCAGCATATAAGTGCCTGTAAGCGCCGTATGCGGAATGGCAAAAGAAGCCTCACAGGATCCCTCTGCACCCAGCATCTTCCGGAGCGTGGCAAACTCCTTTCCATTGGGCATTTTCAGCCGGAGCTTCACAGGTATATCCGAAGGTATGTTCCAGGATTCATCCCTCACCACTGTACTCACAGAGATCGTTTCGCCCGGCCGGTACAGATTACGCTCTGCATATATCCACGCATTAAGGCCTGTATGGTTTGGTATCCGGCCACCCACGTCAAATCGCGAAGTCTCTATCCGGCTCTGCTGCAACCAGATAAAGCTAAAATCCTGCTTCAGCTTGGCCGTGATCAGCCCAGCCCGGAAGCCCGGCGACTTTTTGGAGATATCCCGAAACACTGCTACCCCCTCATTATCCGTCGTCACGGTATGCATCTTCTGGTTGTTCGTGCTTATAAACGAAATGCTGACACCTGCCATCGGAGTGGCATGCAGGATTGAATTGGCAAAGACATAGATATTATCCCGTTCCTGCTTCACGATCAGCCCGATATCGGAAACAGATATGATCCTTGAATCCTGCACCCAGTTATGATCTTTGGATGCTACCGTCACCACATATATCCCGTCATAGTCCTTTATCTTATCCTGGAAGTTCAGATTCAATATCCTTGCGGCATTTTGCCCCGGAAGGTCATCCGTATTATAATCCCTGCTGAATATGGTATCTCCAAGATTTTCCGTATCGTAATACTCATAGCTGCCCCCTTCGTCCGTTTCGTCATCATAGTGATATCCATAGCGCTTGTACCTGCTCAGGAAAAACTCCAGGTTGTTTTCATAAACCTTAATCACCGATACCCTTACTGCAGGCACACTGACGATGTTTAGTGCGAGGTTTCTGTTCCCCGCAGAAGATATGTAAACCCCTTTTGTATTTACGAAGCGGACAGAAGGATCAAGTTTACCAAAGATTGCCTGCCCGGTATAATCCTGTTTCATCCGCCCTCCGAAAGCGCCTTCCAAAGAGGCGGAAACAGTTATGTTGTATGTCTGGTCCGGTTTAAAGGAAGCGCTGCTCACCGTCAGGCCTATTTCGTTGGTTTCTACTTCAAAAGGAATTTCAGGATATATCTTTATTTTATCCCGAAGCCGCTCTTCCCTTACCGGCTGGGACGTGCTGAGGGTTACAACTCCGCCGGCACCTGTATGCTGAGCGGATATCGCTGTAACGGTAAGGTTAAAACGGGAAGGAACAGGCTCGCGAAAGCTGGTATCCCTGCTGGAAACATATTTGCTGCCGGTTACTGCAATTCCCTTGCCCAGAGACATATCAAGCGGTATTTCTTCGTCGCGGGCCTCACCCGGCAACGCAAACCAGACAAGCAACGATCTGCCGGTTCCGCTACTCTGCGTAGCAAAAGGTACCGACTGTCCCTCTAACTGTAATTTCAGTTTCGATGCCGCTTCCGTTACATCCACCTCGTAATTAAAGACCAGTTCGAGCTGGGTAACTATACGATCTGTCCCGTTGCCCTGCGTCCAGGAAAGATTGGCTCGCTGCACCCTTAAAGGCGCTGTGTAAAAACGGATATCGTTTTTGCCTGTTTGCAGATGATATCCCTTAGCAGCCTTCTTCAGCAGACCCGGCATCAGGGTAACGGAATACTCCGTACCGGGTTCAAATCCTGCCATAGGAGAGAAAATCAGCTCTCCCGGATTATTCCACTTGAACAGCCCGCGTACTGCCGGCGTAAAGCTGAGGTATTCCGTACTGTCCCAGCGGTGCAGGCAACTATCCGGTACGAGGTCTTTATTGAAAAAGAACCCAAGGTTCTGCAACTGAGCCACTTCGCCTTCAAAGCTGGTCGAAGAGACGTGGACAGCATGATCATTGTCCTTACAGGCATTCAGCAGCAGGAGCAGCAAAAGAAAAGAACGGCAGATAGCGGAGAACAGGAATTTCATGTGCGAATAAATTAAACAATAGTATGACCTTACGCCGGGCATTCACACACCCTGACAGAAACCATTTAATAAATGTACATGCAATTGCTGTGCTATGCAATACCGGGATAATCTATATAAACAGCGTTTCAGTGTCAGCGGCTCCCGACAAACGGATTATTTCCTATAATTCGAATGGTCACACCCGAACAAATATTCATTTTGAAATAAATGATCTATCTTTCACATTCCATGGTGTTTTATATTATATCCTCGATTGCTGCAGTAACGGGCGCTGTATTATCCTTTCGCCATCAAGGCGTCTTCCATAAGATCATTTCCTGGGGGCTGTTCGGGAGTTTCATTTCTGTATGGTTAATTCCGGGGATGGGGATACCGATATGTATCGGCGTCCTGCTCCTGATGGCGTTGCTGACCACCCAGTATGCTTTACTCATGTGGAATATCGGCATTCCGGAAAGAATATCCATAGCAACTTTAGGCCTGGCGTTTATCATCGCTTTTATTTTCAGAATCCAGCACTGGTCGGGCGCCCTGGCATTACATTATGTCCTGATGGCGCCTGTGTTGTTATACCTATACTGCCTCTTCCGGAGAAGAAGCATACATACAAAGGAGTTCAGCTTTATGCTGGTGTGGATGGTCTTATCTCTATATGAACTGGCTGTCCTTTTCTCGTTGATATGGTATAGACAAATGCTGCCAACCACACACTTATCACACACTCTATAAACGAGCGATTATCATGTTTCTAATTTATGGCACCCGGACAGCAAGGATAAAAAGGTATAAGCACGAACAACAGCCCTGTAAGGATTGTGCGTCATACGATATGCAGGTCAAAGTGTACAGGCAGTACTATCATGCATTCTTTATTCCCATTGTACCTATCGGTGATAAACATACTGAGATCAGATGCAACTGTTGTGGGGCTCCTATGATGCTGACAGTAGTCAAACAGCACTATGAAAAATCCACAAGGACGCCGTTTTACCTATATACATCCTTAATCCTGCTCGCCAGTGCAATCGCACTGGTCATTTACGCGAATCTGAACACACAAAAAGAAAAGAGATTGTTTATCGCAAATCCCCAGACCGACGACGTATACACTATAAGAATCGATGAAAACTATTCCAAGTTTTATTTCTTTCTCAGAGTTCTTGATGTCCGTGACGACACGATCGTTGTCTGTCGCAATAAAAAGCAGTATTACAGGTTTGTCAACAAACTGGACAATGACGATTCGTTCATACAAGGAGAAGAAAACCGTTATAGCAGAGAAGAATTGAAGGATATGCTTGAAAGGGGAATCATTAATGCCGTTACCCGTGAATATAGTGCTAAAAGCGGTTTTGACAGAATGGAATATTGAGTTCCTTAATAAAAGAAGCGTTTTACGCTGTGTATACACATCAACCCTTTCCGTCATTCATGATCCCCCTCGAAAAATCAAGAGCTACCTGTAATAATGCGCGGATCTCCACTCCAGAGCAATCCAACAGAAAGGGCAAGCACAAAGACAATCACGCGATGGAAAACACCACTAAACTTTAGGGCGATCCATATCCCTGGAATTACTGCGATTGATAACATTAGCTTGTCCATGTTCCAGCCTCAAGACGCTTTGGATAAGATAAAAGTAACTATCTCCATTAACTGATACAAATGCCTGCTTCCTCAAAGCCCTCGCGGTCATTTCCGGATGCCCGTTAAACAAGCACAGTCGTATCTTCATCTGCCCCAAGCCATCCTACCAACCAAACCTTCCAGACTTATTGCCCCACCGAAAATCCTGTGGTGTCCATGAACATTAACATAAAACCGACACCAGAGTTACCAAATATTGGTAACTTTATTAAAAATTCAAAACCATGGGACGAAATACATCCGTATCACTTGGAAACTATTTTGAAGAATTTGTTGATAATAGTGTGTCTCAGGGACGTTACAAAAATGCAAGTGAAGTAATCAGAGCCGGTCTTCGACTCTTAGAAGAAGAAGAAAACAAAATCCAAATTTTGAAAAATGCAATTCACGAAGGAATTGAAAGCGGCATTGCCGAAAATTTCGACGCGAAAAAGCACTTGGCAGCGCTAAAAGCCAATAAGCAAAAAAATGGCTAAATACTATTTAACCAATAAAGCAGTCGAAGACCTATCCAAAATTTGGGACTATACTTATGAGATCTGGTCTGAAAATCAGGCAGACCAGTACTATGCACTTTTAATTGAAGCGTTTGAAGCAATCGCAAAAAGACCAACTATCGGAAAAATCTACGAAGAAATTTCAAAAGAGCTTGTTGGATTTGGAGCTGGAAAGCACATTGTCTTTTATCGAAAAGTCAGCGATAAAGAAGTTGAAATAATTAGAATTTTACACGAAAGGATGGATTTGAAAAAGCGATTGAGTGAATAAACACTCGTTTTGTTCTCTTGCTCAGAAAAATCTGAGGTATCCAAAAGAAGACAAAAGAATGGTGGCCTAAATTCCTGCCCACATGCGTTTATGCAGACATCCGTTTTATCCCTTCTAATGCATGAAACACTGGCGCCTCCTGCCGTCCGCAAAGCCCATACGCCTCCATCAGGCGGGCAAATGCTTTTTTCAATGCATCCTGTAATAACCCTACCTGTTCGTACAGTTCCGGCAGTGTTGCCGGCGCAAGCTGGAAATGCGGCGAATACCGACCGCAGACATAGGCCTTTTCCAGCCGTTCCGGCAGGTGGTGGACCGATGTGCCTGAAGCGGTACGACAGGCTTTCAGTCCCGGCGCATAACGGAGCGTATGCTTCATCAGATCCGACAGGATATGCCTTTTCACCTCCTGCCCCGTTACGGCAATGATAAAGGCGCGTAACAGCAGTTCCACCGACTGGTGCAGCAGGAACAAACCATTATGAAATAAGCACACTGAAAGTCAGCCTGTCACGCGCAAAGCCTACATAAAACAACAATTAAAAACAAAGCCGTATATTACTGCCTGTACAATAAAAACTAAGGCTTACTTGACTGAATTTCCCAAAGACATAAAATTCAAATACCGTTGGAGAAAATATCAACAACGGGTACTTGATGAACTTGAAACACACTTAACGGATAAACATTTACACGTAATCGCTCCACCGGGGTCGGGTAAGACGGTCTTAGGGTTGGAAGTAGCTATCCGGCTGAACAATGCAACACTTATACTTGCCCCGTCAATAGCCATTCGCAACCAGTGGATACAACGCTTTTGTGAACTCTTTCTTCAAACCACTATAACTCCGGAATGGATTTCTACAGATATCAGGAATCCGAAATTTCTAACAGTCGCTACCTACCAGGGAATGCACGCCGCCTGCAACAATCAGAACATTCAGGATGAAGACCCTGAAGATGAGGAGATAGCAACAGAAAATGGCAATGGCCTTTCCACAAATCAGAATCTTGAAAACGTTGTAAGCAAACTAATCGAACAAAACATCAGAACTATCGTTGTAGACGAGGCTCACCACCTGAAAAGTGAATGGTGGCGAACGTTGACAATGGTTAAAGAAAAAACAGACCCGGTGATCGTCGGGCTTACAGCAACCCCACCCTATGATGTTACTGCAACTGAATGGCAGCGATACATTACACTCAACGGCCCCGTAGACACCGAGATTTCTGTACCTGAATTAGTGATAGAAGGTGACCTGTGCCCACATCAGGACTATGTGCATTTTACCTTTCCGACAGAAGATGAAAACCAAAGCATCGCTGATTTCAGACTGCGGATGGAGCAACTGTTTCAGGAAATAAAGCGTGATGAAACCATTGTCCGGGCGATAGAACAACACCCTATCTGGTTAAACCCTGCAGATCAGTTAGACTGGATCTATAACAACCTATCCTCTTATTCGGCTTCCTTGATTTTCCTGCACGCCAACGGCAGAGATATACCCGAAACCCATCTTGAAGTAATAGGCGATAAGAAAATCGAAATACCGGAACTCGACTACGAATGGACGGAAACGCTACTCGACTTCTATCTCTACAAAGGGAAAGAACATTTCAAAGAATTTGAAACACATAGAAAACACCTTGAAAACCGGCTGCGCAGATCAGGAGCCATTGAAAGAAGAAAAATCAACTTTTCCCACAACAAAAAACTAACCGGATTTCTGACATCCAGTATCAGCAAACTCAACAGCATTAAAGAGATTGTTGACTTTGAATATAAACAGTTAGGCAACTCGCTCCGCCTGGTCATCCTTTCCGACTTTATCCGGAAAGAGTTTCTCACAAGCACTCCGGATAACCCACTTGAATTAAACAAGATAGGCGTAATACCCATTTTTGAAAAACTAAGACGGTCCAACACAGATAACAAAAAGATGGCCGTACTTACCGGATCCGTAATCATTATTCCCACAAAAGCTTATCCTGCATTTGAAGCAAAAGCGGCCAAATATGGAATTACACAGATCAATTCGAGTACTGCCCCTTTTGATACAAATTACGTGATAATCAATCCGACCGGCCAGCTGAAAAATGATATTGTTCATATTGTTACCCAGATTTTTCAACGGGGTGAAATTGAAGTTTTAATTGGCACAAAATCACTCTTGGGAGAAGGGTGGGATGCGCCCGCCATCAATTCCTTAATACTGGGAAGCTTTGTGGGCTCTTTCGTTTTGTCCAATCAAATGCGCGGGAGAGCGATTCGAACACAAAAAGACAATCAGGAAAAAACAGGAAATATCTGGCATATAGTCTGTATCGATCCTACATCGGAGACAGGAGGCGAGGATTTTGATTTACTAAAGCGTCGTTTCAGAAGTTTTGTAGGGGTTTCCTTTAGCCAAGAACCCGGAATAGAAAACGGGATAGGCCGACTCAATTTACCGGAAGACATACATCAGGAGGTTGTAGCAGCGAGGAAAAACACGGAAATGTTTACTTATGCCGGTGATAGAGAAAGTCTGAAACAGCGCTGGAAAGAAGCGCTGGCAACCGGCGTAACCCTTACAGAAGAAATAAAAATCCCATTCCCGGAAGAAAGATCATACCGCGAGGTCAAATCCATGTACCTGAGAAAGACAATTGCAAATCTTTTTGCTACATTGAGTTCCGGATTAATAGGTTTTGGTTTAGAAAGCCTGCAGGGGCTGGGACGCGCAGCAAAAAACTTCAGAACAATAAATGATCTGTATATTTTCATCGCCTTGCTGGGGACAGTAGGAATAGTAATTTACGGCAGACTGACATACAAAACACTCAGACTCTACTTCAAATACCGGGATATTGCAAAAGACATGCAACGGATTGGCGAGACGCTTATGCAGTCGTTAATTAAGGCAGGAACCATTCATACGGAAGTCACACAGTTGAAAGTGGCATCTTCGGTGAATCGTTGGGGCACCGTTTATTGCCATCTGGAAGGAGGAACCACTTTTGAGCAGTCAGCCTTCATAAATGCGCTGCAGGAAATAATTGCCCCCATTGAGAACCCCAGATATGTAATTATCCGGAAGAACAGGTTTATGCTGTTCATGAAACAAAAAGATTATCATGCCGTTCCTGAGGTACTCGGAAAAAACAAGAACCTGGCTGAATATTTCAAAAGCCGATGGGAACAGCTTGTTGGCGCCTGCGACCTGATATTTACACGAACAATCGAGGGAAGACAATTATTACTGAAGTCAAGGATTAAATCATTGGCTGCACAATTTGAAGACAAGATTGAGCATGTGAATAAGTGGAGGTGAGGAAGCACCGCTTCATCTGCTCCAACCCATCCAAGCACAATAACCAACCACTTTAACAACCTGACAAGGCAAGAACAAAATGTTAAGACAAGAGTTACAATCATATTTAGACAGGGTTTACACCGGATCGAAAATAGACACAGAACATTCACTTGGAGGACATGTTCACATTCGGTTTGAACTTGGAGAAGAAAAAGAAAATGGGACAATTGAGCGGGTAACTTACTCGACGAATAGGGCTTTGACAATATTCAACGAGACATTTAATGACTCGACACACGAAATTTTCATTCTTATTTATGAATACCAAGACGAAGATATTTTTAGCGCCTCAAACGACTACTTGCATAAACAATTTCCTGCCGACAGCTTCGAGCAATTCTATAATAAATTGGAAACGGTAAACACTCGCTACTTCACAACAGATGAAAACGGGAATGACGTTCCAGAAAAAGAGAACGTCGGAATTATAATTGGCAAACTGCCTATTAAAGACATCAATGTCAAAAACATTCTGAATGGAATTGCCAACAACGAAATGGGCTTTAACCCGAGTATAAACCAAAGAATTTTCTTTTTCGATCCGGCAACCGACAAAGCATTTCAAATGTATGATGACAGAGGATGTTTTGTTTGGAGCGACAAAGCAGACAAAATTCGGGACATTTACATAAAAAGAAATGACTGGATTGTTGAATATCACAGAGCAGAAATTGAAGCATATTTCAGTTATGACAATAAAATCGGTCTATAACAATGGTGGGACTAAAGCGGGAAAGTGATGTTCTTCGTATGAACATACGCGAAGTAGAAAATGCAACTAAAATGAAGAATCATTAAAAGACGAAACAAACAGACAATATTGAAACGGATAATGAAATATCTCCTGACCATTTTTTGTGTAGCCGTTTTAGCAACTTCTTGTAATAGATCAACGCCTGCTGGTTTCTGGACAGATTTCCATAAAGACTTAATCACAAACCAAAATAGTGACCAGGGGCCTTGGGGAGGACACAGGGAAATAAACTGGCAAAGTAACACTAGCGGTACTTTTACAAACAAAGAACTAATAGCATTTGCAGCTATAAATGAATGGGAGCTTTTAGACAGTATTTTATTCCCGGCAGACACTTTAACCAGCAACAGCTTTTCTAAACTAAAAAGTGACGACTATTCCTTTGACTTATTAAACGAAAACGTTTTACCCAAACTGAAATCAAACGACAATAGAATATTTACTTTCAAGACAACTTGGTTGAAAGTAGAGCCAGGCAATACCCGAGAAACGTTTGAAAATGGTTTCGTTGTACTAAACCGAGAAGGGACGGCATTAAAAGTTTATCATTTTTGGGGTGAGTAATATGCAGACATTCACAAGTAGACAGACAAGAAGGCACCACAGGAACAGCTCAGCAATAAGCGAGCTGATGTATAAATTGAGACTTCGTACTCGTAAAAGTCGCCCGAATGCAGCGTCCTCACACAAGCGCCATGCAATGAGGCAATTATTAACCATCATCTTTACATTGATAACGATTAGCAGTTTTGCTCAAAAGTTGGAAATTACAACTCTTGACAAGTTGCCAATTACCGTAACGCTTCTTGACAGTAATGAAAAGACAAATACACTGAAACAATATAAGGGAGAGCAAGATAATTCTATTCGTAAGAAATGGACAGCACGAACTTACCGGCTTTCTGACGGAAAAATCCTGATTGAGTTTTACGATAAACAAGCTGTATTAGTTGAAAACTTAGAGCATTTCAACAGATTACACAGAGTTAGGTTTGTAAAAAACACAATTGATTTTCTAAAAAAAAATGTTTCGTACAAAATTGAATTATCATTTGACGAAGGCAAGCAAATAATTGAAAAAGAAAGTCCTAAAAGATTAACACAGTACACAAGCGACTTACCTCAATGGTATGACTTTGAAGTATATCAGCTTAACACAGCACAAATTTTGCTCTTAGACAAATCTAAAAATTTTCAAGCAGCAGCTATCTTTCCAGACATCAAAACCCTAGCCTCCGAAAAAACATCTGTACTAGAAGAAGCATATGGTTCAGACGATGAAGAATATTTAATGAAAGTTATTGCCTCGGGAGACAGACTTGTGGACTACGAACATGATTTTCATCTGATTTATCCTAAATACATGAAGGATATAATTAAACATCACAGACTATCGCTTACCGAACGAAAAGTATATGTTTCCAACTTTTTCGGGAATTTATACGAGTCTGAAAAGGGTTATTACATACTTATTGATGAAGAAAAGCAAAAGAACGGAGCAGGCAATAAAATGTCGATTTTAAGTTTACGTATTTATGACAACCTTGAACAAGTGAAAGATGCTGAAAAGAAGTACAGAGAATTAATGGACAAACCCATAACACATGAACATTTTTATCAAAAAACATCTGATAAATACGGACAAAATTTTTCAGGCTTTGTGCCACAACTTATTGAACAATTACCTTCCTTGATCAACTTCGACAAGGAGCAACTTTCATTTGACAGCACAGGAATGGATTTAGTGGACGAAGCACTCAAATGGAACGGAACAAACTACAATCTTTTTGACAGCCTATTTCCATCAGTACTTGCCTACTATGGAAAATGTTATATCGAAGCATATAAAGACGGCGTTTGGACGACAACGTATTTCCCTGAAGATAAAGTGTGGATACCCGAACTTAAGCTAACTGACGGGACAAGTGCATGGAATTGGAGACATTTTTATAAACAATTATATGAAGGACCTGTTCCAATGCGTTGGATAGGAGATTGGAACAGACAAAGAAAAAATAGAGAAAAGAATTAAAAATACTCACTAACAACGTATAACCAAATGCAGGGCTAACGTACCTCTATTGAGCATTTACGACGGCTGGCCTTTTATTTAATTCAAAATTCAGCGTACTAAGCGCAAAATAATCACACAACTTCACGTAAGACTATGACAATAGAATATACAATCAACGAACATGATCTCCTGACGCATCAACTTTTTCTTGCGTCACAATCTGAGCGGATTAAAAAGAAAAGACAAAAAAACAAGACGATTTTTCCTTTAGCTTATGGCGCCTTGGGACTTCTATTTTTCTCTGATGACCAATTTTCACTGGCAACTATTTTTATCATTATCGGACTTCTATGGTTTTTCTTTTATCCGGCTTGGGAGAAACGACGTTACATTAAACATTATAGGGCGTTCATTAAGGAAAACTATAAAGACCGGATCGGGAAAGTTGGAACATTGGAGCTGAGTAACGATTTTATTTTAGCAAAGGAAAATGGCAGTGAAAGCAAAGTGTTAACCACAGAGCTTGAGGAAATATCCGAGATACCAACGATGATACTTATCAAACTAAGAGGCGGTCAATCATTTATACTGCCAAAGGACAAAATAGTAAACATTGCCAACGTCAAAACCAGACTCGATGAACTTGCGGCCTATCTGAAAATCAAATATGACATTGACGAAAAATGGGAATGGAAATAACTTCAATCGGTTAGTACAACTTCAAGCATTCCGACATCGCATACACCAGCCAGATGATCATAAAACTCATTTCCCGGGTTAGTCTCCTGCCTTTCACAAAGACTAATACCGTCATGACCACAGGTATGACCATAGCTAACCTGATCAACCCGACACCGGGGTAATGCAAAAGTTTGAAAATCGAACCCGTCGCCACGAAAAAGCCCATGGTTAGAATGCTTATTCTTTCATAATTGTTAAGCCCCTTAACCGCCAATGCGTAAACCATTGTCCCAATAGCCATACAGGTAAATGCAATGAAGCTGCCGGTAATAATGCGCGGCTCTCCACTCCAGACCAATCCAACAGAAAGGGCAAGCACAAAGACAATCACCCGGTGGAAAACACCGCTAAACTTTAGGGCGATCCAGATCCCTGGAATTATTGCGATTGATAACATTAGCTTGTCCATGTTCCAGCCTCAAGGCGCTTTGGATAGGATAAAAGTAACTATCTCCACTAACTGACACAAATGCCTGCTTCCTCAAAGCCCTCGCGATCATTTCCGGATGCCCGTTAAACGAGCACAGTCATATCTTCATCTGCGCCATGCCGTCCGACTGACCAAGCCCTCCAAACTTATTATCCTTCTGGAAACGCTGCTGTGTGCATGAACTTTAACACAAAACCGGCACCAGAGTTACCAAATATTGGTAACTTTATTAAAAATTCAAAACCATGGGACGAAATACATCCGTATCACTTGGAAACTATTTTGAAGAATTTGTTGATAATAGCGTGTCTCAGGGACGTTACAAAAATGCAAGCGAAGTAATCAGAGCCGGCCTTCGACTCTTAGAAGAAGAAGAAAACAAAATCCAAATTTTGAAAAATGCAATTCACGTAGGAATTGAAAGCGGCATTGCCAAAAATTTCGACGCAAAAAAGCACTTGGCAGCGCTAAAAGCCGATAAGCAAAAAAATGGCTAAATACTATATGCTTTGAAATTATCAAAACTTGCAAAAAATGAAAGTTTTGATAATTCACATAGTGATGAAAACCTTTTACACCCTTCCAATAACGTTCCGCTGATCTTACTCGCCAACAACTTCGTCACCCACCCCGTGATCATTTCCGAATGTTCGCTAAACGAGTTGGGTATTATCAGCATCTACCCCCAAGTCGCCCGACTGATCAAGCCCTCGAAACTTATTGTCTGCCGGAAGATGGCCCGGATTCCTGCCCACCCGGCTTTATGCAGACATCCGTTTCATCCCTTCCGATCTATGAAACACTGCAGCCTCCTGCCGGCCGCAAAGCCCATACGCCTCCATCAGGCGGGCAAATGTTTTTTTCAATGCCTCCTGTAATAACCCAACCTGTTCGTACAGTTCCGGCAGTATTGCCGGCGCAATCTGGAAATGCGGCGAATACCGACCGCAGACATAAGCCTTTTCCAGCCGGTCCGGCAGATGGTGGACCGATGTGCCCGAAGCGGTACGACAGGCTTTCAGTCCCGGCGCATAACGGAGCGTATGCTTCATCAGGTCGGACAGGGTATGCGTTTTCACCTCCTGACCCGTTACGGCGATGATAAAGGCGCGTAACAGCAGCTCCACCGACTGGTGCAGCATAAACGCCGCCACGCCCGATTCTTCGGCCGAACCAAGCGAAGCCGCGCACCGGTAGAACGTCTGCGATTGACGGTAGCCGAAAACAAACGTTTCGCTGCCGTGCTGCTGCGTTTGTGCTACGCGTAAGGGCAAGGGAAGCGGCAATGCCGAGCGGCCGTTGTCGTACACCAGCCAGGGCGCGGCGAACACCGTGTTGTAAAACAGCCTCCCTTCGTCTATGCCCCTGCGGATGTCATCGAGCGCATATAAAGACCAGACATAGCCGGTACGATTCCAGTCGGCGCCGTCGAGCATGACCTTGTACTCGTGCACACTATGGACGGCCGTGGCGCCGGGTACGATATACAGGCAGCCGTCTTTGCAGAACACCATATCTGCGGGTACGATGCGGAGCAGTGCGTTAAGGGTTTCCTTCAGCTCGTCTGCAGGCTGTTGCTGTTCGGGGTATATCGGGGCATCCATGATCTTCATTTTTCAGCAAGGTGAACGATAGGCGCACCTTCTGTCTGATGTGAAGATCGGCGATGAACCCGGAGCGGCTTTTTGCGATGCTGAATATTGAGGCATGAAAAAAGCGCGGTGCTCTGCTTATTGTATAAAGAGGCCCTGAGAAGCCCACAGCAACGAATAAGAGAACGCCCGCGCCGTAACGCAGGCAATCTACTTATTATCCCGTTGCTGTTGAAATTCTCAGGTTTCTTTATACGAGATTCAAAGCGATTGCTTCAACGAATTGATTGAAGGTTCGCGATATTTTACTGGTAACGAAGTTAGGGGAAGGAGATAATGCCAACAAGTAAATTTATCTATATTTCTTGTTGAAATTCAATGTTATTATTATAAAAATGAGATTACATTCAAGATATAAATACATAAATTACATAATACACTGAGCGGGGTTAAAGGAGATATAGGAGCCACTACGGAAATAACACACATTTAAACACAAAGAGTTTACAAAATATTTAATCTCCATTTTAAACTTTGTAAAAATATTTTATATTTGTAAAGTACAAAAAACAACTCTCTATGAACCTTAGCCTATTCATAAAAATGAACGGGGTAAGCGAAGGTTCATGGAAAGTATATGCAAGTTACCAGTAAAAACGAAGACTACATACGGCAGAGATATGAATAAAAGAAACCTAAACGCAGTGCATGATGAAGACCTAAATCAATTACTCAAAAATTTAGGACTGATAGAGAAATTAAATGAAGGTAAATTAAAATGTAAATTCACAGGGAAAGTAATCACCTTTGAAAACCTCTATTCAATTTTTCCTGAATCAGGTGACATAAAAATTGTTTGTGACAGCCCAGAAGCAATTAAACTATTTACAGAATATGCTAATGAACACAAGTTTTAGCCTTTTTGACGACATAAATTTTAACTTCAACTTGCATATTTCTATGTGGACTGTTTCAACTGTAGCATTGATTGCACTTTTTATTTATTATCTCAAAAATCCAGAAAAGTTTGAAAAACTTGTTGCATTAATTACCAGATTCGCGAATTACGTTTCGAATAAATTTGACAAAACATATATAAAGTATGACCTTCAAGGGAAAGTAAATGACTATCTAAAAACTGTGTCTAAAAAAGTAAAACACATTGACATTAATAAAATAAATATTTTTTGGGTTGATGTTGAAAAACAAAATGCTGAGACTTATATTAAAAATGGTGAACTAATAGTTAGATTACATAAGAGTGATAATCAAAACAAGAACATTGTTAACGCTTCATTGGCATTTATTTCTTACGCATTTTTAAGGAAAGCTAAATCATATATCGCCAAATACCAGAGAGAATCGCTTGATTTATACGCTTGTTATGATCTTCTGAAACACGAAAAATCAGAAATTCTTGATCAATTCGTTCAAGATTTTATGAAAGAGAAGATGGATAATAATAAAATAGCCTCTCTATTTGAAACATATCACGACATAGATAAAGCAGGAATATTCTACCCAATACTTGTGCAAGAGTTAACATTTTTAGGAGAGAAAGTTTTTGCTCAAAAACGAGATGCTAACAAAATATATAATGAAGTCAAACAGCTAATTAGCTATTTGAATAATTATGCAAATAGAAAACTACGAGAAGATTCAATAAATGACTTTAACGGACAGTATTGCAAATTTGCAATTAGAATTATTGGTAAACAATACAAAGTAAACAACCTAGGAGAACAAACTTATATAAAAAACATTGAAAAGATTAACCATGGAAATGAAACTATTTACTTAATTGGGAATGCCGCAAATAAGTCATTTATGAAATCTGTTTATCAAAAATGTAAAGACAGAATTGGTTATAATGTATTGACAGATGATACTTATGATGCAATAATTAAAAATGCAGAAGGGGAAGATTACAAAGTAAAAAACTATTTAATGATTTTAAGAAACAATAAGGTGACGGTATATCACAGAAAATAGAAGCCCCTAACATGGTATTACCCAAAGTGGGCAGAAGAACTTCGATTGGGCATTTGTCCAAAGTTGAATTTCGATTCTAAGATTGAGCTTTGTATTGAACTCCGTCTTCGGTAATACCCAAGCCTTTAGTGGTAATACTATCAGACAATAATTCAAATAACTACGAAAACGAAGAGTGATGAATATTAAACTTAAAAATGCTACGTTAAATAAGTACAAAAGCATCCAAAAACCTCAAAGTGTAGAAATTGAACCTTCAATTACTACAATTGTCGGAATGAATGAATCAGGTAAAACCAGCTTTTTGCAAGCACTTGCTAAGACAAATTATTTCACAGACGATGCAGATTTCAAGTTTGACAGAACTCAAGACTTTCCAAGGAATGAATTGGTCGATTTTGAAAATAGTGATGAAGATGTGGAAATACTTAATTGTACTTATGAAATTAGCACCGAACTTCTCTCGCAAATTGACACAGAATTCGGAAAAGGTGTTTTTACAACAAAAGAATTTACTTACAACTATCATTATAAAGAAGGCAACACAGTTACTGGCATTGGAGCTAACCAAAAAAAATATTTAGACGCTAAAATTCAGTCATTAGTGTTAACAAAGGAAACCAGAGAGGTAATAAACAAATTGAATTCACTTTCTGAACTTGAAGCAATACCTCAATTAGAAGGTGACACAGATTTGACAGCATTAAAGACAGAAGTAAAGAAGTTAGTAGATGCTGCCGCAAAAACAAACTGGCAAAATCCTTTAGGATATCACATATTCCGTAATTGGGTTCAGCCGAACATGCCTAAGTTTTGGTACTTTGACGATTATTATCATTTAGGGGGGAAAATCGATATAAATGAACTTAACAATGGCACTAATGATGAGAAATCCAAAACTGCTAAAGCATTATTCGAATTAGCAAGGATTAAACCAGATGAAATCATTAATTCAAGCGACTATGAAAGATTTGTGGCTTTACTTGAGGCTTCCTCAAACAAGATTACTAACGAAATTTTTAAATATTGGTCAACTAACAAGAATTTAGACATTGAGTTTCGTATTCAAGACAAAAACAATCAAAAGTATCTTGACATTCGCGTTAGAAGCCAAAGGCACAAAATATCTCTTCCACTTGACAGAAGAAGCAAAGGTTTTAACTGGTTTTTTTCCTTTATTATTTGGTTTAGCAAAATTCAAGCAGACAAAAATTCTGATTACATTTTGCTACTAGATGAGCCGGGGTTAAATCTTCATGCTTCTGCACAGAGCGACCTAATTCGTTTCATTGAAGATCTTTCAAAAAAATATCAAATCATCTATACAACTCATTCCCCTTTCATGGTAGAGTCAGAGAAATTAAATAGAGTACGTACTTGCCTTGAAACTGATGAAGGAACAATTATTTCAGATACAATTCAAGAAAAAGACCCAGATACTTTATTCCCCTTACAAGCTGCATTAGGATATGACATTGCACAAAATCTATTTATTTCAAAACACAATTTATTAGTAGAGGGTCCAGCGGATCTACTTTACTTAACGGTTCTTTCAAATATTCTTGAAATAGAAAAACGGGGTAAATTAAAGGACAATATTACAATCGTTCCTGTTGGAGGTTTAGATAAGGTTACCACTTTTATCTCACTACTTAGAGGCCAAAAATTGAATGTTGTTTGCCTACTTGATACGTTCACTGATCAAAAGGGCAAGCAAAGAGTTGAAGATTTAATTCGTCACAAAATAATCAAGGACAAAAACATCAGATTCTTTGATGAATTTTCCAATAACGGCTCAAAAACGGCTGACATCGAAGACCTGTTTACAAAAGAAGAATATCTAAAACTATTTAACCTTGCGTTTGACAAAGAGTTTGCGGAAATAAAGGTCACAGACCTTGATACAAGCATTGATACCATACTAAAACAAATAAACAAAGTAATTGGTAAGGATAGATTTAATCATTACAGACCAGCAAATAAGTTAAACCAATTAGGCGTAGACAAGACATTTTTTTCAGCCTCAACATTAGATAATTTTGAAAAAATGTTTATCGAAATTAATAAACTATTTTAAGCTGAAAAGGATTCTAAGTACCACATATTTCAGACAGTAGAAAATAGTGGATTTACTACTTCCTCAAAGCCTTCGCGATCATTTCCAGATGCTCATTAAACGAATGCAACTGTATCAGCATCTGCCCCGACACGTCCGACTGATCAAGCCCTCCAAATTTATTATTCTGCCGGAAGATGGTCTGGATCTGCGCCCAGCGTGCTGACTCGTCTTCTGTAATCAGCCCCGCCAGCTCTTTCAGTTTCAGCAAATTGGCTTCCGCATCAGACGTCAGCGTCTGGGCTTCGCCTTCGTAATGCGAAAGGATCAGCGTCTTCACCTCGTCCAGATTCATGAGCGGTACAATCTTGCCCACCATTTTATTCATATTCCGGTACGAGCCCTGAAGCTTAAAGGCAGGTTCCGTCCGGTACGCATCCTTCATCGCCGCACTGGCAATATACTGCTGGTTGACCCGGATCACTACATCCCTGATCCACATGATGTTTTTCAGCACGGCAATCGCATCATCCACCTCCTGACTGCTGTGGTTGCCTTCCAGTTCGGGCAGCATGTCCGACTGGGTTTCGATATACGTGATCAGCTTATAGAGATCCTCAAAGCTCCTGTTGGCAATCTGCTGCAGATAACGGTTTTCCTGAACGGCATTCTCGATCAGGCTCAGCCGGAACAGATGCCCCGAATTGCCGATCACATCGCCGAGGTTATATACATCCGACCGGTTGGCCAGCATGTCCGGGATCTTAAACTGCTCGCCGCTTTCTGTATAAGGGTTCCCCGCCATGACCACGCAAAAGCGCTTGCCCCGCAGATCATACGTCTTGCTTTCCCCTTCAAAGATGCCGTCCATCTTACGTTGCCCGTCTGCCAGAGAGATGAACTTCTGCAAAAAGGCCGCGCTGCAATGCTGGATATCATCAATGTACAGCATTACGTTATCCGCCATCTCCAGCGCAAGGTTGATCTTCTTCAACTCCTCCCTCGCGCCGGAGGTCGTTGCTTCTACCGGATCGATCGAGGTAATGACATTTCCGATCGTAGGTCCGTTGATCTTTACAAAATGCAGCCCCATGGTTCTCGCGAGGTATTCCATCAAAGTGGTCTTACCATACCCCGGCGGCGATACCAGCAACAGCATACCCATTCTGGCCGTACGCTTATCGTCGCCCGCCGCTCCGATCTGCTTCGCCAGGTTGGCGCCGATCAGCGGGAAATAGACTTCGTTGATCAACCGGTTCCGCACAAAGGAACTCAGCACCTTAGGTTCAAACTCATTAATCTTCAAGGCATGCCTGTAGCTGTTCGCCAGCTCCTCCTTGCGGGCATTAAAAGCCTTAAAGGCCGGCGCCGTATCCTGCATATAAGCCCGCATCTTCTCCATGAAAGAATGATAATACAGGGTGTACTGCTGATCATGGATCACGCTGTGCGTGCCCTTCAGTTCCGCCACCAGTATATAATCCGATGCCGTACGCTCTTTATACCCGTGATCCGGGAAGAGCAACAGACATACCGCTTCATCCAGATAGCGCGGATCATACTTTCCCGGGTGGGAATTCAGATAAGCCTGCAGCCAGTGCTGGATCAGATAAAAACGCTCCTGTACTGTAAAACCGGCATTACCCGTTTCCTCCATAAAGAGATCGGCCCGGTGCTGCTGTCTTAAAAACTCCTGAAAATCCTTCCGGATCTGCTTCGCCTGCTGGCTGCATGTAAAATGGCGGGCCACGGAAAACTCATCGTACAGGTAGCGAGCCACAAGCCCGGCATCCACCTGCGCATACGCAAGCCCGGCAGACTGATACCGGCCGGCAATTTCCTGCTCCATGAATTCAAAATCCTTATTACCCGGGAAGCTCTGCTGGATCGCATAGGCAGCCTTGATCAACTGCAACAGCCTGTTTTTACTCTCTTCTTCCAACCCGAACCAGAACAGTTGTGCGGGCACGCGCACATCCGGCGCATAGCGCAGTATGCCCAATGACTCCTTCAGGCGAAGCAGGTACTGGTATATATGCAGTGCATCCTGATTGTGCACACCTTTCAGATATCCGCCTGCATAATCACGCTCCACCTGCTCGTTGATAAACGCTGCAAAGTCCCATTGTTTATCCTGCGACAAACCGGCAAGAAAAGCCTGATAGGCAAGATACTCCCCGCGGTAGATAGCCGGGGTCTCCGAAACCAGCTCCTGCTCCCATACATGACGGTAGCGATACAGTTCCGCCTCCGTCACTTCCTTATAAAAGCTGGTGCCTATCAGATGATAATAGAGCTTATGGTCTTTGCGGATGATCGTCAGGCTTAGCACCTGTTTGTTGACAATAAACTTATACGCACCAAGAGCAATGACATTATGGCCATCCACGAACAGCTCCGTCCGGTCTTTGAGCTGGCGTAATGCATCTTCCTGGGCTACCTTCAGCAGGTTGTCCAGGTTTTCTGCCTTGGCTACATCCCCGGCTTCCCGCAGATCATTGACTAAGCTGCGCACCTTGTCGATCATCATATCCGCAGAGAAGAAAGCATACAGACTTTCCCGCGAAGTCATCGTTTGTGCTTTGTTCTCTACATTTTTTAGGATCCGCAGGCCGATCTGCTCCAACGAGGTGGTACGCTTGTTGATCTGTTCAATGAGCAGCTCCTTCTTGCCGTTGAACGCCCGGGCAGCTTCATCCCGCTTGTCGGCGATCCGGAGCACGAATTCCTCGAAATCGGCAAACCGGCTTTCCAGCTCTTCTATCTGGATGCTGATCCGGGTATGATAATCCTCGCATTTTTCCGGGGTATCGGAAAGGTCAAGGAAATTGATGATACTCTGTTCCAGCAGCGTGATCTGCGCATGGAAGATGCCTGTCGCCTCTTTGGTCTGCAAGGCGCCGGTAACCCTTACCAGATCTGCCCGCACCTCATTCAGCGAAGCAAAGATCAGCGATATCTTTTCGATGATCCTTGTGGTTTCCGTAGTGTCTTCGATCTTAAGACCGCTCAGCATATCCACCAGCAGCTCCAGCTCGGCGGCAATCTCCTTCATCGCCTGATCGATCTCCTGGGCATCGATCACCTTCGTAACCCCTGCCACCTTATCTTTCTGCACGGCAACCTTCTGCTCATAAGGCAGCAATGCTTCATCCTTCAGCAAAAAATCCACCGTGTCCTGAGATACGGAAAGATTATACTGCTGTAACGTATCCTTCAGCGATTGCACGGCCTCCGGATCTACATATTTTATATTCAGCAGGTCTATTACAGCCCCCTGCATCCGCCGGGTATCAGCAAGCAGGTGCACGAGCTCATCCAGTGAATCGGCCTTCGTATTTTTGATCCTGCTGACCAGTGCATCTACCTGCGACTGCATGGCAGACAGCGCTTCTACGGCATGTTTCCGCTGCGCCTGCACTTTGGCAAACTCATCAATGGCAGTGCTGGCAACATCCCTGATCTGGGACAACGGCGCCGACAACTCGAAGGTTTCCGGATTGCCCAACCAGAAATAAGCATCAATAATATCGTTAGACTTCTTATAGAGATCCTCGTACAATCCTTCGTAAGAATCTTCCTTGAGCAGCAACTGGATCACCTCCTGGCTTTCCGACATAGCCGCCACGATGTCCTTGTTGCCGATCTTGTACAGCGCATTGTCTTTCATCGCCGCATTTTCCTTCAGCACTTCGGTATAGGGCGTCTGCCAGATCTGTACCTGATGATGACGTACGGCTTCCTGCTCAGACCTGAAGTAGATCAGCTTGCCGTTGGGGAATACCGTAAAGCCATTGCAAATAATGGGCGTCTCCACCTGCTGCATGATCACGTTGTAAGACATGAGCACATAGGTATTCGTCGTACGCTGGTAGAATACATAGAGGAAGTCCTCCCCATTCGGAGAGGCCGTCGTGCGAATGAAATCAAGATCAGAAAGATCCGATTCAAAAATTTTGTACTCGCCGGTCTGCAGATAATAACCGTTCGGGAAGATCACCCCCTGATTGTCCGGCAGCAGGATACCGGCATCCAGCAGCATCGGTATCGGCTTCACCTCCCGCGTCCGCACATTGTAGATATAGGTACGGAAATCCTCCTGATAGGGCCGGATCTTAATAGCGATCAGGTTGCCGAGGTCGGCATAATAATAATCGGCATCATCCAGTTGCTGGTCTTTATTCAGCACAGGTTCCGAATAGATTCCCTTCCCGGTATCGGTATTATCCTCGATCTTAAACGTGATATCTCCGCCGACTGCTTCAATAAAAACCTTATCCAGGATCGAGATATGCGGATGCACACCCAGCCTTCTGTCTTCGAGGCTGGTAGCGGTCCATGCAAAATCGTGCTGTGCCGCCGGCCTTACCTCATGGATGCTGCGATCATCCACATAGGTCAGCTTATTGTCTTTGATCAGCCATTTGAAAGCCTTACGGTCATCCACATGCTTACCCGTCTGGAAGATCATGTACAGGTAATGCTCCGTACGGCTGAACTTGGCAAAGATGGAATGGCGGTAATACTTGTACAGATTGGTGAAGTCGGCGATAAACTGCTCATCACTGATCAGCGTCAGCGGCTGAGGTTCAAAATGACCGCCTGTGAACTTATAGACACTAAACACATCATCCAACCGGATATCTTCCCGCAGGCCGAAATGCACATTGTACGCGAATATGCACAACTCTCCGAAAGCAATAATACCACGGGACACACCATTATTCTCGGTGGTGATCCGCTGATTGGCAACCAGCTCAAATCCTTCCGAGCTAAAAATCTCCTTCCTCGCTGCATTCAGCGCTGCCAGCCGCTCCGACAACACGACACGCTGTTCGTGCAGCCGGTTGCGAATGATCTCATAAGTTCCTGAATCCAGTATTACACCAGCATCCGTATTTGCCATACATGTTTCCTTTGTTTAAAATCGCAGACCAGGTCCGCACTGTTTACGCGTTCAGCTTCCGGTTAGACAGCCCGAGGCTGCTGGCCATATCCGCAAGTTTGACGATCATAGACCTATCCTCTCCCTCGCTGTGCTGCTGCATCTTCAGCAGCAGGCTGGAAATGGTCAGATTTTTAAGATCCTCGGTGGAAACATTATACTTCTCCGCAAATCCCTTGATCCGGTCGAGCAGGTCGCCGTTGGCGGAACCATCCCCGATCAGGGCTGTTTTGATATGCGTGGCATTTTCACTTTCGTTGATCAACCGGTCAAATCCTTTCGCGTTGGATATCTGGTTGACAATATTCTTGAAGAACAACGTCTCACCGCCCACGATATCGATATTCGCTTTCTTCAATGCTTCCGCAAGCACGCTGGCCTGAGCATCAGCAATATCTTTCTGGATGTTGATCTGAGCCAGTGCGATATCCAGATCTTTCTGTACCAGGATCTTAAACTCTTCGTGATCCTTACCTACCCCATCGAGCTTCTTCATCGCTTCGGCTTTTTCCTCGATGCCTGCCGCTTCCGCCAAAGCTTTCTCTTTAGCTACTTCCGCTTCCATCAGTCCTTCCTTACGTTTAGCTTCTGCTATCTTTTCGATCACATTGGCATCCACCTTACCCTGCATCTCTGCTGCTTCGGCTTTGGCGATCATCACTTCGGCTTCAGACAATCCGAGCGTAGCTTCTTCACGCGCCTGAGCTTCGGCCAGTATCTTCCGGGCTTCGGCCTGCTTGGAAGCAGCTTCCTTACGGGCTTCAGCATCGATCAGCATTTCACGGGCCTTTTCTTCGGCGGCTTTCTTGTCTGCTTCTGCGGCCTTCACCGTATAGATCAGCTTTTCTTCTGCCTGACGGCTGGCCTCTGTAATACCCACAGTCTTCTCCCTTTCTACCGAGCGGAACGCTTCGATATCCTTCATGCTCTGCTGTTCTTCCACCACGCCTTTTTCCAGCTTCACCCGCTCACGGATCACATCCTGGATATTCTTGCGCTCAACTTCTATATTCTTGTCCTTTTCGATCTGTGCAAGGGTCACGATCTTCTCTCTTTCGGTCTGCTCCAACGCGCGATCTTTCTCTACACGTTCTGTTTCTACTGCATCGGTCCTTTGCTTATTCTTTTCCGCAATGATGATCTGCCGGAGTTTATTTTCTTCCTGTACCGCAAGCGATTCTTCCGTCTTGATCCGTACGCTCTGCGATTTCAGACGCTCTTCTTCACGCACCTTGAGAATTTCTGCCTGCTCGCGCGCTTTGATATTATCTATCTCCCTTCGCTGCTTTTCTTCCTTCTCCGCCAGTTGCCGCTCCAGCTCAAGGATTGCTTCACGTGCTTCCACATTCTGCTTTTTGATCACCTTTTCCTCTTCCCTGCGAATAAGGTTGGCATTGATATTCTGGGCTGCAGTCAGCTCTGTGATCTTTTTGATGCCCTGAGAATCGAGGATGTTTTCTGCACTCAAAAAGCGGATCTCCGTCTGCTCCAGGTAATCAATCGCACAGTCATCCAGGATATATCCGTTCAGATCGGTACCGATGATATTCATGATCTCATCCCGAAACTCCCTGCGGGCTTCGTACAGCTCGATGAAGTCAAACTTCTTACCTACCGTTTTCAGCGCCTCTGAAAACTTGGCTTCAAACAGGTTACGGAGCGTTTCCACATCGCTGGCACGCTCACAGCCTATGATCTGAGCCACATTCAGCACGTCTTCCACGCTTTTGTTCACGCGCACAAAAAAGGCCACTTTAATATCCGCGCGGATGTTATCCTTACAGATCAGGCCATCGTGCTCGAGCCGGTCGATCTGCACTTTCTTTACCGAAATATCCATGATCTCCATCTTATGCAGAATAGGGATCACATACATACCTTTATTAAACGCCACTTTACTGCCGCCCACACCTGTTCGCACAATAGCCTTGCCCTGGGGGATTTTTTTATAGAATGCGGCAAAGGCAAACAACAAGATGAAAAATAAAAAGACGACGCCCCCGATGATCAATAAGGTCATGCCGCCCAACAGGTCTGTTAATGCTCCCATAGAGATTGAATGATTAAGTGTGATTGTTTAAAATTGGTTGATGAAAATGGTTAAACTACGTTGTTGAGATTGATTTCCGGCACTACCAGATAATAGCGTTTGTCTTTAGATTCTTCTGCGATCATCACATCTGCATTGTATGCGATAGGCGCGCCGCTCTTGCTCATCACATTGATGCGGATCACATCATTTTTGATCACCAGCTCCGCGGAGCCTATCTTTTGCTCCTGAATAGCAGACCGCATCTGCGCGACACGCCCGATCAGGTCATGCGCTTCTTCCCCTGTATAGCCCATAGCTCTGTAGATTCTGATGAAAGGCTTGGTGGCGTAACGCGTAATGAAATACGCCACAAAAAACACCGGCAGCAATAGCAAAGCCGACTTCCAGCCCCAGGATGCAGCACCCAGCAACACGGACGACACAAGCGTCAGTATCCAGGAAATGAATTTGAACGTGCTGTACACCACCATGAAAGGCACCTTACCCACATTGATATACTCCATCGCCTTGGCAAAGAACGATTTCTCCGGTGCATTGTCGGCCACGTCCGCATCGGTGTCCGTATCCACATCCACCCCGGTATCGATATCGGGAGAAAAATCCAGGTCACCCAGAAAATCGCCCGCGATAAAAGTGAATATCCAATACAGCGCCGTGATGCCCGTCAGCACGGTCATGATCGCGTTCGATACCGGATGGAATAAGAGGTTTGCTAAATTTGCCAGCATATTGATCTGTTATTCTGTTTTTTTCCTGATGCCTAACTGCTCTTTGATAAGCTCCAGGTCTTTTTCTATGGACAAGGTATCATCCTTTAATATTTTATCCAACTCGTCCTTCAGTTCATTCTTTGCCTGTGCGATCTCACCATATGCCTGCGCCAGCGCCTCCTGATCCTCCACCTTCTCCTTCATACGCTCCAGCATGGCGATCGTACTGTTGGCATCGATATGAGCCAGTTGCTTATTCACCTGCTCCGTAGCCTTGCTCACCTTCACACGCGCCCGGAGGGTCTTGAGCTCTTTTTCCCATTTGGCCAGGTTTTCCTTCAGCACCTCGATATTTTTCAACATCTCCTTTGCAGACTGCTGATGCGTAAGCGCCTGTTGCCCGAGATCTTCCGCTTCCGCACCCAGCTTCCGGCGCAGCGACAAAGCTTCCTTAGCAAGCGTTTCGGCCTTCTCACTGTCGAGCTCTCCGTTCTGCGCCTTCTGCATGATCAGCACTGCTTTTTCCGCATAACCCGCAGCTTCCTTCTGACAAGCCGTTTGCTCATTGGCGGTACGTATGGCCAGCGCCTTCACCTTTGCATACGCCTCGGTAGCTTCCGTCAGCTCGTCCCGCAACTCCCGAAGCCCCTGCTCCGTCATTTTCACGGGGTCTTCCATCTTCTCCACAGCGGCATGTATTTCGGCCTGTCCTATCCTGAAAATTCTTTTGAAGATATTCATAACATTACAATTTTGAAAAGTAAATAATTTGCTGATAATATTCACTAAGCAGCAGTCCCAGAGAATTAAGCGCGCCTTCGAACTCATTCAGGTCGATACGCTCCAGTTGCATCGTATACCGGAACAGCACCTTTGTCCCGTCTTCATGGATCACGAACGCCCCGTGGATCATATCCCTGTTCTTCTGAAGCAGCTGCTTAAACATGGCCATATTATCGTTCCGGAACGAAAACAGGAACTGCTCCATGATCAGGATCGGGGGCGCAATGCCGATGATGAGGTTCTGGATGCCATCCATTTCATTGTCCAGCTTCAGAATCCCCTCCTGCTCATTTTTATAGGAGATACGACACCCCAGACTGGTAGCAAATTGCTCTATTGTATTCATGTAATCCACAGGCAAAATGTTTTTATCGGTGTACAAAAGCAAACTTTTCTAAAGCGAAGTTAGAAAAATTTCTTATTATTGCAAAAATATTTAGCAATTTCTGTAAAATTATTTGCAAAGAACTGAAGGGGTATGACAAAAATCGGGAGTAACATCAAGAAGATCAGGACGACCAAAGGCCTAAGCCAACAGGCATTTGCGGAAATATTTGATCTTACCAGGGGGAATATTTCGTCGTATGAGGAGAGCCGGGCAGAACCCAGGATTGAAACCGTTGTCAGAATTGCCAATTATTTTAGCATACCGTTGGATCATTTTATCAGTCGCAGCCTGACGGTCAACGAAATATTGAAATTCAACGGAGACAAGCTGATTGCAGCCGAAAACGACGTCCACACCCTCCATCTCAAAAAAGTGCCTTTTATCAGCGCCCATATCTACTCAAAATACACACAGGGACAACAATCATTTAATGACTGGGATTCATTTCCCGAGCTGGTCCTGCCGGAGACGGGCAACGCGCGGCTGCTCGCCATAGCCTACAACAGCAACATCCCCCATCACGCACAGATGGGTCAGTACCAGGCGCAGGATGTGCTGATCTACGAGGAAACCACCGAGAAGAATTTCCACTTATGCCCGGGCAGACCGGGAATCTACATTCATGAAACCGAGCTCTTCATGGGTCTCTTTGAACAAAAAGACAAAAAGCTCCTGCTGACATTGAACGAACTAAAAAGTCAGACATTCAAAGTGAATGATTTAGGACGGTTCTGGAATCTTTTTTCGGTGTATAAACATTAGGAATCATCAATGTCGTATCCTGATTGAGCCATTGAGTTGCTGGTACCATTCAAGGCTTCTGCGCACCAAAATGCCTGTCATTCCGGGCTTGACCCGGAATCGTCTGTTATCAGGACGAGCATTATGAGCGATCGTTTCACTTCAGGCGATGGCGGATCAGATCCGCCATGACATCATTTTTGATGAGCCTCTCCCACTATTTACATACCCCTTCAAATCCATTCCGGATAAGGATTGTAACACATTTTCAAAAAAACCTCCCGGATCACAATGATTTTATTCTATAGTTAAATTTAAGCACACGCAAACCCCACAACGTTAAAGTCTGTTCTGCGACAATAAAACCGTCTTCTTCACGAACGACCAGTTTATCCCGGAAAGAACGGATAAACCGTGTCCAATGTTTCCCATTGGAATCATTCAATAAGAAGTAAAAACCGGCATCGCCAATTCCCCTGCCCGACGAATCCAGGATCAACGCACCATTATCGCCCACAGCCGGAGACATGATCACCGTTGCATTTCCCTTGGGTAAAGGAAATATCGCCTTAATACAGGCCCTTCCGGATGGCAATGTACATACGCCATAAATACCGGAGTAAATAATCTGCCCGGTCGACTCAATAGTCCTGAGCCAGATGGTATATTTCACTTCACCGGAGACCGCATCCGAAAGCGTGATTATTTCGCTTTTTATCAATTCAGCCTGCTTTAAGTTCTTTATTGGAATATTCAGTTGGTTGATTCGCCTGCTGAACATCTTATTAACCAACACACCAAAAACTTTAAAAAACGGATTCCATTTTACGGAAAAATGAAGATCATACAGAGCCGTCTTTTCATAGAAATCAATAACCCTCGGAGACAATGCGGACAACTCAGCATCCGTCAGATTAAGCTGGTCGATTGAAGCAATCAGTCCCCTCGATGTGACGTTCCGTTCCACCACCAGTTGCTCCCGCTCCGCTAACTGACTAATAAACTGATCGCCGATTCCATCTAAGTCACCAAACGGCCCCATGAGCCAGGAGTAATCTTCCGGGTTGATATTTCTCCCCCACCAGATGGCCCATTGCTGCGTGAACCAATCCTGAAAATGCTGCTTCCGGTATGCCGATCTCAATGTGCTGTATTTTTAGAGCGAACAGGCACAATATTCTGTTGCCCATTCCATGTTCCGTATTCCGAAACAGCCCTGAACCGCAATGTGGTAAATTCAAAATGAAAATCTTTCCGGTCCCGCTCCTTCATGGCATCTATATGCCTCTTGGGACGAGGAACGGCACTATGCCCGTGTACCATATCGGTCATTTCCCGCTGTGTTTTCCAAACCGAAAAAGTAGACACCGTGCGTGGCAACCGTATAGACGCTAAAGCCAGCGTGGCGCCCGGATGATCGCGAACTAATTTTTCTACCGGCCGCCCCCAACGGATGAACCGCGGCACTTCAGGAAGCTTCATACGCGCCAGTGTGACGGCAACGACCGGCATACCCGGATCATCACTTGCAACAGACACTTCAGGAATATCAAATCCGGAAATCCTACCCCATTGCCTCATAAAAGCCAGCCGGACATGCCAGCCTTTAGCTAAAATTTTGCCCGTGCTGTTATGCGCTAAAAAATCATTGACAGCCGTTTCATCTTCCCATTGCGCAAACACGGCCACCTGCCTTATCAACATCCGGGAAGGAGAAAAAACCGCCGACCCCAATGTCATAACATGCATACATTCCGCGTGCAGCAAACCGCGCACCTGCTTCGCACTTGGAGGAAACAGCATAACCTTCAGCGAAGAAAGAAAAGATGTCTTTACAAGATGGTATGTGAATATGCTCATGTTGAAAAATTCATCAGCGAGTGCTCTGCGGCAAACAATATACCAAAAGAACCAAAGCAGATAAACGGACGCCCTGTTATCTTTCCATCAGAAGCTTATGAACGATCTTTGGCTTGCTCATTTTTCTGAATGCGGCGAACGCCCCTGTCAAAAATAATCCGGAAAAAAGGAGGATCAATTTTGTCTTGCCAAGTCCGGCCAAAGTCAATATAACACTCCCCTTTATAATACCGTTTGCACGATGCGCACTCAGTGCATACTCATAACCGTCTTCCATACCAGATGCAACATCATATACCCAGAAGAAAAGGAGCGTCAGTATAAGTAAGATAATCAGCTGATTTTTGGCTGCCATGATTTTAGAATATTTCTTACGCGCATATGCTGCCTTTGGAATGCTAGTCTTGAGAAAGTCGAAAATTTCAGCTTTAGTTTCCTGATCCGTACAGTTTATTTCGTCTTCAGAGCTCTTGCTGTAAAATAGCTTTATAGAGTTCTTACCCTCTTCCATATGTACTTCACGGATATAGTGGTATGGAATTGCAGTAGCACTACGTTGCGGAATGGAGTGCTGTTGCAGTGTATTTATAAAATCAGGAACGTCGGAAGCCTTGGGATACAGCCGGATAATATCAGTATCGCTGCAGGCTATTATCTTGTCGCTGGTTTTACCTGTAATCTGCCAGTATTTTCTTATCATATTCCCGTATAGACTTGTAATTTACCTTCTGCTCAATGTATTTGCTACATAACGATAGAACAATACAAACTTATAAAATATTTGTATCCTTTTACCCTATAACTGTAGTACCTTGGACTAATACATTTCTGTATATTTATCATACACACTCAACAACCCACCCGCATTGGAACATTTTATCAAACACAAACAGGCCCTGTCAGAAAACGGCTTCGCGATCATAGATGATATTTATACAGAGACCGAAGTACAAAACATCCTGACGGCTATCAACGAAGCGGATACATCAAGAGACACATTCCGAAAATCAACTGACCTGTTCGCAATCCGGCAGTTTTTAAAAGAAATCCCCGAAACATTCGAACTCATTTTCACAGAACGCCTGAGATCTCTGATCCAACAGATCCTTGGCCACAACTATTTTATCGTCAAGAGTATCTATTTCGACAAACCGGAAAGCTCAAACTGGTATGTTTCCTACCATCAGGATCTCACCATCTCCGTAGACAAAAAGGTGAACCTCGAAGATTTCGGCCCCTGGACCGTGAAACAAAACCAGTTCGGCGTGCAGCCTCCTACAGACATTCTGGAGAACATAACCACCATAAGAATTCACCTCGACGATACGGACGAATACAACGGAGCATTACGTGTCATTCCCGGATCACATCTCCGGAAAATATACAGACCTGAAACAATTAGCTGGGAAAAAGAATCAGAGATCACCTGCAAAGTAAAACAAGGAGGCATCATGATCATGAAACCACTGACCCTACACAGCTCAGGCAGAACAACAAACAACAAAAAAAGAAGAGTGATCCATATTGAGTTTTCGAACAAAGAGCTACCGGCAGCCTTGCAATGGTCTGAACGTATCAACCTGAGCAAATAACACTCCGTAAAATAAAACAATCAGGCACATGTTGGAATTAATAAAAACCGCGGCAATTCGAAAGCTTATACGTTGTTCATTTCCTCTTTTTTGTACCCTTCAACACTTTTTTTTCATCGGCTTCCAATTTCCGCTGCAATTTCTTTACATCTTCAGCAGGAGGTAAATGCTCAGGTACAATCCCTCTTTTGGTCAGCATATCTCTTACTGCCAAATTATTGTCGGTATGCTCTGTTTCTATTTTGCTTTGCCCTGTCAAGTCTTTGCTTTGCACATTCAAACCGGTCATTTCAGCTGCCAGATCTTTAGCTTTAATACTAATAGTAGGTAAAAAATCAGCAATCGGCCGACTGGCCGGCACACCCATTTTTTGTTTGAGCATTTGTGTGTTTAAACGGAACGATGCCTGATCGCCCTTACTTCTGATCACAGCAAAGTCTTGGCTGTCTACACCTCTCTCATACAAAATTCCTAAAAGTTGTTTTTCCGTCTGACTCAGCTTTTCCCTTGCCTTAACCCGCTCGTATTCCAAAAGCCGTTGCTCTATCAACTCAGCCCTTCGGGTTTGAACCGCAAAGTAGTTTTGGGCAAACGCAATTTCCTGTTTTCTGCTATCTCCATTTTGAGCAATCAGATAACAGGCGTAACGAGTTAAGAGTATATCATCTATTTCATCCTGAGCGCCTTTGCCTTTTTTGATCACCTTCCTGACATCAGGAAAGTGATACATCACCTCCTCACCTGCATTTTCACAGGCTTCTTTAGCCTTTTGGATAACCTTCTCAAAGTTTTCCCATTTGCTATAACCTAACAAGATGCTGCAAATCACGGGCACTACAGCATTCAAGACTTTCCTCCTTTGCTGCCGCTGATTCAAATTGTGCAAACAACTCCTTTATTTCTTCTGATTTCATAATTACCTACCCATTAAAACAGAAGAGACAAAGACATAAAAACATACACACCCGATAATCAATCAATTTACAACAACAATAATCCATGCAGTAGTCCCCTCATCAAACTACTATGTGTTGTATTTTCTGTACATTTATTACATACAATCCATGAATGAAAAACGTCCAACGCGAAGACATTCACATCATATCCCGGCATAGCAACCTGCAGGAGCAAAGCGTGGACAAAGCGCTGAAAGAGAATGTGTACAATAACAAGACTGCATGGCAGCAATTCTTCCGGTTGTTATTCCTGAGCCTGGGCGTCGGCTTTACCGTGGCGGGGATCGTTTTCTTCTTTGCCTACAATTGGGCTGACCTCCACAAATTTGCCAAGATTGGGCTGACCGAAGGCCTACTGATTGCCGCCACGGCCCTCGTGTTCCTTCCACGAATCAGCGACACCACCCGAAATATAATCCTTACCGGCGCATCCGTTTTAACAGGCGTGCTATTTGCCGTGTACGGACAGATCTACCAGACCGGCGCCAATGCGTACGACTTCTTCCTCGCCTGGACGATCTTCGTAACCTTATGGACATGGGTCTCAAAATTCCCGCCCTTATGGTTGCTGTATCTCGTCTTAGTCAACACCACCTTCATCCTGTACTACCAGCAGGTAGCCAACCACTGGTCGCCCGCATTTATGTACGCCCTGCTATTCATCATGAATACAGGCGTGTTGATTGGCACCATGATTTTTGCCCGGAGAAAAACACCGGACTGGTTTCTACATACCGTTGCGTTAGCGGCCACCACCTATGCCACCATCGGGGTGGTAAGCGGCATTTTCGGAAAATCACAAATCGCATTCCCATTCCTGATCCTGGCAACCGTCGTCCTGTTTGCGCTGGGCATCTGGCACGGACGGAAAACAAGAAACGGCTTCTACCTTTCCGTGATACCTTTCAGCATCGTCATCATGCTATCGGCCCTACTCATTAAAATATCAGACGGCGAAATGATGCTTCTGCTGGTAAGCGGCTTCATCATAACCAGCGTGACGCTGATCATTAAAAACCTGATCCACCTTCAAAGAAAACGGATACATGAAAACGAAAGAACAGGTAACTGAGCTACTGACGCACTTCCGGCATGCAGGAGATCAAACAATGGAGTTTGATGAAGAGGCGATTCTGGCTGCCTATCAGAAAAACAAAAGCAGCCAGTCGCTGGCTATAAAAATCCTTTCCATCTTCGGCGGCCTGTTAGCCAGTCTGGCTTTTACCGGATTCCTTTTCGTTTCAGGGATAGCCAAATCCGAAGAAGTGCTGCTGGGATTAGGGATCATATCCATCATCGGCTCGCTCTGGATGAATCAAAAGCAAGACAAAATAATCATGGACACGATACGCGTGTCGGCCTTCCTCATGGGGTTCACGCTGCTTGGAGTAGGTCTCGCTGAATTGGATACAAACGAAAGTATTATTTGCTCCGTGTTCATCATGCTTTCTTGTATCTCACTCATCCTTACCCGCAATTACATATTGTCATTCGTCTCCGTGCTGATCCTAAACGGCAGTATTATAACACTGCTTATATGCAACAATGCCTACAATCTTATCCCGATATACACCGCTGTTCTTGCTCTGGCTACCACCTACTTCCTGTTTAAGGAAGCCCGGATAATCACTAAGATAAGGAAGCGTGCAGGGAGCTATGATCCGGTGCGTGCAGGGTTGGTCTGCGCCCTGCTATCTGCATTAATCCTCACCAGCCAATCCGGCATCTACCCCGTGTCGCCAGCATATTTTTGGCTTTGCGCTGTAATAATGATTGCCGCCATCCTCCGGCTGACACCCGAACTGTCGGGCATTTTGGAGATAACCACAACAGGACATAAAATCATGATCTACCTGTTTGTGGTGCTTTCGCTATTACCCACCGTCCCCTCGCCTGCCATATCGGGCGCTTTGCTGGTCATGCTGCTGAGCTTTTTACGAAACTACAAAACGGGATTCGTGCTGGGTGTACTCACCTTTATTTATGCCGTTTGTCATTACTACTATGACCTGAGCTTCACCCTGCTCACCAAGTCCATGCTCTTAGGGGCAACAGGCCTTCTTTTCTTAATCATATACCTGTACACCCATAAAAAACTAATGCCGGATGAAAACGTATAAATGGATCATCATACTCGTCAACCTGCTTTTATTACTGATCTATTTTAATTATTCGGTCTTTAAGAAAGAAGCGTTACTGAAGGACGGACAACTGGTATTGCTGGAGCTGGCTCCGGCTGATCCCCGTTCATTGATGCAGGGCGACTACATGACGCTTCGTTACAAAATATCAGAGGACATCGACTACCCCAGCCTGCCTAAACGTGGCTATTGCGTAGTGAAAATTGACGAACGTGGCAGAGCAGGCAAAGTAAGGTTTCAAAAAGAACACACCCCCCTGCACGAAGGCGAACACCTGATTGAGTATACCGCTTCTAACAGATGGAATATAAACATCGGCGCCGAATCCTATTTTTTCCAGGAAGGCCATGCCGAACGCTATGAAAGCGCAAAATACGGAGGCGTCAGAATTGACAAATCCGGGAACAGCCTGCTGGTGGGCCTTTACGACGATCAGCTACGAAAGATTGAATAAATGTCTACACATCGTATTTCCCTGAAGGTCAGATAATAGACTCTCCTTGCATAAGGACCTTAGAACTTCCTTGGTTATAGCCAAAATCACAGTTGGAATATGTCTTCATTTGGGCTACAACAAACCCCGATTCGGCTACCTCAAAGAAAAAGGGGGTAGCTAATTTTGTTATATCAAACAGCGATTATGACAAACATAGAAGCAATACTGAAAACAAGAAAGGCAAGCACTGCTGAGGCGCTGCAGGTTTATGACGCATTACCACCAGCAACAACAGACTTTATGATAGGTCGCTGGAAAGGGTATGAAATCGCGACCGGACATCAGATGGATGGGCTGCTTGTGCCTTCAGGCTGGTATGGGAAAATATTCATCGATACAGAGGAGGTACATCCGCTTGTCTTTTTCGGGAAAAACAAAAAGGAACTGTATGCGGTGAATCCTAAACACATTCCCTTGAATATGAAGTTCCCTAAAACAGGTTTCCTGGGCATATTGATGAAACTGGCTCGTCCGTTTTTACAAACCAGGAAGTCAAAAGCCCGTTTACGAATGGTAGAACACCGGGGCAAGGTAACAGCGACTATGATCTATGACGACAAGGCTATTTACGATCATTTTGCACAAATAGATGAAAACACGGTATTGGGTTGTATGGATTTGAAAGGAGTGGATCAACCTTACTTTTGGGTAATGGAAAGAGATGACAGCTCATCGTACAAAATGTCTTTTTAACCGGATCTTCGATACATTTGAAACGTGAAAAACAGCTTAAAGCCCATAACGATCAACAGCATATCTGAACTGCACCGCATTGCAGGTATAGCCAAGCCTTTGCATCCGATGGTGAGCCTTATCCGTTTTTCGGAACTTTCGGTGCCTGACGGCTTAGTGGATGCCAAAGCCGTTTTAAACCTGTACAGCATTTTTTTAAAGAAAAACATTACCGGCAAATTAAAGTATGGTCAAAGTCATTATGATTTTGACGAAGGCGTACTGGGCATGACTGCCCCGGGACAACTTATGTCTATACAGGATCAGTATGAAGCACAGGGATGGTGGTTGATTTTCCACCCTGATTTCATACAGGGTTATCCGCTTACAAAGTCGATCAATAAGTATGGCTTCTTCTCTTACCATGTGAACGAGGCCCTGCATTTATCAGCTCAGGAAGAAGCTTTGATGGAAAGCATTTTTCACAACATTGCACAAGAGTATAACACCTCCATTGACGTACACAGCCAGGATGTCATGATCTCCCAGTTAGCGCTGTTGCTGAACTATACCAATCGTTATTACGGCAGACAATTCATTACCCGCAAAAACGCCAACCAAACCTTAGTATCCCAATTTGAAGATTTGCTATCCGGCTATTTTATGACCGGGCAGGCAGAAACGAACGGACTCCCTAATGTCCGGTATTTTGCTGACCTGCTGAATGTATCATCGCATTACCTGAGCGATATGCTACGGAAACATACCGGGAAGAACACCCAACAGCATATTCAGGACAAGCTGATAGAAAAAGCAAAAGAAGATTTATCGGTTACGGATTTATCGGTCAGTGAAATTGCGTTCCGTTTGGGGTTCGAACATGCACAATCGTTCAGCAAGTTGTTTAAACGCAAAACCGGCCATGCTCCATTGGAGTACAGACAGTCGTTTGATTAAGCACACTTTTATGCACTTATCATTTCCCGGCAAAGACAGAAAGAGCAACAAATAGCGATGGCACAATAACATCCTCCTCATATTTGCATTTGCTAAAATTAATGAGACAAGCGAAGATCAACAGTAAGCATATGCAGGTAACAGGCAAGCACAAGTTACAGGAAATGTCAGAGGAGCATCCCAATCCCGACAATTTGTAAAGCCATCGACGATGAACTTCCCGCTGATGAATTCGTATCAGACTTTGACATAAATTTGAGAAAATCATCAGGGACAAACAAACATCCAACACAGTTGTAACGATTCACAAAACGACAAAAAAAAATCAGCATATGGACAACACAACAATTACCAGAGAACATGTCGTTGAAGCGGAAAACAAACTCTTTTCGGCTCAGATTGTAAGCAATGTGGACCTGCTTGACCAACTATTGCACGATGATTTGGTTGCAGTTGCACCGACAGGACAATTGCTAACCAAAGAAATGGACCTGAACGCACATAAAGCGAAAACAATGATTATTGAAGACGCTTCCACAGAAATTGACGACATTAGAATAATGGGCGACACCACACTTTCAATCGTTACAATGACTGCCAAAGGAAAAATGATGGGAACACCATTAGAAGGAAAATTTAGATACTTTAGAGTTTGGAAACGCTTTGATGACACATTGAAAGTTATCGGAGCCAGTTTTATGCAATTACCCTGATTCTGTAGTGGGTTTGCTTCATAGCGAACTCTTACAATGTTCCTATTCATCACAATCTAACTTGTATCACTCAGAATGCTTGAAATCAGACAAAATTGTGAAAATTGCGGAAGATCTCTACCCAACGAAAGTGGAGAGGCCATGATCTGCACTTTTGAATGCACTTTTTGCATTGACTGCGTTACAAATGTGCTTCACAATGTTTGTCCCAATTGTGGTGGCGAGCTGGAAAAACGACCGACAAGACCAACACGCCTTTTAGAAAAATATCCGGCAAGTAGTAAAACTATCTTGCGACCAATTGACAAAGAGAAATTTAAAGAAACGCTTGAGAAATACAAAGACATAAAACCGGAAGAACGATAAGCACTGCCTGTCACACGGCTTTTGCAGCAGGCTGGCCGATGTACAACATGCACCTAACAATGATTGTTATTTCAAAAAAAGCAATAGTGAATGAAATAACGATCAACTGCAGCCTCATCTATAATAGCCGAACAAGGCAAAACCATGGGCACACATCAAATCCACTATCTGCATAAACTCACAATCCAAAAGGCCATTAAAAAACCGCCTCACATGGAGGCGGTAAGATGATATAAAGAAGATCTCCCCAGCGCTATAAACTAAACCATCCTATTTTTTCAACTCTTCAATAGCAGCTTCGAGTGCTTTGTTTTTATCCATCAGTTGCTGAATGAGTACCTGCTGTTCCTGAATGGCTTTGATAGCCAGCACACTTAACCCTGCATAATCCACAAAAAGCTGATTTGGTACCAGCGGATTGCCTTCATCGCCTGTGTTTTCTGAAACATATTCCGGGAAACTCTTTCTCAGATCCTGTGCAATAACGCCGATACTTTCACTGTTTTCACTGTGTTTAAAAGAATAACGGCGCACCTGCAGATCCAGCACCCGGGGCAAAATGGATTCCAGCGGACGGATATCTGATTTCAGACGTTCGTCAGACGATGACGTATAGGCTCCTGTGGTGCCGTTAAACTGCCCCCGATTGCTTGTGGTGCCAATAATCATATCGCCCGTACTGGATGGGTAAAAACTCCAGCCGGTATTTGACGACGTATTTTGCATACGAATACCTGCATCTACAAATCCCCCTGTAACACCATTTACCTGGAAGCGATATTGGGGAAACCGTGTACCGACCCCTACATTCCCGATAGAGTCAACCGTCAATTTGGGTATTGCACTGATAGTCAGATGCACACTCCCAACATTATTACCACCTCCGGTACCAAAATCAACATCCTCGTTCTTACCCGCATAACTTCCCAGATAACCCCGGTATTCCCCTGCTTCATAAAACCCCCACCATAAACTCGAAGCGGCTGATCCTGAAAGTCCCGATCCGTTACCATCGGAAGGTTGTACGTTTTTCGTGAGCTGCGCGTAAGGCACGCTGAGCAGTTGCTGCGTACCAATACTAACCAGCCCGCTACCCGCATCCACTTCCACTTCAAGGAATCTTTTTCCCGCTGACCAGTTCAGGCTGCTAAGACTACCCGCGACCACCGTGCCGCTACCTATAGCCGTGTTGAATATGCCTTGAGCATTCGTTGTAACCGTATTCGTTTCCTGATACAAAACAGCGCCTGTCGGATCTGCATCACGTATGGTAAACCGTACCGGCACATCCGTAGAGGCAAGCACCCCACCAGAGCCATTGCGGACGGCGGCCTGATAGTTAAACAAATTGGGAGCTTGCGCGTAAGCTCCAACAGCGCATAAAATACCGGCGCATATGCAGTATAAGATCTTTTTCATGGTATTTGCTTTTGAAATTGTTTTAAAATATGGATTGATGGTGGAAGGGAATTTATTGCTTCACAAACTGAATATGCCGAATGACTCCCTGAACCGGGTCATGCAGATTCAGGAAATACACTCCGGCAGCCAACGATTTAGTTGGGATGACACGCTTGTAATTTTCATTGGCCACTTCTGCATCCTGATCTGCAAACACCACCTGCCCCGTAGCCGTCGTGAGCGAAAGCCGGAGCTCAAACGGTTGTGCCGCTTGTAAAGCCAGCGTTATTTGATCTGTAGCCGGATTGGGAAACAAAGAAAAACGGACATCCATCGTTTTGTCGGCTATAGAAGTCCGGAACAACATCGCCTGATGAAAACCCTGAGAAACCGTAAATGTGCCGGTTGTTGCCGACCCAATTGCCATTTCTCCGGTTGTGTGGTCAACCTGCAGCGTTCCACTGCTGAAACTACCACCGGAAGACCCGATCACCTGCCGTTCCAAAGTCTGTGCATGTACTGATGCCGTGCAGGATAATAAGATTAGAATCAAGTTTATTTTTTTCATACCAATAGATTTAAGATTTTTTTTTTGCTCCCCCTGCTGTCCAGTACCTTCAGAAAGACACTCATCAACTGGGAGTATTTGTGATGATCATGTTTACCGGACCTCCAGCTTCACCGCTTCATTTCCGCTTTTGGTCAAAATATTCAGAAAGTACACACCAGCCGAAAGACCGGGAGGTAATTCAACCCTTAGCTTATGTTTTCCCACAGACTGAATCCCGCTGAACAACGCTTCCGTTACAAACTTCCCTTCAAGATTAGACAGCCGGATAGTTACCGGGCTGTTCTTCTTCAGTTCGTAGCTGAGCATGACATGATTATCTACCGGATTGGGAAAAACAGCGGTTGGATTCACTCCCCTGCCCGTCTCAGCAATACTATTTGTCTGAAAATCCACATAATGCAGCTCGCCCTCATCTGCGAGGAAATAAATCGTGTTCTTGTAAACAAACGAGGTCAAAGGGCTTACGTCCTTCACACCCGTAACCACAGCCTCGGTATGTTCCTCTGTACCATCAGTCCGGTACAGGTCATAGCTCCCATCATCGTTATTGACCCAGAAATACAACAGCTCATTGAAGATCAGAAAGCTGGAAGGATTACTGCTGGCTCCGGCGCTGATATTTTTCAATAGCCGGGTTCCGGCAGTGGTACCATCAGAGATCCAGGGCTCTATACCATGCACACCGTCGTCGGCAGCAAAAACGATCTGGTTCTTGTAAGGGAAAAGCTGCCCCTGGCCGGAGCCGTTCTTACCCGGGAATATATCTTTTAGCTGCCTGGTGCCTGCCTGCGTCCCGTCCGAAACCCAGGGTTCAATATTGTTGATATCTCCCGGCCGCGCAAAGCCCCTGAAGAACAACTTATCCCCGGCTACAGTCAGCAAACTGTAGAAGGCAATGTCGGTAGCGATGAGCCTCAGCGTTTTCGACGCATCTACGGACCATAACCCGCTCACTCCGCTGGCGCCCGCATTGACGGTAAAATGAAGCCGGTCGTTCATTACATAGATGGAAGAAGGGATGGCATATCCGGAAGGATTTATATCCGTCACCTTTATGGCTCTCTGGGCAAATGTGGTTCCGCTAAGGAACGTTAGTATCAGTAGTTGTATCAGTGTCCTCATGGTAATAGGCTTTGATCCACGCCACAAATCTCCCGATATATTACAGAACAGAATATACGCCTTTTTACTGATTTTTTGGCAGAATAAAATCGATTGGACAATTCAAGGCTTCATACGTTTTTCACAATATTCATTTCTTCCCTCCAAACTCCGGGCTCAATGATCGTCATTTAATGCCTCTTGCGGAGCCTCCTGAAGCAAAATTTTCCAAACCTATTAATTCAGGGACATTTTTATTACCATCCTTTAATTCAAAATAGCATTGAAAATGTTGTTTTTCCCTTCAAAATAGGCAGGAATAAGCAGACAAGTTTTAAAGGTATTTCATCGCCGTAAATCAAAAATCTCACTGCTGATTTATCACGCTCTCGGCGTATAAAGTCTGATTTTATCACCGGCATGCAGACCATTCATAAAACAACTTCATTACATATCACTTTACCTAAACTGATCGGGCCTCTTTCTCAGGATAGCCGATGCAGCTATTTCCGCAATTCTCTTCTTTCTTGTTTCTTCCCTTTTGGCGCTTGCCACCCAATGCAACATTAGCTTTTTTGTTGACTTTGACTGCTGCTGAAAAAATGCCATTGCATTTTCATGTTCATTCAATGCAATGCTTAAATCCCCGGGGATAATCAGATCCTCCACATCATCCATCAGAGACCATGTTCCGTTCTGTTGGGCGATCTCTATACTGTCAAGGCCTGCCTTTTTCATCAGCTCCTCCTGAATCAGTCGCGCCACTTTGTCTTTGTTGATCCTCGACCAGGTGCTGTTCGGCTTTCTTCTGCTGAAATACTGCATAAACCTCTCCTTGTCGATCGTCTTTCTGGTACTGTCGATCCATCCGAAGCACAGCGCTTCATCGACGGCTTCACTCCAGCTAAGGGACGCGACTTCCGCGGATGCCCTGTGATAAATAAGCCAGACAGCGTGTTTGGACTGATGATTTTTCATCAGCCATTTTCGCCACTCAGCCCGGCTTGTGGGACAAAATGTTTCTATTTCCTGTTGGGGCATTGCTCCATATTATTAAATTTTTCAGATCGGGCGCCATGAGAAGTCTTCTGCATTCCTCATGCTTACCTGGGCTAATGGTTAATGCACACAAAACTAAACCCACCTGGTGACAGCCCTATGTCAGGATGTAAAAAATAATTCCCCCAGGCAAAAAAACATGACGAAAAAATTGCGTAGCCAAATAACTACATTACATTTGTAGTCAAATAGCATCACGATGAATTTACGACGGGACGTTTTCCAGGCCATCGCAGACCCTTCCAGGCGGGCGATCCTGCTGTTACTGGCCACGCAATCCATGACGGCAGGCGCTATCGCGGCCAATTTCGAAACAGCGCGCCCTACGGTTTCCAGACACCTGCAAATCCTTACAGAATGCGAACTGCTCACACAAGAGCAGAACGGGAGAGAAATATACTACCACATCAACGCAAAGAAAATGAAAGATGTGGCGGACTTTATCGAACCCTTCAGGAAAATCTGGGATGACCGCTTCAATAAACTGGAAGCCGTGATGAAGCAGCATAAAAACAGCAAAAAGCAGTAATAACACCTGTAAAACCACAGTGACAAAACCGACAAACATGGAACAAAGAACAAAAGTAAATGCCGAAGACGAAAAACAGGAAATCATCATTACCAGGGAATTTGACCTACCCGTAGCGCTGCTGTTTCAGGCTTACGAAGACCCGGAACTTTTTGAGCAATGGATGGAAACGAAAGTCCTGAAAATGGAAAATAAAAAACACGGTTGCTACGCCTTTGAAACATCCCGGAACGGGAACGTACTCTTCCGGGCAAACGGCACCATACACGAGTTTATCCCCGGTAAAAAGATCACCCGCACCTTTGAAATGGAAAACACACCGTTTCCCGTTCAGCTTGAATACCTGGAATTCGAAGAATTAACCGGCGACACCAGTAAACTCACGATGCACATCGTGTTTAAATCGGTGGAATTCCGGAACCAACTGATGCAACTGCCGTTTGCGCAGGGAATCAACAGGGCACACAACCAGCTTCAGGAGATCGTTCACAAAATGAAATAGCAAACCATGAAAAAGCGCAACAAAATCATCTATTGGACCGCAACCTTTTTCCTTTCCATAGGAATGTTGGCAGGAGGCACACAACAAATGCTGCAAACAGGCGGCTACAACGAAATCGTTACCGGACTGGGATATCCCTTGTATTTGTTGAGCATCATCGGCGTATGGAAAATCTTGGGCGTAATCGCCATAGTCCTTCCCAGACTTCCACTATTGAAAGAGTGGGCCTATGCAGGATTCTTCTTTGTCATGTCGGGCGCGGCCATCTCACATCTAGCAGTTGGACAGACATTCGCGGAAGTCGTACCTTCTTTAATATTACTGACAGCAATTGTATTATCATGGTATTTCAGGCCATCAGACAGAAAAATTTCAACCGTTAAATAAATCCGAAATGACAAACCCGGGCGTAGACTGGTTTTTCAATAAATCGGGTAAATGGCAGGAAGCCTATCAGGGACTAAGAGCAATCATACTCAGCTGCGGATTAACCGAAACGTTAAAATGGGGCTGCCCATGCTACACCCGCCAGAACAGCAACATCGTACTGATACACGGCTTCAAAGAATATTGCGCGTTACTCTTTATGCAGGGTGCTTTGCTGAAAGACCCGAAGAAGCTCCTGGTGCAGCAAACAAAAAACGTCCAGTCCGCACGACAACTGCGCTTTTCAGGTGTTGATGAGATACTCAAACATCAATCCACCATTATCGCTGATTTAGCACATAAAAAACCTTATGGTATTCGCCGATCGATTTAAAATCTGCTTTAGCCATTGCGCTGCAATTTCTGACGATACACATACGACACAGCCAGAATAGCACCAAAGACGATGGGCATCAGGATAAAGCCGATGTTCTTGTCTACCGCGACGTGACTGATCACAGCGAATATCAGATTGAACATCAAACCGGCATAAGCCCATTCCACTATTTTCGGGTGCATTTTGGGAATGATTAAAGCTGTTGTTCCCAGCACCTTGAAAATGATCAGCGAATAAGCAAAGTAATCGGGATAGCCCAATGGCTTTGTGCCCACGGTAGCGTACTCCGGTGCAAAAAGCAGCGTACCCAGCGGCATCAGACCTTCCCACAGGAATATGATCAGCGTACTTATCCAGAATATGATCTTGTATTTTCTCATCGTCTTTGCTTTTAAAATCATTATTAGCCAATAAGAATCATGCCTGCGCTTGAACGCTCCGAAATGATTGTTTGCGGATATGAAAGCAGGCTATCATTCATTTACGATCTCCGCCTGCATTCATTTCTACTGCAAAATAGAATCTATCAACTTGCCTTATGACAAGAAATTCGCAGCCCCTCCCGGAATTGCCGACGGATTTCAGGGTAAATTAATTAAAACGGCTGAAATAAACCCGGGGACCAATTATTTCTGCCCCCGCTAACTCCCCGGAGTCGCTGCTACTTAATATCCCGGATAGAAAAAAAATGTATTTTTCAGTACATTTATTTCGCACAATAACAACGCGCTCACATTGGAACACCTGGCCAAGTACAAAGACGACCTCTCGGAAAACGGTTTTGCGATCGTGGATGATATCTATACGGAAGCCGAGGTACAAAAAATCCTGGCAGTAATTGACGAACTGACCATATCGGCAGACAAAAAGCTGGAACTGGGGCACGGACACGCCATGGCCATATACGCAACGCTGAAGGGCAAAACAGAATAGCAGAGGATATCTGTAAAGTCACAGCCGGCAGCCTGAAGGAAATAGCAAGAGCCGCCACCAGTAAATAACAGATCAGTGATTCAACCGGCTGATTCCGGTAAGAATGGATTGATTTTATCGCAGGCACGGTTTTAGAGGCTTATTCCATCTCCGTGATTACGGTGGTTCTTTACATCAAATTCATATAAATCATGAATCCTATATTGTCTTTGTATTTAATTGCCATATCATTTGCTTCCTGCAATGGTTCTACCGCTTCGTCTGAGCAAAATATCCATTCAGATACAACGTCCGCAGCTCCTGTAGAAACCAAGAAACCTAACACGGATTACAAACCGGCTTTCCCCGGGCAGACAAGAGCCCCCGGAGTAAAGACAAGTACGTCCTACGAAAGCACAATCGTGACCAAATCCCTGAAATCACCATGGGGTATCGCAGCACTCCCCGATGGGAGACTGCTCATTACCGAAAACAAGGGGAAAATGCGCATTGTGAACGGGGTAAATGGTCAGATCAGTGACCCCATCACAGGCATTCCCGAAGTGGACGACAGGGGGCAGGGCGGCCTGTTAGGCCTTACCTTATCCCCTGATTTTTCATCCGGCAGAATGATCTATTGGGTGTTCTCGGAAAAAGTAGCGGGAGGCAACCATACCGCAGTAGCCAAAGGACGACTGGCTGATGACGAAAAGACCATAGAAAATGTACAAGTCATCTATCGTGCATTACCCACCTATGACGGCACCAAACACTATGGCGGACGCATCATATTTGATAAAGACGGCAACCTGTTTGTAAGTACAGGCGAACGTTCGGACAAAGAAACCCGCCATCAATCACAGGACCTGAAATCAGCCTTCGGTAAAATCCTGCGTATCACAACAGGCGGAAAACCCGTTACCGGAAATCCGTTTGAGAGCCGGTCCGGTGCGCTGCCCGAAATATACAGCTACGGTCACCGGAACACACAGGGACTGGCCATCCACCCCGAAACCGGTGTGTTATGGAACAACGAATTTGGCCCCCGCGGCGGAGATGAGCTGAACCTGATCAAACCAGGCGCCAACTACGGCTGGCCGGTCATCACCTACGGCCTTGAATATAGCGGAGAGGCAATCGGCAATCCGCCCATACAGCAAAAAGAGGGCATGGAGCAACCTGTTTATTACTGGGATCCGGTACTCTCGCCAAGCGGGATGACCTTCTATACAGGCAATCATATTCCCGAATGGCAGAACAACCTCTTCATCACAGGATTGAACAGCTACCATATCGCAAGGGTCATTATAAAAGACAATAAAGTAACAGGAGAAGAACGGATACTGGCCGGCGAAAAACAGCGTTTCAGGGATATTACACAAGGAAAGGACGGCGCATTATATGCCATAACAGATGAGGGCAGATTGTACAGGATCGCTAAAAAATAAAGCATGCCGGGATAAAACAACCACCAAAACAACCTGGATGCCTCGTGTAATCACGTTCCTGCTTATATTTTTCGTCAGCTCTTTTCCAATGCTGTATGGACAAGCGCCGGATACTGTATACCGGAACATGGAAGCAGAGCTTGAACCGGTAGCGATAGTAGCCTATTTCAGCCAGCAGCCCGTTTTAGGGTTAACTGCTTCGGCCCATACCATTTCTTCCGGGACGATCGGGATGCAACAGACCACAACGCTTTTGCCTGCGTTGAACACCGTACCGGGAATCCGTATGGAAGAACGTTCTCCCGGAAGCTATCGCTTAGCCATGCGGGGCAGCCTGATCCGTTCTCCTTTTGGTATCCGCAACATAAAAATGTATCTGGATGAATTCCCGTTAACCGATGCAGGCGGCAATACCTATCTGAACCTGACAGACCCCGCATCTATATCCTCAATACACATTCTGAAAGGGCCGGACGGCTCTCTGTACGGCGCCAATTCCGGTGGTGTGATCCGCATGCAGCCCAAAGGATTTGATGTGCAGGAAAACCGGGGTTCCCTATTGCTGAGCGGCGGGTCTTTCGGATTGTTCCAGGAGCAGCTTTCAGTGCAACGGAAAGTAAACGACAAGTATGCATTTTCAGTTGACCAGTCATTTACACGATCGGATGGTTACCGGGAGAACACGGCCTTGAACAAAAAAACTTTTCAGACAGCCCACAGATGGTTGTATTCAAAACGCAGCGAAATAAGGCTGATCACCTTATACACGGATCTGGCTTATCGTACTCCCGGCGGACTTACCGAAAGCCAGATGCTGGAAAATCCAAGAATGGCACGTCCTGCCGGTGGCCCCAATCCTTCCGCCAAAGATCAGAAAGCGGGGATCCGCAACAAGACATTCTTTGGCGGAATTGCACATGAGACAAAATTCAACGAACAGCTATCCCATACGGTCAGTATTTTCGGTTCCCACACGGATTTTGAAAATCCGTTTATTACCAATTATGAATTCAGGAAAGAAAACAACCTGGGTATCCGCACCTGGATTTCATATAAAAACAACAACCGGGAGCAGTTTCAGTGGCAAATGCAACTGGGCTTTGAAGGGCAAAAGGGCTGGAACAAAATTGACAATTACAATAACGAACAGGGAATTGCCGCCGCACCGCAGGCAAAAGACAACCTGACTAATACTCAAAACAGTTTCTTCTACCGCACCATGGCCCGTTTTTACAAACGATGGACAATCGAAGCTTCTCTGGGTTTAAACCAAGCAGCGATCAGCTATAAGCAACGCTATCCTCAGATCGCAAACCCGGACGGGCATATCAATTTCGGAAGTATCTGGATGCCCAGAGTGGGCACTTCTTATTTGCTGAATAACGGATTTGCTGTTCGCGGTTCTGTTTCAAAAGGCTATTCTCCGCCTGCTATCGCCGAAGTCCGTTCTTCGGACAACATCATTAATACCACTCTGGGTGCAGAAACCGGTATCAATTATGAAATCGGCTTACGGCTGGAAACAACCAACAGGAGATTTATTGCCGATGTAAGCGCATATAATTACCTGATGAAAAACGGCATCGTGCGCCGCCTTCGTGACAACGGCGCCGAATTTTATGTAAATGCAGGTGAGATCAAACAGAAAGGCATCGAAGCCTCTGTCTGGGCTTACCTCCTGCCATGGCAAAATAACAGGCTGATACGAAAGCTTAGCCTGCAATCGGCGGTATCCTGGAACCATTACCGCTTCGGGAATTACCAGACAGATACCGATGATTTTTCCCGGAATAAAGTTACAGCGGTGCCAGACCGGGTATGGACAAATGTGCTACTCATAAGTTTACCTGCTGCAACCGGTCTGAACATTTCCCATAATTATACGTCAGCAATGCCATTGAATGACGCCAACAGCGTATTTGCAGATCCCTTTCATCTGGTACAGCTCAAGGTAACCCGGGAATGGAAAATACGCCCATCCCTGCAAGTACATTTTTTTGCAGGCATAGACAACTTATTAAACGAGCGCTATAGCCTGGGTAATGACATCAATGCTTTCGGCAACCGTTTCTTTAATCCTGCGCCGAAAAGAAATTATTACGGTGGCGCTAAAATCTTATTTTAGACAAATGGAAAATCAAACCAACATATGATTGTCTGTCAACGATAAATGAAACAACATCTAAACAGATAATGCTACAAAATGCCCGTAATCAAACTGAAAACAGAAATTAACGCACCGATTGAAATCTGCTTCGACCTTTCAAGAAGCATAGACCTGCACGCAATTTCAACTGCCGGCACCAACGAAGAAGCCATTGCAGGAAGAACCTCCGGCCTGATCAACCTGAACGAAACCGTAACCTGGCAAGCCACTCATTTTGGTATAAGACAAAAACTGACTTCAAAAATAACCGCATTTGAAAGGCCCGTTTACTTTGTTGACGAACAGGTGAATGGAATATTCAAATCCATATTTCACCAGCATCATTTTGAGCAAACCGGCGATAAAACAATAATGACGGATATTTTCGAATTTCATGCTCCGTATGGAATCTTAGGCAAGCTCTTCAACAAACTCGTATTGAAGACCTACATGAAGAACTTCCTCATCAAAAGAAACGGGATCATCAGGGAATTTGCAGAAAGCGGGAAATGGAAAGTGATTTTAAATGAAAATCAGTAAAAACTGATTATCGGTGACCTGGATACTATGAGTCGACATAATGCAGAAAACAAATAAATACGTATATTTATGATTTATGGGCAAGTTGCTACATCTTATATCTACTTTCTATTATTAAAACAAAAAATAAGAAAACATGAACTGGTATTTAAAAGTTTTAAGACAGTATGCTGACTTCAGTGGCAGAGCACGCCGAAAAGAGTATTGGATGTTCCTTTTATTCAATATCATTATCAGCTTTGTACTTGGAGCTATTGATGGGTTCATAGGCACTTATAGTGCTCAGTTTGGATTGGGATTATTCGGCGGGCTGTATTCACTTGTAATATTGATTCCCTCGCTGGCCGTTACCGTTAGAAGATTACACGATACAGGGCGAAGTGGCTGGACAATTCTGCTCGGGTTGATTCCGATTGTCGGAGCGATCATCCTGATCGTCATGCTGGCAACCGAGGGTAAGCCGGGCCCCAATAAATACGGCGCCAACCCCAAAGAGGTTACCGTTTGATCGTTTGAGTACAACGACAAGCGGCTTAAATTTAGCAGCTTCGTTGGAAAACTGTAAAAACACATCTTCCTTCATTCAAGGCTATAATATATCCGACACTCATACAGCAGCTCATTGACCAAAATCCTGTTGCTGAAAGAACAATACCCAATGTATGAATAATGATACGATTCACAGCCTGAGAGAAGCGCTGAAGCATTCACCGGACAATGAGCCACTACGTTTTTTGCTCGCCGATACGTTTCTGGCGCTGAACAGACTTGACGAGGCAGAAACAGAATACCGGACGTTATTAAATACCTCATCAGACATAAAAGCCAAAACAGGGCTGGCTGGTACTTTCTATAAAAAAGGAAATTACGCCGCATGTAATGTAATTCTTGAAGAGATAATCGAGCAAGGTATTCAGGACTTAAACACATTCAGCTTATACGCCAAGGGCTTGCTGAAAGAAAATGAGATGGCCAAAGCAATTGAGATGTACCGGAATGCATTAGCGATCGCCCCGGGTTATTTTGATGAAGAACTCGATCAGCACCTCCGGCTGAGAGGTAACTACAACAGACCGGAAGAAGAAGCCGATCTGGAAACAGATGACCGGTTTCTGCAAAAGCCTGATATTCGTTTCAGTGACGTCGGAGGGATGGAATCCGTAAAAAAAGAAATTGAGTTGAAAATCATCAAGCCCCTGCTTCATCCGGAGCTATATAAAGCATACGGCAAGAAAACAGGTGGCGGCATACTGCTTTACGGCCCTCCGGGATGTGGCAAGACATACATCGCAAAAGCTACCGCAGGACAGGTAAACGCCCGTTTCATAAGCGTAGGATTGAGCGATATTCTCGACATGTGGATCGGCAACAGCGAGAAAAACCTGCACGACATCTTCGAACTGGCCAGGAACAATACTCCCTGTGTATTGTTCATTGACGAGATCGACGCACTCGGAGCAAGCCGGAGCGACATGAAACAATCAGGCGGAAGGCACCTGATCAACCAGTTTTTGCAGGAGTTGGATGGCATCAATCATACGAATGACGGTGTATTGATACTGGGCGCTACCAACACCCCCTGGCACCTGGATCCTGCCTTCCGGCGCCCCGGCAGATTTGACAGGATCATTTTTGTACCACCTCCCGACGAAGCGTCCAGAGCATCAATTTTGAGACTCAAGCTCCAGCACAAGCCAACAGGAGATATCGACTATGGCAACATCTCAAAGAAAACAGAAAACTATTCCGGTGCAGATATTGATGCAATTATAGACATCGCAATTGAGCAAAAACTGGAAGCATCCTTCTCCGAGGGCATTCCGCAGCCGATCAGTACAAAAGACCTGCAAAACGCAATAAAAGAACACAAGCCAAGCACACAGGAATGGTTTGTAACAGCTAAGAACTTCGCCATGTTTGCCAACGATGCCGGCCTGTACGACGACGTACTCTCCTTCATGAAAATCAGGAAATAATATGACAGCCAATAACTCATTGTCAAAAGTTGACATCTTAATAAAGCAAAAGAAATTTACTGCTGCAGAAACAATGCTGAAAGACATGCTGGCCATGGATTCCGGGGATGTTCATCTCCAGTCATTACTTGCAGAAGTGCATCTGCAACAGGATAAATTTGATACCGCGCGAAGCATTATCGACAACGCTATCGGTCGTTCACCTGATGCGCCGCATTTGTTTTATATACGCTCCCGGATCGCCATACAGGAGGATAACCTCCGGGAAGCTGAAAACGACATCCGGCAAGCAGTTGCTTTGGACCCGTATGATGCAGACTATTTTGCATTACTGGCCAACATATTGCTGGCACGCAAGCAATATCAGGAAGCTTTAGAAACGGCCGGAGCAGCGTTGAGTATAGATGCAGAAAACCTGCTGGCGCTGAATACCAGAAGCACCGCACTGATCAAACTCAACAAACCGGAGGAATCATTTGCCACCATCGAAGGTGCACTGAGAGAAGACCCCAACAACGCATACACCCACGCGAACTATGGATGGAGCCTGCTGGAACAGGGCAATCACAAAAAAGCATTGGAACATTTCAAAGAATCCCTGCAAAATGACCCTGGTTCTGAATATGCACAATCCGGCATGCTCGAAGCATTGAAAGCCGGCAACCCGGTATATCGGATCTTCCTGAAATATGCATTCTGGATAAGCAACCTTACTGCCCGGTATCAATGGGGAGTAATCATTGGATTTTATCTGGGATTCAGAGGACTGAGAGTATTGGCTCAGCGAAATGAAGCCCTTCAGCCGTATCTGACACCATTGATCGTTGCCCTCGCGCTAATAGCATTTTCAACGTGGATCATCAACCCCATCAGCAACCTGTTCCTGAGATTCAATAAGTATGGGCAGTTACTGCTGAGCAGGAAAGAGAAGATGAGTTCCAACTTCGTTGCCATCAGCTTTTTAGTATTCATCATCGGAGCGCTGTGTTATTTTATCATGTCTGATGAGCGTTTTTTATCCGTTGCCCTGTTCGGATTTGCCATGATGCTACCCTTCAGTGCAATGTTTGCACCCTCAAAAAAGAAAAATGCACTTCCCGTATATGCCGTTCTCATGGCTATTACCGGGATTATTGCAATTATAAAAACATTCGCCGGAGCATCCTTATTAAACCCGACGGCTGTAATGTTTCTCATCGGATTTATCGGCTTCCAATGGATAGCCAACTACATGTTAATCAAAGAAGGCAACCAGTAATTCGATTCCAACATCCTTCCGGGAAAGTAAAAAATGAAAATCCAGATATCCAAACTGATGGCTTGCGACCAAACCAACAACATGCCCGGACAAATCAAGTTTCTCATTCTGTTGCTGTTCATATCAACAGTAACACTGAAATCCGCATTAGCATCATTTCGACAGGCTCAATAACCAACATTAGAAAACGGTTGCTAAGCCTGTCGAAGCAAAATTCAGTTTTTTGAATAGCGAAGATTTGAATTGCCCCCGCTCCTCTTTACTTCAAATCAAACCGGTCAAGATTCATTACCTTATTCCAGGCTGCCACAAAATCTTTCACGAATTTCTCTCCGGCATCAGCACTTCCGTAAACCTCTGCAATTGCTCTCAACTCTGCATTAGATCCAAAAACCAGATCTGCACGGGTTGCAGTCCATCTGCGCTCACCCGTAGTACGGTCAGTACCTTCATATAATTCCCTGTCTTCAGAAACTGCTTTCCATGCAGTACCCATATCAAGCAGGTTTATGAAAAAATCGTTGGTCAATTGTCCCTGTCGTTGTGTAAAAACGCCATGCGCAGCGCCATCAAAGTTGGCACTCAGGGCACGCATACCACCCACTAAGACCGTCAGCTCGGGTACTGTAAGCGTTAATTGCTGTGCTTTATCTATCAACAGCGCTTCTGTCGGTATGGACAACCTCATTTTGCGATAATTGCGGAAACCATCCGCAGCAGGTTCCAGATAGGCAAATGATGCGATATCTGTTTGCTCCTGCGATGCATCCATACGGCCGGGTGAAAAAGGTACCGTAATATTATACCCGGCATCTTTTGCAGCTTTTTCAACAGCTGCGCAACCGCCCAAAACGATCAGATCGGCCAGTGAAACTTTTTTACCACCGTCCTGGGCACCGTTAAACGTTCTTTGGATGCTTTCCAGCGTTTCCAAAGTTTTTGAGATAAGCGGTGTGTTATTGACCAGCCAGTATTTCTGAGGAGCCAGGCGGATGCGGGCGCCGTTAGCGCCGCCGCGCTTGTCTGAGCCACGAAATGTAGAAGCGGATGCCCATGCGGTAGATACCAGCTGAGTAATGCTTAGTCCTGACTCCAGCACTTTTGTTTTTAATGCAGCAATATCATGGTCATCGATCAACGGATGGTCTGCTTCCGGGATTGGATCCTGCCAGATCAATACTTCTTCTGGCACATCAGGACCTAAATAGCGTGTACGTGGCCCCATGTCTCGGTGGGTGAGCTTAAACCATGCACGGGCAAATGCATCTGCAAACTGATCCGGATTTTCCAGAAAGCGGCGGGAAATTTTCTCATAAGCCGGATCAAACCTCAGGGAAAGATCTGTAGTGAGCATGGTGGGCAGATGTTTCTTTGAAGGATCATATGCATCCGGAATGATGGCTTCAGCATTTTTAGCCACCCATTGATGTGCCCCTGCCGGACTTTTGGTCAACTCCCACTCATAACCAAAGAGGTTCTCAAAAAAGTTGTTGCTCCATCGGGTGGGTGTTTTCGTCCAGGTTACTTCCAGTCCGCTGGTAATGGTATCAGCTCCTTTACCGGAGCCATAGCTGTTGCTCCACCCAAAACCCTGCTGCTCCATGCCTGCGGCTTCCGGCTCCTTACCGACATGGTCCGCTGACGCTGCCCCATGTGTTTTACCAAAACTGTGGCCTCCGGCGATCAATGCAACCGTTTCTTCGTCATCCATGGCCATACGACCAAAAGTATCGCGAATATCTTTAGCTGCAGCAATGGGATCCGGATTACCATCAGGCCCTTCCGGGTTGACATAGATCAGACCCATCTGTACGGCTGCCAATGGTTTTTCCAGATCACGGGTATGTATTTTCCCGTCCGCATCATCATCCGATACCACTACCCCATGCCGCTCAGGCACACCTTCCGAACCACGCCCGTAACGGGCATCTCCACCCAGCCATTTCGTCTCAGCGCCCCAGTACACATCTTCGCTTGCTTCCCACACATCTTCACGACCACCGGCAAAGCCAAAAGTTTTAAAACCCATGGATTCCAATGCTACATTTCCCGTCAGGATCAGCAGATCCGCCCATGATATGTTACGGCCATATTTTTGTTTGATCGGCCAGAGCAGCCGGCGCGCCTTATCCAGGCTCACATTATCGGGCCAGCTATTGAGCGGTGCGAAGCGCTGCTGCCCCTGCCCTGCTCCGCCACGTCCGTCATGTACACGGTATGTGCCTGCGCTGTGCCATGCCATACGTATAAACAAACCGCCATAGTGACCAAAATCCGCAGGCCACCAATCCTGAGAGTCCGTCATCAGTGCATGCAGATCCTTTTTTACAGCTTCCAGGTCGAGGCTGTTGAAGGCTTCGGCATAATTGAAATCCTTATCCATCGGATCAGACAGGGAAGCATGTTGGCGAAGGACATTCAGGTTTAGCTGATCGGGCCACCAACTGCTATTCCTGGTACCGCTTCCGGCTACCTGTTTCAATTGCCCGCCGGAAAAAGGACATTTGCTGATATCCCCTTTGGGCTGATTTTCGTTGGCACTATGAGGCGTGTTATTTTCCATAAGTATGCTTGTTTTCTATATCAAATATATTAAAGTTGGACGATCTGAATACCGGCCTTGTATAGAGTAATCCAAACAGGGAATAGAGTAATTCAATATCCTAATCTTTGTCTAATTGGTTGTATATGTTCAGAAAACCGACAGATCATTGTACCCTACCGAGCTCCAACCCATCGCCATAAAAAAATTTACAATATCTTTGTAACTTTCAATTTACATTTTCATGATGCGAATTCCCCCGTACATTAAATTCATAGTCTTGCTACTATTAACTGGCAATCATGAATCCCAGGCACAATACATTCCTTACTATTCCTTTACACAACAGTTGGGCACCTACTCCGAATTGACCGGAGGACATATCCTGGACACAGGAATACGCATTGGCAACTCGCGCTATAAGCTTATGCTGCCTTTTGACTTTAACCTGGACGGCGTGGCTTACCGGGATATCTATATAGGAGGCCGGGGATATATCAGCTTCGGCACAACAGATCCAGGCACTGGATATTGGAAGATATATCAGGGCGGCAGTGATTTCAGGCTCGTGTGCGGCTTTGATGGTGATATAGGTGGCGTCAGCCAGAAGTCTGTACTCAGCTATGATACGCTCGGTTCTGCTCCCAACAGAACCTTCATAGCTCAATGGAAAGATATGGGTGCATACCCCAACAACTCCGCGCTCACGGCAAACTTCCAGATCCGCCTTAGCGAAGGTTCTGATATTGCTACCATAGTATATGGCTATTGCTACATGTATAGCGGTAACTTATCCGTGCAGGTGGGCTTACGCGGACTAAGCAGCTACAGTTTTTTCCACCGGAGTTCTCCGGGTGGAGACTGGACCTCTACAGTAAACGGGGGAAGTTCCAGCAGTAATATTATATATAACGGGGGCAAGAATCCGCCCAACGGACTTACATATACATTCAGGCCGCCGATATGCCAGCCACCAGCCGCCCCTACCAATCTGGTACTGACCCCATCCTTCACCAGTATTAGCGGAACTTTCACTCCGGGCACTCCGGCAGCAAATGCATACCTGGTACTCCGTACAGAAGGCAATGCCTACCCCGATTCTCTTCCTGCAAACGGCACAATCTATGCGCAGAATACAATTATGGGTAACAGCCGGGTGGTCTATAACGGCTCTTCTGTCAGTTTCTCCAATTCAAGTTTGCAATATCATACAGAATACAGGTATACCATATTTCCCTACAACAATCAGAATTGTATCGGCGCTCCCAGATACAACACCGTCAATCCTCTCTCAGCAACAACACGCACAGCCGGCCCCAGGCGCTACACATGGATACCGCAATCAGGCTTGGGTAGCTGGGCCATTGCATCTAACTGGTCTCCCCGAAGGGATACGCCGCATAGTATGGATACCCTGGTTTTTGATAATGGCGGCACGGTAACTGTTGAGGATGTTCCGTCACAGAATCTGGCAGTGCTGCACATCAGCAACCGGAGCCAGGTAAGGCTTGTCAGTACAGGTACTCCCACACTCACACTCCAGGAAAAACTGCAAGTGGATCAGGATGCATCCCTGTCTCTGGAAAAAAGTCGGATCACACTTACCTATCCGACGAGCGGAACACAAAGAACAGGCACTATTGACGGTACCCTTACGCTATCGGGCAGGAGCATATACAACACCCGGAATGCAGCTTCCATATTCAACGGACAGGTAGTAATGAAAGATTCTGCTGTTTTTATCGCAGACAATGGCACCGCCCTGTTTAACGGGCCGCTGACGCTGCAGGACTCTGCAAAATACATTGCAGACAACGGCCCTACTACATTAAACGGCAGTCTCAATCTGTACGACAAAAGTTATTTCAACTATACGGGCAGCAATATATCAGTCGACGTAAATAACGTAGTCAATGTATACGGCGCCAATGCGTCTTTTGCCAATAATAACAACAGCACCAATTATAATGTACGCTTCGGAGAAAAAAGTGAATATATACATCACCGTGATGGCGGATATATCCCACGCGTTACTTATGATCCAAAATCAACTGTTGTGATCAAAGGTGTAGTACAGCAGGCGCCCGGCTTCACCTCAAATGTTCCGCTTGGCAATTTTGTATGGAATTGCCCGGACCAGGCGGCAAACATAACGATGGAGTTCGGGACAGTTAACGGCAGCTTCTCCATTGTAAATACCGGCGCTTATTCATTCGCACAGACAGGTCATATAACGATCGGCGGTGACTTTTATCAGATGTCGGGAACGGTTAAATTTCCTACATCCGTCTACAGAGTAATCATAAACGGAGGTATGTACCTTCATGGTGGCATGCTGGATCTGAGCTTTCAATATTATGACTATGAGGACAGTGACGACAAGCTGGCTTTATCCGGAAATTTCATGCAATATCCGGGCCACGTCCTGACCAGCAGTCCGGGCAATCGTGCTCCTGTTATCCGTTTTTCCGGCAGCCGGAAACAGACAGTATATATAAATGGCACCATCACAACGGCAGGCATCAATTATAAATTGAAGAATCCTGAGGGTGCCATACTCACAGGCAATATTCCTATTCAGAGTAGCAACAAGAACATCATTCACTCCGGCAGGTGGAGCGGTTCGGGATCATTTACCTATGAGCCGGGATCAACGTTGGAGATCGTTTACTCTTCAAGCTATAATGCGAAAGAACTTGAGTGGCCACAAACGAACGGGCCATCCAATCTTGTTGTCAGTCTTCTGGGAGGCAGATCCAATAATCATCTGACCCTGCCGGGAACCCGCAGGTTATCGGGCAATCTTTCATTAGGGACAGGAATTATCGTGCTTGGAGACGATTCCCTGACCCTCGACGGGACCATTAGCTTCACCACAGGCACCATTGACCGGATGATCAGTACTGATGGGAAAGGATACCTGATCCGCCGTGTAGCAAGCAGTAGCGCAGGACAGGCTATAGATTTTCCGATAGGCAATACATCCGGGCAGCCAAAATACGCTCATGCACGGATCAATGTCATTAATAATCCTGCAGAGCGGCATATAGGTGTCCGGACAACCAGCAGTACACATCCTGAAGATCCCGGAGGAATAACCCGTTACTGGAGCATCACGGATAACCAGGAGCACACGGATTTTTACTACAATGGTTATTTTGATTGCCCGATATCTGATATCACAGGCAACGCCAACCTACAGCTGAGCAGATGGAATGGCACCCAGTGGTTGCCGCTGCAGGACGAACGTACGACGATATCCGGGAATATGAGATTTACCATTAGCGACACCTTATTATCATCTGCCGGTCAGCAACTGAACAGGAGTCATTTTACAGGTAGAGCCGCTGTAAATCAAACTTATACCTGGACCGGCGCATCTGACCGGGATTTCCAACAGGCGCAGAACTGGTCGCCATACCGGAATACCCCTCAGCCTTCGGATATCTTACAGTTTAATAACGGGCAGACGGATACCATTGAAAACATTCCCAACCAGACCATCAGTCGCTTCCTGGTTGCCAACAACACATCTGTAGTGCTGAAAAGCATTGCGAGCGGCACACGAACCCTGAAGCTCCAAACGGACTATAATGCGCAAACAGAAGAGCTGACCATACACCACGGTTCTACCCTGTATATAACCGGCAGCACAGGCACCATTGCCATGGAATTTACAGGCGACAGTTGTTCCGGCAGTGTCTCCGGCCGGATGGAGCTCTATGGCATCAGCGGTACGAGCCATAATTTTAAAAACCTGTGCACCGGGTGCATACTCACCATCACGGAATCCGGAATCTGGACAAACGGAGGCTCCGGCAATACATCTTTCCAGGCAACGGACGAAAACAATTACCGCGTACAGGGTATTTATGAACATAAATTCACTTCTGCCAGCGGCAATTTCCCCACTGCCATATGGGAAGACGGATCTATCTTCTATTTTACAAAATATACAACTGCCGGCCCGGCCAACAATTCTACCCGCCCGGTCAACCTCCACAAACTCATATACGACTGTCCGGATCAGTCATTCCAGGGAACAACAGGCAATAGTTTCAACACCATCACCGTACGTGATTCTTTTATTGTTCACAACACAGGATCGGGAATACTGGATTTTGGCAGGAATTTCACCGTCAATGTGAAACATTTTATCCAGACCGGCGGCGCTGTCAAGATCGGCACAAATACCTCCGGAACAAGAATACTCAACATTTCCGGATCATTCGCACAGACAGGGGGAACAATATACGGTCACGGTGACAGCACGTTCCCGTGTATCATCCGTTTTAACGGAACGGATGGTGCGCAAACAGCTTCATTTTATCAAAAGGCGCCAGAGGGAAATATCACTTATCAGATCAGCAATCCCGCGGGCGTTGATCTGAACTTGAACAATGCGCTTACTTCCGATTTCCAAGTTAACAGAGGTGGTGGGATTCATATTGCCACTATCACAGACGAACCCATACGGACCAGTCTGCGCATCCGGTATGCCCCGGCAACAACGCTGCAGTATAGTGCGACAGGAAACATTACAGCAAACACTGCTATTTTTCCTGACACAGACGGCCCTGCGCATATGACAATTAACATCGGGAATAATAACCAGATAATACTCCCCGGATCCCGGCAGATACCCGGCACACTGAATATGCAGTCCGGGAACCTCTTTGCGGGTCCTTATACACTGGAGATCGGCAGCTCACCAACAACTACAGGAAATCTTTATGCCCCCAATAGCCATATTATCCTGACAACAGGCGCCCTGAAAAGATGGTATGGTATTAACGGACTACCACTTTCTCCGCTTAATCCGGGTGCATCAGGAAACAACACCGGCGTATATCCCGTCTATCATCAGGCGGCCCCCAGACATGCTTCAGTATATTTCGCAACGGGTACTTCTTTGGCCACCGGCGGAAGCATTACCCTCTCGCTCGACAATACATCCGGCATGGTTACAGGATTGAACATACCTGACGGCACTTACACCATTCAGCAAAGAACTGCAGGTTCCTGGAAATTCACACCGGGAGACGGCATCGCAGCTCCTTTTGCATCAATCGGCATCAGGGTTTCTTTCGGCAATATGATTCAGGTAACAACCCCGTCATCACTCCGGTTGACACAAAGCAGCACAGCCCCCGGCACACATGTTGCAAGTAGCGGTACCCCTCCGGTTTACCGCACGGAAAGAAACGGGCTGACACTGGCCGACCTCCAGGCAGCATCTTTTCACATCGGTGCGGCAGATACTTCAGTACGCAATGTATTTTTTTCGGTCAGATCAGGAGACTGGCACGATGCCGCCACCTGGAACCTGGGCAGGGCACCTGGCAATGGAGACTGGGTGTACATCAGCAATCAGGACACCGTAACCGTTACGGCAAACGGTGAAGCGTACCTGCTGCATACCAGTCCGCTCAGCCGATTGCATGTCAATAACGGCACTTTGCATATAGACAGCGCCATTCGCAATAAAGGATATTTTTCCCTTACGGGTGGCAATGTAATACTTGGCCCCAGCGGCGGCGGCAACCGGACCTTTCAGGACAGCGGAACACTTGAGGTGGTCTCAGGAAGACTGACAATAAACGGCAATCTTACATTGCTGCAATCTTCTTTCCTGCAAACAGGTGGGGAAATCATTATCGACGGCAATGCAAACGGAAATATGCAGCAAAGTGTGGCCTCAGGCACGCCGATCCTGAACATTGCCACCCGTGAGATTGAAGCAACAGGCGGACAAATCGTTATTGTAGATCCACATGCCGGAACGTCCTCATCCGCCAGTCAGGTATACAGTCTGTTCTTCGCCAACACCAGCAGGGGATATTTCGATACCGGACATACCATTATTCTGGGTGACGGACAATCCATAACCTCAGGAGGCAGCTCACTGGGATTCAGCTTGGGCATGCACACTTCTGCGCAAAACAGCATAGGCAATCTAACTATCAATGGATCTCCTGGCGGCACAAACAGAAAAGTCACACTAAACAGTAGTCTGAATGTCAATAACCGGCTGCTATTAAAAACACCCAACGCTCAGTTCGATATGAACGCCCAGCAGATCTATGTTGGAGGAGATATTTATGTCCACGAGAATGCAGATTGGGTTACATTGGGTACGCTATACTTAGGGAAACACAGCATAAATTCATCGCCCAATGCCAACAATCAGCCCCAAACAATAACAAGTGCCGGCAGTATATCCAGCACAACAGGCGGCAATTTCCATAACCTTGTCATAGACAATGCAAACGGAGGAGCCAGCATTATCATGGGCGACGTAATCATATCACATACACTGACATTCACAAGAGGAATACTCACCATTCCGACAGGCAATGTGCTACAGGCCACCAACGTGAATGGCGGATCACAAACGGCGGGGTGGCTGCACGGGAAGCTGCGGATCCCCGTCACTGCCGGCACCAATAAATCACAACGGTTTCCCATCGGCGATCATCAGTCATATGCACCCATAACTCTCAGTTTCGGCAATGTGACCACCGGTGGTTCCGCCACTTTCAGTAATACATCCGGTGATCATGCAGCTATATCCGGAAGCGCCATTATGCCCACCCGAAGTGTAAACCGCGTTTATCACCTCGATTCCATTGATATAGTGGGTAGTGATATGCAATTGTTGTTTTCCTGGCAAAACCCGGATATGGATCCGGGGGCCATGCCGGAGCATATGATCGTGAATGAATATAGTAACAGCAGTTGGAAAACACAGTTGCAATCCACCATCAGCAATATGTCATTACGGCTCCTGAATTCCCTTTATCAGGAACCGGCAGCGTTCCAGATCGGAGAACCAGCGGCCAAACCAGCCATCTGGGAGCAACCGGTATCTCAGTCTGTATGTGCAGGGAGCAGCACATTTTTCAAAGCTATATCTCACGCAGGCTATACCTATCACTGGCAGGCAAATAACGGATCGGGGTGGGAAACACTTCAAAACGGTAGACATTATGATGGCACGGCAACATCTGAACTGGTGGTTTCTGCCGTAGTACCAACGATGGACCAAAACAAATACCGCTGTATCATTACAAACGCCCGCGACACCAGCATTTCAAGCACTGCTGTATTACAGGTTACAGCTTTGGCAGGCCCGATGAATATTGCCCTTTGGACAGACGCGCCAGTCCCGGTATGTGCGGATGCAACGGTTGCCGTGGCCACCACAGTACAGAATAGCGGCGTAACGCCAAAACTGCAATGGTTTATCAGTGGCAGACCAATACAGGCTCCCCAGGATACACTTCGTTCCGATAGATTGATGGATGGTGACAAAATATACTGCCTTGTCACAGATCCGGCAGGATGTGCACCTATGACCTGGAGCGACACCATTACCATATCCGTAGCTCCAGCAGATATTCCTCACGTGAACATCAGCTCCGAAAACGGGCTTACTATCTGCAGAAACGATACGGTCAGGTTTACAGCATCTGCAATTAACGGAGGCGCCAGTCCGTCCTACCAATGGATGAAGAACAACCAGCCCGTCGGCATCAACCAGCCCGTCTATGAAGATTTCAACCTGCAGCATAATGACGTGATCAGCTGTATCCTGAAAACAGACGGACACTGTGTCTCCAGAGACTCCACAGAAAGCAACTACCTGAGGATAACCGTCAACGAACCGGTAACACCATCCGTTTCCATCCGGAAAAACAACGGAGATACACTTTGCACAGGTGTCAATGCCAGCTTTACGGCTCAACCGGTCAACGGAGGCACACCATCCTACCAGTGGCTGCTGAACGGACAGCCGGCAGGTAGCAACAGTTCCTCATATAGCAGCAACAGCTTTAACGACGGCGACAGGCTCTCTTTAGTGCTAACCACCTCGCTCGGCTGTGTAACTAAAACAACAGACACCAGCGAAGCTGTTCAGCTCACCGTCCGCAATGCTTATCAGCCGGAGATAACCGTTACGTTTTCACCAGGCGACACCGTATGCACCGGCACGGCCATCACATTCAATGCAACTACAACTTATGGCGGACCTTCCCCAACCTACCAATGGAGAAGAAACAGCAGTATAGTAGGCAGCAACACCCCCACGTATACACTTAGTACACCGGCGAATAATGATGTGATCACCTGTATCCTGACCAGTAACCTGAGCTGCGCTACACCCAACCGTGACACCAGTGATCCGATCCGGCTGACGGTACGGGCCATGACACAACCCAACATTTCGATCAGCGCCAGCCCGGGCACATCCGTCTGCGACAGTACCCCCGTCACATTCTCTGCCACCCCCACAAATGGAGGTAATGATCCACAATACAAATGGAAGAAAAACGGAGTGGACGTGGGCGTCCACAGCAGCATTTATGTCGATTCCGTCTTCGCTACAGGAGACAAGATCACCTGTGAGCTCACCAGCGACTACCCTTGCCTTACCTATACCACCCGTACCAGCAATACACTGACGATGAGCATTACCCCTATAAACTACCCATCCATTGTCATCCGAAACAGCAGGAACAGCGATACCCTGTGCATCGGAGAATCATACAATTTTAACGCCGTGGTAACCGATAACGGCTCATACTACAACAGGACGTATGTATGGAAAAGAAACGGCACAATTGTCGGCAATAACAGCGATACGTATACACCATACGGTACGGTACAGCACGGTGATACCATCACCTGCGAACTGACCAGCGGAGGAAACTGCACACCGAACCCTACGGTGATGAGTAATACCATCATCGTTACACGCCTGGCAATGGATACGGCCCGGTCCGTTATCACTATAAGCCCCGGATCCGAAGTTTGTCCCAATACCCCCGTAACATTCACTGTCCACCCGATAAACGGAGGCAGCGCCCCTCAGGTACGCTGGTATTGGAACACCCAGGGCACCATATACACTGATACGTCCTGGACATATACACCGACAAACGGAGACAGGATTTACTGCCGGGTTACAAGTAGCCAGCGATGTGTCACTATTCCGGGAAACAGTAATGAAATTGTATTAAAAGTGCCATCTGCCGACCTGCCGATAGTATCTATTACTACTCAGCCGGGGAACACAGTATGTGCCGGCACTCCGGTCACCCTCAATGCAAGTGTTGACAAGCGCGCCAACCCATCCTATCAATGGAGGAAAAACGGAGCAGACATACCCGGCGCCATCAGCAGCACATATACCGAGCCGGCTCCGGCTCATCTCGACGTCTTCATTTGTACCGTTACTGACAGCCTGCCTTGCATGGGCAATACAACACGTGGCAGCACTGCACGTATACAAGTGGTACAGCCAGTCGTCCCATCCGTTTCCATCAGCGTCCAACCCGGCACTTCAATTGTGGCAAGGGAAGAGGCCATTTTTACAGCCAGTCCGGTAAACGGAGGTACTGCACCGGTTTACCAATGGAAGAGAAATGGCATTAACACAGGTCACAACAATCCGGTATTCCGATCAAACTCACTGAACAACAACGATGAGATCTATGTAGAAATGCAGAGCAACCAAAACTGTGCGAACCCCGTAACAGTTGAAAGCAACCGAATCCGGATGGCTGTAGCCGTATCCGTCGGGGATATAGAACGCACCTTGGGCAATGTGAGCATTTACCCCAACCCAAGCAACGGATCGTTCATGGTAGAAGGCTCTAATATACAGGAAACAAACGAGGAACCCCTAATGCTCCAGGTCCGGACGCTGACAGGCCAGGTTGTCTATACGACAGAGATAGCAGTCAGGTCGGGTGGATTTTCGCAGCAGATCCACTTGCCGGAATCAATTGTGAATGGCATATATCTGGTATGGCTGCAGGATGGGCATCGCAAATTGATCAGCAGACTGCATATAGACCGGTAAGGGCGCGGTATTACGGGAGATTTTTAATGCATTATAAATACCTTTGGATGAATGAAAGTTCACATCGTACGAACCGGTATACTTCTTTTTTTGATGGGGTACTCTCTTTATACCTCCGGCCAGGGCGGCTGGATCCGGAGAACAGATGTGCCGCCGGGTGCAGGCAGAGGAAGTGTATCCGGAGCTTCTGCAGGTAATAAAGGCTACCTTCTGGGAGGAACAGACAGGTATGCGACACACAGGAGGGACGCATTGGAATATGACCAGGCTACAGATACCTGGAAAGATATCGGGAATGTGCCTGGTTATGGCAGAGCCTGGGCTAACGCATATTCACTGGCAGGGAATGTTTATTTTGGATTAGGTCATTGCCAGTATACGGATCGTTTAGACTGTCCCCTGTCATTTTATAAATACGACCCGGTCGCGGATACTTTTTCCGCTGCAATCCCCTTTGTTGGCTGCGCACGCGTTTCAAGCGGTGGTTTTACAATAGGGTCAGATAAAATTTATGTATGTGGCGGACAGTCGTATCGCATTTGCAATCCAAATGTTTATGGAAACATGTACGATATATGGGAATATAACACGACCCTGGATATCTGGACAAAAAGAGCGCCCATGATAAGTGCAATGTCGGGCCCGGTAGGATTTTCGCTGAATGAAAAGGGTTTCTTAATTGGTGGGGACCATATGCATACCGGAATCAGTACAGATTTTGCCATGTATGATCCGGTTACCGATACATGGGAACAAAAGAATCCGCTCCCTGTATACAGTGAGGACGGTGCTGTATTTGTATTAAATAACGAAGCCTATCATCTTGTCGGCAGCAATACAACCAAAGAGTTTTTCAAATACGCCGAACAAACAGACACCTGGCTGCGTGCCCCTGACTTCCCTGGTCTCCCACGTCGGGGCGGTGCTTATTTTTCCATAAACGGGAAAGGTTACATTGCAGGCGGCGTGATCTTCCCCGACGGCAGCAGCGACACCTGGGAGTACAATCCCTCCTGTCCCGCCAATATCCTGAACCGGCTTTCCGTTGTTTACAGTGCAGATACGCCATTTTGCTATGTAGCCGAAATTGATACGATCAAGGGGGATAGCGTTCAATACGCTCATGTATCCTATACCTGGCTGCAAAGCACAGATGGCATTACCTACCAGACTATACCCAACAGCAACAATTATTACATCTCGAATCTGACGCTGACACAAAGCACTTATTTCAAAAGGGTGGCCTATTGCAACGCAGACTGTTTTGATACTGCTCCTCCCATAAAAATAACGATATCCAATATTGATACCACTCTGTACATTACACCGTCTTCATTTGTCTGTAGCGGAGATACCGTAAAATTGGCAAATTATCACAGGGGGCGATATAAACACTGGACCATAGATGGAGAGATTGTTCACTACAACTGGAGTCCCAGTGTCCGGATACCACATACATTCGACACATTACTGGCTACCCGTTCAGGGCTCTATAAGGTTTTCAACTTCAACCAGGATGGCTGCGCAGATTCAACGGAGGTGGATATTACAATTCTGTCCTTAAATAAAAACATCAACTTTACTCCGGGTGTACCCTGTCCCGGCGATTCGGTCAAAATAGCCAATTATGAACAAGGAGACAAACGCTGGTACCGTAATGATACATTACTGCTTACAGGACAGGGACAGCCATATGCATTCGATTCGTTTATTACACATATAACAGGCACATACTGGCTGGCTATAGAACGGAGCGGATGCCGGGATACATCATTGAAATACAGGCTTAGTCATTTACCAGAGCCGGAGCCGGTGATCGTACGGCAAGAAAACGTCCTGTATACCGCTGAAACCTATCAGAGCTATGCCTGGTATGATGCGCAGGACAGTTTCACCGGTGATTCCGATTCCCATTTTTATCCTGATCAAAACGGAAATTATTATGTCGTCGTCACGAATCGCTATGGTTGTACCGGCATGTCTGATCTTTTCCCGTTCGAAAAAGAGGAGGAAGAACAAACCGGGATATCTCTGCCGGATTTTCGCAGGCAGATTGTGATTTTCCCTAACCCGGCTCATTCATTGATCCATATTGAAACAGGCGGACTGACCGTTTCCGGGGTAACATTACTGGATGTATATGGCCGGAAACTCAGACAAACCGGACCTTTTTCGGGCAAGACCATGTTAAGCCTGGAGGAATTACCAACGGGGATTTATTATCTGGAGATAAACGACGGAACGACGCTCTTACGGGAGAAGGTCGTAAAACAAGCCCGGTAATTTTCATGCATCATTTTAGTCTTTGTTGTATTTCCGGAGCAATGGAAACACCACGCTCCTGCATCTTCCGGGCCTGCCCGGTCGCATCGTCCTTCAGCCCCATATCGAGGTACAGCAGGAGCAGATTCGTATTCGCAGCCACATTCATAGGGTCGCGGGTCAGATATCGCTCCATACGCTCCGCCGCCAGCGGAAAATCTTTCTTATGGAATGATATCCGGGCCAGGTGAAAATCACATTCGTAATAGTCCGACCGCTGCTGCTCTTTCAATAAATGCTGCTCTGCCAGATCTATGGAGTCCTGCTCCATCAGCATAAGTCCGTAATAGTAATTGAGGTATTTTTCATCGGGATTTAAAGCATAGGCCTTACGGATATATGCATACTTCTGCGGACGCCCGTCCGCCCGCGCGCCGTACATCATCAAGGCGTAGGCCGAATGCGGAGAAGTTTCCGCGGCCTGCTTCCAAAAGGTCACAGGATCGGTAAAGTGTTGCTGATGGCGGTAGTTCAATACGCTGAACAGAATCGCCACCGCAGCAACCGAAACGATCAGCGTCCGGTCCTTCAGCCCGTTGCGGAACAACGTCGTTTGGGAGAGCAATAGCAGTATTCCGGTTACAGGCAGGTAGAGCCGGTGCTCGAAAGCCTGCTCGTTGAGGCTGTACGGCACCAGCAGCGCCGGCAGCAGGAACACCAGGAAGAGCAAAACACCGGCAAGCATCAGACGCAGATCATTTTTACGGGAAAACGCAACAACCCCGATCAGCGCAGCCAGTGCAATGACACCATAGTAATACACGGTATCTTCCTGGATCGGAAAGACGCTCAGATTAAACGGCAGGAATATCTTACCTATGTACTGTACGATCAATGGTAATCGTGATACAAAATCACCCAGCGTTCCGGAAATATCCATCGCTACAGGCTGTACGGTAGCCGCCGATTTCACACCGTAATACACAAGGAAACAAGTCAGCCATACAACATATTGCACAACCACCCGGCGTTCGTTCCAGCGATATCTCCCGGGTATTACCAACAATACGAAACCGGCGGCAGGCGCCAGCAAAGCCGTCTCTTTGGTAAAAAGCGCGCACAGCAGACACAATGCCGACAACAGCAATGTACGCGCCCCACCTTCTTTTGCATAGCGGAGTATTCCGGTAAGAAAAGGGAAAACAAATACGGCCAGTAATGTATCGTTCCGTCCGGGAATCCAGGTTACCGCCTGGGTCAGCACCGGATGCACGGCAAACAATAAGGACAACAGGAACGCATGCAACTGACGCACGTCCAAAGCAATGAATAACCTGTAAAGCAAAACCGTACTCAGCAGATGCAGCAGAATATTGACCGCGTGATAGCCTGCTATATCCTCTCCGCTGACCTGATAGTTCAGCAGCATGATGTTCATCAGAAATGGTCGATAATACGTATCATTCGTTTCATGGAATACACCACGGGTAAAAGACGTGAGCAGGTTGGACAGATCTTCGTTGTATGCACGGAACTCCTGTATGAAAATAGAATCATCCAGTTGCGTAAATCCAAACTGCATCGTAGGCAGGTAGACGGCCAGCACGGCTGCTGCCAACCAAAGAAAAGGATATTTGACCGGCATATGTTCAGCCGGTGTGGGCGTATTCATTTTACTTTGCTGCTTCATAAGCAATTGAAAATGGAAGGTTGAAAATTGAAAATTAATACATTTTCAATTGTCAATTTCCTTATCGTGCCACAGTCAGTGTGTTTAATCTGCCTGAATATAACGTACCAGCAATCTGCGGGTCACGGGCAGCAACGTTTCATCCACCGGGAATATCATCTCCGACTCCACTGCATACACTGCGGGGTTGGGTAATTCCGGCTGCCGGCGTATGAGCTCCCGCTTGATCATTTCATAGGTATCTGCAATGCTATTCTGCCAACTGTCGAAATACCCCATCTTCAATCCTTTATACCGGGCAAACTGATGCTCAAAGAGGGTAACGGTATACCGGTAAGCACGCACCTCGCTATGATTGCCGTAACGCAATAGCACATATCCTTCCCGGCGGTACAATGGCAGGATCCCCACCGGGTCTATCCGCAGATGCTGCTCCACATGTTCGTAAATCTCCGTGCCGCTGTCTATGGTTTCCTTCATCTGACCGATCGCATAGCTGGTAATGTCTTCCATTTCCTGCATGATCTCGCTATCTTCCAGCATTCGCCGGTACACCAGTTCCAGCTTTTCTGCATCCAGTCTGTCCAGCCTGCGCGGGAACTGTTCCTGAATCAGCTTTTTATGATCTCTGAAAGACACAAGATTATTGTAGTGAAAGATTACATCTGACAACTGAGGGTAGAGCTTCGCCTCGCTAAAGCATTGGTTTACCTCTTTCAGATAAGCCAGGAGGCGGTATTTCTGCAGCTCAAAATCAATATAGCCTTCTGCAAACCAGGTTTCGCTCAACCTCATCATAGCCAGTCATTTATCGTAAAATAAGAAAAATACCGATCCCGGCAAAACAAAACATGTAAAACAATTGACAAAATTTATACTTTACACGGAAAATACCGGGTTTCATGACCTTTTATTACAAGCGCCTTCATCTGATCTTATGGATATGCGCAACCTTATTATCCGTACCGGCTATGGCACAGCACAGCCAGCGGATCACCGGGATGGTAACAGACAAAGACACCCATTATCCGCTTGAAGGGGTGACCATTACAGATCAGCGGGGGCAACTGCAGGCAACAACGGACACCGCAGGACGCTTTCAGATCACCGAAGTACCGGTCGGGAAATACATCTTATACATTTCCCGCACAGGTTATCAGCGGCAGACGCTGTATGAGATACTGGTCACATCCGCCAAAGAGGTTGTATTGAACATACAGATGGAAGAAACAGGCTTCATGCAGGAGGTAGTTGTTACCGGCCGGAAGCAGAACGTACACGAGATGGCGGTCGTCAGTGCGAAAACATTTGACATACAGGAAACCGAACGCTATGCCGGCAGCCGTGCCGATCCAGCCCGTATGGCATCCAACTTTGCAGGTGTACAGGGAGCCGACGATTCGAGAAATGACATCATCATACGCGGCAATTCCCCTCAGGGACTGCTCTGGCGGCTGGAAGACATCAACATCCCCAACCCCAATCACTTCGCCGTTGCAGGCACTACGGGCGGGCCCGTCAGCATGCTGAATAACAAAACACTGGGCAGCAGTATTTTCCTGACCGGCGCCTTCCCGGCAGAATACGGTAATGCCGTAGCAGGTGCCTTCGATCTAAAGATGCGCAACGGCAATGCAGACAAATATGAGTTCACCGCCCAACTGGGGCTGCTCGGTACTGAGCTGGCGGCAGAAGGACCCATATCGCGCAAAAACGGTTCTTCATTCCTGGTCACGTACCGGTATTCCACACTGCAGCTCTTCCAGGGATTAAATATCAGACTCGGCACAAGCTCCGTCCCCAACTACCAGGATGCGGCCTTCAAACTCCATTTCCCTGTTGGCAAAAAGGGGAACATTGACCTGTTCGGCATTGGCGGCTTGAGCAATATAGACCTGATCGTAAGCAACCTGGAAGATGCTTCCGGAGAGATATACGGAGAATCCGACCGGGATCAGTATTTCCGGTCTAATGCAGGCGTCGTAGGAGCGTCCTATAGTCATACATTCAACAGTAAAACCTATTCAAAGTTCACGATTGGCCTTACCGGCCACTATACCACCGCCGAGCACGAAAAAGTATTCCGGAATGCAGACTGGCAGGTAGACTCTCTAAAACACATCCTCGGATATGCTTTTACCACCCGCACCACCACGGCGCACTGGTATCTCAACCGGAGGATTGCCGCAGGCCATGTGATCCGTGTCGGGCTGATCAATGATCTCTACCACCTGGATTTCTCCGACAGCAGCCGGCAATACCCACCTACCCTGCAGGCCTGGCAGTACCGCTCCGGATACCGGGGACAAACCAACCTGTCACAGGCATACATCCAATACAAATTCATTCCTGTCTCTACCATTACCATTACGGCCGGACTGCACGGGCAATACCTCAGCCACAATAACACCCACGCACTCGAACCTCGTGCAGGCTTGCAATGGCAGCCCGGTTCCGTTGGCGTCTTTTCACTGGGCTATGGACTACACAGCCAGACACAACCATTATACCAGTATTTCAGCCATCTGCCGCAAAACACATCCACACAGATGCATAATTACAACCTTGAATTCTCCAGGAGCCACCACTTCGTCACCGGCTACGGGCGTTCGCTGGGCAAGGACTTCACCATACGTACAGAAGCCTATTACCAATATCTCTTCAATGTACCGATCGAGCATCGCACGGGATCTTCCTATTCATCCATCAATCAGGGAAATGCCTTTGAAAGAATTTTCCCCGACACCCTGCACAACAAAGGCACCGGATATAATTATGGACTGGAATTGACCATATCACGATCTTTCCGGCAGGGATATTATCTGTTATTCACCGGCGCGCTCTATGAAAGTAAGGCACGCGGCAATGACGGCATTTACCGGAATACCGATTATAACGGCCGGTTTGCCCTGAACCTGCTCGGCGGATATGAAAAGAAGCTGGGAAAGAACAGCACACTCATTACCGGCGCCAAGATCACCTATGCCGGAGGGCGGCGCTATTCTCCACCCGATGCAGCCGCATCTCATGCTTATGGCGATTTCATTCCGCTCGACAGTCTGCGGAATACCCGCCAGTTTCCGCATTACTTCCGTGCCGACCTAAAGCTCGGCATAAGGATCAATAGCCAGCGGCTGACGCATGAGATAGCCGTTGACCTGGTGAATATTCTGAACACAAAGAACATCATGGCGTTAACGTATAGTCCTGATCTCGCCGACCAGGGCAAGGATCCTTTTTACCGGACTTATCAGCTGGGATTTCTCCCGTTGTTTTATTACCGGGTGGATTTTGGCTTCGGGAAGTAGATTCAATTACAAATAACTTACCCACCAGTTTTCTTTATGACCCTGCTTATAGCGATCAAACCGTTTGCATAACGGATAAAGCACCGCCACCACAATAATCCAGACGAGATATACGCCCCACAATCCGATGCCATAGACCTTTAGCGCAGGCTCCATATTCGAAAACGATGGCAGCAACAGCGCGTCCCAGCCCAGTCCGGCCAACCCGGCTACGACTAACGCGAGCAAATGAACCACATAAATGTGCAGTATATAATAGAAAAAAGGAACTCTGCCGAAAGTGCAAAAGAATGCCACCCATTTTCCTTTAAATCCTTCTGAATGCGCCAGGAAAAGAAGGGACAACCCCAGTGTTATCAATAAGTATAACAGTGATGGCGGGTACTTCGTCATATTGAACATGGACATGAATGTTTGCGATGCGTTGTCGTACCAAACCCAGGGCATGGGATCACCATATTTATTGATTACAAGCAATATCACGAAAAACAAAAGCGCGCCCATACCGGTGATGTTCAGGATCTTTCTTCGCTTAACCGCATCATACGATCGTTCATAAAGCGTACCCAGACAATACCCCAACGACATTACCCCTATCCATGGAATAAGCGGATAAACCACGACCAGGTTCCGTCCGCCGGCAATCTTGAAGCTGTTGCTCTCATGCAGGACAGACCATAGCAGATTATCTCCAAAATGAACATTATCAAGCAGGTTATGACCAAATATCAGAAGACAGCTAAAAGCGAGTATCATCTTTATCGGCATATATATCAAACCAGCGAGCACGATCATACTTATGCCCAGAGACCATATCGTCTGCAGTACGAAATTATTAAACTGAATATCGAAATGCCAACCGAAAGTGACGATGAACAACTCAACAAAAACAAGCCAGATACCGCGTTTGAACAAAAAACCGGACAGCTCAGCTTTCGATTTCCTCAATCCCACCATAAAGGCAGACATACCCGCAAGCAGGCTGAAGGCAGGTGCGCAGAAATGAGTGATCCACCTTGTAAAAAATATGGAAAGCGTGGTTCGTTCCGGATCGGTGGGGCTAAACAGGAATGCAGCTTCATGAAAATAATCCCTCGTATGATCAAGGGCCATGACCACCATTACCAATCCTTTTAACAGGTCTATAGATGCTACCCTGTTTTTAGTTAGCGATGTTGTCTCAAGCTCCATTTATCCGGTATAAATATTGAAATTCAAATGTAGTAAAACCTGTGCGAAAGGTCTTTCCGTCACATCATGGCAGAACTACAGCATTAATTTAAACAGACGCTAAATTTATAAATCGTATTTTTAATCAAAGCAGCAGGCATATGAAGCTAAAATCAAGCGAGCCGTTCTGGCTGGTCAAAAACGGGATCATCCATTCCTATCCCTCTCTGAAAGAAAATGCGACGACCGAGATACTGATAATTGGCGGCGGCATTACCGGCAGCCTGATTGCACACAGGTGTATGGAAGAGGGTTACAAAACAATGGTCATCGACCGGAGAGAAATAGCGCATGGCAGCACATCCGCAACGACGTCCATGCTGCAATATGAGATTGATGTACCGCTGTATGAGTTAATCGAAAAGATCGGGGAAGAAGGTGCTGTTGCCAGCTATCGTGCCTGTTATGCGTCTATTGATGATTTAGGAAAGATTGCAAAAAAAGTAAAATCGGACTGTGGATTCAGGAAAAAGGAATCGCTTTATTTTGCTGCTTACAAAAAGGACGTATCATGGCTGAAGCAGGAATTTGAAGCAAGAGAAAAATATGGCTTTCCCGTAAAATGGCTGGACGCTCCGGCGATACAAAAGAAATACGGCCTTGAGAACACCTTTGGCGGTATTCTCTCCCAACAGGGCGGCAACGTAGATGCGTTTCAGTTGGCGCACGACATCCTGGCATTCAACTATAAAAAAGGTTTGTCAATCTATGACAAGACAGAGATCAGGAACGTACATTACAAACGCAATGGCGTCACTGTAACGACTGAAAACGGGCATACCATAAAAGCAAAAAAGATCATCTACTGTAACGGATTCGAGAGCACCGAAATCATTAAAGACAAATTTGTAAAACTGCTTTCGACCTATGCCGTTGTGGGGGAGCAATCCGGAGAAGATCATAGCCATCTTAACGACACACTTTTCTGGAGCACAGCAGATCCCTACATCTACATGAGAACCACCGACGACAACCGCCTGCTGATTGGCGGTGAAGATGAGGATTTTGTAAATGCTGCAAAACGGGATGCCTTGCTCTATAAAAAAAGTATAAAATTAGAAAAACAATTAGGCAGGATATTGCCTGATTATGATTTTAATACGGACTTTGTCTGGGCTGGAACTTTTGGAGAGACCAAAGACGGGTTGCCCTACATCGGCAAACATCCGGATTTCCCCAACAGTTATTTTGTGCTGGGGTTTGGCGGCAACGGCATCACCTTCTCCGTTGTCGGTATGGATATGGTCGCCGCCATGCTAAAAGGAGAAAAGCATCCGCTGGATCGGCACTTCCGGTTCAGGCGGTAGCTATGGTTTGAAGCTTTCCCTGCTGTTCCGAAGGGCATCAGGGAATACAGATAAACCGGGTTTTGTAAACCCGGTCGTTACAGCGGATTTAAATCCGCTGTAACGACATTTAAATCGTTTCACTATATTTATAGACATTATCATGATCTGAATTTCAGCTTACACGCTCCGATACATTATGAACAAGACATTCAAACCTGCAGGATACAACTCCGCCTCGCCGTATTTTATCGTAAACGATGCAGCGAAATTTATGGCGCTGATAGTGATCGTTTTTGACGGCAGAGAATTAAGGCGATACGAACGACCCGACGGAAAGATCATGCATGCAGAAATGCAGATTGACGATTCCGTGATCATGATAGCAGATGCTACAGATCAATATCCGCCTGTCCCCATTGTAATGCATGTGTATGTGCCGGATGCAGATCAGACATTCCAAAAAGCAGTTCAAGCCGGCTGTGAAATTATAGCAGCCCCCAAAGACAGCGCCAATGATCCGGACCGGCGGGCTACATTCAAAGACTTTGCGGGTAATGTGTGGTCGGTTGGCACAAAACGTTAAGATAAAAACACACAAAAAATCAATGGCGAAAGTAATACCCATCCTCAGAATATTTGATTACGACAAAGCGCACGAATTTTACATCCGATGGCTGGGCTTTAAAATTGACTGGGAACATCAACCTCCTGAAACCCCGGTGTACCTGCAGATCTCCCGGGGAGACATTACACTTCACCTGAGCGAACATCATGGCGATGGTTCCCCGGGCGCATGCATCTTCATAGATCATTTCCCCGATCTGAATGATTACCATCAGGCACTCCTCAATCAGGCGTACAAGTACAATCGTCCGGGAATCCATACACCTTTCTATGATCAACGGGCACTTGAAATGACCGTAAACGACCCATTCGGCAACAGGCTCATTTTTGTAGAACGGGAAGCCCTAAAAAACTAATCTATGCTTGTACACTTTCCCTGATGTTCCGAAGGGCATCAGGGAATACAAATAAACCGGGGTTTACAACTCCGGGGAAAAAGAAGTCGACTTATTGTTTTTGGAGCGGGATTGCAAATCCCGCTTTATCTGTGTTCCCGGGTATGCTGCGCTAACAGCCGGGAAAGCTATGTAAATGAATTAATTATCAACATCATTCGTCGCCATTATTCAAAACAACTTTCACAATACATCAATACCATCACTCGTGTTTTAAGTGTATTTTTGCATTTATAACCACAGTGCATGAGCTTAAAACAGGTAGCAGTAGGTGATATCCGGTGCGGGGCTGATGAATTATTTCTGATCTCCGGCCCCTGTGTCATTGAGGATGAAACGATTATGATGAAGACCGCCGAAGCGCTGAAAGAAGTAAGCGAACGGCTTAATATCCCGGTCATTTATAAATCTTCTTTCCAGAAAGACAACCGGAGCAGCCTCAAATTTTATGATGGTCCCGGACTCGATAAAGGGATCAAAATACTGGGCAAAATCAAAGACCAGTTCGGCTTCCCGGTGTTGACGGACATTCACTACCCCGACCAGGCAGCTCCAGCCGCCGAAGTCTGTGATGTGCTCCAGATACCCGCTTACCTCTGTATGCAGTCCGGCCTGCTGACTGCAGCTGCGAAAACAGGAAAAGTTGTCAATATCAAGCACGGCCAGTTCCTCGCCCCGGAGAACATGAAACACCCCGCTGGTAAAGTTGTGGATTCCGGCAATGACCAGATCATCCTGACAGAACGCGGCTATACCATGGGCTATAATGATCTTGTGGTAGACCCACGGAGCTTTTACCATATGGCGCAACTCGGCTACCCCGTGGTATTCGACATCACCCACTCCATCCGTAAATACGGCATACCCAGTGCCGACGCCAAAGGCGGCGCTCGTGAATTTTTACCGGTGCTCAGCCGCGCAGGCGTTGCCGCCGGTGTGGACGGCGTATTCATCGAAACCCATCCGGAACCGGAGAAAGCGCTGTGTGACGCCGCCAGCCAGTTGTGTGTATATGATCTGGAAGCATTCCTGAAACCCCTGATCGAAATACACAATCTGGAAGTGCGCTACCGGCAGCAAACGGCCGTCGTATAAACATTTATAAACAAACACGCCCACAGGGCACATTCAAATAAAAACAAAAAAACAATGGAGTTATACCTGGATTCCGCCAACCTGAAAGAGATCGAAGAAGGCGTAAAGCTCGGATTTCTGAACGGACTGACTACTACCCCGACCTTCATGCAGCGCGAAGGCATCACCGATATTGACGGGATGATCCTGAAACTCGCCGATATGGTGCCTGTGCTGCAGATCGAAGCGCTCGGCCAAACCGCGGAAGACATCGTCAAAGAAGCACGCAGGCAACTGCACCTGGGACTGGATCCCAAGCGTACCGTGTTCAAAATACCAGTATCGCTGGAGGGGGTTCGGGCTTGTCATCTGCTGCGTAAAGAAAATTTGCTCGTCAATGTACACCTGGTATACACACTGCAGCAAGCCTATATGGCGATGCACGCCGGCGCTACTTATGTATGTCCGCTCGTAGGCCGCCTGCAGGATCAGGGCCATGATGCGCTGGCACTGGTGGAGCAGTGCGTCAATGCCGTGGATCATTACGGTTATAACACCAAGATCATGTTCAGCTCCGTACGGAATGCAGAACATGTACGGAACGCCATCAATATCGGCGTACATACGATCACCGTACCGCTGAAGGTATTGAAAGCGCTAACCGACAATAATTTCACGTCCGTAGGTACAGAGCAGTTCCTTCAGGATACCCGGCTGATGACCGTACGGGTACGGGAAGCCTGGAATGGCATCAACCCCGTAGTACAGGCCGATACGCCGCTGAAAAATGCGATTGTAAAAATGACGGAATATGGCTTTGGCGCCGTAACGGTAGTAAACCCGGATGGCTCTGTAAAAGGCGTATTTACCGATGGAGACATCCGCCGCCTGCTGCAACATGACGGCGAGCATATCCTTGATAAAAAACTTGGCGAACTGGAATACAAAGCCCCCATCAGCATTGACGCCAACGCATTGCTGAACGATGCGGCGATGCTATTCAAACAAACCAATGTGGACACCCTGCTGATTACCGAAAATGGCAAGCCCTCGGGCATGCTCGATATTCAGCATCTGAAAGCAATATAAATCAATGTTTATGCCCGGATCACTGCTTCATATCACCGAACATTTCAAAGGTCAGTTTATTGCTGCACCGGAGTTGCTGCGTGAAAAACTATTTCACATCAAAGCATTTGTGTTCGACTGGGACGGTGTATTTAACAACGGCATGAAAGACGAAAGCGGCTCCAGCACATTCAGCGAAGTAGATGCCATGGGTACCAATCTACTTCGCTTCAATCATTTTCTGCGTGCGGGCAAGCCGCCGGTAACGGCTATTATCACAGGCGAACACAACAAGGCCGCGGCCACACTGGCGCAACGCGAGCATTTCGACGTCGTCTACTACGGCATACGCCACAAAGCCACTGCCCTCGCCCATCTGTGCCTTACCCATCATCTTGCCCCCAACGAAGTAGCTTACATCTTCGATGATGTGCTTGACTTCTCGGTAGCTGCCGCATGCGGACTCCGCATCATGGTACAGCGTGCCTGCAGTCCGTTGTTATCAGACTTTGCCGTACAGCAGGACCTTGCGGATTACCTCACCGCCGCAAGCGGCGGACACCATGCGATCCGCGAATCTTCGGAATTACTCTGCGGCATCAGTGGCCATTACACAGAAACCATCACGCACCGGATGCATTATACGGAGACCTACCAGGAATATCTCCAGAAACGAAACGAAGCACAGGTTTCCTTCTTCTCCAGAACGGAAACCGACACCATCACACCCAACGCCCCTTTATGATCCTCGGCATCATACCTGCCCGATACGCATCTACCCGCTTCCCCGGTAAGCCGCTGATAGACCTGGCCGGCAAAACCATGATCCGGCGCGTGTATGAACAGGCGATACAAAGCAAACAACTCGCGAAAGTCGTAGTCGCCACGGACGAGACGCGGATACAGGAAGAAGTGCTTTCATTCGGGGGGAATGTCGTGATGACCGGCGCGAACCACCCAAGCGGTACAGACCGTTGCCTCGAAGCATTGCAGCTGCAATCGGAAGCCTACCGCTATGTGATCAACATTCAAGGTGATGAGCCGTTCATCAATCCGGAACAGATAGACCTGCTGGCCACAACACTGCAGGACGGCGCCACGGAACTGGCCACACTCGTCATGCCGGTAAAAGAACCGCAGATATTACAGGACCATAATAAGGTGAAAGTCGTGCTGAACCACAGGCAACAGGCGTTGTACTTCAGCCGTGCGGCTATTCCTTACCAGAAAAACACCGCTCCGGAAGCCTGGCTCCTGCAGCATCCGTATTACCAGCACATCGGCATCTATGCGTACCGTACGGATATTCTTCAACAGATCACACAACTGCCCGTTTCTTCATTGGAGCAGGCAGAATCGCTCGAGCAACTCCGCTGGCTGGAAAATGGATATACGATTCAATGCGCCGTCACCGAGCACGACAGCTATTGCATTGACACGCCGGAAGATGTTGCAGTATTGTTGGGGAGGTTGTGAAATAAGGCTCAATTTGTCCGGATTATCCATTCATTTCTTAATTAGTCGGCGCTTAAAAAGTCACTTCGGCCATGAGATCCCGGTTCGGGGGCCTACCGTGTACCCACAAGTGTAATTGTTTAATACGATCTGCCAAAGTAGCTAAAAAATCACTGTTGTCCGGTGAACATGTAATACTTACCATTTGATGTGCCGGCTGGAGCGTATAGCTGAGCTTCGTTAAGAGATGTTTGTCATGCTGACGAAGGAAGCATCCCACGTAATGGGTGCTTCCCCGTGTTTTGTGGGATCCTTCCTTCGTCAGGATGACACCGTACCCTTTACATACGCGTTGCCATTACATAGGTTGTCTTGCGGCTAAAAGCCCCCCCTTTTTATTATAAACATATGACACAAGACAATTCCCTATTGATAATTATACCTGTAATACTTGTGGGTACACGGTAGGCCCCCGAGCCGGGATGACATAGTAAACAGATTCATACTCAGTACACTTAAGAAACGTGTTCAGCCAATAACCACTTTGTCATTGCGGCCTTGAGCCGCAATCTCATTCGCCATATACGGCTGAGATTGCAGGATTTCCACTTACATCCAGCAAAATTTTGCAATTTTTTTCGTAAATCATTGGGAATACATAAGTGACCATCAATAATTTAACTTCTTTTGAGGGTCGACTAAATAGTCGGAATTATTATCTGGTTATTTGATTGGTTCTTTCTTCCAATTCTTACCACCATACTCTTTATATTGAAAATCTTGATACGGATACCAATCCCTAACTTCTATTGCGTCGAAAGTTGACATGGAAACAAAATGGTCTGCTAATTTGAGATAATCTTTCTCGGTCAACGGGTAAATATCAACTAAAGGCAATACCGATTTATCGTCGTAAACAAGAACATTGCAATTCTTTGAACAGTTTTCTTTGCGAAACTGTTTGATAAATTGATGAACGTCATTTTTGTCAAAGTTGGGACGCTTTAAAAGAACATGAAAGTTCTCAACTACTGGTTTATGGTCAGTCTTTAATATTTCGTACTCCCTTGGATCAAGTTCTCCCAATATCTTTTTTTCTTCATGTTCTTCAAAGACTAAATAACTTGACGGAATCCAACCCTGATGACTTTCTGAAAGCCAGTGTGGTTCGACCACTTTTATTTTTGACCAATCGTCCTTTGTCTCCAAAACTTCAACTTTTGTTGAATGGTCAACTTGGCAATATTGAGTTTCACCAAAAGCCTCCGTAGCTCTTTCGTTTATCAACTTTTCTGATTCTTCGCGGGGAGCCGTCCTGATGACAACGCCGTCTGCATTTACGCCCAATACCTGCCTGGTTGGCTTCTCAACTATGTTAGTTGATAATCTATTGTCACTCTCTTTTATCATTGAGGAACATGAAACGATTAGCGTTAGACCCAAGGATGTAATTAAGGTCGTAAAAAACCTGGCCATATATTAGTGTTTTATTACTATAAAGTTCATATAATTTCTATACAACAACTACAGCCTTCGCTTATCATATTCATTACAAATAAGCGGAGCATTGTAGCAGCTATTTCCACACCTTACAAATATAAAATACCTCTACACAGTATCAAATACTATTTAAACATCTTGCAAAATCCCAATACTGTCACACAGCTATATTATCCTTGTGTGAGCGCTTTATCTCCCACTTCCATAACAAAACCTACATCAGACAACAACTCCCCAAGCATAATCTCCAATTCATTATTAAAACCACTATTGTCCGGGAAAAACTTCATGTATCGTTCCGCTCCTGCGGAGCGGCCTGTTTATAGCAAACAGATACCACACACCAGCGGCTCCTACGGAACCTTCCGTTGATCGGCTATGCGAAAGAAGCCTGACGATCAATCTGTTGCAACAACATAAACGGGACACCCCTACGGGGTTGTTCGCAATATATGCGGCATTCTATAAACGGGACGCTCCTACGGAGCGTAATGAATCGTCCTGTTCAAAAGCAGCCCCCACCAATAATCAAAAAGCATCAGAACAGGCTATCGGTGCGATTTACAGTAATGCGTATAAATTCCTGCTCTCCCGGGTGTTAGCGGAGCGCACCCGGGAGTAAGAATAACGCGGATTTAAAATCCGCAGACCCGGGTTTACAAAACCCGGTTTATCTACTATCCCTGATTCCCTCCGGAAAATCAGGGACAGCAAATTGGGGCAGGTAGAATCGCCCGGGCAGATCCGCTGGCTCGAACACGAATAGACGATTTTAACTATCAATTAAATTCCTCTTCTACGAGCTCGTGGTTCACCATAGCGCCTGCCAGGTTACCGGTCGCAACTGCATTCGCTACCGAACGCATCATGGATGTGCTGTCCCCACAGGCCAATACACCACGCACCGTTGTTTTCTGAAAAGCATCCGTCCGGATAAATCCCTGATCCGTGAGTTCACACCCCATCGCCTCAGGGATACGACAATGCTGCTCAAAAGGAGGGCGGGCATAAATAGCCTTTATACTGAATACGGAACCATCACGGAAAACAATCTGCTGTACCTGATTATTTTCGTGCACCAGACGAAGGATTTCTTTTTCTATCACCGGTATCTGATGCTGCGCAATTTGCCTGGCCTGCTCAGACGTCAGCGTAGAGATTCCATTGGTAAATATCGTCAAATCCTTCGTCCAGTTGCGGATCAGCCGGGCATAATGAAAAGCTACATCACCGTTGGCCAGGATACCGGTTTTCTCATGCTTCACCTCATACCCGTGACAGTAAGGACAATGGATCACGGAAGTACCCCAGCAGGCGGAAAATCCTTCAATATCCGGCATCAGATCCCGGACACCCGTAGCGAATATCAGTTTCCGTGCATGGAAAGAGCTGCCCGCAGCCACGGCTATCTCAAAGCCCTGCTCCGTGGCCTTTCCACCAACAACCAGATCGTTACGAAACTGCACCGTATCATACCGACGCACCTGGTTTCTGGCTTTTTCGGCAATGATATCCGGCTTTTTGCCGTCCTGCGTAATGAAATTATGCGAATAAGGTGTCTGCCTGTTGCAGGGTAAACCATTATCTATTACCAGCACCTTACGCAAAGCCCTCCCCAGCGCCAGCGCTGCCGAAAGACCGGCATAGCTACCACCTACTATAATAACGTCAAAATCGTTATGGTTATCCATATCATCAAATTTAGCTAATACCATTGCCGGCTCAGGCAGTACAACTGCCATCAAAGCCATACTTCCCTGCTTCAGTACATCTCTCCTCGTGATCATGCCCTGTTATTTTTCCGGTTAATCATCTCTGTAAATAAAATGGACTAAAGCTTTCAGAAATTACGCGGGAAAGGGTCATGGAATCCCCCGCCCTGTTCAAAAAGAAAGAATTCCTCCTCATGCAGCAGACAAGCTTCCAGTGCAGCCGTCATTTCTTCGTGATCCACATGCTGTCCGATAAAGACAAGCTCATTCATCCGGTCGCCCCATTGCCTGCTCCACCGGCTTTCGATCGGCTCCCGGTTTTCCGCAAAAGAAGCATATTGCATCCGCTCCGCAAACGGCATGCTACACCACCAGATCCCGGCCGGCTCCAACCGCGAAGAACCTCCCGCCTGAGAAAAATTGAATGCTTCATCGGGACGTGAAGCCAGCCAGAACAAACCCTTGGCACGTATGACACCCGAAGGATATTCCTCTTGCAGATAATTCCAGAATCGCTCCGGATGAAACGGTTTGCGGCTGCGAAACACAAACGAACGGATCCCATATTCCTCCGTTTCCGGGGTATGAGATGCAGACTGTAATTCCTGCTGCCATCCTGCCGATTGTTGTGCCTTTTCGAAGTCGAACAGGCCGGTATGCAATATCTCGTGAGCAGCGATCTTGCCAAATAAAGCCTCCAGTATCCGGGCATCCGGATTGAGCTTACGGATGGCAGCACGCAATGCCCCTACCGTATCCCGGCTTACAAGATCTGTTTTGTTGAGTACGATCACATTCGCAAACTCAATCTGGTCGGTCAGCAGATTCACAATCGTACGATCATCACCCTCCATATCCGTCAGTGCCCGGTCTGCCAGCAATTCATTCGTCCCAAAATCACGGAAAAAATTGAAACAGTCCACTACAGTCACCATCGTATCTATATAGCTGAATCGCGAAAGATCAATACCCTTTTCTTCATCTACATAAGAAAACGTCTGCGCCACCGGTACGGGCTCACTGATGCCAGTGCTTTCTATCAGGAGATAATCAAACCGCCCATCGCGGGCCAGCCGCTCCACCTCCTCCATCAGGTCTTCCCTGAGTGTACAACAAATACAACCGTTGCTCATCTCCACCAGTTTTTCCTCCGTGCGCGACAAAGTATGTTTCGCCGTTATAAGCCGGGCGTCAACATTCACCTCGCTCATATCATTGACAATAACGGCTACCTTCAATCCTTCCTTGTTATGCAGGACATGATTAAGCAGCGTGGTTTTTCCGGCGCCGAGGAAACCGCTCAAAACAGTTACAGGCAATTTTCCGGCTACATGCTCCGGCATTTGTGAATATGTTTGTGTATACATGTCCTGTATTTTAAATTATAAAAAACGTTTTCGGGAAATAATGCCAACATATGCACCTGAAAGTCCTGCAAAAAGCAGGATCAGGAAATAAAATCTGCCGACCACATCAAACCGTTTTAAGAGGAACAGAAAAACATTCAATGACATGTTCATTTGATTAGATCCTGAGGCATTGGCCATTTTATAAAAGCAACTAAGTTGCAAATATAGACAAAGAAAACAATAAAAGCAACTTAGATGCAACAATAAGAACCTCAGGATCGGTAATGTTCTCCCGGCACAGTTTTATTCCAATTAATAACATCAACAAAAGGTCTTAGATCCTGTTTAAAATTTAGTCAGATCATGATTTGTACGAGTGGAAACATCCCCCTTCCCCCTTCGAAGGGGGAATTTGCACCGTTCTTTTGTCATAGCACTACTGAAGAATGGACTGATCGTCTCCCTTTGCGCGCCGAAGCCA